>JBMFQE010000003.1:0-363093 GCA_049968755.1 Bacteroidales bacterium
CGAGAGCTTTTGAGGGCTCTCGGCGGCAAGTTGCTCGAGGGCTAACCAGCGATCGTAACGCTTACCCAAACCCATTTCGTCCAAATGTTTTTGAATGGTTACCGAACTCACCTTCTTGCCCTCCGTCATCAGCAAATGTTCTATATACTTACAACCTTTCGAAGGATAACTTAATGCAAGTTCTTTAATCCGATTTACAGTATCCTTAGGCGTAGTAAAGGGATGGTTTTTGGGTATGGGAGGTAAGTCTTTTAGTCCTTCAATACCATGGGTCTGAAATCGCCTTTTCCACTCATAAAATTGAGTGCGACTAACTCCACTTCTTTTACAAGCCTCCGAAATATTTCCTAGTGCTTGAGCTAATTCTAACACCGACATCTTGTGTTGAATTACTTTTTGTTCTGATTTTTGGTTCATTTTTCTTTCCTTTTTAAAATTTATCAAATATGTAAAAAATGTTAGGAAAGAAACTTAATAATACACCTAAATAGCTTGGAATCCTATTTACTATAGATTTTATACCACAAATTTTCCCTGCCAATTTTGCTGAGGGCCTGACGCAATTCGTCTTTAACCTCAGTTTTGTACCAGAAGAAAAACTTCTGCTGTAGTTTTTTCTCATCTAGGGTACGTGGGACGTAGACTTTTTTCCCCGTATAAGGGTCAAATCCGGTATAAAAAATACAGGATGATAAAGTCATGGGGGTGGGGGTAAAATCCTGCACCTGTTCAACCTTGAGATTCATCATTTTCATTTCATACGCTAGATGGGCCATGTCATCCAGGCTACAGCCAGGATGACTGGAGATGAAGTATGGTACAATGTAATAGGGTTTAGATTGAGCCTTGCAAATCTTGTTAAATTCATTTACAAATTGCTTAAACAATGCAAAGGAGGGTTTTCGCATCAGCTTAAGCACTTCGGTCGACGAATGTTCGGGAGCAATCTTGAGCCGTCCCGAAATGTGATATTTCACCAGGTTAGTCAAATAGCTAAGCCGTTCATTTACTGCATTTGGGTCATTGTTGTCATTGAATAATAGGTCGTACCTTATACCGCTGCCTATGTACACATGTTTTATTCCCTGTTTATTGCGAACCTTCTCATATAGCATGGTCAATGCCCGATGATCGGTATTCAGATTTTTACATATGGTAGGAAAGATACAGGATGGTCGTTTGCATTTTTTGCAAAGTTCGAGGTTTTTCCCCTGCATGCAATACATATTGGCCGAGGGACCTCCCAGATCGGTAAGGGTACCATTGAAGTTTTTCGATTTGACGATGATATCGATTTCTTTTAATATCGATGTTTCGGAACGACTTTGGATAAACTTACCTTGATGCATGGATATAGTACAGAAACTACACCCCCCAAAGCATCCCCGATGAATATTTACCGAATTTTTAATCATTTCAAAGGCAGGAATGGGTCCTTTTTTGATATATCGGGGATGGGGCTGTCGTGTGTAAGGTAGCTCGTAGGGCTCGTCAATTTCGTCCTGGTTTAGCTGTGTAAAAGGCGGATTTACTACCACAAAACCATGCGGGTAGGGTTCAATCAACCTCGCAGCAAGCATTTTATTGGATTCTTCCTCAATGGTGCAGAAATTATCAGCAAAGGCTTTCTTACTATTCAAACAATCATCATAACTATTCAGGTAAATGGTTTTATAAGAACTGGCAGGTATATCCGACGATTTTTGAACGAATACCGCGGTTTGTTCCAGCGACTTAATACTTTTAAACTCGACTCCCTGGTTAAGATATTTGATTAGCTCTTTGAGAGGTTTTTCGGCCATGCCATAAATGAGCATATCGGCCTGGCTTTCGATGAGAATGGAGGGTTTAAGCGAGTCCGACCAATAGTTGTAATGAGCGAAACGCCTTAAAGATGCCTCAATACCCCCAATTACGATAGGCACATCGGGATAAAGCTGTTTAAGTATTTTGCAGTATACAATCACAGCATAGTCGGGACGAAATCCGGCTTTACCGCCGGGGGTGTAGGCGTCGTCACTTCTCAGTCTTTTGTTTGCGGTATAATGGTTTACCATTGAATCCATATTGCCCGAAGTAACGCCAAAAAATAAACGCGGGCGTCCTAATTTTTTAAAATCCCTTAAATCGTCGCGCCAGTTGGGCTGGGGCACTATTGCCACCCTAAGTCCATATTTTTCAAGCAAGCGGGCTATTACCGCAACCCCAAAGGAAGGATGGTCAACGTAAGCATCGCCCGAAAAAAGGATTACATCGAGATAATCCCAGCCCCGTTTTTCGACTTCATCTTTGGATGTGGGAATGATAGTTTGACGATAATTGCACATGAATTTTCATTATTAACAACCTTCATCTTCCAAGGGTTATGCACGGACGAAAGAGAATGAATCGTTGCGAAAATACTATCGTTTTCCCATCATCTGCAAAAGTTTTGCTTTATTTTTAAGCGCATCTTCATTGTTTGGGTTGAGCTGCAGCGTACGTTCAAAATCGGATAGTGCCTCATTGGTCATGCCCAGATTGATTCGAGCAATAGCCCGGTTATTGAAAAACTCCTCCTCAGGCAGATAGTATTTTTCAAGCTGGTTGTAAAGGCTAATTGCATCCGACCATTGTTTTTGCAGGAGTTTGATTTTCGCTTTCTGTTTCAATGCCTCATAATTGTATGGGAATAGCTCAAGAATGCGGTTGAGTGTTTCATCGGCCTGTCGCCAGTTACGCAGGGCCAAGAGTAAACTTGCTTTTTTCAGGAGCAGGGTAACGTCCTCGGGGCTGCTTTCCAGCTTTTTATTAATTAATGTAATAGCTTTTTGTAGGTATGCTTCCGATTGGGCAGGTTCGCCTGCATAGTACTGTGCCAAAAGCTCATACGTAGTCTCATCGTCGGCATTATCGGCCTGCAGCGCCACAAGGTCTTTATGGGCCTGGGCTCTGTCATTTTTCCGAAGTGCTATGGCCACCCTTTTGGCACGCAAATCATATAGGTACGGATTTTTTTCAACATGCCGGTTTAATAGCATTAGAGCTTCATTGTACCTTCCCAATTCTACTAAAGCATCAATTCGGTATTGATCTATTTGAGTGGCGTTGTGCGGTACCAGCTGTATCATTTTATCGTAAATGGGTAAAACCCGTTGAAACTGACCTGTTTTGCGATAAATCGAAGCAATCAGTTCGTAGGTTTTATAGCTTCGGGGATTGATTTGCAGGATATGATTGGTTAGCTGCAAAGCTTCCTTGGTTTGCCCCTGACTCGAGAGTAAGGTAGCTTTGATTAACAGAAGCTCATCGTTATCGGGGTGCTGGGCAAGCAATTTATCTACGAGCACGTGAGCCTTGTGTTTGTCGTTACGGTCGGTCAGAGAGTTAGTTTGCCTGAGTGTGGCATTGAGCAGGATACGCTGAAAATAGGCCTCGAGATAGTTACTGTCGATGCGTATAGCTTCCTCCAGATTGTTCCATGCACGACGATAAAAACCATTTACCATGTTGTCGGCCGAGAGCTGAACAAAATAGGGTGCCGTACGGGAAAATTCATTCTTAATAGCCTTAAAATGCTCCGCTTTGCCTGGATAGAACTCGGGGATGTTGGCGGCTCTTTTCTCAAAAAGTAGATTCTCGAGCAAGACAGGGGGCGAATCGTTACCGTTTTCGTCAATATGGGTAAGGTAAAGCTGGGTATAAATACCCTTATATTTCGACGAAAACACCAGCCAGCGGCTGTTAGGCGACCAGCTATGCCACGAGTTCATCGAGGGTAGGTTGCAATTCATCCTGCGAGGCTTTCCTCCGCTTGCCGGCATAATATACAGCTGCGCATCGGGTTGCAGAAGCATAAAATTTTCTGCCTGACAGAACACAACCCATTTTCCATCCGGCGAATATTTGGCAAAATAGTTACTTTTCCCGTTAGCAGAGGCTCCGGGTATGGGTTCGGGTACCCCTCCTCTGCCCTCGTTAAATTTAATCCGGTAGAGGTCATACTTAAACTCTTTGTGCCGCGAGGTAAATTCCTTCACATCTCTTGCCGAGAGCAGAG
Source organism: Bacteroidales bacterium (assembly GCA_049968755.1). Classification (GTDB taxonomy): domain Bacteria; phylum Bacteroidota; class Bacteroidia; order Bacteroidales; family DTGW01; genus JAKPGM01. The sequence continues at coordinate 4,040 of JBMFQE010000003.1, forward strand.
CACGTCCCGACTGCCGTACTTTTTCGTTGATATAAGCCGTAGTACGGGCAAAGATAATTTCCTTGCCATCGGGCGACCACGAAGGATTACTCTGAACGTATTTGGGATCATCAGCCCCCTTGAGCGCAAAAAAGCTACGATTTTTTCGATCGTAAACCCCAATGATTCCTTTTATAGGGAAGAATAACTGTGAATAGGCCAGATTATCGTCTATAGCCACAAACACCGACAGGTCTTTAACGGTGGAAAGCACATAGTTACCATCGGGTGAAATTTGCGAAAGCAAGCCAAAAGTTGGCTCGTGTTCTTCCCGCTTGAAGTCGCTCCAGGTGATAATATTATCGGGCCGCATGCGACAGGTATCGTCGATTTCGGCAATAGTATAAGAACCCTTGTCGTTGCCATAGTCGACATCCATGGCCAGAATAGGCTTACCTCCGGCAGGGAAAGAGTGACAGTTACCGCACACGGGCAAATCCTTCAACATGAGCCGGGGACGCCCTCCCCTGACGCTACCCATATACCACTCGATGGTGTGTACATTTTTTACCGCAAAGCTGAAGGGAATGGTTACGGCCCGGAAAAATATATCGGCACCCACAGAATCGCTTGAAAAAGAAAACTGTATTTGTCCCGTTGCATAGCGCTTAGTAACAGGCGAATAGCTCATTACCGTAAATACAAAGTGTTTCGAAGGATTATCTCTTTTAATCTTTTCCCACTTCATGGAATCGGGACGCCAGGTAGCGCTGTTCACCCTGTCCCTGATATAAATTTTAGTTACGCTTGTATCATGAATAAAAACAAACCACTGTTTGACTGATTGACGACCTGTATCGGCCCAGGAAAAAGTAGGGGGATAAAATTCGGGGGGAAAAATGGTGCCATTGAAAGGATACAATATCTTGATGCCTGATGATGCAATATGATTTGCTTTCATCTCCTTCAAATGCCGCTGCGCATCACGGTACCCGCAGGAAACAGTCAAAAATACCAGCATCACAGCAAACCAGCCTCGTTTCATATCAATTTTAAATGGATATCCAGATTTTTAAGCTAAAATTAACCGAATTTTTTTTCTATAAAAAGGCCGTATAAAAGATTGGCACAAAAATCTTCCTAAATTGCAAATTTTATTTACGCTGTCTTATTTTTTTAGAACTATTTTTACAATAGTTTGTAAACATACCCAAAGAGCCAAAAACATGAAAAAAGCGGGAAGCTACATAATTTCAGCAGTACTGTTGGGGGTATTGCTATATTTTTTTGCGGTTCAAATGGTCTCACGCAGGATTGTTATAATATATCCTTTCGATAAAACGGTATTTCCTCCGGAATTTCCAGCGCCTACCTTTTTCTGGCAATACAAGGGTACGTATGCAGGCGAATGGAGAATACGCCTGCAGGCAGGGGATCTGGTAATGGCCGATACGCTGATACGTGACGAGAAGTGGCAGCCAGGGTCTATTCTTTGGGATCGTATAAAGCAGTTAGCCAAAAACGACCGCATTGAATTTCAGCTATCAAAACCCGGGAGTTTGGGCCGTCGTTCGCTTAGTTTTACCTTTAGTAGCGACTCGGTAGGGGCCCCTATTTTATTTCGGCAGTTACCCCTGCCCTTTGTGTTGGCTGAGAAAATTCTGGATTCGATGAATTACGTGCTCATTGACATCGGTCATGAAGGTCCCCCCCATGTGGCCATGAAGAGTTTTCCGGTGTGTGGCAACTGTCATTCTTTTACCGCTGGGGGCGAGTTGATCGGCCTTGACCTCGACGCTGGCCTGCGCGATAAGGGAGGATATTTTATTGCACCAATTACCGATACAATTGTCTTCGACAAAAACAATTACCATTCGTGGACACGAATTGAGCAACGACGAACCTTTGGTATGTTTTCGAAGCTCTCGCCCGACGGACGATATATCGTAACTACGGTGAAAGACAGGGTAATCAGTAATAATTTTCCGTTTGAACCCCAACATGTGGCTTTTTCTCAGCTGTTTTTTCCGGTAAATGGACGATTAGCGGTATATGACCGGCAGACGAAAGTGCTGAAAGAATTACCCGGAGCCAATTTACCCGAATACGTGCAATCCAATGCCACCTGGACCCCCGATGGTAAATATATTGTTTTCTGCAGAGCAAAAGCATTGCCTTATGCAGATAACGACACACTACAGATAAATATTACCGACGAAATGCTGATAGATGAATTTGTACAGCGAAAACGCAAGATAAAATATGATATCTGTATCGTACCATTCAATGACGGAAAAGGTGGTGTTGCAAAACCCATCAAAGGAGCCTCGGAAAATGGGATGAGCAATTATTTTCCGGCAGTATCGCCCGATGGAAAATGGCTGGTATTTTGTAAGGCCGAAAGCTTTATGCTGCTCCAGCCCGATAGCCGCCTTTATATAGTACCACTCGAAGGTGGGAAAGCCCGGCCGCTCGAATGTAACCTGAAATTGATGAACTCCTGGCATGCCTGGTCGCCTAATGGCAAGTGGCTTACCTTTGTTTCAAAAGGCTTGAGCATTTATACCGACCTATTTTTGACCCACATTGATGAAAAAGGCCATGCCTCCCCACCGGTATTGGTCGAAAGAGCCAGAAAATTTCGCCGAGCCGTCAATTATCCCGAATTCGTTAACATCCCGGCAGGAAAAACATTCGATATGGTGTACGATTACGTTGAACTGGTGCATATTCAAAAGGCCCTTCTGGATAATGATATACAAAGAGCAAAGCAGCTTTACTATAAATGGAAGCAGCAGAATCATTCGTTTATGCTCGACGAGGATGTAGATTTATTGGAAAAATTACTTGCCCAGATGAATCTGCCACAAGAAAAGCAATGGGCTAAGACATTGAGAAAAAAATAGTAATACTGCTGCTTCTTTTATTTGGGTTACGATCAACGGTTATGGCCGTTGCATTCTATGATCACGGACATGCTGTCGCATTTCATTCCTTTTCTGCAGATATCGCTTAAACTGTTCGTCCGTGAGCACTTTTTTCAGCTCATTTTCTTTTGCATCCATCAAATTTTTAACATCCTGCCGCCTTTCGAATCTGGAAGTATCGGTTTGCATTATTTCTTCCATTTTATTGGCGTACTTAAGGTTGATAGCATACACCCTGGGGACGAGGGTTGAATCGAGCGATAATTCCTTTTTCATCCATTCGGTTTGCCAGCGTGCCCATTCCTCGGGAGTAGGCTTTTGCGAACGATGACCCTGCGCTTGCACCAGGGTGAAGCTTACCAGCGCAATAGCCAGGGTCAATGCCTTCATCAATGTTTTTGTTGTCATCGTTTTAATTTTTATTAGTTATCTCCATAATAATTTGCTTACTGTGGAACTTTATGCATAACATAATGACTTCCAGGTTACTCGGCCGGGGGTATATTATGGGGTGCCGGTTCCCCGTCGGGTCGTTGAGGGAAGTCAGGTTTGTTATCCTGATGTTGTTTCCAACGTCGATTACCCTTACCAAATGGGGCAATACCCTCAAATTCAAGCATTCTTCGAATGTGCTCATTAAGCATAGCCTGCTGATCCGGGTTACAGATTTTTTTCAGCTTGAGAAGAAATTCAAACGTATTATCCTTAAGACGAATATGTTCAACGGCAAGCTGTTTGGAGAGCTCACTCAGACGAACGGTGTCGGGATTGGCCTTCAGAATTTCCTCCACCATCTGTTTTCGTAGTTGCTGCATATCCATGAATATTGCTTTGCTATTAGCTCTGAATAGGCTGTCGGCAGCCATATATGCCTTTGCCTGCAAAGAATCGAGATGAAGCTCTTTGATGACATACTCCTGAAAGTTTCTGTGCCCATATAGCTTACCCATAAAAGGTGGCCGGTCGAAACGGCTAAGTTTTTTAGTTTGCCAGACTATAGTAACAATAGTAGCTACATTGATCAATACCAGTACGATAACTAATATAAGCAGAATGCGATTTTTAACTAATAGTTTGTCCATAGCATACAGTTTAATTGTTGTTCAATAAAGAAAGTTCAATAATTTCCTGACGTGTTTCATTCAGGTTAAGATAAGAAGCATACTGCGCAGTATTTTTGAAGAAGTAGTTACCCAGCAACATTCCAACCATGACTGCCACTACGCTCACGATTCCAATGATAGCCGGTTGCCATTTTCGAAATCGTGCTTCCGACAGACGGTTTTGTTCAATTCTGCCCATGATTCGTGTGTATGTGTAGGGCGAGGCAGTAAAGGTTTTATCCTCTTCGATTTTGGCCAAAAATTCTTGAATCCGAAACAAATTTTCCTGACATTGGACACATCCAGCCAGATGCTTTTCAAAAGCTTCGCGTTCCGAAGGCTTAAGCGCACCCTCCAGATAGTCGAAGTAGGAATATTTTTTGGTACATTTTTTCATCTTCATGGCTTGTTTTTCAAATATTTAGACACCTATGGCCTTAAATTCTTTTGGTAGAAAGTTCAATTTTTTTTTAGGTTATTTTCAGCGGGTAGCATATTGGCGAGCCACTTTTGCAGGTTGAGTTTAGCCCTGTGAATAAGCGATTCGACAGCAGGGATTGATAGGTTCATGATTTTTGCAATTTCGGCATGAGGCACATCATCGTATTTGTGAAGGATAAAAGCGGTTCGCTGGTTGGCAGGAAGTTTTTTCAAAGCCTGTTCGATAGCTTCGGCCTGCTCTTTTTGCATCAAGAGAGTTTGCGGGGTAGCATTTTCAGTGGCCTTGCTCTGCCAAAGCAAATAATCTTCCAGACGGCTTACCCAGCCCTTCCATTTTAGCTTGCGTTGTTGATTAAGCGACTTATTAATAGCTATTCGGTAAATCCAGGTTTTCAGATTCGATTCCTTGCGAAAGTGGGCTATATTTTCGAAAACAGACACAAAAACCTCCTGCATCAAATCCTCAGCTTCCTGATAGTCCTGCAGAAAGCCATAGGCCACCCTCAACACCATGTTACTATACTGTTCCACCAGCCAGGCAAAGGCTTTCTCGTCACCCTCCTGAAGTCGCTTAACCAGTATCAGATCGTCGTCCATGCACTTCTTTTTTTTGCAAGTTATTTCAAATTATTCAGATTCAATACACATATATGTTAAGCGTATCGGCATTGATTCCCGTAAAAATACCAAGCGCATTGACTATGTTTGAAGTTGGTTCCTTGATATTCAAGGAGGTATTACCCGAAAACTTATACAGGGCGGCATACTCTGGGTTGAGGTGATAGAGAATCACATAGTTATGTCCGTAATACCCCTTATGCCCCCATGTGCTCAAAACTATCCATCCTAAAATTCTCAATGATACTCGAAGATTCATAAAATATCCTGTTAATTCCAATAGTAGGGTATATGCGTCGAATGTAATCGATTGAATTATCCCTGTTTTAGACAATAATTCTTTATAAATCTTTTTGGGCCGATAATTTTTTTTCTAAAACAGATTCCGCAACAAACCATTCCTGGAATACAAAAAAGGGGAAAAGGGGTTTTGAGTACCAACGTTTGATGCTCGCATTATGTAAAATTATTTATTTTATTTGCATAATTATACATATTTATACATATTTATCAAGTAGAAAATTATTATAATGTATTGAATATAAGATAATTAAATTTTTAGTGAAAAAAAATAACAATAAGAAGCGTGTTGGAATTGAATATTTTATAATTTTGGCGCTTCAAAATTTTAAGCCATGATCGTTAAGTCTTATAAAGCCGTTAGTCCCGAGGAGGCTGTAAAAGTAGTCAAATCGGGGGATCATATTCATTTTAGCAGTGTAGCATCGGCACCCCAATGCCTGATAAAGGCGCTGGTTGAAAGGGGTCGGCGTAGAGAATTTTGTGATGTACACATACATCACCTGCATACCGAGGGGCCAGCACCCTACGCTGAAGCTGATTTTGAAGGTATATTTCAGCACGATGCCTTTTTTGTGGGGGGCAATGTTCGTTGTGCTGTACAAAGTGGATATGCCGATTATATTCCGGTATTTCTGAGTGAAACGCAGCGTCTGTATCGGGATGGCTATCTACCCTGCGATGTAGCCATGATACAGGTGAGCCCACCCGATGAACATGGGTATGTATCGATGGGCACTTCGGTGGATGCTACGCTGGCAGCTGTGGAAGTAGCAAAAACTGTTATAGCTGTTGTTAATCCTAACGTTCCCCGTGCCTTTGGCGATGCACTCATATCCATGGAAATGATAGATATTTTTGTGGAGGATGATACTCCCCTTGAGCCAGCTCATTTTAACGTACCCGATGAGATAGAAACAGCTATTGGGAAACATTGTGCCGAGTTAATTGAGGATGGAGCCTGCTTGCAATTGGGCATCGGGGCTATCCCCAATGCTGTACTGGCCCAGCTGGGTAACCACAAAAACCTAGGTATTCACACCGAAATGTTTGCCGATGGAGTCCTACCACTTGTCGAGAAAGGAGTAATCAACGGTGCCAATAAGGTTACCGACCGGGGTAAGCTGGTGGCCACCTTTTTGATGGGGTCGCAGAAAGTTTATGACTTTATTCACAATAACCCCCAGGTATTAATGATGGATGTGGGATACACCAACGACCCGTTTGTCATAGCCAGAAATCCCAAGGTCACAGCTATTAATTCGGCTTTACAAATTGACCTTACGGGTCAGGTAGGAGCCGACTCGCTGGGAACGAAGCATTACTCGGGGGTGGGCGGCCAGGTTGACTTTATTTACGGAGCTTCCCGCTCACAGGGGGGAAAAGCTATTATTGCCATGCCCAGTATCACCCCAAAAGGGGTGAGTAAAATTTGCCCCACACTTATTCCGGGTTCAGGCGTGGTAAGTACGCGTGCCCACGTACACTGGGTGGTTACTGAGTATGGCGCTGTAAACCTCTATGGAAAAAGTCTGCAGGAACGCGCACGACTGCTCATCAGCATTGCGCATCCCCTGCATCAGGAAGCCCTGGAAAAAGCAGCTTTTGAACGCTTCGGACGGCATTTTCACTACATTAGCCAGAAAGCTTTATTGGCTCAATGATGTAATAAATGCTTAGCTTGTTTCTCGCCGCACTCTGTAGATTAAAACAACCTCCTGCGCATAAGTTTTTAATATTTCCATGCACAGCAGAACCGGCTTAATAAGCTAAGCATTTTTACTGTGCTTCTAAACCAGATCGCAGGCTTCGGCTGGCATCCATTTAGGATCTTTGCCTTCCCATTTAATGTTACAGCCAATAGGATTGGTGATAGGCACCCGGATAGGACGCCCTTCTACCAGATCCGTAAGCGCATTTTCCAGATCGTTTACCGTCATTTTCGATATATCACGTGGGCTATCAACTCCCCTGCCGGTGTATACCAACCGCCGCTCTTCGTTAAACACATAAAAATGCGGTGTGCGTAATGCCCCATAGGCACGCGCAATATCCTGCGTTGCATCATGAAGATAATACCAGGGAAACTTATATTGCTCCATCCGCTTAACCATGTTCTCATAGCTGTCTTCCGGATAGGTGTTGGCACTGTTGGAGTTGATTCCCACAAAGGTTACCCCCTGCGGAATAAACTTCTCCGCTGTCTTCCGCGTTACCTCATCCGACCCTAATACATAGGGACAGTGATTACAGGTAAAAAATATCACCAGATATTTCGATTTAAAATCATCGAGTGAATACTCCTTACCATCGGTACCCTTTAATTTAAAATAGGGCGCTTTTTCTCCAAGACCTAATGTGTATCCCATACCTTATTTTTTTTTAATATAAAACAACCAGCAGCAACATATTGTTTTATCATACCCATGTATACCATCAAATCTTTCCAAAGCGTTGGCCGATAGGCATCAAAATGCCTGTTTTTCAATTCCAAACGGTGAATGAAATTATACAAACTCGAACAGTATTCCTTCAAAATACAATCATTTTGGGACGGTAATTGAGTCTTTCACAAGGGACCACTTCGACAGCCTCATTTAACCATAAGGATTGATTACATCTTCAAAAAATTTTCTAAATGGGTATTATTCCCTATTATCCCTATGGGTATGGTTACAAACATTTTGGTGCTCTTCATAGAACCCTAATGAAAGTTATTGGGATAAATTTATCAAAGCTGGTTTTCTAACTTAAAAAATATTTGCCTACCTGGGATTTGCCTGGTTGAATTTGCTAATTCATGACAGCTGGGATAATTTTTAGGAGAATAGCGGAAATTTGTAATTTTATTTCATAAATTTGGCACATAATGGAAACTATGGTACGATTATCGGGATATATCATTGTTTTGCTGTTTTTGGAAAGTTTTTTGTATGCTCGTGTCCTGGGGCAAACGGCCAATTTTGTAATGGATACTACCATGGGCTGTGGGAGCTTGCGTGTAACCTTTTACAACAAATCGCTACCCGATGTGGAGGAGTCCATTGACGAATACGATTTTTACTGGAGCTTTGCAAGTAATACCCGTCGCGACACAGCCAGTGTAACGCACGTATTTACCAGTCCCTATAAGGACACCCTGATAGTCGTAACTCTTACCATGCGTCACAAGAATATTGAGGGTAAAACAGCCAGTCATAGGGATACCATCCGAATCCGTCCCTTGCCCAATGCATGGTTTCAAATGGTCAATCATCCGCTCGATACCCTTTTGTACACCTTCCGTTCGGGCAAAGCTCCCAGCGACACTATTGTGTACCGTTACATCTGGCGAGATATTACTGCCAACCAGATAATAAGGGTACATGCCAATGCCAATGCCATTGAAACTATTGAAAGCACAAAGTTTCGAAGGGATACCCTGGTGCATGTTTTCTCCCGAAGTCAGATAGGAAACCGTACCTTACAGCTCACCGTAAGCGATTGGTACGGCTGTACAGCCCAGTTTGATACTACTTATCTTATTTCACCCACCTTGGTAGTGCCTAAGTTTTTTACCCCCAATGGCGATGGTCGCAACGACTACTTTTTTGTGCAAACTAACGGGAAAGATATCTTTAGACTTGAAATTTTTAATGGACGGGGACAGCGAATATTTCATTCCGTATCGCAATCGATCATGTGGGACGGTATCATAGAAACGTCGGGGCAACCTGCACCTGCTGGTACCTATTACTATTACATTGAATCGGCAACAGGTACGCCTGTTAGGGTAAAGGGCTTCTTCGTCCTATTCAGGGAGTGAAATTTTGGCAATTATCTGATGTAATATTCATTCTTCCCAAAATGCTCATGTACACATGACGGCCATTCAGCACGAAAAATCTTTTGCAATCATTGCGGCTATGGCCCGAAATTATGCCATTGGCCTGAATGGTTCCTTACCCTGGCATATCCCCGAGGATTTCAGGTGGTTTAAAAAGCATACGGTGGGGCACACCGTAATCATGGGAAAAAACACTTTTTTGTCTTTACCACGCCGGCCACTTCCCGAACGCAGAAATATGGTTATTACGCATAGCTCCAATTTCCAATATCAGGGCGTTGAAATTGTCCATTCGCTTGACGAAGCCATCTGGCTCGCCGACGTCGATAAGCTAAATTTCGTCATTGGCGGGGCATCGGTGTACCAGCAATTTTTCCCTCTGGTAGATAAGCTATTCATTACTTTAATTGACAAGGATTTTCAGGCCGACACCTTTTTTCCACCTATTGATGAACAGGACTGGCAGCTTACGGAAGTATATTCTCAGCTTGAGGAACACCCTGAGGGACTGCGCTATGAATTTCGTATTTACCAAAGAAAAAGAACTTTTTAGTACAATCTTAATATTTTTTAGCAAATAATCTCATACTTTTCGGCTTAACTTTGCTAACGGCTTTACAGCCATATGCCTTGATTATCATGCAAAAGGGGGAATACACGATAGCATCGGACGATGGAATTGGTCTGCATTTCCGGTACTGGGAAGCGGAGAAATCGAATATATGCCTGTGTATTGTGCATGGCTGGGGAATGGATGGAAGCTGGTACGACTTACTGGCCCGACATTTTGTACAGGAAGGAATAAGTGTAACTACCATTGATTTACGGGGGCATGGACATTCGGCAGGTAAAGCATCGAGAGTCAGACATTTGCTTGACTTCGACCCTGATGTGGAGGCTCTGCTAAGGGAAAGTAACATAATTGCAGCAAACAGTAAAAAAATTCTTATGGGGCATCAAATGGGAGCTTTACTTGCCATGCAGCATTACCTGTTGAACAAAAAAGATGCTGATGCCCTAATATTAAGTGCCCCTTTGTTCAAGCCGACCACTAAAATATCAGCCTCGAGGTGGCTAAAAATCCGTATGTTGTCCCATATATTTCCTTTTTTACCGGTCGATGTGGCACGATATCTGACTATAACTGTACCCGATACCTATAAAAATAAAAATTATACGATACCATTGATGCATGTTAGGTTATTGTACGAGCTTAAGAAAATTGGGAAGAAAATGATTACCAGAGGATATAAGATTAATATACCCACGCTTGTAATGCATGGGACCAACGATAGCATTGCCCTGCACAGATCATCGGTGGTGTTCGCACGTAATACGGGTTTTTATACTACCTTTAAAAGCTGGCCAGGCAAAGACCATTACCTGACCGAAACATACGATGTTGAAGTATTAGGGTATATGTTGAGCTGGATCCAAAAAACATTCTCTCTTCAGCTTTAAGGCCATGGTCTGGAGTACCCCTGTTGATATTATCCCCTCTGCCCATAAAATTGAGCATACCCAACCGTTGATGATGGTGGGATCGTGTTTTAGCGAATCGATAGGGGAAAAACTGGTAGAGCTAAAATTCAACGTCGATTTAAACCCCTTTGGCATATTATTTAACCCTGCCTCCATCAAAGTATGCCTGGAACGACTAATTAACGGACAAAAATTCGTAAAAGATGAACTCTTTGAACAAAACTACATATGGCATTCGTTTTTGCATCATTCACGATTTTCGTCGTTGGATGCCGATGTTACGCTAAACAGGATAAACGAAAGGTTCGACTTTTCTTCGACTTTTCTGCGCAGGGCAAAATTTTTGTTCATCACATTTGGCACAGCGTGGGTGTATATTTATAAAAAAACGGGGCAGGTAGTAGCCAATTGTCATAAGATACCTGCTGCAGCATTTGATCGTCGGTTGCTTACCCCCGAAGAAATTACAGCGGATTATCGAAAATTGCTTCTGACCTTAAAAAAGATGAACCCCGAGTTGCAGATAGTCTTTACAGTAAGTCCGGTGCGGCACCTGAAAGATACGGCAGCGGGCAATAATTTGAGCAAGGCAACGCTGATACTGGCTGTACATCGTCTTTGTCAGGAGGGATGGGCCACATATTTCCCCGCCTATGAGATTATGCTCGACGAGTTACGGGATTATCGATTTTATGCCAACGATGCCGTGCACCCCTCGGATGCTGCGGTCGATTACATTTTTGAAAAATTTGCTGCGGCCTATTTTACCGAATATACCTTACATTTGAACAGAGCTTTACAGGAAATACGTTCGGCTATGGCCCATAAAATCGAATTTCCGGGGCATCCCTCGTTGCGAAATTTTGCTTCTACCATGCTGCAACGTATCGACGAACTCAAAAAAGAGCATCCTTACCTGAATTTTGATTCGGAGAGGGCCTATTTTACCGATTTACTTCAATTAGCTACGCAAAAATAACCTCATCGACAGCCATGTCGTGTGCTTCGACAGGAATAGTTGGAAAAATCTGATAATGGTAACATACCCCAATCTTGTAACCATTTTGTTGCGATAAAAAACGGTCGTAGAACCCCTTTCCACGTCCCAGCCGATGCCCCTGACGGTCGAAGGCAAGCCCTGGAACAATAATCAGTTCGGGCTGCATATCATCACGCCATATTTCACCGGTCGGTTCATAAATACCAAACGTTCCCTTTACCAAATTATACTGCCCTCTGTACTGTTTAAGAACTATGTCCCTACCCATTACCACAGGCAGTAGCAACACTTTTTTCAAATAGTAGGCATCCAGTAAAGTAGTAACATCCACCTCACCAGGTAAGGGATAAAACAGCATCACACACTGGCTCCCGGCAAAACGCTCGTGCTGCTCAATCTGATGGCATATCTGAAACGATTTTTGACAAAGCTCTACCGCTGTAAACATTTTTCTGCGCGAGAGTACCTGCTGGCGAATGGACGACTTATCGGACATAGATTTTTCGTTTGGGTAAAGTTAGCAATGTTTTGATTATAATTCCTTGAATATGGAGATTCATGGTAGCAGGATAAATTTGGGACAAGACAATCGGCTAAAAAAGTTTGTTCGGTTGGATAACATGATTTTATTAACTTTGCATCATTATTTTAACTCGAAGTAAAACAATTATGAGCCAGAAAGTTCGTGCCGCCCGGTTGTCGATTTTCTCAAATCTTGCATTGATTGTGCTGAAAGTTGTGGCAGGATTGGTAAGTGGTTCGGTAAGTATTTTATCGGAAGCCATACATTCGGGGATAGATTTGCTGGCATCGTTTATTGCGTTTTTTTCGTTACGCATTGCCGATACGCCTGCTGACAAAGAGCATCCCTATGGACATGGCAAGTTTGAAAATGTGTCGGGGGTTGTAGAGGCGCTGCTCATTTTTGGTGCAGCCGGATGGATAGTCTATGAGGCAGTTCACAGGATAATGAGCGGCCACTACAACATGCAAATGCTCGAACTGAGTATTGCTGTAATGGGTATTTCGGCCCTTGTAAATTTTTTTGTTTCGCGCCACCTTTATCGTGTAGCCAAAGCTACCGATTCTATTGCCCTTGAGGCCGACGCTTTGCATTTAAAAACCGATGTTTATACTTCTTTGGGAATCTGCCTGGCGCTGGTGCTGATATGGCTAACGGGCTGGAACTGGCTTGACCCCGTAATAGCCATGGCAGTGGCTGGATTGATCATCAAGGAATCGTATGTGTTGCTTAAGGCAGCCTACGCTCCGTTACTCGATTCTTCACTCCAAACCGATGAGGTTGAAGCTATCGAGGATGTTTTGAAAAATTACCCGGTACGATATCACGATTTAAAAACCCGTAAAGCTGGCCAATATCGTTTTGCTGAAATGCACATCGAACTCCCTTCCTCTCTTCAGCTCAAGGAAGTACACGATTTATGCGACGATATAGAGGAAAAAATCAAACGTAGGGTGGGGCCTATTGAGGTAAGCATCCATGTAGAACCACTTCCTTAGAGGATTACTTATTTGGTTTTTTCGTAATCTGTAAATTTAAAACTTTGGGGACGCAATGAAGGCGGAAGATACTGCATGCCGAGAAATACGAGGTATGCGCATCCCATTCCTACCATGGCGCCTCCAATGATATCGCCTGGATAATGTACCCCCAGATAGATTCGGCTGTAAGAGACCAGAAAAGCCCAAAGAAAAAATAGAAAGGTCCAGCGGCGTCGTCTAATCAGCAGCGACATAAACAAGGCCAGTGCAAAGGTATTGGCGGCGTGCGAGGAAACAAAGCCATATTTTCCACCCCGATAATTGTTCACGATATGAACCTTATCCTGGAGGGTTGGCTTGTGGCTTGGGCGCAGACGACATACGGCAGGCTTTATCACCCCCGAGGAAATGCGATCGCTTAATACAATGCTTATCCCTACTGCCAACAATATTACCCAGCTCACCTTTCGGTAGCGATATACTATCCAGCCGGCAAGTATAAGGTATAGGGGTATCCATACTTTGGTCAGACTCAAGAACCACATCACAGGGTCGAGCCAGGGGGTGTGTAGCTGATTGAGCCAGAGAAAAAAATTAGTATCAATTTGATTGAGAAAGGATAACATAGGCTATGATTTAGTGCTAACTATTGAGTTCGTGCCAGAGCATATCCTTCAGTTCGTCGAGCCCCATCTGCGCTACCGACGAAATAAAAACGGCTGGCACAGGGGGAAGCTCTGCTTTTTTTTGCTGCAATGTTCCGGCATCCACCAGATCGCATTTGGTAACGGCCAGCATACGTTTTTTGTATAATAATTCGGGATTGTACTTTTTAAGTTCGTTGAGCAAAATATCGTATTCGGCAGCAATGTTATCGGAGGTGATGGGAACCAGAAAAAGCAGCATAGCGTTACGTTCGATATGGCGCAAGAATCGTAAACCCAGGCCTCGTCCTTCGGCTGCTCCTTCAATAATACCAGGTATATCGGCCACAACAAACGATTTAAAATCGCGATAGCTAACCATACCCAGGTTGGGGACCAGCGTAGTAAAAGGATAATCGGCAATTTTAGGTTTAGCTGCCGAGATAACCGATAGTAGTGTAGATTTTCCCGCATTAGGGAAACCTACCAATCCAACATCGGCCAGAATTTTAAGTTCGAGGATGAACCATCCTTCTTCGCCGGGCTCACCGGGCTGAGCATAGCGAGGGGTTTGGTTGGTAGGCGATTTAAAATGCACATTACCCAGTCCCCCCCTACCTCCTCGGGCAATAATTTCTTCCTGACCGTGGTGCATGATTTCGAAGAGAACTTCGCCGGTTTCGGCCCGGCGGGCTACCGTACCGAGGGGTACTTCAATATAAACATCCTGGCCATCGGCACCTTTTTTTTCGGCACCACTACCATTCACCCCATCGGGGGCATGGATATGTTTGGTATATTTTAAATGAAGCAGCGTCCATAACTGCTCATTACCCCGCACAATAACATGCCCGCCACGTCCCCCATCGCCGCCATCGGGGCCGCCTTTGGGTACATATTTTTCCCTGCGTAAATGGGCACTACCTGCTCCACCCTTACCCGATCGGATGAAAATCTTGACGTAATCAACGAAATTTTCGTTCATGCCCACTATTTATTAAAAAAACAGGCTATCAGTCAGCTTCAATAGCCTGGCATAGAGCAGCAAAAATATCGTCGATACTACCCACTCCATTTATAGGTTTGTGTTTTCCCTGAGCCCTGTAATACTCAATAACCGGCGCTGTTTTTTGGTTATACTCTTTAATGCGGTTTTCGATGATTTCTGGATTCTGATCGTCGGTGCGTCCGCTGGTAAGGCCCCGGTTGAGTAAACGCTTTATAAGCTCTTCCTTAGGCACTTCGAGCGAAAGCATGCATTTGATTTTCATATTCCGTTCGGACAGCATGCGATCCAGCGCTTCGGCTTGCGCTGTGGTACGCGGAAAACCATCGAAAATGAATCCTTTAGCATGGCTATTGGCGTCGATCTTCGAGGCTATCATACCAATAACCACTTCGTCGGGTACAAGCTCGCCCTTGTCCATGTATTGCTTGGCTTCCATGCCCAATTTGGTTTGATTGGCAATCTCGGCTCTAAGAATATCGCCCGTGGAAAGATGAACCAAATCATACTTAGCTATTAGCTTTTCACTTTGCGTGCCCTTGCCGCAACCCGGAGGTCCAAATAATACTATATTCAGCATAACTTAAGCATTTTTTTAAACATTCAGAATAATGGCATGCAAAGCTATGCTTTTTTCTGCAAAATGAATGCTAACAAGCATACCTAAATTTCCTGGATTAGTCATTTTTCCCAGATCTGTCGATTCTTTCCCAGAAAAATTTTATACACCCAGGGGTTGGCAATGCCTCCATTAAGTAGCCAGCTATCCTTATCGGCATCGTATGTTGAGTTAAGCGCCTCTGTAAAATATACTTTAGTTTCTATTTTCCCGAAATGTGCATCGCCAACCTTAAGAAATCTTGTGGATTTTTGGTTCATCTTTCTTCCCTTTTTTATCAAATATAAAAAAATGTTAGGAAAGAAACTTAATAATACAACAAATTAGTCCTTAGGTTCTAATTTACCTTCCTGTTTGAGTTGTTTGGTTACTTTGGCCCACAAGTTCTCCTTCATATAAAGATCTCTTAACTCTTTTACATCAGGAAAACTTATTGCCTCACCCTTGCATAGATTTGCACAGGTTGTACATCCTACAACACATGAGTATGGATTGGCTACTATGGGTCCATTGTGTGTCCAGGTATAAACCTGTTTCCCGCAATTCATGCACATGCCGCATCTGACACATTTACTCAGATCAATGGTTGGATACCACTTCACCTGCTCTCTTGGGTAGTCAACTAACCATGCCATAATTTTTATTGTTTGAATGTTTTTTTTATTGTTTGAATGTTTTAATCATCTGGCCTTTTTCCGCTCATACTCTTATAAGATGTGCATGCACCAAATGTAGGGTCGAAGTAATCTTCTATTGGGCTTCAGCTTCAAAGATTCTATCACATGTTTTGCAAAACACTTACTTCTCATAGTTTCTGTTTTTTAGTTCGTTATACCTTTTAGCAGCCTCCTCAATATCCTCTTTGGTTATGACTGTTGGATTCTCAATTATTTGCAAGCATTCGTCTTGATTAGGAAACATACCTATGCTCATTAGCTGGCCATTGAGGTAGACAAGAGGAAAAATTTGATTACCAAAATATTTATATGCCAAATCGGCTAAAGGGCCTGTGTCATATTCGTCATAATCAATATCAATGACATTATATTCAACATCTGTTAAGTTGTCGAACCAGGATTTTGTATATCTTTTCATATCAGCTGCCGAGTAAGTTGAACAACAGCTTTTTAGCCCTCCTTTTAAGATTATATCCAATTTTTTCATCCGTATATTATTAGTGTTTTAAGTAGCATTGCTGTAGCAATATTTACATCGTTCCAAATACCATCCCGGTAATAGTAGCCATTATCACAACAAGCGCGACATATATTATAGTTTTTTGTGTACCCAACACCCCTCGTATCACCAGCATGTTAGGCAGTGATAAAGAGGGGCCTGCAAGCAGTAATGCCAGAGCAGGACCTTTGCCCATACCCGAAGCAAGCAAACCCTGCACAATAGGCACTTCGGTAAGTGTTGCAAAGTACATGAATGCACCCACCACCGAGGCAAAAAGATTCGAAAACAACGAATTGCCGCCTACCAGCATTTGTATCCATTCATTGGGAATAATGCCGGCAATAGATTTTCCATCGTGGGTCGAGCCAAGAAGGAAACCGGCGGTAACTACACCAATGGCTAACAGGGGTAATATTTGCTTGGCAAAATCCCAGCTGGCCATCGTCCATTCCCTGTTTTCGGGGTCATTTGTATCTTTTAGCGTAATAATGCTTAACGAGGCTATACCAACAATCATGGGAACCAGCGGGGCCAATTTTGTGTCTTCTATATAAATAGAAGAGAGCCATGCTGATGCACCGGTTACCAGTATTGCAGTCACTACCCATTGCCATTTGATTTTTAAAATGCTGATTAAAGAATAGGCAAGCAACAACGAAAAAAAGCCAGTGATATACCATTTGGTAGCCCAGATATAATACCAGATGCTTGAGCTATCGCCTGCAGCAGGTTTACCCCAGTTGGCAAAAACTAGTATTAACACCAGCGTGAAAAAATGAAAAGCTGTTTGCCACATCGGACGTTTCTCTGGTATTGAGGTGATGTTCATCTGTTCCTCTTTTTTAATTCTTTCCTCCTTACGATAAATAAACGACATGATTAAACCAATGATAACGCTAAACGACACGGCACCAATGGTTCGGGCAAGCCCCATTTCCAGACCCAATATCCGGGCAGTTAGTATAATGGCCAGAATATTAATAGCAGGACCGGAATATAGGAAGGCAATGGCAGGACCCAGCCCGGCTCCACGCTTGTGAATACTTGAAAATAATGGCAGGATGGTGCAGCTGCAAACGGCCAGTATAGTCCCCGACACAGAGGCCACCGTATAGGCTATCCATTTCTTTGCGTTTGCCCCAAAATATTTTATTACAGATGCCTGACTTACAAATACCGAAATTACCCCAGCAATAAAAAAAGCAGGCAACAAGCACAGTATTACGTGTTCGCGTGCATACCAATTCACCAGGTCGAAAGTGGCACTTATAGCTGTATTAAATCGTGCGCTTTCAATGGGCAGGAAAAAAGCTACCCCAAAAACCACAATCATCCAAAACAATGTTCTAACTTCCTTCTTTGTTTCCATCTTCTTAAATATTTTGTTCGATATTTCGAAAAAAAACGAAATGACTTTGAAAATTTTTTTAAACACAGTGCTTCCTTAGACAATTGGCTACAATAGCTGTATATATTTTCCATGCTGATTGGTAATTTCGACATGCCCAACTGCCTGGCTTCGGCATTGCTACCGACCATATTGCCGACACTCCCAACCTGTAGTCTTTGAATATCATTTTTGTGCCAATTTTTCATCCGCAAATAACTTTAAATTATATGATCGGATGGGCTCGCATGTAAAAAGGTTAGTTCGCATCAGCAAGCATGTATGTGAAAAAACTTTCATAAAAGCTTTTTTACTGTTATACATGCTTTTTTCACTCAAAAATATATCTGTACGACATAGTAAATACCAATAATTATGAATAGCACAGAAATAATACGTCGAAACCAGAGTTCAAAGGTTTTTATTTTATTGTACCATTGGGCTACATTACCAATGGCAAAAGCCAGCAGCCAGGCAAAAATGATAACTGGCAGTCCGGTTCCAATGGCATAAATAATGGGCAGGTACAGTCCGCTAACGCTGGTGATGGTAATGGGTATAAGCATTACAAAAAACAAAACTCCACTATAGGGGCAAAATGCCAGCGCAAACACCATTCCCAGCAACAAGGCACTCCAATAGCTTTTGTTGATTTGCTGGCCAATTCTGTTGGATAGACCTGATGTGCCCGGCATCTTAATTTTAAGCACATCGAGCATAAAAAGTCCGATAAGAATAAGCACCGGTCCCAGTAATTTTTCGCCCCAGCCCTGAAATATCATCGATATTTTCATCTGGCTTGCACCTAAAAACAGGATTATCCCCAGCAGCGTGTAGCTAATAGCCCGCCCCAGCGTGTAAATTAAGCCATTGATAAATACCCGCTTTTGATTTTCAATATCCCTGCTTATAAATCCGATGGCAGAAATGTTGGTGGCCAGCGGACAAGGGCTGATGGCTGTCATCAACCCCAGAACAAATGCAGTTATAAAAGAATATTGAGAACTTTCAAGAATCCCTCGTAAAAACTCCATAAAATTAACTTTCATTTATCGCGTCAATACGCTATTCACCGCTTTTTGAATTTCCTGCTTTATTTTATCGGGTTCGTAGGCATAAAGGAATCCTTGACGTGTAAGGTCAATTTTTTTGTCGCCGCTGACCACGAGCAGGGTTTGACCACTAACACCGAGTCTGTCGGCAATAGATTTTGTACTTGCCTCATTAAGATTTAAAGCCCTGAAAACAAACTCTCCCTTTTTTATCTGCTCGGGGTAAAGGGTTTCAAGGGCATTTTTCGAATTATCTTCAACAGCATGGCAGGTGGCACAGCGAGCGGTAAAGTGGAAATAATATACCTCAA
Source organism: Bacteroidales bacterium (assembly GCA_049968755.1). Taxonomy (GTDB): domain Bacteria; phylum Bacteroidota; class Bacteroidia; order Bacteroidales; family DTGW01; genus JAKPGM01. Next base: position 23,417 of record JBMFQE010000003.1, read on the forward strand.
CTTTTGGTTTCATCTGTGCTCCATCGCCAGGCTTTTTCCCTTGCTGAGCCTGAAGGTTAGCGCCTATAAAAAACACAAATGCTGCTAATACAATTTTTAACACATGCTTCATTGTGGTTGCATTTTATTGGTTTATAAATATTTATTGAAGGTTGGCTGACAATTCTCATGTTCAGCCTCAAAAAACTCGTTAAAAATTTTTTTAAGTCTTTCCCAGTTTTCGCGGTTCAGACAATACTTGATAAAAGGTGCTTCAGTTTCTCCCTGAATAAGTCCGGCATATTTTAATTCCTTCAAATGCTGCGACAAGGTAGAGCGGCCAACAGGGAGTTCATCCACAATGTCTCCACTGTAGCAACAAGCATTCATCCCGGTGAGCTTTTTCAAAATATACACCCGCACCGGATGGCTAATGGCTCGAGCAAATTTTGCAATTTCAACCACATCGGCCGGAAGTTCTTTTTTTTTATCCATTGGCATGATTTTCAATGAGTTTTTTAATTTCTTCCTTGGAGGGTACTCGCCCGCTAGCATGCACCTTTTCGTTGATTACCAGTCCTGGTGTAGCCAGAATCCTGTAACCCATGATTTGCACTATATCCTCCACCTTCTGAATTTCGGCATCAAAGCCATTTTCGCTTACTACCTCAGTAGTTAATCGCTCTAATGTTTTACATTTAGGGCAACCTGTTCCCAAAATTTTAATATTCAATGCCATAGTTATAACAGTTTAATATTTTTATATTTCGCAAAATTACGAAATATTTCTGTGAAAAAAAAATTTTAGAATAAAAAACTTTAGTTTGTAACATGACTTTTACAGATAAGCAATTCATTGGTTTATACCTATTTTCTGAAATTTCATGGTGCAAGAAAGGACATTTTTGATTGTTACTTATTTGATTGCAAAAACAAAATCTGTTTCCATAGCCAAAATGCACACCAGGTGATATAAAAATGGCAAATATTTAAATTTTCGTGCGACTATTCAGGCTAGTCAATCCTTAGGGAAAAACTTCTTCTGGAAAATCAGCAGGATAATTACGCCAACGGTAATAGCCGAGTCGGCAATGTTGAAGACGGGACGGAAAAACACGAATTCTTGTCCCCCCCAGAAGGGTACCCATGCTGGCAATGTAGTTTTAATAATGGGGAAGTAAAACATATCGACCACTTTACCATGCAGAAAACCCGCATAGCCACCTTCGGGAGGGAACATGGTAGCCACCTGGTAGTAGCTTTCGTTAAAAATCAAGCCGTAAAATGTGCTATCGATCATGTTGCCAATAGCGCCAGCAAGGATTAGGGATATGCATGCGATAAGACCTACCGGGGCATTTCTGCGTACCAGTGTATAAAGGTAATAACCAATAGCACCAATAGCGACCAGCCTGAAAAGGCTAAGCAACAATTTTGCCTGATCTCCATCCCCAAGCTCTATACCAAAAGCCATCCCCTTGTTTTCGGTAAAATGGATGATAAACCAGTCGGTAATTTTAAATTCCTGTCCCAGATACATATGGGTTTTTACCCATATCTTCAGCAGCTGATCGATAATCAAAACGGCAATGATGATAATCCATGCCAGTTGGCCCTTACGTTTCATTAGAAAAAAATCAATTAAATATTTAAAAAAAACAACACCATAGCATCTACGCGATGCTATGGCAAACTTTTAGAAGTGCCGTGGTTACTTTGCACCACCCTGTTTAGCCTCGATACTCAGGGTAGCGTGCGGAACAGCCATAAGCCTTTCCTTGGGAATCAGCTTACCCGTTTCGCGGCATATTCCATAGGTTTTATTCTCTATGCGTACCAGTGCAGCCTGCAAATGTTGTATAAACTTCAGCTGGCGTTGGGCCAGTCGACCGGCTTCTTCTTTCGAAAGGGTTGCTGCTCCCTCTTCAAGTACTTTGAAAGTAGGAGAGGTGTCCTGCGTATCGTTGCTACCCGACTGCGTGATAGCACTCTTAAGGAGCTCATAATCTTTCATGGCCTGATCGAGCTTTTCAAGAATAATTTTCTTGAATTCCTCGAGCTCCTCGTCCGAATATCTGGTTTTTTCTGCCATATGGTTTAGGTATTTATGTTAGGTCCTTGATTTAATTGGCATTTATACGTTCCACCCGGATGAAAGTTTGTATTTCGTCGTCAAGTTCAACCAACTTTTTGTTATCGTGCAGAATATCATCGACCATCACCAGCGAAGCAGCCAGCGTTTGCGACGAAATGTATTGCCGGTGGTTTTCGATTGCCTCGTTAATGGCATCGTGCTTAACGATTTCAATTTTTATTTTATCGGTTACATCAAAATTGCTTTCCTTGCGGATGTTCTGGATGCGGTTGATAAGCTCGCGGGCAATACCTTCCTGTCTAAGATCTTCAGTAATTTTTATATCGAGTGCAACCGTAACTTTATCCTCCGAGGCAACCAGCCATCCTGGGATATCCTCCGACGTTATTTCTACGTCGTCGAGGGTAAGCGGAATGGTTTGTCCTTCGACCATGATGGAACCTCCACCCTTTTCCTCAAAGGCATAGATATCGTCCTGGCTGAAATTGCTGATAGCTGCTGTTATCCCTTTCATCAACTTACCATATCTGGGTCCCAGCGTTTTAAAGTTGGGTTTAATTTTTTTAATAAGAACACCTTTTGTGTCTTTAATGAATTCAATGTCTTTAACATTGACTTCGGTAAGGATAAGGTTTTTAACAGCATTAATTTGCTCCATGATTCTCGGGTCGGTGGCAGGGATAAGGATTTTATGAAGCGGCTGGCGTACTTTAATATTAACCTTACGGCGCAGGCTCAGCACCATGGACGAGATTTGCTGCGCCAGTTCCATTTTTTCTTCCAGATCCCTATCGATGCAATCTGGTTGAGCTATGGGGAAGTCGGCCAGATGTACCGATTCGTATTTCTCACGTTTTGTGCAGCTATTGAGGTCGGTGTAAAGTTTTTCGGTATAGAAGGGTGCAATGGGGGCAGCCAGTTTGGCCACCGTCACCAGACAGGTATAAAGCGTTTGATAGGCCGCAATTTTATCGGTCGAATAAGCGCTTCCCCAGAAACGTTTGCGGTTGAGCCGCACGTACCAGTTACTTAGATTTTCGGTAACAAAATGGGCAATAGCCCGACCTGCCTTTGTTAAATCATAATTTTCGTAGTGCTGGTCAACCTCTTCGATAAGCGAATTAAGCAAGGATATAATCCATCGGTCTATCTCGGGCCGCTGTTGCAGGGGGATATCGTCTTCCTGATAGGTAAAACCGTCGATATTGGCATATAGTGCAAAGAAGGCGTAGGTATTGTAAAGGGTACCGAAGAATTTGCGCATTACCTCGTCAACACCATCGATATCGAATTTTAGATTGTCCCACGGATTGGCGTTGGTAATCATGTACCAGCGCAGGGGGTCGGAACCATATTTTTCAATCACATCGGTGGGTTCGATGGCATTACCCAGCCTTTTCGACATTTTGTTGCCATTTTTGTCGAGTACCAGCCCGTTGGATATTACATTTTTGAAGGCAACCGAGTCGAACAACATGGTTGCTATAGCATGGAGAGTAAAGAACCAACCCCGAGTTTGGTCGACCCCTTCGGCAATGAAATCGGCTGGGAATTCGCCTGTCAGGTCATGCTCAAAGGGATAGTGCCACTGCGCATAGGGCATAGCGCCGCTATCGAACCATACGTCGATGAGATCGGGCTCACGATACATGGGCTTACCCGAGGGTGATACCAGCACAATCTCGTCAACGAAGGGTTTGTGTAAATCTATTTTGCTGTAGTTTTCAGCCGAAAAATCATTGGGGTTAAAATGTTCGAGCGGATTGTGTGGCATGATACCAGCCTCAACTGCTTTTTGAGCCTCAACCTTAAGCTCTGCCAACGAGCCTATACATTTTTCTTCCTTGCCATCGGCCGTGCGCCAGATAGGTAGAGGGGTTCCCCAATATCTTGAACGCGACAGATTCCAGTCCTGTAAATTTTCAAGCCATTTGCCAAAACGTCCACTTCCAGTCGATTCGGGTTTCCAGTTGATGGTTTGATTAAGTTCAATCATTTTATCCCGAAATGCGGTGGTTTTGATAAACCACGAATCGAGCGGGTAGTAAAGAACAGGTTTATCGGTTCGCCAGCAATGGGGATAGCTATGAACGTATTTTTCAATTTTAAAGGCTTTGTTCTCGGCTTTTAATTTGGTAGCGATATATACATCGACGGTTTCGTCCTCATCGGTAAGATTGGGGTCGTAGTCATTTTTGACGTAACGGCCCGTAAGGTCGCCACAACCCTCAATGAACTTACCCTGCTTATCGACCAGCGTGAGAGATCCCAATCCATACTGTTTTGCCACACGATAGTCGTCGGCACCAAAGCTGGGGGCAATATGTACAATGCCGGTACCATCTTCGGTGGTTACAAAATCACCACATACTACCTTAAATGCATCGCCGTTGGTGGGTTGTTGATAGGGCAAAAGTTGTTCGTAGCGGATATGTTCCAGCTGTTTACCCTTATATTCGGCCAGTACACGGAAAGGAACCTGTTTGTCGCCTTTCTGATAGGCATCAAAATCAAGATCCTTGTTTTTCTCAGGGAAATAAACCGGGAATCTGTCTTTAGCCAGGATAACGGTAATGGGTATGCCTGTATAGGGATTGAACGTACGAACCTTTACATAGTCGATATCGGCTCCTACGGCCAGCGCCGTATTGGATGGCAATGTCCACGGTGTGGTGGTCCATGCCAGGAGAAAGACGTCGGTATCGGTATCGGCAAAAAGGAATTCCGACTGCGGGTTACGAATGATCTTAAACTGGGCAACTACCGTAGTATCCTTGACATCGCGGTAGCAACCCGGTTGATTAAGCTCGTGCGAGCTGAGTCCCGTCCCTGCTGCTGGTGAATATGGCTGAATACTGTAGCCCTTGTAAAGCAGACCCTTTTCATATAACTTTTTCAGCAGGTACCACAGCGACTCTATGTACTTGTTGTCATAGGTAATGTACGGATCGTTCATATCAATCCAGTAGCCGATTTGCTCGGTAAGGTCCTCCCATTCCCGGGTATATTTCATCACCTCGCGACGGCATATCTGGTTATATTCGGCCACACTGATTTTCTTTCCAATATCTTCCTTGGTAATGTTGAGCATCTTCTCAACGCCCAGCTCAACCGGAAGGCCATGGGTATCCCAGCCCGCTTTACGTTTGACATAAAAACCTTTCATGGTCTTGTATCGACAAACAACGTCTTTGATAGTGCGGGCCATTACATGATGTATACCTGGCATGCCGTTGGCAGAAGGGGGTCCCTCGTAGAAAACAAAGGGGGTGCCTTCTTTTCTTTGTTCCAGCGACTTTTCAAAGGTGTGCTCCTTTTTCCATCGTTCCAGAATCTCCTTGTTTATGGCCGATAAATTGAAATCACGGTATTCTGCAAACTTCATATCAATAACTAATTCACTATCAAAAATTTAAACTTAAATCCTCCACCGGGATTTCCTAAAAAATCATGCAAAGATAGACGCATGTAATTAAAAAAAAAAGATTTTTTCAACTGATGCATATTTCCATCAGCAATAGGAATATAGCCAAAAAGTTATGCGACAAAATTATTTGAAATTAGTCGCAAGACCTGGTTGGTATATGGCTGAGACTTGACAGAATATACCAGGTTACACTGTTTCTACTCGTGCGCCATCGCCAATTTTTACACGATAGGCTTTCATTTCAAGACCGGTTTTCTGTTGATAGGCAGCTGCTGTTTTTTCAACAAAATCATCCACCGCGTTGCGATGAATAAGGTTGATGGTACAACCCCCGAAACCACCCCCCATCATACGTGATCCCAGCACATCAGGGTGTTTGCTGGCCAATTCTACCAGATAGTCCAGCTCGGGACAACTTACCTCATACTTGTGCTGTAAGCCTTCATGACTCTGATACATGAGCTGACCGAATGCCACAAAATCTTTCTTTGTTAGCGCATTGCACGCCTTTTCTACCCGTTCATTTTCTTCAATTACATATTCACAACGGTTGTAAATTACCGTATCAAGCTCTTTTTTTACCTCAGCAAGCATATCCAGCGTAACATCACGTAAATTTTTTACCTGGGGATATTTTTTTTGAACCGTTTCTACGCCTTTTTCGCATTGTGCCCGACGAACGTTATACTCGGACGAAGCCAAAGAGTGTTTAACGTTGGTGTCGCATAGCACCAGCATGAATTCTGAAAAGTCGAAACTGAAATATTCGTGTTGCTGGGTACGGCAGTCGAGCTTGATGACATGATCGGTTTTGCCAAAAATGCTTGCATACTGGTCCATGAGGCCACATTTTACCCCCGCATAATTATGCTCGGCAGCCTGTGCAGCAAGGGCAAGTTCGAGCTTCGAAAGATTGCCATTGAAAAGGTGATTGAGGCCGGTGGCCAGCGCGCTTTCAAGAGCGGCCGAGGACGACATGCCAGCTCCCAACGGTACATCTCCCGCAAATACAATATCGGTACCTCCAACCCTTACTCCCCTTTTGGATAGCTCTGCAAATACGCCGATGATATAATTTATCCAGCCCTGTTGGGGTATCAGGTCGCTTATTCCAAATTCCTTGTTTTCCTGCATATCGACCGAAAAAACCCGAACCCGCTCGGTACCATTTGGCTGCAGGGCAAATACAATTTCCTTATCTACCGCTGCAGGTAATACGAAACCATCGTTGTAGTCGGTATGTTCGCCTATAAGGTTTACTCTTCCCGGCGCACGTGCAATAATTGGTTGCGACCCATACAAACTTTTAAACCTGTCAATTAATGTTGTTATTTCCATAAAAATTTTATTATTTGTTGATTATCAAGTTACTAATGAATACGTGCAATTTTTTTTTGATACGACAATTATCGTAATTTTTAGTGTAATTTTTACATTTATTTTTTGGTTTTTGTTGCATGTATTGCCACTTTTTTAGTACATACTTGATACACAGCGCTCCGAAGTTAGAAATTTTGTTAAATTTGTCCTAAACAAAGATTACGGCATTGAAGTTGAAGCACTTTGTGCATGCAAGCCGTTTTTTTGAAAATAAAATCAGCTGTTTGAAATAAGCGCCTAATGAAAGGACAATTTAACTTTACAGTTATGGTACGCAAGTTATGTTTAGTGGTAATTTTGTTGGGCTGGGTTAGCGCTTACAGCTGGGCTCAAAAAACAGCCGACACTGTTAAAAATAAACCTGTACGTGTTCAGGAACGTAAATGGGACCGGCTGGTATGGGGCGGATACCTTAGCCTGCAGGTAGGAACGGTAACTGTTGTAGCCGTATCACCGCAGGTGGGTTACTTTGTCAGTCCTCGCATGCTGGTGGGCGGAGGGTTAAGTTATGAATATTACAGTGAAAAATGGTACAACGATCGTATATCGTCATCGATATATGGAGGAAGGATTTTTGACGAATATGTGTTTTATACTTCAATGTACAAGGCAAACCGGCAACGACCAAATTTTTCATTTTTCTCGCATGTGGAATATGAGTTACTCAATCTCGACCGAGATTTTTCAAATCCCGAACTGGTAAAAGCTTCGAATCGTTTCTGGGTGCATGGATTGCTCCTGGGTGTTGGATTTAAGCAACATCTGGGACAACGTTCTTCTTTTAATTTTGTGATACTTTATAATGTTCTTAATGATAATCGCTCGCCTTACGACAATCCTCAGATACGTATAGGTTTCTATTTTTAAAGTAATTTGAATCCCTTGATTTCTGGATATTAAGGTAAGAAAGGCAGTATGCCAATATTCCGCTGCAAAAAGCTTTTCTAGTCTGGTGCTTTTATCTATAAGAAACCTTGATTATTGGCATACCTACTTTTGGGGGCAGTATTGTATCTTGTCTTTTTTATACAAAACTATAACAATAGGACAAAATTCTCGAGTGCTGGGCTTTTTGGGGTTATAGCAGTGATATTTCTTACATTCTGGTTTTTGAAAAATGGAGCCTTTGAAATTGAAAAAATTACAACCCATAATGCTTTTAGTCATGGAGTAATTTTACTACATAACCAATTTTAATACCAAAATGTCATGAAAACACTTTTTAAGAGTACAACCAGGGTACTAAGAGCACTAATTGTGCTAATGAGTTTAAATTTTAATGCATTTTCGCAGGGGTTTTACATTTCTGGGAACAAGCTTATGGATGCTAATGGACAAGAGTTTATTATTAAAGGTATTAATGTGCCATTGGCATGGTATGTAAGCGACGTTAATAATAACATTGCAAATATACGTAGAAATACGGGTGCAAACTGTCTGAGAATAGTGGTGACGACAAGTACATCTGATAATGATTGGCAAGCTTGTGTAAGAAGTTGTATAAACAATCAGATGATACCTATGGTGGAATTACATGACGTCACTGGCAGCAATGACGCTAACAGGCTCAATGATATGGCAAGATTCTGGGCTAGTAAAAAATCTTTTTTAACAAGCCCGGACATAGCTAAGTACATATTAATTAATATAGCAAATGAATGGGGTGACTGGTATTTGGCTAATTCAAATCAAGTTGCTTGGTTGGAAGCATATAAAACTGCAATCTCTACTATAAGAAATGCGGGTATTCAAACTACTTTAGTAATAGACGCACCTAACTGGGGACAGGATTTAAGAAATGCGGAAACGATTAGAAACTATGCAAGAGCTTTACAAAACCATGATCCTGCGCATAATCTTCTTTTTAGTGTGCATATGTATTGTGAATGGTCAACAAGTGGTGGTTCAAATGTATATAATGCATTGAATGCCATTAAGAGTGCAGGTATTCCTATCATAGTTGGGGAATTTGGATGGCAACACGATAATGGTGGTGGAAGTGTTTGTGATATTGATGAATCAAACATTATTAATACATGTCAATCGTTGGGTGTAGGTTGGTTAGCGTGGTCGTGGAAAGGGAATGGGGGAAATGTGACATACCTTGATTTAAGTAATGATTGGGCGGGAACAAATTTAACCACCTGGGGTAATAGAGTGGTTTTGGGCAGCAATGGGACAAGGACAGCAATCACTTGTTCAGTTTTTAGTAGTTCCACTCCAAACCCATCCTCAACAAATTTAGCACTTAATAAACCCATAACGGTTTCGTCGACTGAGTCGGCTGCTCTTCCGGGTAGTGCTGCAGTTGATGGCAATATGGGTACACGCTGGTCGAGTGTTTACAGCGACCCGCAATGGATATACGTCGACCTGGGTGCTAACTATAACATTAGTCAGGTGAAAATTACCTGGGAGGTAGCCTATGGGCGCGATTACCAGATACAGGTTTCGTCCAACGCAACCAGCTGGACCACAGTGAAAACCGTTACCGGCAATACCGCTCTGGTTAACGACCATACCGGACTCAACGCTACCGGTCGTTATGTACGCATCTATGGTACTGCCCGCGGAACACAATGGGGGTACTCTATTTACGAACTCGAAGTGTATGGAACCTTGAGCTCTCAGTCGTATACCAGCGTCGACAACATAGACAAAGAGCAGGAAGCTATCAGCATTTATCCCATACCTTTTACAGACCAAATTACCATAAAAGCCAGCGAAACCATATCATATCTGGTAATTTACGATCTATCGGGGCGTGTATGCCTGAAGTCAACTCCCCAAACTGACCAGGTTACCCTTGAGGTGAATGCTCTCAAACGAGGAATCTACTTGGTCAAAATATGGGCAGGTAACCGCATTGAGAGCCGTAGGGTAGTTAAAAATTAACCAAAACAATTTTGCTAAAAGCCTCGCAAAATGCGGGGCTTTTTTTATGGTTTTATTCCAGCTTCTATATAGTGCTAACAAAGGTGCTGGCTATACCTATTGCCTTAAGTAAAGAAACCAAAGTCTTCGTCAATGGTTTAACTCCCTATTGGTTTAACACCCTATTTTCTGGACATTTTAAAAAAAATGGTTTAGGACAAATCCTTTGTCATCCTGCCTGAGCAAAGATAGCCCACGTTAAATTATGTCCAGCTAATTGGGGGTTAAGGCAAAAAAAAGATGGGATACAAGCACTTTTAAAGCTGAACCTTGAGGCGTTGATGTGAGCAGAGCAGGGTCTGGATAATGAGAACCCAAGGGGAAAATGTGGTAACGATTATTATAAAAGATGCCCAGTGCTGCTAATTAAAATGAAAGAAAATTGATAGACAATGAACTAAAATTGATATATACCCGGCTTAATGTCAAATACTTTTGAGATAAAAAATCATGAAACACCCATGTTCCTGCGAACGCAAACACAATAGTGAAAATTGCGAACATGGGTGTTCCATCATACCTTTAAAAATTAAATTTTATTATGATGAAAACATCTTATAAGATATTAAGAATTAGTATTTTATCATTGTTCATGCTTATTACTTTGTTCTCGGCAAAAAGTGCTGAAACTATAGAACAATGGTATGCAAATGCTCAACAACGAATCGATACCCTACGAAAAGGAACTTTCGGAATCAAAATTTATGACAAAAATGGAAACCCATACGCAGGTAATGTATCTGTTCGTATGCAGAAACATGAATATCCCTTTGGCATAGCCTTTGACTTATACGAAAATGGTGTTAATTACGGCAATTCATATACCACTTCTGCTTCTATTACTGCACCTGCCGATGCTGAAATATATAAATCAGAAAGATGGTACTCCTTCATTTCATATGCTATACCAGTAGAGAAAAACAAAACCTATAAGGTTACTCTTAAATTTGCTGAGATTTATTTTAGCAATCCTGGGGAAAGAATATTCGATGCTTACATTGAAGGAGATAAAGTGCTTTCAAACTTTGATATTTTTACTGAAGCAGGCGGGAAAAATATAGCAATAGATACCAGTTTCTATGTTACCACTTCCGACTCTATTATCAACATCGAATTGTATGCTAGTAAAGACAATGCTGCGATAAAAGGAATTGAAGTACAATCAACGGAAGACGACTGGATAAAAAGGATAAATTGTGGAGGTGGTTCAATTACAACAAGTAATGGCAACTTTTTTGAAAGCGATACTGGCTACTTTAACAAAAATGCTTCTCGTGTCCCTTCGGACGAAGATTGGATGAAAGCTGTAATGCAAAAATATTTTAACTATGGGGTATCAGGTAATTCATTTAAATGGAGTGGTATACAACCCCAACACACTGCACCTAATTATACTAATTTTGATAATGCAGTGAGATTTGCAAAAAGTGTGGGTTGGGAGCTTAAAGCTCATACCCTTCTTTGGGGCGGATATGACTACTCCGATGATCATGCTCTCCCGCGTTGGGTAAAGGATCTGCCAACTGCTCAAGCTATTTATGATACCTGTAAAATGCGTGTAGAACGTGAAATGACTCGTTACAAAGGTATTATCAAGGAATACGATGTAATGAACGAACCGTTGCATGCTCTTTACTTAGCTTCTGTCGTTGGTGATTCAATCAACTGGAACTGTTTTAAATGGGCCCGTGCAGTTGACCCCGATGCTAAGCTTATAATAAATGATTATAATGTGGAATATAACTGGGGTGATGCTAAAAAATACCGCGACCTTATCCTAAAAATGAAAAGTATGAATATACCAGTAACCGGTGTAGGCATGCAAGCTCATTTTTGGGATGGCATGCGTCCCAATCTTGTTGAACTTGTAACAAATCTTAATATTGTTGCAGAGGCTGGATTACCCATAAAATTTACCGAATTCGACAATGGGGTGTTAAGCGAAGAAGAACAAGCCAAAGATGTAGTACTTGTTACTACAATTGCTTTTTCGCATCCTATGATGAACGGTATGATTAGCTGGGCACTGTGGGATAAAGGAGCATGGCGTGAAAAATCGGGATACTTTACTCAAAACCGTAGACCTAAAAAAGCTGCTGATACATTATTGTATCTTACTAAAAAGCTATGGGCTACTAACTTTGATACTACCTACAATGGAACTAACCCTCTTTTGTTTAAGGCTTACTATGGAACTTATGCAATAGAAGTAAAATTTGGTGATACAATAAAATACTTTACAATTCCATGCATTCAAGCAAACAAAGATTCTGTGTTTATATTATCGGAACAAGATGCTTTAGTTAAAGGTCCAGAAGTTATTTCATCTCAGCTTATTAGCAACAATTCTTTAGAAATAACATTTGACAAAGAAATAAACCCTGAGTCGATTAATACAAGCGATTTTAAATTTTTCTCCGATAATCCCTTAAGAATATTAAGCGTAAAGCCCGATAGTAACGACAAAAATAAACTTATCATTACGCTACAAAATAACATTACTCCAAATGATTACTTAACAATTTATTACTTCCCGGGTACTCTTAAAGGTACAGATGGCTCGAAAGTGAAAACTATTGGACCACTTCCTTTAACAAACTATACTGCAGGTATAATTGGTGCCTCGGTTGTTAATAACGGGGTAAATGTTCAAGTAAATTTCAACACTGCTATGAGCAATTTATTGCAAAATAAAGATGCCTTTACAATCAATGTAAATGGCATTGCTCAATCAATAAGCAATATCGAATACTTTGGAACCGATTCAAGCAAAGCCTTATTTACACTAAGCGTTCCCATTAAAAAGGGTGATAAAGTTACAATTAAATATACACAAGGGACACTGAAGCCTGTAAGAGGATTTGAATGTGCTTCATCGCCTGCAATACCGGTAACTAATCTCTGGCCATCAGTAGTTAAAGCTGAATGCGATAGAAAAGGAACAACCATTAGCGTAACTTTCAATATGCTTTTACAAAATGTATTAAGTAATGCAGAAAATTTTACAATTTGGGCTAATGATCAACCCATTAGTATTAAAAGCATTATCGAAACTGGCAAGGATTCCACAATAATTAAATTTATTTTGTCCGATACGATCCAAAAAGGACAAAAGGTAACCTTAAGTTACACTGCTGGCAATATACAAGGTATAAACGGTAATGCGCTTGCATCCTTTGATAAAATCAAAGTAAATAATTCTTCCATTGTTTCAGGTATTCAAAATATAAATGAAGATGTTGCTCTCATTTTTCCAAATCCTGCTAATAATTATATTAAAATATTGGCTAAGTCAATGATTGAAATGGTATGTATTTTCGATATTTATGGTAAGCTCATTTATAAAGCTCCATGCTATTCGAAAAACACAGCAATAAATGTTTCACAATACAAAAATGGTATTTATTACATTCAATTAATTGATGAAAAAGGAGGGATAATATCAAAAAAATTAATAATTCAGCACTAAAAATAATAAGTTAACTAAGTTGTATCGTATTACTTAAAAAAAAGCTGTCTTTAGCATAAAGACAGCTTTTTTAATCCACGTTCAATGAATTTTAAGCCTGGATTTGTCAACAAATAAGTCATGCCGCAGGTGGGGCGAGTTGTGTCGTGCATGCAGAGACGCTTCCGGGGTGCCCATCGGGTAGGGTTTTTGAGCCTTGATTTTTTGCTGCTTTTGCATCAAGGCAAAAGAAGGGGGTTGTTTGTTGGCACCAACGACGTAAGTTCAGCTGCAATAAACCGTGCGGACTTTCCTATATACCCTGAAAGGGCTTACATACTTTGGTTGCTTATTCGACAGATTGAATTTTCTATTCCTTGAAATCCTGTTTCAGTATTTATTGTAGCTATAGATACTGTCAAACGGCTTGCGGTGTTTGGTTGGTACCTCAGGCTTATCAGGATAACCCAAAGCAATAATGAGGACAGGCCGGCTGAGGACAGGAATATTCAAAAGTTTTCGGACTTTTTTTTCGTTAAACCATCCCACTATGCAGGTGCCCAGTCCCAGCGCTGTAGCTTGCAGGCAAATATGGGCTGTTGCAATACCAATATCTATGAGGGTATATGGCTTGTTCTGTATTACCGACCCAATAGCCGAGGTGACATTGGGCCTTTCAAGTATTACGACTATGTGGATGGGTGCTTGTTTGGTGAAATGATTCATGGGCACCAGGTGTTTGGAAGTAGCATCGGCCAGCTGATTTTTAAGCGTTGGGTCGTTGACCACAATAAATTTCCACGGTTGGGCATTGCATGCCGATGGTGCCAGATGGGCTGCCTGCAAACATTGCTGTATTTTCTCATCTTCCACAGGCTTGTTACTGAATGAACGTACGCTGTATCGATGCTTTACAATTTCCAGAAAAGAGTTAAAGTTTTTTTCCATAATTGTAATTTTGGGTTAATGTCCCAAAAAATGAGTAAAGTCTATTTGTTTTCATCCCAAATTTATTTATTTTTTTATTTGTTGGTGTAAGTTTGTTAAACTGTGTTTAAGAAAGTGAACGAGGCAAATGCTTATCGAGGCGAAGATACCTTTCATTCAGAATTTTACTAACTTGTCACCTTGTAAAGTGCGATTGTTTTATAATTCTTAATTTTTTGTTCTGCAAATATCTGAAACATGATCACTTGCACGTTTTTTAAGACAGTATAATTTCAGCTTTTGCGCATACCCATAAAAAACCCACGAACGAATTCGTGGGTTGTGAGGTATAACGACATACTAAAATTCAAAATAGATAGACGATTAACTGTTCACCAGGATAATAATGTTGTTGTTAGCCACTTCCACTACTCCTCCCGGGATTTCGATAATTTTTTTTTCATCGTCGTGAGTTACAATTTTTACCTTTCCTGCCGAGAGGGTAGAAATAATTGGGGCGTGATTATTCAGGATTTCGAACGCGCCTTTTTTGCCGGGCACCTGTACCAGTTTTACTTTGCCCGAAAATATTTTTTTACTCGGCGATATAATTTCAAGTGTCATCATAATCGTATCATTTGCTAGCAGCCAGCAGACGTTCCCCTTTTTCGATAGCTTCCTCGATGGTTCCAACCATGTGAAATGCGGCTTCGGGGTATTTGTCTACTTCGCCGTCGATTATCATATTGAAGCCCTTGATGGTATCTTCGATCGATACAAGTACGCCCTTGAGGCCGGTGAACTGTTCGGCAACGAAGAATGGCTGGGAAAGGAAACGCTGCACGCGTCGGGCGCGGTGCACGATTAGTTTGTCTTCTTCCGAAAGCTCGTCCATACCAAGGATAGCGATAATATCCTGCAGCTCTTTATAGCGTTGGAGGATGAATTTTACCCTTTGTGCAGTTTCGTAATGTTCTTTGCCCACGATTTCGGGGGTAAGGATTCGCGAGGTAGAGTCGAGTGGGTCGACAGCGGGGTAGATACCAAGCTCAGCAATTTTACGGCTAAGCACAGTAGTAGCATCGAGGTGGGCGAATGTAGTAGCCGGTGCTGGGTCGGTGAGGTCGTCGGCGGGTACGTAAATGGCCTGCACCGAGGTGATAGAACCACGCTTGGTGGAGGTAATACGTTCCTGCATAAGCCCCATTTCCGTGGCCAGCGTGGGCTGGTATCCTACGGCCGAAGGCATACGTCCCAGCAGTGCCGATACCTCTGAGCCTGCCTGGGTAAAACGGAAAATGTTATCGACAAAAAACAGAATATCACGGCCTCCCGATTTTTCATCGCCATCTCGGAACGATTCGGCAATAGTCAGCCCCGAAAGGGCTACAGTTGCACGGGCACCAGGAGGCTCATTCATCTGACCAAAAACAAGCGTAGCTTGCGATTTGTCCAGCTCGTCGTAGTCGACCACTGAAAGGTCCCAACCGCCTTCTTCCATGCTTTTCTTGAAGGCCTCGCCATAGCGGATTACGCCCGATTCTATCATTTCGCGCAGCAGGTCGTTCCCTTCACGCGTACGTTCACCAACCCCTGCAAATACCGAGGTACCCGAGTATTTTTTGGCAATGTTGTTGATAAGCTCCATGATAATCACCGTCTTACCTACACCGGCACCCCCAAAAAGACCAATCTTTCCACCTTTGGCGTAGGGTTCCAGCAGGTCGATCACTTTTATTCCGGTAAATAGTACTTCGGTTTCGGTTTTTAGTTGATCAAATTTTGGGGGTGCTGCATGGATCTGATATCCAGCTGCCTTGTCAACAGGTTTCAGTCCGTCAATTACGTCGCCTACCACATTGAGCAGTCGACCCCGAACCTGGTCCCCTACGGGCATCTTAATAGGACTCCTCGTAGCTCTGACTTTCATTCCCCTGCACAATCCGTCAGTGGAGTCCATAGCGATGGTGCGGATGGTATTCTCACCAATATGCTGTTGACATTCTATGACGAGGATACGGCCATCACCCCGGTCGATTTCCAGTGCATCGTGAATTCGCGGTAAATCCGCACTTTTTACATTGAAAACCACGTCTACGACAGGTCCTATTACCTGTACGATTTCTCCATATAATTCAGCCATTTGCTTATGCATTTAAAAGAACCACAAAGGTAAAATTTTATTTGTTTGAAATTTTAAATTTCGGTTATTTTTTGAGAGGGTATGTGAAAAAATTATTTGTGTCGACTATTCACCGAACGAGGTAAAAAAATCGATGGGACGGGCCACGGGGTCGAGCCGGTAGTAGGGTATAATCCCAACCAGGCCATTGGGAACAGTTACGTAACAAAAATTTTTATCCACCCTGTTTTGCTGGCGTATAGGATAGAATGATAGCTGATTCAAGCTATCGGACTGGTCGACTATGAGAATACGGTAAATGGGATGGGCGTGTTGTAGGCTGTCGTACAGGGAGGGTTTGTCAAGGTATCGGTCGACTGAAATGTTGCGAAGAAAGGTAAGATAGGCTTTGACGGCTTCTTCGCTGTAGGGATGGGGCTCATTTTCTATATCGAGTAACACGGGGAGCTGGCCGGGTAGTTTACGAAGAGTGAAACTTTTACTGGGAGATTCGGTATGCTCCACATGTACCTCACGTATTTGTGCCGGGTGGTAATGAATTATCAGGGGTTGATACCAATGGGTGATGGGAAGGTAAAAAATGCCCGAAAAATTTCCCTCATAACCCGGCAATTCAACCAGAAAAGGTTGTTTACCCGATTTTCTGAGAGCGTAGGTTTTTTGATTTTGTCGGTCGGATAAAAGAAAGATATCTTGCACTACCTGATGGTGCTGATCGTATAGCACTATCTCTACGCCATTATGCACTATGCTATCGCCTATGCTGTTCCATTGGTTTTTGGGTACGACCGACGATATTTTCAACTGACTGAAAATGCGAAAACAAAATTTAAGGTATGCCGGATTAGCTATGCGCTTATCAGTGAATATCCAGGTTTCATTCGTTTGACGGGAGATATACAGGGAATCGTTTGTTCGTCGTACAAGCATGTGATGTACGACAGTACTATCGCGCAGGGTTAGCTGGGCATCATGGCTACTAAGTGTACTATTCCGGTTTTTTATCAGATTAATAGCTATAAGTACACACAACAAACACAGAATGATCAGTACCGGAAGTTTTTTGTTTTTCATGCCACTTGGAGTTTAAGTTTTTTAATGAGCAAATTTTCTTTTTCGCCATTGCTGAACTATGACTCCTGTAAACAATACCAGAATAAGGGGTGCAAGTGTATTAAATATTTTCCAGCGGGCGGATTGTTCCAGCATTTTGCTTTTATCGAGCAATCGTAATTCAATGTTACGGGAACGTAAGGCGATAATCTGGTTTTCGTCGGTGAGATATTGTATGGCATTTAGCAAGAATTCTTTGTTTCCAAATGTTTGCGAGGTATACGAATCGTAACCGAGGGGAGAAATAAGTATTCCTCGTGGAGTTTGCCGTACCTGGTTGCGGATAATATCGCCGTCGGCTACTACCAGCATTTTGTTGGGGACACTTTGGGGCTTGAAAATATATTTTCCTGTTATTTTAAGGGCCGAAAGCATACGATTCTGAAAGACCGAAGGAAACTGGCCTTCGAGCAGTACGGCAATAGGGAGGTAGGAATTTTTAAATTCTTCCTCCTGAAAGCCTTGTTTTACCTCGGCTAAACTGACAAAAGCGGGCACGTTTTTGATTCGGGAATATTTCGAAGAGCGAAGTAAGACGGCATGTTTTAGGCCGGGCACCTGGAGGGTATCGAGGTAGCTACAGAATTCAACCCTAATCAGGTTAAGGTTGCGCGAGATAGGATGATCGTAAGATCCAGAGAGCAGGGGGAAGTAGGGCCATGGGGTAGGGATGAATTTGGGTTGCTCTGTGGCAGCCGTCGAAGCAATGGGGATAAGTGCGCATTGGATGTCCTGTACCAGGGCGGGATTAAGTCTTACCCCATAACGAAAAAGCATATCGTCGAGGTTGAGCTGAGCTATTGTGGCATAGGTATTTCCACGGGCAAAACTGTCGCGGTTGAGGCTAACCGCATCGAGCAACCATACCACCTTGCCACCATTCATGACGTACTGGTCAATGATGAATTTATCTTCCTCGCTGAATGGTTGGGTAGGACCAGCAATGATAAGACATTTGTATGGTTTTAACGCTTCAATATTGCCCCGCAGCTCTCCCCGGTCAACCTGAAAGTAATTCGATAGCGCTTTCATCATGTCGCCAGTATGGTACTCGTCCCATTCACCATGCCCTTCGAGAAAGGCTATTTTTTCGACCCGTGTCTGAGTTACGCAGCGAATAGCATTGATAAGGTTGTACTCGAGGTTTTGAACCGAATGGTTGAGATTTTCCTCTCCCGAAAAAGCTGGATTGTTGCTGAGTAGATTGACTGGAAATTCACGGTTGCCATAGGATACAATGGCTCCTGGTATAATCATTTTTTCGCTGTACCCCCCTTTTTTATCTTTCATTTTTACATTGGTGGGTTGCAAGCCGGCCTTGTAAAGTTTTTCAACGGTTGCCTGTATTTGTCGATCATCCCCACTTTCGTATGGGTCGATAAATTCATACTGAAGCTTATTTCCCCCATAAACTCGAAATTCATCAAGCTGTTCGCGGATGGTTTGCGAAAACTTTCGGAAGCTCAGTGGCAGGTCTCCATGCAGGTATACACGCACCATCACCTGATCGGGGAGGTTACGAAGGGTTTCCTTACCGAGAAGGCTTAGGGTATATCGTTTTTCTTGCGTAAGATCGAACCGCCAAAAATAAAAGGTCGCTACCCCATTGATAGCCAATAGAAACGCAAATATAAGACCTATGTTATAGATTCGTTGCCTGTTCTTTTGCAGGTTCATGGAAGATTTACTTTTGGTGCTCAAAAGTACATGTTTTTGTTTTAAAATTCATCATGGGCAAATTTTTACGGATTTGTTTCAGCTAAAACAGAACCGTCAACAGTATTTTTGAAATAGAGTGACATGGCGGAGGGTTACTCTATCGACTGTCTTTCGATCGGCTCAATAGCCCTGTATGGGATTACCCATTTAAATTACCTGGATGATTTATTGAACTTGGGTTTTTTCTGTGCATCTTTGTAAAAAAATGTAGAAAAATCCTATCGTTGACTAAAATTTTCGTATGGTTTATGTTGAAGTCATATTGCCGCTGCCTTTGTCTAAATTTTATACCTATTCAGTTCCTGAGGAGATGCGTGGCGAACTCGAGATAGGCAAAAGGGTATTGGTACAGTTTGGACAGAGAAAGCTGTATGCAGCAATTATTCGTCGGATAATTACCGAAGTTTCAGCAGTCGATATTCAGTATAAGCCCATACTTTTTGTAATTGATGTAATACCTATAGTAAGCACCTTGCAACTGGAGTATTGGGAATGGATGGCTGGGTACTACATGTGTTCGGTGGGAGAAGTGATGCAATCGGCCCTGCCCGCGCACATGCGCATTGAAAGCAAGTCAAGGGTAGTGATTAATAAGGAGTTTAAAGGATTTGACGAGCTCAATGAGGAGGAGCATAAATTGCTGGCTTTACTCACTAAGGAGGCTGTGTATTTGAATGATGGGAAATTGAGGGTTAATTTTCCTAATTTTTTAAGGCATTTGCGGACTTTGGTAAAAAAGCAGGCCGTGCATCTTGTGGAAGAGGTAGATGAGCCAGCGCAGCCGCGCATGGAAAAGTTTGTACGACTCACGCCTCGGGCTACCGATGAGTTATTCCTGAATCACGCACTTGAAAGGCTCAAAAAGGCGCCCAAACAGAAAGATTTGCTCGAAACCTATCTGCGCTTGTCCGATGCTTTTGGCGATAGCTCCGAACCCAGACCGGTGAACCAAAAATTATTGCTTGAAGTAACCCAGAGTAATTATGCCTCCTTGAAAGCACTCGTAGAAAAGGAAATTCTTGAAATCTATTCATTATCGGCCTGGGAAATAGTACAGCAAGAGGAAAGAAAAGAAAATTTGCCGGTTTTAACCATTGCCCAACAGAAGACACTGGAAGAAATCAAGGTAGCTTTTGCAGAAAAAAAAGTAGTGCTATTGCATGGGATTACCGGTAGTGGTAAAACCGAAATCTATTTTCACCTCATAGCCGAAGCCTTAAAGCGGAAGCAACAGGTGCTCTATCTATTGCCTGAGATAGCAATAACTTATCAGATTATTCGTCGATTAAGGAGTGTTTTTCCCGACAGGGTGCTGGTATATCATTCGAGAATCACTGGCAAGGCTCGTGTAGAAGTTTATCATCGGTTGCTGTCGGCGAATAATTCATATTCAACGGGTCAAATCCTATTGGGTGTGCGTTCGTCCATTTTTTTACCTTTTACCAATCTGGGTCTTATCATTGTGGATGAGGAACATGACACCAGCTACAAACAGTACGATTCCGATCCTCGCTATCATGCACGCGATGCTGCCATAGTGCTGGCAGGTTTGTTTCAGGCAAAAGTTTTGTTGGGATCTGCGACCCCCTCAATCGAGAGCTATTACAATGCCGTTAATGGCAAATATGGCCTGGTAAAACTCAATGAACGATATAGCGGAATAGACCTGCCCCGTATGGAATTGGTGAATATGGTTGCTGCCCGGAAGAAAGGCAAGGTGCAGTCGCATTTTTCGCAGATCTTATTGCACGAAATACAGCAATGCCTTGAAGAAGGAAAACAGGTAATGCTTTTTCACAATCGACGTGGATTTGCACCCTATATTCAATGCGAGGCCTGTAAGTATATTTTTCGTTGTCGTCATTGCGATGTATCGCTTACATATCATAAGTTTCCCTTGTTGCTCACCTGTCATTATTGCGGATATTCACTTACTGTTCCCTCGGTATGTCCGCAGTGTCAGAGTCCCAATCTTAAAATACGAGGTTTCGGTACCGAAAAAGTAGAGGAAGAACTTGCCATTTTTTTTCCTGAAGCTCGTATTGGTCGAATGGACCAGGATGCTTTGCGAACCCGCGATGCCTTTGATGAAATTATTAACCGTCTCGAACAGGGCGAGCTGGATATAGTGGTAGGTACGCAGATGATTACCAAGGGGCTCGATTTTGCACAGGTAGGATTGGTCGGTATACTCGATGCCGATAGTCTGCTCAATTATCCCGACTTCAGGGCTTACGAACGTAGCTTTCAGCTGATGGTTCAGGTGGGTGGCCGTGCAGGTCGGAAAAATCAGCAGGGTAAAGTCATTATTCAAACCCACATGCCCGAACATCCTATCATACAAATGGCCCTCAGGCATGATTACGAAGCCATGTTTCGGGCTCAACTGCACGAAAGACAGACATTCCTATATCCCCCATTTGCCCGTTTAATTCACATTTTGCTTCGTCATACCGATGAAAAAAAATGCGAGATAGCCGCTCAAGCGCTTTATCAGAATTTGGCTAAAAAATTACATCGGCAGGTATTGCAACCCCAAAAATCCCTAATTCCCCGTATCAACAATCAGTATATTTATGAAATACATCTAAAAATCCAACCGAATCTGTCGCTCTTTCACATTAAAAATTACATCATGTCCTGCGTTGAGCAGATGAAAAAACAATTTTCTACCGTGTTGATAAGCATTGATGTTGACCCTCAATAGTATCAATGGGCGGTGGCATTCAGAACCTTTTTGATGGTATGCAGCAGGTTAACCGTGTTGATGGGTTTGGTAATTATGGCATCGAATTCCTGTAGCTCCTTCATACTGCGGTTGAGATATTGAGCAAAGGCTGTTACTGCAACAATGGGCACCTGCTTATCGAACCTTCGAATGTCGACAGCAATTTCAAAACCGTCTTTTCCCGGTATTCTTAGGTCTAATAGGATGAGATGAAAAGGTTTGTGCATTTGAAACATTTCGAGGGCTTCCGTTGCATGACTCGCTCTTATACAGATATATCCCATCGCACTAAGAATTTCCTCCACCAGAAGGTAATGATAATCGTCATCCTCAACAACCAATATTTTCAGTGGATGTGGAATATGAGCCTCGGGTTCGCCAAACGATTCCAATGGTTCATGGGTAGCAGGGATGTAGGGTAACTCAACACTTATGTTTGTGCCTTTTGCTATTGCCGATTCAACAACTATTTTCCCGTTTAGCAACTCCACATAGGCCTGTACAATTGCCATTCCTAACCCAATACCAGGTTTTTTGATGGTAAGCGAATTTTTAGCCCTGTAGAATCGTGAGAATATTCGCGGAATGTCCTGGGGTTCGATGCCAATGCCCGTATCAATGACTTTGAATATAAGTTTTCCATTTTCCACTGTATAGCCAAACGATACAAAACCATCGAGCGTATATTTAATCGCGTTGGAAACAAGGTTTGAGAGTATTTTTACAATTTTAGAGCGGTCGCCCAGGATTATAAAAGGTTCATCCAGGTTTTCGTTAAAAATGTAAAGTTTAATATTGCTGTTTTGTGGTACCAGCCCTAACATTTCGTTATACACTTCTTTCAAGCAATCATTGAGATTAAATGGAGCCATTTCAATTTTTACTGTTCCGGCGTCTATTTCAGCTATCTCAATGGTTTCGTTAATGATTTCGGCAATTTGATTGCCGCTACTTGCAATAATGCTGGTATAACGTTCGATTTTTTCCTTGGGCAAGTTACCCTTCCTTAGTAAATTACTGAATCCAATGATGGAATTCAATGGAGTTCGTATTTCGTGCGAAAGATTTGACAGAAAGGACGACTTGAGTCGTTCGCTTTCTTCGGCTCTGTTCCGAGCCTCAATAAGTTCCTGCTCAAACTTTTTCCGTTGCGTTATATCATTGACAAAAACTACAATAACGGGTAATTCTCCATATTGCATCTTCTGCAAATGCATTTCTACGGGATACAATTGACCATTTTTCTTACGAAAGTTGGTTTCGAGCACAATGATATCGTTCTGATTGCGAAGATTATTAATTGCTTTACCGAAGTCGTCTTGTTTAAAAGAGGGCATAAGTTCAACCAGTGTCATGCGTTGCAGTTCTTCCCGGCTATAGCCCGAATTTTGCATGGCTCCCCTGTTGGCTTCAATAATAAAAAAGGTGTCGGCTGCTGCAATATATAGCTCATTTAAGGTATTTTCAATAATGTGGTACAGGTTATGCAATTTTTGTTCGGCCTGCAACCGTTCCGTAACATCGTGAATAATAGCAAAGATAACTTTCCGGCTGTGATATTCAATAAGACTCTGGTAGATCTCCACCTGTCGAATACGGCCGTCGGCCAATTTATGTTTTAATCTTATTCCATTGTTTGCAGTAATGTTTGTAAAAATATTGGTCTGCGGGCATTCCTTCTCATTTGCACATAATTGTTGTACATACATTCCGGTAAGTGTGGCGTAGTCGTATCCATAGAATTTAAGGGCCGATGGGTTGGCATCGAGGATTTTTTCGTCTTGGGCATCGAGGATGAGCATTACCGACTGATTACTTTCAAATAGATTGCGAAACCTTTGTTCACTTGCTTCGATAAGTTTTTCGCGCTGTAACTTTTTCTCCCGTTCAAGCAATAATGTCGATAACAGTACAGTAGCTAAAGGATACAGGGTAAGTACAGACGGTGCGATGTTCTTAAAGGTATCGAAGGCCGCTGCTGAGGGTAGTAATACTGTAGCTGCCAGCATGACTATGTGAACAGCCATGCCCATACCCAGTATTTTCCACATTCGGTTACGGCCAAAAACATCAGGGATAAAGTTTCGCCATGCCACCCCTATGAGTCCGCTTAGGATGATTACCACAATGCCCATGACCATTCCAGGCCCTCCCAACCAGTAGCGAAAGACGGCTGCAATGGTGATAGCTATTAGGGTAGGGGTAAGTCCGAAAAATAAGCCAGCAACCGAAAGCAATACAGAACGAACATCAAAAATTAGACCTTCGGCCATTACCCAGGGCGTTTTCATTAGTACAACCCCGATAAAACCTATGGTTAGCCCCGTTATGATTTTTAAGAGCAAGGATTTTTTATGCTTGTACTTTAGCCATACATAATCGTATAGTACAGCAAAAGCCAGCAGTATGGCTATATTTTGTACAATATCAATAAACATAAAAAGATTTTAAAGGCAATCGTTTTATGTAAAATTACAAAGATTGTTTTAGAGTAATATAAATATTTTTATTTTGGGATCATTTTGGTAAAAAATGTGCTGATCTCCAGGAGCAGAAGGGGGAACGACGTAAGGCAATTGCTAAATTTTTACGGAGTAACCGGTATAAAAGGTCTGAAAGTTTTCACCGAGTGTGTCTGCCAGTATTTTTTTAGCAAGACTACCGGTGCAATGACCGGTTATCAACTGCATTTGCGGATAATTTTGCAGAATAGATTTTCCGATTTGCGCTATTTCAAGGTCAGTTTCGTATGCTTCATCAGCATCGCTATCGAGCAAGTGTGTGCCCCCAATGCAGGCCAGAACAGGGATGTGTTCAAACTCTTGGGAACAGGCATGCAATATATTGAGTAATCCTTTATGAGAGCAACCGGAAAAAACTACCAAGCCTTCAGGTTGTCTCACGGTCAAGGCTATTTCGTGATTAAAGTAGTCTGGTTCTTCATTTCCATCCACAGCGCGCAAAAGTTTTTTATTGCCTTTGGGAACGGGGTATATTATTGGAATGTGATTGACAATACTTACATTATCGGTTATGGGGGTGTTGTAGTGTATCCATATCAGCCTTTCGGATAGTGTTTTGAGCAAGGCGTGATCGGGACTAATGTCTTTTTTTCTTTTATGCCGAAGGGAAAAGAAAAGACTGTTGCGAATTTCTGCTGAGAGAAAGATTTTTGCTTTTGTGTTTATTTTAGCAAAGGTAGCCAAACCGCCAGTGTGGTCGTGGTGACCATGCGAAAGGATAAGATAATCGATGGTGCCCAGATCGATGCCCAGCTTTTCTGCATTTTCAGCGAAGATAACCGAATTCCCCGTGTCGAAAAGCCAGTTATATCCGTCAGCTTCAAAATATAAGCTCAGACCATGCTCCGCTGTAAGTTTCTTATCGGGATGAGGGAGGTTGTCGATCAATACGGTTATAATCATTATGTTATTATGATTGACTGGTCTTTGCCTTAGCAAGTGCGTTGATGCCTTCTATGGGACTATGTTTATGGAGTCGGTCCTTAACCGCCAATAGGGTAACTGGCGCAGCTGAAAGCTGACGGAAAATGAAAAATTTGTTCCACCATCTGGTTTCGGGTGGGTACTGCGATCCGTTTCATATTGTGCTATTTGATTCTGTTTACAAATTCATAAATAGTCAAACTTTTCTCCAGGGTAATCATTTGAATATGTTTATTCCTGAATATTCCCACTACCTTCGATCCAAAACGTCCGGCAACAACCATTTTCACATTTTTGTCTGCCAGCATTTTTGCAGCATCACAGCCAGCCTGTTCGGTATGGTGCCGAAAATCATTCTCGATAAATTCAAACTTACCTGTTTCGTGGTCGTACAGGCAAAACCAATCACACCTGCCAAAGTGCACATCAATGGGCGATTGAATGTGATTTTCGTTAGCAGCAATAGCTATTTTCATTTCGATAATTTATTAACGGTAATAGATGCACTCTTGCATAAGGGACAAATTGCCGGATTCCCTTCTTCCAGCGTAAAGTTAATCTGGCACTGTTCGCAATGATACCAATCGGTAACCATTGCATTGCCTGGTTCAAAGCTAATACAGCACCCCTCGATAAAGGCCTTGGCTATTTTACGGCGAGCACTTTCGTAAATTCGGGTAAAGGTGGGACGCGAAACCTGCATCATTCGTGCCGCCTCGATTTGTGTAAGTAACTCGTAATCGCAAAGATTAAGTGCTTCGTATTCTTCGAAGGTAATGATTACCTCGTCACCTGCCTTGCATTGCAAACCTCTTGGGCTAAAGCCGCAAAAGTGAGGTGCCATCTGGATAAGTCGATTTTTTTTGTTGCGTGCCATTGGAGAAATTTCATGGGACAAATATAATGAACATTAGTTCAAAATAAAATTTTTTTGTGCATAAAACTCCAAGATGCAACAGAGGGCATAAAGGTATAGAACTTTCTGCATGAGCTGCGTAAGAAAATAAGGTTGTCCACCACCAGCACCCAATATTTCGAGCATTACTCCTCTGAAATGCCAAACATTTCATATACCTTTGCAAGAAAAAGTTTGCACCATGGAACGCATAGCGGTTTTTCCCGGCTCGTTCGATCCCTTTACTATAGGACATGAGTCCATTGTTCGCAGGGCTTTGAACCTTTTCGATCGTATCATTATTGCCATTGGCATCAACACCAATAAGGTCGACTTTTTTCCTCTGGAAAAGCGCTTACAGTGGATAAAAGAGGTGTTTGAGTATGACGAAAAGGTCAGCGTAATGAGCTATACGGGGCTTACGGTCGATTTCTGTCGCAAGCATAATGCTCGTTTTATCATACGGGGACTGCGTACTTCTGCCGATTTTGAGTACGAACGGTCTATTGCACAGGTCAACCGTGCTATGGCCGATGATATTGAAACCATCTTTATCCTTACGCTGCCTGAACATACCGCAATCACCTCAACACTGGTACGTGACATTCTGCGGCATGGAGGGGATGCCAGCAAATTTTTGCCCAATAGCAAGGATTTAAAGAATTTGCGTATACATTAACAGAGACAGTACGTCTGTAAATAGGATTATACCTTAAAATGTCGGTCCATCTCTCGCTGGAGGTCTTTTTTCTTAATATCCTCGCGCTTGTCGTATTGTTTTTTACCACGAGCCAGTGCAATATCGAGCTTTGCCCAGCCCCGTTCGTTGATCCACAATCGGTACGCAATGATGGTTAGTCCCTTCTCCTGCGAGCGGCGAAAGAGCTTGTTCAACTCCTTCCGGGTCAACAGTAGTTTTCGAACCCTGCGGGGATCATGATTATTGAGGTTGCCCCACTCGTATTCAGCTATATGCAAACCTTTTACGTATAGCTCGCCTTTTTCAAAATAGCAATAGGCATCCACCAGATTTGCCTTCCCAGCCCGGATCGACTTAATTTCGGTCCCCGTAAGCTTGATGCCTGCTGTATAACGTTCCAGAAATTCGTATTCAAACGAAGCTTTCTTATTTTTTATTTCTACTGTTGCTGTCGGTCGGGCCATGATTATTGATTAAAAATGTGTATGTAATATAAAGTTTTTAAGGGGAAGTTAAATACCCATCGAATGATAAGATAAAGTAGCACAAATACACCCACATTCATGGCAATGAGCCGGTTAAGCCGACGGGGTTCCAACAGGTTGATTCGTTCTGCACCCAGAATGAAAGGATAGATCCCGGTAATACCTAAAAAAACAAAAAAAGAACCCAGCGTTGGATAGTTGGCCAACAAACCCGAAAGTATCTTGCCCAGCCAGAATGCCGACAACGAATAGCTGTTTAACACAATTAACTGGTCGTAGCTTACTGGCCAGCCCAGCTTTTTAGTCCATTCGGTAACGATAAGTACGGTAATATAAAAGGTAAAAAAGGTATCAAAAAAGATAGCCAGTACTTTAATCAGCACATAGGGTATCGAATAGTTACCTACCGTAATTGCCAGCACCAAATATCCAAGCACGTGGGTGGCAACAACGAGTGCTACCGCAGGAGCTACAAAATGTTTTAAATGCCAGCCAGGCGACTGATTCGGCGTCGACAATATTTCGTCCCAGGCCGATGACGGCGACAGAATCATTTTTTGCATGGTTCTGAGCGCATGGCTGTAGCTATGCCATTTCATGTGTAAAAAAATTGCTGGCACAAAATTACGTGAACAACCTGTAAATAAAAACATACGCTTCTTTATTTTTGCAAAAAAGTGAAATGAACCGGTATAACTTAATAGCAATACTCGGTCCCACGGCCAGCGGAAAAACATTACTGGCTGCACATGTTGCTCATCGCTTACAGTCGGGGGTAATCAGTGCCGACTCGCGCCAGATTTACAGGGGAATGGATATTGGCACGGGGAAAGATCTGGCCGATTATGTGGTCGATGGCCATCTAGTGCCCTATTATCTTATTGATATTTGCGATGCCGGATACCAGTATAATGTATTTGAATACCAGCGCGATTTTCATAGAATATTTCAAATGTTTTTACAGCAGGATAAAGTGCCGGTATTATGTGGGGGTACCGGTCTTTATCTCGAATCTATCCTGAAAGGATATCAGTTGCCTGAGGTGCCAATTAATCCTGAACTACGTGCCCAACTGCGCGAAAAATCGCTCGACGAGCTGGCCTGCATACTGAGTACCTATAAAAAGCTGCATAATAAAACTGATATCGACACGAAAAATCGCGCCATTAGGGCTATTGAAATTGCCGAATATCAGCGCACTTATGGCCAGCAAACTACTCAATTCCCCATCCCTGCAAGCCTTAATATTGGCATACACTTCGAACGCACAAAACTTAAGCAACGTATTACACAGCGCTTGCATCAGCGACTCCAGAATGGTTTGATTGAGGAGGTAGATCGGTTGCTGAAAAATGGGCTTACCCCTGATGACCTGATATATTATGGTCTCGAATACAAATACGTCACGTTATACCTTACTCGTAAGCTGGAATACGATGAAATGGTAGAAAAGCTCAACATTGCCATTCATCAGTTTTCTAAGCGACAAATGACCTGGTTCCGCCGTATGGAAAGACAGGGACTCCGCATATACTGGATCGATGGGGAATATAGCCTTGAACAAAAATTGGAAAAAGTTTTTCAACTTTTACACAATTGTTCCGCCGAGCAGTAACCAAACCTAATCCTCAAAATTACGCTGCGGGGAATTTTTTAGGAAAATGGCATAGAGAATAAGTGTGCTTACCACCAGCGATCCCCACAGGTAAAATGCTGCACCATTTCCCGCTAAACCAATGTTGTCGAGATCGACAGAAACGATGCCCCGGTGAACCAGATAATAGGCCAGTACACCCAGGAAATTATTGGTAAAGTGCATCATGATAGCATAGCCCAGATAGCCCGTCCATGCCACTACATATCCAAAGGTCACGCCTAATAACAAGCGCGGGAGAAAGCCAAAAAACTGAAAATGAAAAAAGCTGAAAAGTGCGGCCGATAACCATACGCCCGCGTGATAGTTTTTTAGCCAACGTGTAAATATATTTTGAAACAATCCCCTGAATGTCAATTCTTCCCCAATAGCCGGTATAATGGCAATGATGACAATGTTTATCAGCAATCCACTGAATGAAGTGGTACTCAAAAATTTTTCTGTCAGGCGTGTAACACTTTCTTCGGTGGCTCGCATCCACTGTTCAAGACCCGAAAATACCTCCGGCAGGCTAAGTTGGCTATTGAGTTGCTGGGTATAATTAATCACAGGAAGTAAGCTAACGATTAGCATCATACCCAAGCCCGCGGTTGTAGCGTTAACTTTACTTGAGAGTTTCAGATAGGCTCTCGGGCGTTCGCCGAAAAGTAAGGCCAGTACAAAAGGGGGTAATACAAAGAGGAAAACCGACTGAAAAGCTTGAAAAAACTTTAACAGCGAAACTGAAGCCGACGCTTCATTACCCAATTCCTTGATAGCCGATACCCCCAAAAAAGGTATAGCCAATATTGCCGATATCACTATACCCATGGCCAGAAAACCTACCATAGCCGCCAACGACACGACAAATTTTGCACCTTCCGAACTATGTTCAAACCAATTATATCTCATCCTTGTTGCTTTTTTGCAAAGTTATTTTTTTCGATTAAACTTTACTTTGAGGCATAGATTTTTAGTAACAAAACAACAATTTTCCCTAAAATGCTTGTCATTAGAAAAAATAAACTAATCACAAATTTGGGTTCAAGTTAGCTAAAAGCGTATATTTTTGTAAAAAATTTTCGGTGTATCTATGCGAATAGGGGATGTTGAAATAGGGGCTAAGCCCTTGCTGCTATCGCCGATGGAAGATGTTACCGATATCGTATTTCGTCGATTATGCAAGCAATATGGGGCCGATATGGTGTATACCGAATTTGTCTCGTCCGATGCATTGATTAGGAAGGTAGAAAAGAGCCTCAAAAAGATGACCTTTGCAGAAGATGAGCGACCATTTGGTATCCAGATCTATGGCAACCAAAAAGATGCGATGGTAGAGGCAGCTCGTATGGCAGCAAGTATGCAGCCCGATGTCATAGACATTAACTTTGGCTGTCCGGTAAAAAAAATTGCCCGTAGGGGAGCGGGCTCGGGGATGCTCAATAATATCCCCCTTATGCTTGAGATTACCGAAGCTATTGTCAAAGCAGTGCCCCTGCCGGTGACTGTAAAAACCCGACTAGGTTACGATGCATCCCATAAAAACATTGTAGAAATAGCCGAACGCCTTCAGGATGTGGGCATAAAGGCTATCACTGTGCACGGACGAACGCGCGATCAGCTGTATAGCGGCAAAGCCGATTGGGATATGATAGGTGAGGTTAAAAACAATCCACGCATGCATATCCCCGTAATTGGTAACGGCGATGTCGACAGTCCGCAACGAGCAAAGGAATGTTTCGACCGTTACGGTGTCGATGGGATTATGATAGGACGGGCCACCATAGGGCAACCCTATATATTTCAGCACATAAAACATTATATGGCAACAGGCCAGCTGCTGCCCGAACCTTCAGTAAAGGAAGTTGTAGCGGTAGTGCGCAAGCACGTAACCATGTCCGTCGAAGCCAAGGGCGAACGTAGCGGTATCATTCATCTGCGACGACACTTTGCCCAATACTTTAAAAACCTTTCGCATTTTCGCGACACCCGCATACGCCTGCTAAATGCTACCCGACTCGACGAGGTAATGGCAATACTCGATGAAATTGAGCAGAAGTGGGGGAGTGCGCAGAGGCAAGGAAATACTTTAGAGTATTATTTTTTTTGAATACTTTTGAACTTTAAAAAAATAAAAATGCGTGAAATTAGTTATCTGGATGTTTATAAGCAGTTGTGGCTTGAACGTAAGATTATTTTAAAATATATCATTATATTTTTTTTATTTGGATTATTGATAGCGATTTTTACACCCAAAAAATATAAAGTTACCACCATAGTTGTTCCTCAGTTGAGCTCATCGTCGCAAGGTCTCAAGTTAGGTAATTTGTCTTCAATTGCGTCTTTAGCGGGCATTGATCTATCATCTCTTTCCTCAACTGAGGCAATAGTACCCATTATGTATCCCAAAGTCGTTGAATCGCTTCCATTTCAGTTAGATTTGATGAATTCGAAATTTTATTACGAACGGGCAGGAAAAGAAATTACCTTGATTGAATACTATAATAACTATCGTAAAAAATCGTTGCTTGGCCTTGCCGTAAAATATACCTTAGGATTGCCTTCGCTTGTTATGGAAAAATTGAAAAGGCAAGAGCAGGTGATGGCAAGTTATAAGACGAAAAACGACAGTTTATTGGTTGTCAGTAAAGATATTGATGAGATAATGAAGCACCTGGAAGATGATATAAGCGTAGAAGTAAATGCAAAATTTGGTTACATAGAAATTTCGGGCATATTTGACGATCCTTTGTTTACGGCAAAGGTTGTTGAAAGATTGAAAAATCTGCTACAAATATATATCACAAAATACAAGATTGAGCGAGCAATGGCAAAATTAACATTTGTAAATGAAAGATACATTGAAAAAAAACAAGCGTTTGAAGAAGCACAAAGAAAACTGGCAATCTTTCGGGATAGGAATAAAAATGTGAGTACCCAAATTGTAAAAGCTGAAGAGGAAAGGCTTTTGGCTGAATATAATCTTGCATTTAACATCTACAATGAACTCGCTACCCAATTGGAACAGGCACAGATTGCTGTAAAAGAAGATACGCCTATTTTTACTGAAATAGAGCCCACCAAGGTTCCTTATAAGAAATTTTCTCCCAATCGTGTATTAATCATCTTCTCGTTTATTGTATTGGGCGGTTGTGTAGGGGTAGGATACGTTATATATAAAATGCTCGATTTTAAAAAATTTATCTAAGATTTTACGCTAAGTGACCGTATACAACAAAAATAAAATTATAGCCAATACTTTTATGCTTTATGTCAGAATGTTTGTCATTCTGAGTATATCTCTTTTTACCGTTCGTTTGCTTTTAAAAATATTAGGGGTAGTTGATTATGGGGTTTACAGTGTTGTGGGCAGTTTAGTTTCGATATTTGCTTTTTTAAGTGACTCTCTGTCGACTGCAACTCAGCGTTTTTTTGCAATAGAAATTGCTAAAAATGACTTAAAAAAGCTTAATGAACTATTCAATATTTTTCTTAGATTATATTTTATACTTGCAATAGTATTGGCAATCATTGCCGAAGTTATTGGCATGTGGCTTCTCCAGCATTATTTAAATATACCTTCTGATAGATTTGTGGCAGCAAAAATTGTTTTTCATGCCAGTGTTATAACTTTTTGTATTAGCATTCTTACAATACCATTCCAGGCATTGATTATTGCTTTTGAAAAAATGAATTTTTTTGCATTAATCAGTATCCTTGAAGCCTCGATGAAGCTGGGAATTGTTATGTTATTATCTGTAATTTCATTTGACAAATTGGTTACATACGGGTTACTTGTTTTGCTATCCAGCATAACAATTGCAAGTGTTTATTTCATGATAATTCATCGGCATTTTAAAACCATTAAAATATTTAAGTTTTGGGACATAAATCAGTTAAAAAAAATTTTAAGTTTTTCAGGATGGAATATATTTGGTTCTCTTGCTGCGGTTTTAAACATACATGGAATTAACATTTTAATAAATATCTTTTTTGGGCCATTATTAAATGCTTCTCGAGGAATTGCGGTACAAGTCAATACTTTAGTTAATCAGTTCGTGATGAATTTTTCTGTAGCTGTAAATCCTCAAATTACAAAATTATATGCCATTGGAGATATTTTCAGTATGCAAAATCTTGTATACAAAAGCTCCAAGTTTTCTTTTTTATTAATACTTATTCCCGCAGTACCATTGATTTTCGAGACAGAATTTTTTCTTTCGTTATGGTTGGGAAAAATCCCTGCTTATACAGCTATTTTTATTAAGCTAATTTTGTTGAACACGCTGATTGATTCTCTCTCATATTCTTTTCGCATGGCAGTTCAAGCTACTGCTAAGATTAAATATTATCAGATTATTGTTGGAGGGTTGCTACTATTTAATGTACCTGTAAGTTATATCTTTTATAAGTTAGGTTATAAAGTTGAGTATTGTTTTTATGTGAGCATTGCAATTGCTCTTATATGCATGGTAGTTCGCCTGCTTTTTGTTAAAAAACTTTTAAACTTCTCTGTTCGGAATTATTTATTTCATTATGTAGCCAATATGATGATTTTGTGTTTATTGATAATTTTACTGTATAATTTGCGGTATTCGGTTACATTACCCGTAAACAGCATTATTTTTATTCTTTTCGAATTAGTGTTGACTTTGGTTTTAGCTTACTTTATTGGATTAAATTCAAGCGAAAGAACTTATATACTAGGAAAAATAAAGGCTTATATAAAACAAATATGAGAAATTTTAAGCTTAAAAAGTTGCTTGTTAAAATTATCTATCCTATTCAAAAGCTGCGCTTTTGGAGGGTTATTTTTAATGAATATGGTTACGATGCCAAAAGATTTCTATATCATTCAAGTGCCTTTTTCCCTTTTAATACAAAAGAAAAATTGTTGGGGCGAATTATTGCAGAATATCATGCAGTAGAAAAAGGCTTATGCATGCCACAGCGTCGAATGGGTTTTGGACAAAGACTAATTCAGGATCTTATACATCATTGCAAGCTTTTTGCTGATAGTTACAATACTTCTGACGAGAATTTCGTGCATGCAATAAAAGTTTTAGCAGAATATTATGAGGTTCATGCAAATTATTTACATCTATTGGATAATAAATTAGTTAAGAATATTCAGGATTTTTTATTAAATTTTTCATACAAACCTTCCCAACAGCTAATTTTAACAAAAGAAGAATATTTATTTCATCAGAAATCCTCTTTCGATTTATTTGCCCAAAGCAGGCATAGCTTAAGAAATTTTTCAGGTTCGGTCGACGATAATTTATTGTTTAATGCGATTCGATTGGCACAGACAGCACCATCGTCTTGCAATAGACAACCTTCAAGGGTTTATATCATAAATGACAAGGATAAAAAATTACAAGCCCTTTCATTGCAAAATGGTAATAGAGGTTTTGGTAACTTGGCCGACAAAGTATTGGTCATAACAGAAGATCTAAATTATTTTCTTAGTATTTCTGAAAGAAATGAGGCTTACATCAATGGAGGTATGTTTGCCTTAAATCTATTGTATGCATTGCATTTTTATGGGATTGGAGCATGTCCGCTTAATTGGTGTGCAGAAAAAGCCAATGATATAGCTTTACGCAAGTTGTGTTCAATCCCCGATAACGAAATTATCATTTTGTTGATTGCTATTGGCGGAATCCCAGAAAGCTTTATGTTAGCTTCTTCACCACGTATGCGTACCGATACAATAATACATTGGGTTTAACTGATTGTTTGAATATGAAATTATCAAGAATTGGGATTTTAACTTTTCATCGTTCACAGAATTATGGTGCAGTATTACAAGCATATGCACTTAGTGTTTTCCTAAACAAAAATGGATTTAAGGCCGAGATTATTGATTATTGGCCAGCAGAAATGCAAGAATTTTATAGATTGATACCAAATTTTAGATATAGAAATTTAGCAAGTAAGATTAAAGGTATACTTTTGTTACTTGTAGGTTTACGCAAAGAGTTAAAAAGACGCAAAGGATTCTTCCAGTTTGTTCATAAGCATTTTAATCTAACCCAAGAAAAATATACACAGCAGCAACAACTGGAACCAATAGCATTTGATGCGGTAATATATGGTAGTGATCAAATTTGGTGGAAGCACCCTTTTACTTATACATTTGATCCTGTTTATTGGGGTACTGTACCCCTGAGTGGTAAAAAAATTGCCTATGGAGCAAGCTGTAGTTCTTTAGATTTTTCTGAGCAAGATTATCAGTTCATCGCAAAAATGCTTAAGAATTTTGATGCTATTGGGGTAAGAGAAAAAGTTTTGGCGGATATTCTTGCGTCCTTAAGTTCAAAACAAATTTCGTTAGTCATCGACCCTGTATTTCTCCTTGACAAGACAGATTGGTTAGAATTAATTAAAGAATCAAATCTTAAATTGCCCCAAAAGCCTTACTTGCTATTTTATCATTTAAACTATAATCCCGAAACGACATCTTGGGTAAATACCTTGGCAAAACAACTTAACTTGAATGTTATAGAACTTCGTGGGCGTGTTTTTCCCTTAAAATTTGGCTCAAGATATGTTCAAACCGCTTCTCCTATTGATTTTTTAAATTTACTTCAAAATGCCCAGGTAGTTGTGTCAAATTCGTTTCATGGTACAGCTTTTTCCGTTTTATTTGAGAAAAATTTTTATGTGGTAGGAGCAAATAAAGGCTTACACCGAATGTTGAATTTGCTTGAATGTATTGGTCTTGAAAATAGAATTGTTCAGAGCTATAATGCTATAAAATTTGAATCCATTAACTTTGGTGAAGTAAGGCCAAAAATTAAAGCATGGAAACAATCTTCGATAAATTTTTTGCGCGAAAACCTTAACTTCTAACATTCATGCCTGGAATATGCTGATTTTTAAGTTATATAAAATATCAATATTGCTATTGTGCTTATTATCCATGTATGCCTGGTTTTTATGGGACTTTAATATACCGGTAATTTTATTTTCTTTTATTGTAACGTTTATATTTATTGTTGTGCACAAAGAATATTGCCAGAATAATATTAAACTTTTAGTCCCTCTATTTATCCTTCTGATATTTGAGTTATATACTGTTCGTGATGAAAAAATTTTTTCTTTTATTTCAGCGATATTAAGAGCTTTTATCATTGGTTCGGTGTTATTTTTAAACGACGATTTTAAAAAGAAGATTTTATCATTTATCACAAATAGTGTTGCAATACTTTTACTTATATCAATTGTAGCATGGATACTTTTTTTAATAGGTGTTCCTTTGCCCCATAAATATACAACTTTTCAAAATGGCAAATATGCTTATGAAAACTATTACTTCTTTCTTTATAACCTAAAATTACAGGTATTTTTTTTGCCTCGATTCTCATCTGTTTTTCCCGAACCTGGGAATCTGGCAATAGTCACAATAGCACTTATTTTGGCCAATAATTTTAAAGTAAATAACTGGTCCGGATTAATTCTACTAATGGCTACATTTCTTTCTTTTTCATTAGCAGGTTACGTTTTACTTCTTATTGCTTTTATTATGCATGTTATTTTTTTTTCCAAGAAACCTTTACGAAACTCATTTTTTACACTCTTGGCCATAAGTGTTTTTGTGGTATTTTTTAAAACCTATCAATCCGGGCAGAATCCTGTTAATATGCTAATATTGGAGAGATTGAAGTTTGAAGATAATGGAATTGCTGGCAATAATCGTACAACTTTCATTTTCGATGAGTATTTCAATAAAATTGTTCATTCTTCAGATATAATTACAGGTATAGGAGCCAAGGCTTTTGCAAGTATGTATGGAGTTTTTGGAAGAGGAGTTGCTGGCATAAAGGTTTTTATGGTAATGCACGGAATATTAGGGGTATTGCTCATCCTCCTTCTATATAGCATTATATTAATATTTTATCCCACAAAGTCTGGATTAATTACAGTCTTAACCTACTTTCTATTTTTTTATCAAAACACTTATCCTTTAGCAGAAATTTTCCTTATACCGCTAATCTTAAGTTTTCCATTGTATCTAAAAAGAAAATTTGAATTACATGAGAAAAATAAGGGTTCTTTATATTACAGCAAACGGGGGCCTTTGGGGGGATAATAAAGCTCTTTTGCAATTTTTGGAAAATATTGACAATGTAGAACCTTATGTTGTTGTTGGTAACAAAGGCTTATTTATTAATGAACTTAAAAAACTTTCGATTCCACATGCAATAGTCAAAAATTATTTTTCTGTTTGGCCATCTTTACATTCTTTTCGGGATATCGTCCTTTTTTTGCCTCGGCTTTTAAGGATGATATTTATAAATAAATTGGCCTATTTTAAAGTAAAAAAAATTGTAAAATGTTTTAAACCTGATTTGATTCATACCAATACGGGTCCTGTACATATTGGACATCAGCTTGCTTTACAATTCAAAATTAAGCATGTATGGTATTTACATGAATTCCAGATTCTCGATTTTAATATGTATCCCTTTCCTTCTTTTTCTAGCTTTACCAGGAAACTTCAAAATTATAACAACTACGTTATAGCAAATTCCAAAGCGGTTTATCGGTACTTTGGTTCACTTCCAAATGCACGTATTATCTATTCTGCAATGCTAAGTAAAAAGCAGAAAGAACCTATTATAACTGCGAAAGAAAAATATTTTTTATTTGTTGGCAGAATATCTGTTACAAAAGGAATTAAAGAAGTTGTAGAGACCTTCGGCAGATTTAGCAGATTCAACAATGAGTTTAAGCTTAAGATTGTAGGTTCGGGCTCGTTGGTTTTAGAAAAACACATGAAAGATTATGTTAATTCTGTGGGTCTAAATGACCGTGTTGAATTTTTGGGTTTCAGAAATGAAAATGATATTAAAAGATTGATGCAACATGCTTATGCCACAATAATGGCATCTCGAAATGAAGCTTTAGGACTAGTAACCATTGAGGCAATGGCCAACGGATGTCTTGTCATTGGCAGAGGAACTGCAGGTACAGCAGAGATTTTGCAGAATGGAAAATATGGTCTAATTTATCATACTTCAGAAGATCTTTTAAATTTAATGATTGAAATTACAACTACTTCTTTTGATAAGTATCTTCCATTTATCATTCAGGCTCAAGATTATGTTTTTGAAACTTTCGCTATTGAAAAAAGTATTAATAGTCTATACAAGCTGTATGAAGAAATTGTATATTTTTAAAAAGTTATATTTGTATTTATAATTTAAACAATCTGTGAGTAAAATGAAAATACTGGCATTTTATTTACCCCAATATCATGAAATCGAAGAGAATAATAAATGGTGGGGTAAAGGTTTTACCGAATGGACCAATATGAAAAAAGCTACTCCGATTTTCAAGGGACATTATCAACCCCGCATACCACTAAATAATAATTATTATGATTTAACCGATATAGAAACTATTCGTTGGCAGGCAGATTTGGTTAATCAGTATGGGCTGCATGGTTTGTGTTTTTACCATTATTGGTTTAATGGCAAACTGCTTTTAGAAAAACCAGCAGAGCTATTGTTGCAACATAAAAATATTCAGCTAAATTTTTGCTTTTCGTGGGCTAACGAACCGTGGACAAGGACATGGAGTGGTAGGGGAAATGAAGTACTTATGCCTCAGGAGTATGGCGATAAACAGGATTGGATAAAACATTTTAATTATTTGTTACCTTTTTTTAGGGACACGCGATATATAAAAGTTGATAATGCCCCCATGTTTTTAATATATAAATCGCGATCTATTCCTGTGGCTAAGGAAATGATGCTAACTTGGATTGAGCTTGCTAAAGAAAATGGATTTGACGGAATTCATTTTGTTGAAACTTTACGAGATAATTCATTGGATAACCGAAATCTTCCATTTAAAGCTCGTGTTGAATTTGAACCTGCCCGTTCTTTTAACAATAGTTTTTTTTCTTTAAATCTTAAGCGTTTGCGACGAATTGGAGTTAAAATAATAAATCGTTTGTTTAATCTGAAATTACCTTATTATGCTGTTATATCCTATGAAAGTTTAGTAAAAAGATCGCTTAAAAAACTTTCTCCCGTGGGAACCTATGGTGGTGTTTTTGTTGGTTGGGATAATACACCGCGACGTGGCATTGAAGGTTTAGTAGTGTCCGAAGCCAGTAAAGAACAATTTAAAAATTATCTTAGCGAAAAAATTCGTATAACTCGGCAGGTTTATAAAACTGATTTTATTTTTGTAAACGCCTGGAATGAATGGTGCGAAGGAGCCTATCTTGAGCCAGACTCTAAAAACAAATTCAAGTATCTTGAATCAATTAAAAAAGTATTAGAGAGAAAAATATGATTTCGGTTTGTTTAATTTCATATAATGGAGAAAGGTTTATCGCTCAACAAATACGTTCAATTCTCGAACAATTGGGCGAAAACGATGAACTAATCATCTCTGATGATGGTTCAACAGACAAAACAATAGAGATAATTGAAAGCTTTAAAGATCCGCGCATAAATGTTTTAAAACATGAGCCTTTTCGTAATCCAACTTTTAATATGGAATTTGCATTAAAACATGCGCAAGGGGAATATATTTTCATGAGTGATCAGGATGATGTATGGTTGCCTGATAAAGTTTCGAAAATGCTAAGGGCTCTTGAAAAATACGATTATGTGATATCAGATTGTTATGTAACCGATGAAAATTTAAACATAATTTATGACACTCGATATGTTAAAGAGTTGAAAATAAGAAAAAACAAATATTTAGCTTTGTTTTTTACCACTCCTTACCAAGGCAGTTGTGTGGCTTTTCGACATTCAGTTCTTGATAAAGCTTTGCCTTTCCCCTCTTATATTCAGTCGCACGATCGTTGGATCGGCCATGTTGCCGCTTTCTTCTATAAAATTACCTTCATACCTGACAAATTGATGTATTATCGTCGTCATGCAAACAATACCTCTCAATTTAACAGCCCAAATCCAATTTATAGAAGAATATTATATCGATTGGGTTATATTATAGGTTTAATTGGAGTTTTTCTAAAAAAAATAAAAAATGGCTAATTTTAGCAGGATTGAACGATGGATTGCTCAAATTCTTAGAAACATTCCTTGGCTTAAGACATTCCTCAAAAAAAATTATCAAACCATTAATTACTTCCTCTTTAAGGAAAAAATTACACACCAAACCTCATTGTCTTTGCAGGTATACGAATATGAAAATTGTGAAACGTTTTTTGGTTATTATGATAAGTCGCCCGAAAATAGTACAGGAGAGTTCATCATATATCATGCTTCAGATTATCCCACACATAGGTTGCCCAGTCCTACTTTGCCCATAAAAATTGTACTGCAAAACATAAAGAAAAATACCCATCATGTTTTTCTCTCTTATGCTTATAACTGGCAACAGGGCTCAAAATTGCAATGGATTGATACCTACTATTTTGTATTTAACGACTTTGATGCTATCGAACAAAGGTATGTAAGTAAAATAGTCGATGCCAATAATGCTTCAATAGTAAAAATATTACCCTTCCCTGTGTACGACGTTTTTAAAAATACTGTACTTTACTTGAATTTTAGTCGCTTAAATGTGTGGGGGGTCGATTATGGTTATAGAAATATAATTCAAAGGAAATTCGACGATGATAATGATGGGATTTTTATAGGAAATATTAATTCAGAAACTAGTCAATTACTTTACAGTATTTCATTGCTAAAATCTATTGCCCCATTCCCCGATAATTGCAAGCATACCGTAAATCATATAATATTTTCGCCAGCTGGGGATAAGTTTATATTCATACATAGATATTTCCATCTGGGTCGTCGTTACGATCGTTTAATGTTGGGTTTTATTGATGGTCGAACACCAATTTCATTAAGCAGGTATACCATGGTGAGCCATTATTTTTGGCTCGATAATAATAAAATAGTTGCTTTTCTTAAGGATAAAGCTGGTGATCGGTATTACATCCTCGACACTCAACTTCAAAAAATTGAGCCATATCCTCTCGAAATGCCCAATATAAGCGTTTTGGGAGATGGACATCCTAATGTTTATAATAAAAAAATGATTTTTGATACTTACCCCAATAAATCACGGATGAAACTACTTTATCTGTTTGATATGCAGGATAATGAATTAATTTTTCTGGGAAAATTTTTTGAACCTCTTCGATATTACGGTCAAACTCGATGTGATTTACATCCCAGATGGAATTTTTTGGGAAACAGAATCTATATAGACTCAACCCATACTTTTCGACGTCAACTGTATTATTTAATTTATGATAAATAAATGAACACAAATATAATTTGCTTATTGCCATTATTCATCAATGATCAAGCAGCCTACTTATTGAAGGCATTAGATAGTGTTGTTTGTCAGAATTGTAATGTTGTGTTATTGTGTGATGGTCCAATTGACAAATCGCACGAACAAGTGCTACAAAAATTTCTGGATAAAGTTGAGGTTTTGCACTTTCCCACCAATCGAGGGTTGGCAGCTGTACTTAATGATGGGATTAGGTATGCTTTTGAGCATGGCTATGAGTTCATTGCTCGCATGGATGCCGACGATATTGCAATGCCCGACAGGTTTGAAAAGCAGATAAATTTTTTACTCCAGCATCCCGAGGTCGATGTAGTGGGGGGGGCTATTGAAGAAATCGATGAGTTCGATCGGCCAAAGGGGAAAACTATTCGCTATCCTCTTACACATAAGGCATGTTATCAATTTTTTTCAGCTCGGGATCCATTGGCGCATCCTGCTGTAATGTTTCGGAAAAGATTTTTTGAAAAGGCTGGACTTTACAACGAAGCCTATCGTAAAAACCAGGATACCCAGCTGTGGTTTGCTGGCTTTAAGAATGGTTGTATTTTTGCCAACTTACCCGATGTAGTCTTGAAATTTCGTATAACTGATGATTTTTTTAAATCGCGCCGTTCGGGATGGAGTCGTGCTACCAAAATGCTGGCCGATCGATGGGTTATTAATAGAGAGCTCAAATATGGAATATCATCATACATCTATGCATTAGCTATGTTTGTGCTTACAATTACTCCAGCTCGCATTCGTCGGTGGGCGTATAAGGTTTTTAGATAAAAGTTTTAAAAAACTTAGGGTTACCGTGAGAAAAAAGTTGTTTTTAAAATCCTAAAAAATGAGCCATATGATCCCATTTTCACCGCCCCGCATCGATCAAATGATTATAGACGAAGTAATAGATACCCTCAAATCGGGATGGATTACTACGGGGCCCAAGACCAAGCTTTTTGAACAACGATTGACAGCATACTATCAAGCTAAGGCTACCCTTTGCCTTAATTCCGCTACGGCAGGTCTTGAACTGATGTTGCGCTGGTTTGGTGTGGGTCCCGGTGATGAGGTAATTGTGCCTGCTTATACTTACTGTGCTACAGCCAATGTTGTATTGCATTGTGGCGCTACTCCCGTGATGGTAGATGTGAATGCCAGCGACTTTAATATCGATGTTGAAAAAGTTAAAGCAGCTATTAGCCAACGTACCAAGGTAATCATACCTGTAGATATAGCCGGCTTTCCTTGCGACTACGATGAATTGTATCAGCTTGTCAATGAAGATGCTATTCGTGCATTGTTTTGTCCCACAACCGAGGTGCAGCAAAAGTTAGGGCGTATACTAATTTTAGCCGATGCAGCCCACTCTCTTGGGGCTGTTTATAAAAACCAAAAAATAGGCAGTGTGGCCGATATTACTGTTTTTTCGTTTCATGCGGTTAAAAATTTGACTACTGCCGAAGGCGGTGCTGTTGCACTTAACCTGCCTGACCCTTTTGATAATGAACGGCTTTATAAATATCTGGCTATTTTTTCGCTTCATGGTCAGTCGAAAGATGCGCTGGCCAAGATGCAGAAAGGCGCCTGGCGATACGATGTTATTGAGGCCGGCTATAAAGCTAATATGACTGATATACAAGCATCGATAGGACTTGTTGAACTATCCCGGTACGATCATGATACGCTTGTAAAACGTAAATATGTGTGTGAGTTTTATCATTCGTGCCTGGGGAAATACGAGTGGGCTACTTTACCCCCTCTCAGATCAGATGATAAGGTTTCTTCTTTTCATGCCTATTTGTTGCGGATTAAAGGAATTAATGAAGAGAAACGTGACCTTATTATTCAAAAAATTTTCGAGCGCAACGTTTCGGTAAATGTTCACTTCCAACCGCTTCCCTTACTAACTGCATACAAAAATCTAGGCTATAAAATTAACGATTTCCCAATTTCGTATCATAATTACGCCCAGGAAATATCGTTGCCAGTATTTTATGATATCACAGATGTGCAATTACAGCAGGTAGTAGACGCAGTGGTAAACTCAGTAAATGAAGTCTTGGTATGATTCGTTTTTTTGATATTCTTTTCTCATTGATAGGATTACTTGTACTAATACCATTATTTTTTGTTGTTGGCATATTGATAAAATGTAGCAGTAAAGGTCCTGTTTTTTTCTTGCAAAAGCGTGTGGGAAGAAATAATCGTGACTTTTTTCTAATTAAATTTCGCACCATGTATCAGGAAGCTGAGAAAAAAGGACTTTTAACTGTTGGTGAAAAAG
The DNA here is from genome assembly GCA_049968755.1 of Bacteroidales bacterium. Lineage (GTDB taxonomy): Bacteria > Bacteroidota > Bacteroidia > Bacteroidales > DTGW01 > JAKPGM01. Next base: position 67,041 of record JBMFQE010000003.1, read on the forward strand.
ATCCACGGGTTACCACAATAGGTTATTTTCTGCGCAAATACAAGATTGATGAGTTGCCTCAGTTGATTAATGTATTAAAAGGCGATATGTCGCTCGTTGGACCTCGTCCCGAGGTACGAAAGTATGTTGATTTTTATACTGAAGAGCAGCGTCGCATACTTAATTATCGTCCAGGTATTACCGATCTTGCGTCGATTAAATATGTGAATGAAAACGAAATATTAAAAAATGTCGATAATCCTGAAGAATATTATATCCGACATATTATGCCAGATAAAATAAAACTAAATTTAAAATATTTGCAGAATCCAACGCTAAAAAGGTATTTTTCCATTATATTTAAAACCTTTTTCAGTATTGGCAATAAAGAATAACAATGAGATAACAAATAGTATATGTCGGGCAAAATATTCCTATCCGAACCCCATATGGGTGGTGACGAGATAAATTTTATTCAAGAGGCATTTGCAACCAACTGGATTGGTTCGCTCGGCCCTCATGTTACAGCCTTTGAGCAGGAGCTTGCAGCATATACGGGGGCAGCGGCTGTTTCGTGTGTATCTTCGGGGACAGCGGCTTTGCACCTGGCACTCATCGTTGCAGGTATTGGGCGGGATGATGAGGTATTGTGTTCATCTTTTACCTTTGCGGGTTCGGCCAATCCTATTGTTTATCAGGGAGCTATGCCAGTATTTGTCGATTCGGAGCCCACTACCTGGAACATTGACCCCGACTTGCTCGAAGTGGCCATCAAAGATCGACTGGATAAAGGAAAAAAGCCTAAAGCCTTGATACTTGTTCACCTATATGGTATGCCAGCCCAGCTCGATAGGATTGTGGATATTTGCAATCGATACGATATTATGCTCATCGAAGATGCAGCCGAAGCGCTGGGCTCAAAATATAAAGGACAGCAGGTGGGTACCTTTGGACGCATGGGGATACTTTCGTTTAATGGCAACAAAATTATAACCACCTCCAGCGGTGGGGCATTGCTGGCCCACGAACCAGAACTGTGTAAAAAAGCCACTTTCCTGGCTACGCAGGCACGCGATAATTTTCCCTACTATCATCATACGCATATCGGGTACAACTATCGCATGAGCAATGTTCTGGCTGGCATTGGTCGTGGACAGCTCAGGGTTATCGACCAACGGGTGGCTACACGACGCAGTATTTTCCTGACCTACAAAAAGTTTTTTTCATCGTATCCAGGTGTTTCAATGCTTGAAGAGCCCGATTCCAGTTATTTTTCAAATCACTGGTTAACCACCATTGTGCTCGATCCCCAAAAAACTGACGTTACGCCCGAGGCATTACGGCTGGCTCTTGAAAAGGAAAATATTGAATCGCGGCCGCTCTGGAAACCAATGCATTTACAACCTATTTTTAAGGACTGCCCGGCATATGTCAATGGCGTGTCGGAGCAGCTTTTTCATCACGGACTCTGTTTACCATCGTCGTCGTCTCTTTGCAGCGATGATCTCGCACGGGTGACCCATTGCATACAGCAGGTTCTCGAAAAGCACTAAAATGTATTTCAGGTTATGGAAGCTGTTGGTGTTTTTTGTTCGTCGAGCAGTCGTACCCCTGCACCCTATCTCGAGGATGCTTATCAGTTGGGCACTTTGCTGGCCAGGGAGAAAATTACCGTTTACTATGGTGGTGGTGCCATAGGAGCCATGGGAGCACTTGCCGATGGGGTTATCGAAGCGGGGGGGCAAATCGTTGGGGTAATTCCCCAATTTATGATGAAGCTCGAATGGGGAAATCCGCGGGTCACACAAATGATTGTAACTAAAGACCTTTCGGAACGCAAGTCGATTATATTTGAGAAAACAAAAGGTATCGTAGTACTACCCGGCGGTACAGGCACGCTCGACGAAATGGCCGAGGCACTCTCGCACAAAAAATTGGGCATATTTGACATTCCAGTTGTTTTGCTGAATACCTGTAATTTTTTCGATCCGCTGTTGTTGTTTTTGCAGCGTATGGTCGACGAGGCATTTATTCTACCCGAGCATATGAATTTTATTCATGTAGCACGCACCCCCGATGCAGTGGTTAACTATCTGAAGAGCTATCAGCCCATGGGCGAAGATGCCATTCGCAACATGGCAGCGCTATGATTGCGTAAGCTCGCGGAATACCTCTTCCAGGGGCTTTTCTTTTTTTTGCATCGAGAGAATTTTGACTCCGCTGGTAACGGCCTTATTGAAGATAGATTCGCGCAAATCGTAACCTTCCCTGCATTCGATGAACCATTGGGTGGGACTTTGGGGTACAACTGACTGTATTCCTTCGAGCGAGGTAAAGAAACTTTCTTCTACCGCTACATGAGTTTCAATCACCAGGGTATGAGAGCTTGTACGAATGAGAGATGTGGCCTGGTCGGCAATGATTTTACCCTTGTTGATGAGTATAATGCGGTGGCAGATTGCCTCTACTTCTTGCATAATATGGGTTGAAAGGAGTACACATTTTTCCTTTGCCACCGACTGAATCAGATTGCGTATTTCAACGATCTGGTTGGGATCAAGCCCCGAAGTGGGTTCGTCGAGGATAAGAATATCGGGGTTGTGAATGAGAGCCTGGGCAATTCCTACCCGTTGCCGATAGCCTTTCGAAAGCTCACCTATGCGCTTTTTTCGTTCGGGAGTAAGGCCGGTTAGTTGAATCATTTCTTCAACGCGTTGTTGCGATTTTTTGCCTAACCGGTACATGCCTGCCACAAATTGAAGATACTCGGCAACATACATGTGGAGGTATAGGGGGTTGTGCTCGGGCAGGTAACCTATTCGATGACGTATGGCAGGGCCTACCTCAGCGATATTGCATTGATCGATGAACACATGCCCCTGGGTAGGTTGAATGTAACCTGTGATTATTCTCATCAGAGTCGATTTACCTGCCCCGTTGGGGCCAATAAAACCAACTATTTCGCCTTTCAAAAGCCGAAATGATACTTTGTTTACCGCACACTGATTGCCGTAGTATTTGGTAATTTCTTTAACCTCAAGCATTTGCTGTACATTTAGCCAGCAAAGGTACTAAAACTTTCCTTAATGGTCCGTGATTTTGCGCGAATGGTAAGCACAGGCACTGGCGACTTGCTGATAAGCTGCTGGGCGATACTTCCCATAATCAGGTCGGCAAAAGAGGTGCCGCTTTCGTTTACAACCGATAACAATTCGCATTTACGTTCCAGGGCGTAGTCGAATAGATCGTTGAGTCCGCTGGCTCCCACCAGCGAGTAGGATACATAGGGGATATCTTTATTTTTAAGATAATCAATTGCTTGGCTGGCGTAACCATTGAGTCGGCTAACCTCTTTTTTGTTGGTCGATTCGGAAAAGGTTACTACATGTACGGTGGCGCCGAAAAGCTTTGCTAGTGCCGACACAAAAACAACCTTCTGCCGGCTGTCTATTGCAATATCGATGGGGAGCAGAATATTAGTAATATCCTGTGGAACAGGCAGTTGTCGGATGGTTATTACAGGTCGAGAGGTTGAGCATACAATCCGATAGGCATTGCTGCCAATAAATAATTCCTCAAATCCCGAAGCTCCATGCGTGGAAGCAATGATGAGGCTATCGGTAAAAGCCTCGGCCTGACCAACAATTTCCTGATATACCTTGCCTTTTTTGATTATGTACGACATGTGAGCTTCCGAGTGCAAATCTTTGCTAAAAAGCTCAAGGTATTTTTGCAGTCTTTTTTCGGCCTGTCGGTATTCCTCCTCTTCCTGGCTGGGTACATCGTGACGACGCTGGACATGCACGAGTTGTATCTTTACCGGAAACCTCCGGCCAAACAGTAAGGCCATTTCAAGGCCTTTTAGCGAGTCAACCGAAAAGTCAAGGGGCACAATGATAGTTTTCATGCTGGGTCTAATTTCGAGGATTTTTTTTGCACTCATTTTTAAAATTTTCAGGCTAATGTATGAAAAAAATATGATTCCTGACAAGTTGAATATCAGATTTAACTCGAATTGCACATGGGTTCATTTCATGGTACCTCTATCAAGTCATCAGATTGCTTTATTCATGAAAACCAACCGCTGATATATACGGATTGCAAGTCGGTCCCATTGTCCGCTAAATGAGTAGCTAAGTTCCGGAATTCAACTGTACTGAAAGTAAAATTTTTATTAATCTGTTTTCCAAAACATTAACATTATTGTTGTTTGTTTGTTTTTATAATGAGCTTTTAACTATCACGTTTCAGTAAAAACACAGGGTATGAAACACTCATGTTCCTGCGAACGCAAACACAATAGTGATAAAATTGCGAACATGGATGTTCCATCATACCTTTAAAAATTAATTTTACTATGATGAAAACAAAAATTCAGTCTTTCCTGGTGCTGCTTTTTTTAAGTATGAGCGGCTTTAGCAAGACATGGGTAATTACCAATTCCGGAACAAGTTTCTCTCCTGCTACCATTACCATCAATCAGGGCGACAGTGTGAGATTTGAACTTTCGGCATCTCACAATGCAAGAGAGGTGAGCGAGGCTACATGGAATGCCAACGGAAGTACAGCTCTTTTGGGTGGTTTTGAGACTGCTTATGGCGGAGGGTTGGTTTTACCCTCGCAGCTTAACGTGGGTACCCATTGGTACGTCTGTGTACCACATGCGTCCATTGGTATGAAAGCTAAAATTGTGGTTAATGGACCAACATCAATAGCAGAGAGGCAATTCCAGCCCAATGTTGCATTGTATCCCAATCCGTGCACTTCGCAGACAATTGTAAGATTCAGCGTACCATTGAAAAATGCATCAATAGCCCTGTACAATTCATGTGGACAGCAGGTTAAGCAAGTACAATCAGTATCAGGACAAAGTTTCACCCTTTTTCGAGATAATCTCCCCGAGGGGCTATACTATCTTCGATTGATGCTGGATGGTAAGATAGTTGCTACAAAAAAGCTAATTGTCGTCGATAAAAAGTAAAAAAGAATTTCTCTTTTTGCCATTTTGAGTGATTACGAAATGTTTTTCATTTTATTCTATCTAACAAATAGCCTATCTTTTATAGGAAAAGGTATATTCTTGTACAATCCATGTCAGAATTTTATATCTTTACCCGCTTTTTAAAAGATAGGGCTCATGCAAAACAGGCAAAAGATTGGATTTATCATAAATCCGGTTTCAGGCACACGCAAAAAATCAGATATTCCCGATTTTATTCATTCAACGCTTGATAATTATTACGATGTTGATATTCGTTTTACCGAGCGTCGGGGGCATGCTTATGAGTTGGCTCGAGAAATGGTAGAAAGGCAATACAGCATAGTAGTGGCTGTGGGAGGCGACGGAACCGTTAACGAGGTAGCCTCGGCGCTGGTTCATACGCCAACTGCGCTGGGTATTATACCCTGCGGTTCGGGTAATGGCCTGGCTCGTCACCTGCAAATTCCACTCGAATGGAAAAAAGCTATTGAGCTATTTTTACATTGCAAAGTGGTAGAAATTGACTATGGAACTGCCAATGATATTAAATTTTTCTGTACCTGTGGGGTTGGTTTTGATGCTCATGTGGGACATGTTTTTTCCCAGAATAAAAAACGGGGTTTTTTCTCCTACCTCAAGAGTGTTTTGGGGGAATTCATCGATTATAAGCCAAAAAAATATAAATTTAAAACGTCCGAATACAAGTTCAAGAAAAAAGCTTTTCTGGTTACCTTTGCCAATGCTTCCCAGTACGGCAATGATGCCTATATTGCCCCGCATGCCGATATTCAGGATGGACTTATTGATGTTTCTATTCTCGAGCCATTTCCTATCATTAAGGCAGTTGATATTGGTTTTAAGCTCATGAGCCGAAAAATAGACCGTTGCCAATATGTACAAATATTAAAAACACAGGAAGTACTCCTAAAAAGAAAAAAGAAAGGGGTGTTTCACTACGATGGGGAGCCTTGCGTGATGAAGAAAAAAATTCTCATTAAGGCTCATCCGCGGGGATTAAAAGTGGTAGTTAATATCGATGCTCCTTTTAAGGATTAAATTGAAAGCAATAATAAAAAACACCCCTTGCAGGCTACTGCGGTGGTAGGGGTTCATTTTTGAAATTAAGTAATTTTCAATGCCCCATTTGAATTACAGTGTATAGGGTCGTTGCGTATAGGACTTCATGCAGCGAGGGCAAATACAATCGTCTGCTTCCATGAGCAGTTGCTTATAAGCAACAGGGGTTAGCTGTATGTTTTCACACCAGCAGTCGCTATCCCCTTCACAATCAAAAGGTTGTTTGCATTTCGGACAAATCTTCTGACTCATGTTGCCTGGGTTTATTCCCATTTTTCGGGAAATTTACGAATGAAAAACCAGATAAGCGCATACGATAGCGCAATTACAGCCGGCCAAGTAAGAAACCAAATTATTTCAGCGACATACATAGCATCCTTATTTTTTAATAAACATGACCTCCACCCTCCAGCTCTTTTTCACTAAGTTTGCTGCGATTAATAGCTCGCCAAGCCCAAAACATGTAGGCGGCTACAAAGGGTACCAGCGTGCTTACATAGCTCATCACGGTAAGGGTGAAATAACTTGATGAGCTGTTACCCAGATGTAGCGAGCTTTGAAAATCAATATTCGATGGGTAGTAGCAGTTGCCCCTATAGGCAAGAGACATAAATAGCGCAAACACAACCAGAATAACTCCGCTGCCGCTAAACCAGATTCCTTTTGTCGAACGGCGGAAAACAGCAATACCAATGCCGAAAAGCGTCAAAAGTATACCTGTTAGCAAGAAAATGGCAAGCAGAGGCAATTCCAGAAATGTTTTCCATATCCTGTAAGGTTCGACATATACCAGCTGATTGGCAGTATCGTAGCGTTGACCCGGCATGACCAGGATGACTACAAGAAATGCTACGAAAAATACCACAAATGGAATACTGTTGTATATCAGATGACGAACCGAGCGGTTGAAAATTTCGGGATGGTCAATATTGTTGAGAAAATAGAGCAGAGACAGGGTTCGCGACAGAAAAAATATGGCAAGTCCAAGCAGTACATTTCTCCAGTCGGCAATGGCTTCGAGCCCGTGCCACGGCGATGTCCACTGCGAGATTATTCTATGCTGCTGATTGGCAATGTTTTCAAGGTTAACCGTAAAGTTAGCACCTGTGAAAAAGGTAGCTACGGCAACCCCCAGCAGGAATGTTCCCAGCGCACCGTTAATAAAAAGAAAGGTGTCGAATGTTTTTTTTCCAAGAAAATTATTAGGTTTTGAGCGATACTCGTACGAAACGGCCTGAATTACAAAACAAAACAGAATTGTCATCCACAACCAGTAGGCTCCTCCAAAACTGGTAGAATAAAACAACGGAAAAGATGCAAAAAAGGCTCCTCCGAATACTACCAGCGTAGTAAAGGTAAACTCCCATTTTCGTCCCAGCGAATTTACTATGAGCGTTTGCTCAGTATCGTTCTTGCCAAGCCTGTAAATCAGGGTCTGACCGCCCTGGACAAATAGAAAAAAAACCAGAAAAGCTGCAAGGACCGAAATAATTAACCACCAGTAATGCTGCAACGTAGTGTACGACAGGGTCTCAAACATGGGTAAAGTTTTTTTAATGTTCCTTAGGACCAATTTTAATTTGCTTAATCATAATTTTAATCTCAGCAATCAATAAACCGGTAAAAAGAATAGCAAATAGGAAAAGGGTAATCTGTACCGAACTGCTGTCGATTTTTGAAATGGAAGCAAAAGTAGGTAGGTAATCCTGAATAGTCCAGGGTTGACGCCCTACCTCGGCTACTATCCAGCCCGCCTCACTGGCTATGTAGGGTAAGGGGATAGAGAGTAATGTCAGCCACAAAAATTTCTTTTTATTTTCGATGGTTTCGGTAAACAAAAACCATAGCGATAAAATAAACAGAAGCACAAAGAAGAACCCCAATCCTACCATGATGTGGAAGCTGTAAAAAGTAAGCGAAATATGCGGAATAACCTGGTGAGGCTTGCTGATAAAGGCGTATCCAAAATAGGCAAAATAGTTTTTTTGAAAATTGGGATCCATGAATTCTTGTTTCAGGGCCGTGTAAGTTGCAGTATCCTTTTCTGCACGGGCTTTCTGCAAAGCAGCCAGCTTTTGCTGGGCTATCGTACCCTTTCGTATCTTTTCTTTCAATGGTAAAATATTTCTGGAAGAATCCCCATTAATAAGTTCCTTTACCCCCGGAATGAAACTGCTGGTATTGTTAAAGGCAAGCAGAGAAAGGGCTTTAGGAATCTCTACCTTATATTTTATTTTGGGGAGATTAAATAGCGAGGTATCATGCTGCTCGGAAGTAACAACGCCAAACACCTTTAAATCAGCACCTTCCTTCCCCTCATACAGCCCCTCCATGGCAACAAATTTCATGGGCTGAAGGCGCGCAATAAGTTTTGCCGAAGTATCACCAGTAATGATAATGAAAATAGAGGTTACCATACCAAAAATGCTGGCTACCAACATGCTTTTCTTAAAGAGGGCAACCTCGCGTTTGTGCAAAATAAACCACGCACTGATACCCAGTACAAAAATCGAAGCCAATACAAACCCAGATGAAACCGTGTGCAAAAACTTATTGATGGCTACAGGCGAAAATAGTACTTCCCAAAAATTAATCATTTCGTTCCGGGCGGTATCGGGGTTAAAATGCATACCCGCTGGATACTGCATCCACGCATTGGCAACCAGGATCCACAGGGCAGAGATATTCGAACCAAATGCTACCAGCCAGGTCGACAACAGATGAAACTCCTTACTTACCTTGTTCCATCCGAAAAACATTACAGCTATAAACGTCGACTCCAGGAAAAAAGCCATTATCCCTTCTATGGCCAGGGGAGCACCAAAAATGTCTCCCACAAACCACGAATAGTTCGACCAGTTAGTACCAAACTGAAATTCTAATATTATCCCCGTGGCTACCCCTATGGCAAAGTTAATTCCAAAAAGGGTCATCCAAAATTTGGTCATTCGTTTCCATTCCTCCCGGCCAGTTTTTACATAGATGCTTTCCATGAAAGCAATAATAAAGCTTAAACCCAATGTCAGGGGAACAAATAGCCAGTGATACATGGCTGTAAGCGCAAACTGAGCCCTCGACCAGTTCACCAGGCTCATGTCTAAAACCTCGTTCATGCCTGTTAATTATTTTTTTCTTTTATTTTCCAGCTAATCTCCAAAAATATCTTGCTTTCCAGTAATTACTTTGTTAATTCTTTAATTACATACGTAGCTTTTTCTTCATCGGTTGCAAACCGGCTCCCCAAAAAGTCTTTAAAGAAAAACAATTTTAGAATACCAAACATAATAAAAAGCTTTATCAGAATAATTATCCACAACTTACGGCCAACCGTCATCGAACGGAAACCATCTACATAAAACCAGAATATCTTTTTGGCTAATTTAATCATTTTTGTAAGAATACAAGAACACCAACTAATGAAAACAGGGAAAGTCAAAAAATGTTTGAGTAAAGCTACATTATTGTCCCAAATAATCTTCAAATAAATAAGGAATATTCAAACAAAAAAGCATGCTTTTTTGTAGGCTAAAAAAAACAGGAGGTTAAACCAAAAATCACAAACATTCCCAATTGCGACAGAAAAGTTAAAATGGTTAGCATTAATCCCTGGGACGTATTTTAACTACAAAAGCCACCAATTATTTCTTTGTTTACGTTGCACAAATGTACCTTTAGGTATAAGTTTCTAAAAAACATTTTCTGAACCACAGCTTGCAAAAATATTTTCGAATATTGGCAATAACTGTCTTTGAGCCCAGGAAAGTGCTCAGGATAATAGCATTAAACCACAAAACGGTTCTTTATTCCAGCCCATGTAGATCATAGGAAGAAAAATTGGGTATAAAATTTTTTATGACTTACTAAATATGGAAAATAATAGGTTGGAGAAAAAATTCAGTATTTGTTAGATAACATTGAAAGAGGGGATGAAAAGGTTTCAAAAAAAAAATTTAAAAATGCAGGAATGAATTGACAATTTTATAATTTAGCAACCGGGAAAAATACATTTATCTCAAAAATTATAGTTTGATTATGGGTCTATTTTCGTTCCTGACACAGGAGATAGCAATGGATTTGGGTACGGCCAATACCATTATCATCCACAACGACAAGATAGTAGTTGATGAACCTTCGATAGTAGCCATTGACACCAAAACGGGTAAGTTGATAGCCATAGGTCATGCTGCTCAGCAGATGCATGGCAAGACGCACGAAAATATAAAAACCATCCGCCCCTTGAAGGATGGAGTAATTGCCGATTTTAATGCAGCCGAGCAAATGATTCGGGGGATGATAAAGCTGGTAAACAAAAAAAATCAGCTTTTTAATCCTGCATTGAAGATGATCGTTAGCATACCATCGGGGAGTACCGATGTGGAAATTCGTGCAGTGCGGGACTCGGCCGAACATGCCAATGGACGTGAAGTGTATATGATTTACGAACCCATGGCTGCAGCGCTGGGTATAGGACTCGATGTTGAAGCACCCGAGGGCAGTATGGTGGTGGACATTGGAGGGGGTACCACCGAAATTGCTGTGATAGCCCTGGGGGGCATTGTATGTAATCAAAGTATCAGGATAGCGGGTGATGGCTTTACCGCCGATATCCAATCGTACATGAGGCATCAGCACAACATCAAGGTGGGAGAACGCACGGCCGAAGAAATTAAAATCAAGGTAGGATCTGCGCTGCCCGATCTGGATAACCCTCCACCCGACTATATCGTTCGTGGCCCCAACCTGATGACAGCCATGCCTATTGAAATACCCATTTCGTACCAGGAAATTGCTCACTGCCTAGATAAGTCGATATCAAAAATTGAATCGGCCATTGTTGCGGTTCTCGAACAAACTCCGCCTGAACTTTACGCCGATATAGTCCAGAAAGGTATTTTCCTTACAGGCGGTGGAGCACTGTTGCGAGGGCTCGATAAACGGCTTACCGACAAAATTCAGATACCCTTCCATGTAGCCGACGATCCGCTGCATGCCGTAGCCCGTGGAACAGGAATTGCTCTGAAGAATATCGACCGATTTACTTTCCTGATGCGATAAACTCGTACACTAAAACAGATTTACGGAAGAGGAAACTATGAGAAATATACTTCAATTCCTGATAAAGTATCAATTTCTCCTGCTTTTCCTTCTTCTGGAAACTATCGCAATTTCGCTGTTAATCAGATATAATTATTACCATCAGGTTGCCTATTTGAACTTTGCCCAGAAATGGCACGCCAGCATCTCGTTGAAAAAGGAACGCGCAAGGCAATACTTAAAATTAAAAACTATTAATGATCAATTGGTGGCCGAAAATGAAAAGCTACGCAACGAGCTCGAATACTACAAAAAACTTTACACCAGGTATCCTCAGAAATTCTCAGGCGACAGTTCGAATATACGCTTTATAGCAGCCAGGGTTATTAACAGTTCCGTTAATCATCCCTTTAACTACCTAACCATCGATAAGGGATCGGAATCAGGAGTAGTGCCCAATATGGCTGTCATCTGCGATCAAGGGATTGTTGGCGTAGTGATAGCTACCAGTCAGCACTATGCGCTTGTGATGCCTGTGCTGAACAAAAAATTTAAGGTCAGCGCAAAGTTTAAGAAAAATAATTATTTCGGTTCTTTTGAGTGGTCCGCAACCAATTATCGCATGGGGACACTGAATGATATTCCCTTACACGTACCCGTCAATCCGGGCGACACTATAGTAACCAGTGGCTATTCGCACATTTTTCCCGAGGGTATCATGATTGGGATTGTGGAAGATTATGCTATATCGATGGGGACTTTTTATAGTATTAATGTTCGTTTATCGACCGATTTTAAGAATTTATTTTACGTTTACCTAATTACTGACAGCAAACAAGCCGAACGCATGAAGCTCGAAAATTCCGTTGTCAATGAATAGATTGCCTAAATATATACTGCGCTTTATCCTGCTGGTATTGTTGCAAATTTTTATTTTCAACAAAATACAGTTTAGCAATTTAATCAACCCATATTTTTACGTTCTTTTCATACTGCTTTTACCCTTTGATATGCCCCGCTCGGCACTGCTAATTTCGGCATTTTTCCTGGGATTAAGTATTGATTTGTTTTCCAATACGCCGGGTATGCATGCAGCAGCCTCGACCTTTATGGCGTTTGTTCGTCCCGCAGTTCTCAAGGGGATATCCCCGCGCGAAGATTACGAACCCGATACTACCCCCACTGTGTATTATTATGGCTTGCGCTGGTTTATCGGATATGCATTAGTTTTAGTCTTTCTGCATCATTTTGTACTGTTCTTTTTGGAAATGTTTCGCTGGTCAGATTTTTTTTCTACGCTGGCAAGGGTGTTTCTTAGTACTGCCTTTACCAGCTTGCTTATCGTTGTCAGTCAGTTCTTTTTCTTTAAAAAATAATATATTGATGGAAAAATAAAGGCCACCATGAACAATCAATTTGCAAACCGGTACTACATCATCTCGGGGATATTTGTTTTGGTGGTTTTCATTTACATTGTCCGTCTGTTTTACATGCAAATTATTGATAACAGCTATAAACTATCGGCCGAAAACAACTCACAGCGTTACGTAACTCTGTATCCGGCACGAGGACTAATATTTGATCGAAGGGGGCGTCTTATTGTAAGTAATCAAGCTGCCTACGATTTGATGGTCAACCCGCAGGAGCTTCGTCCCTTTGATACTAGTGCCTTTTGTTCGATTCTGGGTATTAGTCTCGAATATGTACGTCAAACTATCCGCAAAGCAAAAAACTACTCTCGTTACAAATCATCGCCATTTCTTTATCAGATTGCCGATTCGGTATATGCTGCTTTTCAGGAGCAGCTGTACAAGTTTCCGGGTTTTTATGTACAACCGCGCACCTTGCGGCACTACGAACGCAAAATTGCAGCTCACTTTTTAGGCTATGTGGGTGAAGTAGACTCGTCGAATATTAAAGAGGATCCTTACTATCAGATGGGGGATTACATAGGCATGAGCGGATTGGAAAAGGCGTATGAAAAGGAGCTTCGAGGTATTAAGGGGGTTAAGATATATCTGGTTGATGTACATAATCGCATCAAGGGTTCGTTGGCCAACGGTCGGTTTGATAAACCAGCCGTGCAAGGGAAAAATCTTACGGCTACCATCGACGCCGACCTACAGGCTTACGGCGAAAAACTAATCAAAAATTTTCGTGGGGGTATTGTAGCCATTGAACCAGCTACGGGCGAAATACTGGTACTAATATCAAACCCTTCTTACGATCCACAGCTATTGATAGGCCGGTCTCGAGCTACAAATTTTATAAGCCTTCGCGACGATCCGTCGAACCCTCTTTTCAATCGAGCTTTACAATCGAAAAATCCCCCGGGTTCTACATTTAAGCTGCTTAATGCATTGGTTGGGCTGCAAACAGGAGCAATTACTCCGCAGAGCACATTTAGCTGTGCTCAAGGCTATACGGTTGGCCCCGTTCACGTTGGATGCCATATTCATCCCACCCCACTTGATCTTATTGGTGGGATTCAGTATTCCTGCAATGCTTATTTTTGCAACGTGTTCAGACGTATCATTGACAATCCCAATGAAAGGGACAGGTTTTCGGCCTACCAGCATTGGCGCAACCTGGTAATGAGTTTTGGGCTGGGACGAAAAATACAAACCGACCTGCCTCATGAGCTGGGCGGCAACATCCCAAGCCTTGAATACTACAATCGTATTTATAGAAATTCATGGAATTCAGTGACCATAATTTCGCTAGCTATTGGCCAGGGTGAAATAGGCATTACCCCCCTGCAGCTGGCCAACATGGCAGCTACTATTGCCAACCGCGGGTACTATTACATTCCCCACTCCGTACGCATGATCAATGGTTACGACTCCATCGATAGTCGGTTTAAACAAAAACAGTACACAGCCTTCGACAGCTCACTTTTCAATATTGTCATCGAAGGTATGTACAGGGCTGTTAATGGACCAGGGGGTGGTACAGCCCTTAATGGAGCCGTAAAGGGACTCGATATTTGTGGAAAAACAGGAACAGCACAAAACCCACATGGTGATGATCATTCCATTTTTATTGCCTTTGCTCCACGTAATAATCCTAAAATTGCCATTGCTGTGTATATTGAGAATGGCGGGTTTGGGGCAACTATTGCGGTACCCATTGCAAGCCTGATGATTGAAAAATACCTTACCGATACCATTACCCGACCCTGGTACGAAGATTACCTGCGCACCAAAACTATAGCATATCCTAAAAAGTAATCGACATGTACAGAAATTTCAATGTATGGGCAAGAGTCGACTGGTTTACCATCATCCTATATTTGATTTTGGTGCTGATGGGATGGATAAACATTTATGCGGCCGTATATTCGGAAGAACACCGCAGTATTTTCGACTGGGGTATGCGCTATGGCAAACAGCTGGTATGGATTGGCGCGGCTGTTGTAATTGCACTCATCACCCTTTCTATAGATACCCGGGCTTTTTCCTTTTTTGCTTATGCTGCCTATGGTCTTTCCCTGATAAGCTTGCTACTAGTACTCGTTTTTGGAAAAGAAGTCAATGGGGCGCGCGCCTGGTTTGAAATTGGTCCTCTGCGCTTGCAACCTACCGAATTTGCCAAGATTGCTACCTGCCTGGCAATGGCAAAATATCTGAGCTCGTATAATATTCGACCCGATAAATTTAAGACATGGTTTATAGCTGGTATAATTGTTCTTATTCCCGCTGCACTTATAGCTATTCAGCCCGATATAGGTTCAGTGGTGGTATTTACAGCTTTCACTTTAGCTTTCTACCGTGAAGGGTTTCCGGGCATAATTCTACTTTTCGGTTTCATGCTCATTTTTCTGTCACTATTAGCACTTATTGCATCCCCCCTGACTGTGCTTATTATCATTCTATCGCTTGCATTGATTGCTTTCTTTATTGTCAGGTTACGCATCGGCGAGGTTTTTATTGCTGGTATTAGTTTAGCTGCAAGCTATTATCTTGTCCGCATGGTTGCAGTTCATATATTCCAACTACCCAATAATCCCTATTTTTTCCTGTTAGGGGCTACAGGTATTGTGGGAAGTATAGTCCTCATCAACCTTGTCTTAAAAAAAATCCCCTATCTATTCTGGATTATCCTATCCACCTTTGTAGCTATTGGTTTTACCTATTCGGTCGATTACCTTTTCGATCATTTTTTACAGCCCCATCAACAACAGCGAATCAATATTTTGCTAGGAAAAGAATCGGACCCCAGGGGAGCCGAATACAACGTAGCTCAGAGCAAGATAGCAATAGGTTCGGGAGGGCTTTTGGGCAAAGGATTTTTACAGGGTACTCAGACGAAATTCAACTTTGTCCCCGAACAAAGTACTGACTTTATTTTTTGTACCGTTGGTGAAGAATGGGGTTTTGTAGGGTCCTTTATAGTGTTAGGTCTTTTTGTTATTCTGCTCTTGCGTATTTTACACCTAAGCGAATTGCAACGCTCTGCGTTTAGCCGTATTTATGGATATGGAGTTGCAGCCCTATTGTTCATGCATTTAGCCATAAATGTGGGCATGACCCTTGGGCTTTTACCCGTCATAGGTATTCCCCTCCCTTTCTTTAGCTATGGAGGTTCATCTTTGTGGGCATTTACCCTATTACTTTTTATATTTTTACGCCTCGATGCCAGTCGGCTGGAAATACTCAGATAATTTTGCAAACTATTGACCCGTAGGGAATATTTCAACTTTTACCCTTGCTATCATGTTTAGTGCAGAAGTTAAAGTGCTCAGGTCGGTGTAAAGTTTTCCATTCAGCCCATAGGGATGTCCATGTCCAATTGGATTGAGATAATAAGGGTTATCGGGAGAGTCGAAATCAATGGTAACGGCGTAAAGTAAGCTGGGCTGACCAGATGTTTTATAGATAGCATTTTCGGGGAATAGCATATTATGCCAGTAATTATTAAAATCAAATGGCTTGTTGATTTCGAGCAGAAGGGTTGCCTTGCCTTTTACAACGGTATCGAGGTGTGTTTCAAGAATAAAGTTATTGTAAGGAGTTGCTCCCGTATAAGCATCGGGAATAGGTCGGTCGGGGGTAGGTAAATACAAGCTATCGGTAGCCAGTATACCTCGGCTATGTGACCATAGGGGAAGGGTTGCAGGATTTCTGCGATCGGCTGCTTGCCAATTCCCATCTTCTACCTTTCCATGCGGATATATACCTTTCGCAATAGTTTGCGATACGTACAACGACTGGATAAATTGTCCATCAGTAGTAGTTAACCAGATAGCTAAAACAGGATGTCCGTATTCCTTTCCTTTGTCAAGGGTAATCCTTACAAGCTGACCTTTTCCTTTTTCATTCAAGGTATAGCGTTGGTAATTACCTTGAGCATTAATAAGCGAATAGTTGAGCTGCAGCATACCTGCTAAAGCTAAGCTCATCATCCAATAGGTACGTATATTTTTTAACCGGCACATATTGTTTAAATTTAATTCATTAAAAATCAAGCATAATTCCAAAAGTAGGCAATACTGTCCCCTGACCATCCGACGGGATTTCTCTGAGTACATAACGTGAGGGATCCTGGGTATCAATAACTTTATTCCCCTGCTTATCCAGGTTGGTTATCCGGGGTTGCGTTTCGGATTTAAAATTGTAAAGATTTTGTACGTCGATATAAATCCTCAGAGTGGTTTTGGTAAATACAAACCACTTCTCGGCCCGCACATCGAGCTGATGGAAAGCTCTGAAACGTTTTGAGTTTATTGCGTTATAATCGAGGTAGGGTCGATTTTGGACATCCCATGCCGAGATTAGACTCGAGCGCTGGAGGTCATAGGGTGTATAGGGTAAGCCACCTGCATAGCGCCATTTTAAAGCGGCCCGCCAGAAATTTTTGAATTGCTTATTTACAGTAACGTTTAGAATATGTCGATTATCCCATGAGGTAGGCCTGTAAATCCCATTCTTGTCACTAAACCTACTAATTGCATAGGTATAGGCAAGTACCGCATTAAAGTCGTTGGGCAAGGCCGTTTGTAATAGAAATTCTACTCCATAAGCACGACCTGTGGCAATCGACGTGGTTGGCTCATTGCCAACAAAACCATAATCGATAGGTTTAAAAGTATAGCTAATAGAGTCGAGTAATGAGAATGGATAATGTTTGTAATTTTTCCAGAATCCTTCAAGCGTGATACGAGTAGATTTATTGGGCTGAAATGTCACTCCTCCTATATAATGGGTAGACTGAATATAACGCAGCCGGTTTTTATTGGCCAGAAAGTTTTGATTGTCGCGGTAACCTAAGATGGTATAGGCCGGCAGCTGATAGTATTGCGCAACACTCCCATTCAGACTCCATTTGGGGGTAAACTGATACGCCACAGCTAATCTTGGGGAAAGCTGATTGAGTAAATTACGCATGCTGGAATTGTAATTACTTCCGTCCGTTCGCACGCCAACCGATACTGTTAGTTTTTCATTTAGAAAACTGCGGCTCACCTGTGAGAAAACCCCATATTTAAATAAATCTAAAGTTGAGCTAAAATTAAAGGTATCGATTGCCATTCCCCGAAAAATTTTTTGAAACGTTTCATTGGTATATCTTGCATATTCCAGCGACCCCCCATATTGTATCCGATACTGGCCTGTACGATACAAGCGTTCGGCACGGAATTTGTTTTCCTGCTCGGTACTGCTATAGTCAATCAGTCGGTTTGTCGAAACTTCACGATTATCCTTGTACTTATATTGCCTGTTATTGAGCATATTGCGGCTTAACACAAAAGTCCAGTTTCCATTATCCATAAAATGCTTATAGCTTATACCCGTAGCATAGCTCCATTGCTCAAATACAGGAAGATAATTTAAAATGTATTGTTGGTCTTCAGTAGGATTTTTAATGCTAGTGTCGAGGCGCATATGGTCAAGTGCACCTATGCTCATAAAAGTTATTTCATTTTTCGAATCCAGTTTGCTTTTAACCTTCACCTGGTAATCATTAAACGTAGGGAGGAAAGGCAGCCCTAAAGCCTTAAATAAAAATTGCAAGTAAGACCTTCGTGCAGTAGCAATGTAGGTGGTTCGATCACTTATAGGGCCATCAACCGTAAAAGAAAGTTCGGAGGCACCGATAGCAGCTCGGTATCGACCTTTATCGGCATTTCCATCAATGGTTTTAAAGTCGAACACCGCACTCAATGCATTATAACGATTTGCAGGGAAGGCACCCGCTAAAAATTCGGCCGAGCGAATAAGGTCAGCGTTGAGTATGCCATTGGTTCCTCCTGATGCCCCTTGCGTTGCAAAATGATTGATATTGGGAATCTCAATATCATCAACGAAGTATCGACTTTCATTGGTAGCACCCCCGCGAACAACAATATCGTTGCGGTTGGCACCAGGAAATGATGCAACCCCCGGATAATTCTGGATAATGCGCGCAATATCCCGGTTTGCCCCCGCACTATTCTCAATTTCTGCTATGCCTATGCTTCGAATCGATACTGGCGTCTCTGGTTTTTTTATAAATCTTTCGGCTTTAACCACAACCTGTTCAACCTCATATTGTTGAGGTTCAAGCCTGAAATCTAAATTCATGGCTTTATTGCTTACTACCTGCACCTCTTCTGTCAGGTATGTTTTATAGCCCACCGAACTAATTTGAAGCTGATAAAATCCCGGATCAAGATTGGCCAATACATATTTACCATCCAAATCCGAAGTTGTACCAGTGGTAGTTCCTGCAATAATGACATAAGCAAAGGGGATGGGTTCATTGGTACCTGCATCGCGTATTACTCCTTCAATTCTTCCTTTTTGACCCTGTAATACCTGGGTAATTATCAATCCTAACCCTACTATTATGGTATATGTTTTCATCATAATAAAATTAATTTTAGGTATGATGGAACAACCATGTTCGCAATTTTATCGCTATTGTGTTTGCGTGTGCAGGAACATGGGTGTTTCATAAATCCTTTTTTTAAAAATCACTATTGTCTAAAAAACCTCGCCCCTAACTCCTCTCCTTCTGTGAAGGAGAGGGGGAATCCAAAGGGGTGAGATTCTTTAGGGGAGTGTTTTTGAGCAAAAGGGAAAAATACTTCATAACGAATTGAAAATCAAGTATTATTTATTTTTGTTCTAATTATTTTGGACACTAGTGTTTAAAAATAACAAATTTCCTCTTACAACAGTTCATATGTTTTATAACATATCTTTTTAACCTGTTAAATTCATTATGCAGAAGCAAAATTCAGCGACCACTTCTCCGATTTGGTTTTGATATCTGTGAAGTATTCGCATAAATTGAATATCTTTGACTAAAGTTTATATACTTTTAAAAATGGGTATTCGATACTACCGGCGAATCAACTTGGGCAAAGGTCTGGGATTAAACATCAGCAAATCGGGTTTGTCCCCAAGTTTTCGTACCCAGTGGGGAACGTTAGGTTCCAGGGGTTATTCCGTACGTACCGGCATTCCGGGTCTCTCGTATCGTAAGTATTTTGGTCGTGCCAATCAACAGAATTGGGGGGCAATATTACTTGCGGCTATCATTTTTATTGCACTTCTATATTTTATCATATTGATCGTATGGAATCTGGGGCGCTTTGTAGTTTGGGCAACGGCCCGGCTATATCATATCATTAAGTTGAAACGTGAAGCACTCCGCGAAACTGATCATATCGAATAACTTCGCCACTTTAGTTTCATCCACAGAAAAAAGCCTGGATATAGGAACAACCCATAAGTTGCCTGAGTGATATGATATTATTACTCTATTTTTTATCAAAAAAAAATTAATTTTTAAAAGGTATGATGGAACACCCATTTTTGCAATTTTATCACTATTGTGTTTGCGTTCGCAGGAACATGGGTGTTTCATGGCATCTTAACTTTTAGCAAAGTGTTATTCCAAAAAATAAAAAAGGGATACTCATTTGATATTCAACAAAAAGTTTTTACTTTTGCGCTCCAAATTAATTTTTGTAAAATAGTAATTGTATGCAAAGACAGTATGAAACCGTTTTCATTGTAACTCCCGTTTTGTCTGAAACTCAGATGAAGGAAGCGGTTAACAAATTTGTAAGTTTTTTAACCGAGCACGGAGCAGAGATTGTGCACACCGAGAACTGGGGGCTTCGTAAATTAGCCTATCCCATTCAGAAGAAAACGACGGGCTTTTACAACCTGATAGAATTCAAGGCTGAGCCCTCGCTGGTTGACAAGCTGGAAACTGAATATCGCCGTGACGAGCGAATAATTCGTTTCCTCACCTTCAAGATGGACAAGCATGCCATCGAATACGCACAAAAGAAAAGAATGCAAAAAGAATCGGCTAAAAAAATGGAGGATTAGGCTATGGCAAACAATCAGTCTGAAATCAGATATTTAACGCCCCCTGCGGTCGAAATCAAAAAGAAGAAATACTGCCGTTTTAAGAAAAACCGCATCACCTATGTTGACTACAAGGATCCGGAATTTCTCAAAAAATTTCTTAACGAGCAGGGTAAAATTCTTCCCCGGCGTATTACCGGTACCTCTTTGAAGTATCAGCGTAAAGTTGCAACTGCTATCAAAAGAGCACGCCATCTGGCGCTGTTGCCCTATGTAACCGATTTGTTAAAGTAAACCGAGAGGAGGACATCGTATGGAAATCATACTTAAGCAGGATATTCAAAACCTGGGTAGCAAAGATGATATTGTAACCGTAAAGGACGGTTATGCCCGTAATTATCTCATTCCAAAGGGAATGGCTATTGTGGCTACCCCATCGGCCAAAAAAATGCTGGCCGAAACCATTCGGCAGCGTGCCCACAAAGAAGAAAAACTGCGGCAGGAAGCTTTACAATTGGCCGAGAAGATGAAAGGGCTCAAGCTTACCATTGGCACCAAAACAAGCTCGAAAGGCAAAATTTTTGGATCGGTTAATACCATTCAAATTGCTGAAGCACTAAATGCCCAGGGATTTGAAATTGACCGTAAAAATATCTACATAAAGGAAGAAGTGATTAAAGAAGTGGGCAGCTATACAGCCAAAGTTAAACTTCACAAGGAAGTTTATGTTGAAATCCCCTTTGAAGTTGTTTCAGAATAAACGCTGAAAAGCTTAAACGACAAAGCCAGCCTCAGATTAAGGCTGGCTTATTTTTTGGCAAAAGCTGTCTAAAATTTGTAAACAAATCCAAGATTAAGCGCAGTGGAAAAACTCAGGCCAAACTCGTAGTCTTTATCCTTGTCATCATTGGGTTGCTTGACAGTGGTATGATTGTACGACAGACCTCCCAAAAAAGCTTCAATGGCAATCTGATCAGTGAGTTTGTAGGAAACCCCAGGTCGAACGGCAATTTCGAAAGATGTTGTTTTGGGGCCATCGGACGAAACACTGCCGGTTTTTATCTTAGTGCTACCAAGACCAATGCCTATCGAACCCTGACCAAATACCGAGATAGGGCCCATTTCAACCACATGATAGCGCAAAAAGGGGCTAATGGCAATGGAGGTTGTGGTAGTCTTTGTAGCCGTAGGGGTTCGGTTGTTGTTGCTACTGGTAACCCCAAGACCCAATTCCACCCCAATTGCCATCTGACTATTCAAATAGTATCCTGCCATGGGAGAAACGATAAATGCGGCAGACGTAGGACCATCAACGGTAGTATTACCCGATGTTTCAGAAGACCCCGACACCGAGAAACTCAACGACCCCCCTACAAAGGCCTGGCTGTAAAGAGTTGCTGACAATGCAATCATCGTTACAAAAAGCAAAGTTTTTTTCATCATGTCCAAAATTTTTGGTTTGTGTACAAAAATACAGGTTTTTAAATATAACCCTATTAGATTATGGGAAATTTTTTTCGATAGTGATTTACAGTTAAGCTGAGCTAATAAAATAGTTGGATTAAGCCAGCATTAGAAAATTATGGAGCTATTGCGCTATGTTAATCTCTACACAGATGGAAAACTTTTGGGCGTTCTCATGCCATTATGCCGATCAACCTCTCGGGGTTCAAATGTTGTAATGGCAATGTCCGATAATATTTTTTCAAGCTGTGGTAAAAAGAGAATGTTTTAGTAAACTTAACCGCCAAGGGAGCAAAATTTTTGCGCAAAGTAATCAAAGCAATCACTGGCGACTTCTTTCGGTTAAAACATAAATGACAAAATATTATGATGAAAAAATCTTATCGCAGAAGTAATATTTGTAAACATTCCTTCCTTCAAACAAATTAAATATTCATCTTCAATATCCTTAAAATCATAATTTTACCACCACTTTATGCTGGGGGTCATTATTTAATTTCCAAGGCAAATTTGGATTTAATTATATAATTGGCTGATTTATTGAATCTGATTTAAAATTATCAAGATTTTCATTTAAAATTGCGCAACCAAATAAATTGAGTAACTATACTATATTATCCAACACGATGATTGGGGAAAAATATCAGGTAAATTGGCAAGCTCAATCAACGGGTAAGAATTGTAAATTTAAGAATAATACGTAACTTAGTACAATTGTTAAAAATGAATGATGGAGGTGAAATATTACGTGGTACAGTATAGGAATGACAGCAGAAGAACTCGACATACAGCTTTTTACAACGGCAATTAAACAGGCATCAGGTTACGATTTTAGCAACTATTCCGAAAAATCGTTGCGCCGACGACTGGCCAAGGTACTGATGGACAACAAAATGGATTTGAAAACACTGGTGGCCGAAGTTCGTAAAAATGGCCAGTTTGCCGAAAAAATTGTTAAGGAAATAACGGTAAATACCACCGAATTATTTCGCGACCCTGCCATATGGCAGGCTATTCGTTATCGTGTACTTCCACAATTTAAAGAACATAAAACCATAAACATCTGGCACGCAGGTTGCTCGACGGGTCAGGAAGTGTATTCGATGCTTATCCTTTTGAACGAAGTCGGAATGCTCGAAAAAGCTAGAGTTTATGGTACCGACCTTAATACCGATGTACTTGACGTGGCTCGCAAGGGGGTGTACAAGTACCGTTTCAACATCGGTTATCTCGATAATTTTGATAAAGTTATCAAAGAAAATCCTTATAATTACGAAATATTTTATGACGTGCCCTATTCCAAATATTTCGAAATTGACAAAAACAAGGATCTTATTACCATGAACAAATTCTTGACCGATAAGGCCGTCTTCAAAAAACACGATCTGGTACAGGATAATAATATTTTTCCCTGTAAATTTGATATCATTATGTGTAGGAATGTTATCATATATTTTAATTACAATTTGCAAAACAGGGTATTTCAGCTTTTTTACGAAAGTCTTTATCCGGGGGGATACCTTATCCTGGGTATGCACGAAACCATATTGGGCCCTTATTCATCTTTTTTTGAGAAAAAAGAACAATTTTATGTAAAGAAGACCACGTAGCATAATCCTAAAATATGCCACTGATGAAGTCAAATAATTTTACGCTAAAGCAAAGGTTTACCATCATTATCCTCACCATGGGGGTAATCGTGTTAGCCTTTATGGCCACAGCCGTAAATCAGCTTAAAAAAATAAAAGCATA
Source organism: Bacteroidales bacterium (assembly GCA_049968755.1). Taxonomy (GTDB): domain Bacteria; phylum Bacteroidota; class Bacteroidia; order Bacteroidales; family DTGW01; genus JAKPGM01. Next base: position 90,633 of record JBMFQE010000003.1, read on the forward strand.
CAATGAGCTTTCGGGCAAAATCGTTACACTTACCGAGCAAATAAGTTCTATCGACAGCTTGCAAAAAGTTATTTTTCTTCGCATTCCCTATAATATTACTTTCTTCCAAACCCAAAGAAGTACGATGGCTGAAAAAATTCGCACCCAGATTGAAGCCTATGCAGGAGAAATAACAGCCATTGGCAATAGTTATTATCTGCAACACAACACGGATATTCGTTTAAAAATTTTTGCGTTTGGACATCTGGTTCGCAACTATAAGCAAAATCTAGCAAAATATCTCGAGCTGGTCAATCAAAAGGGTTTTGGCAACTATGGGGTAAATGGCCAGATTGCCATTCTTGCGGATAAATTGAAAGTGGCAGCAAGGGAAGAAAAAAATCAGTCACTTCCCCGTCGCATTGACGAAATTATGGCGCTAAAGGATCAGTATCTGATAAACCGCGATGCCGCAATATTCAATAAGATTAAAATTGCTCTGGAAGAAGCAGAAAATGAGGCTATTCTCAATATTAAAAGTAACAAAATCAGCTTCCTGACGGATTTGCATAAGCTTCATCAGCAGATTCTTTCGTTGTATGACTTTGACAAAGCCATTGGATTTACTTCGGGTGATGGGCTTATGGGTAAAATGCAAAGCATACTCGAAGCTATTGTATTAACAGGCGATGAACTTCGCACCCTCATCGACACCGAACTCCAACGAGCTGTGCGTTGGGGATACGTGTGGCTGTCGATTTTATTTCTGATGGTACTGATTTATCTAGGAGTATTGTATTACCATATCAACAAACACATTCATAAACCCCTGGCCTTGCTATCCGACTTCTTATCCCAGATGGTACGGGGTAAACTTCCCGAAAAGCTCGAATTTAAACGCAATGACGAAATCGCACAAATGGCAGGGTATCTCAACCGGTTGGTCGATGGTCTGAAGGAGAAGGCACGCTTTGCCACCGATATTGGGCACAATAAACTATCGTCGCACTATCGGCCCCTTAGCGAGGACGATATTCTGGGTAATGCCCTCATTGACATGCAGAAAAGCCTTCAGAAAGCTGAAATGGAGGACGCCAAATACAAAAATGAAGAGAAAAAACGGATATGGACCAATGAGGGACTGGCTCGCTTTGGCGAAATCCTACGTATGCACAACAACCTGAATGTACTGGCCGACCAGATTATTCAAAACCTGGTTAAATACCTGCAGGCCATTCAGGGAGCACTATACTTTATCAACGACGAAGACAAAGAAAATCCATTCCTTGAGCTCTATTCGGCCTACGCTTACGATCGAAAAAAATACATCAAACAGCATATTCCCATTGGAGAAGGACTGATTGGCACAGCTGTACTTGAAAAAGAGAAAATATTTATTACCGACATCCCCGAGGGCTACCTGACCATTACGTCGGGTCTGGGAGATGCCCCTCCAGCCTGCATCCTCATTGTACCGCTCAAAACAGAAGACACTGTACTGGGTGTAGTAGAACTGGCTTCATTCAACATGTTCGAACCACACGAAATTGAATTTGTTGAAAAAATTGGTGCCACCATAGCCTCCACCATTACCAGCGTTAAAATTAACCTGCAAACAGCCAAACTACTCGAAAAATCGCAGCGCCAGGCCGAGGAAATGGCAGAACAGGAAGAAGAAATGAGGCAAAACATGGAGGAACTTCGTACTACGCAGGAAGATTTTACTCGCCGCGAAGCCGAATTACAGGGTTTCCTCAACGCCATTCACCTCTCGTCTATGATACTTATCCTCGATGCTACGGGTAAAATTATAGAGGTAAATAATCGGGTCGCAGCTTTCTTACAGGCCAAACCCGACGAACTCATTGGTCGTCCAATCCTCGACTTTGTCAGTATGCCAAAAGAAACCTTTGACCTGATGTGGGAACAACTACCCCTGGGCAAAATTAAAACCATCGACTCCAACATTCGTATAGCCAACGGTACCGAACTAAAAGTGCGCCAGATATTTGCCCCCGTTTTCGATAAGTCGGCCAATATGATTAAGGTACTTCTACAATTTGTCGATTTTACCGAAAAAGCCGAAGTAGATAAGTTGCTCGAAATCCGTAATTCGGAAAACAATCGTCTGCAACAGCAACTTAATCAATACCTTAACCTTGTGGATACAGCCTTTATGCGCTGCGAGTTTTCACCAGAGGGAAAATACATAGCTGTAAATGCCAACTACTGTCAGGCCGTTGGATTACTTCCCGAAGAATTGCTCGAAAAAGACTATACCGAACACCTGCGGGATGACGAGAAAGAGCAGTTTGAAATTATTTGGAAAGAGCTAATGAAGGGAAAACCATTTTCGGGGGTTATCAAACGAACACGCCCCACCGGCGACACCCTATGGATAATGACCTCGATGGTGCCCCAGGTAAACGATAAAAACCAGATAGACAAAATTGTACTTCTGGCTCAGGATGTTACCGAACGAAAGTTAAAATATCAACTGCTGGAAGAAGCCAATAAAGAAATTGAGCGGCTCAAAAAAGAACGAAAATCTGAAAAATAGCACCTATGGATTTGCTGCAATATACGAGCATTACCATAACCGAGTTCCGCAGTATTTTAAAAGCCATTAAGGAAAGGTTCGATGTTGATTTCAACGACTATGCGCTTGTGTTTCTCAAACGACGCCTGGAAAGTTTTATGGCGGCCTATCGTTACCCTACTGCCGAAAGTCTGATCAACCACATCTCGCGCGACGACGATTTTATTCATTTATTTTTACGAGAAATGCTGGTGGAATCAACAGAAATGTTCCGAGACCCCTCATTCTGGAGGTACCTGCGCGACTTTTTGTTTCCTAAACTTATCAACGAAAACAAAACAGTACGGATTGCGCTTCCCCATTGTGTATCAGGAGACGAATTGTACAGCCTTTGCATAGTGCTGGCTGAAAACAACTGGACACACTATACCGAAATTTATGCTGCCACTGCAGACCCTCATTTCGAAAGAAATATTCGAAACGGAAACTTTGCCCCTTATAAATATGAAGTAAGTGCCGATAACTATCTCCGCTACCAGGGAAAATTTGATTTTTCAAAATATTGTCAACAAAAAGACGATATGGCTGTGCGCGACAGTTCGCTGGTACAGCACGTACATTTTCTTTACAATAAGAACAACTCCTTTGAATTTTTGCCCGATAATATCCAGTTGATTATTTTCCGCAATCAGCTGATCTATTATACTCAATCACTACAAGATAGAGTATTGAAAACCTTTTACGACAAACTAAGTAAAAATGGGATTCTGGCTATTGGTGTTCGGGAACAGCTGGGTATCATGAGCCAGCAACTGTTCAGAATAATCAACGAAAGTGAACATATTTATGGCAAAAACTGAAAACAGTACATACAAGGCAGTTATAATCGGTGGTTCTGCAGGAAGTTTTCAGGTGGTAACCTCAATGCTACAGACCTTACCTGCCGATTTTTCGCTACCCTTGCTTTTGTGTTTGCACAGGCTCAAGCATGTACGATCGGGTTTTGTCGAGGCGCTATCGCTCAAATCTAAGGTTCCAGTGGTAGAGCCCTATGACAAAGATGCCATAAAACCCGGCAAGGTATATCTTGCACCGGCCAACTATCACATGTATATTGAGCTGGGCAACCGGTTTGCCCTTTCTACCGAAGAAACGGTAAATCATTCACGTCCCAGCATCGATTTATCGTTTATCACAGCAGCACAGGCCTATCAAAATAAACTAATAGGTATTATCCTGTCGGGGGCCAATAAAGACGGAGCTTATGGACTCAAGGTAATTGCAGAGATGGGGGGGCTAACCATTGTACAAGACCCCCAGCAATGCGAAATACCTACCATGACCGAAGCGGCAATAAACCTTTTTCCGAAACATCATGTGTGGACTGTCGAAAAAATCACTAATTTTCTCATAAATTTGAAATGAATAGCATAGATTTGTATTCGGTTGAATGAGAGGGAAAAATATGCAATATAACTCTTATAAATATATCCTATATGCGACGCTGGTAGTTGTTACCCTTGTCTCATTTTTTCTGGCCAACCTGCTCATTGGCCTTATCTCGGCCAATACAGCTACAACGGGTGCCATTGTCGTGGTAATTCTTAATTTGGTCATAAATTTTTTACTATTCTATTTGCTTTTTCAGCTTTTGCAAGCCCTTTCGGACAAAGAAAGGCTAATTACGCAGCTATCCGACGAACTCAACCGTCTGAAGGCTCCTCAGGAAGAAGAGGAAAAAATCGAGACTGTAACTTTTAACCCCGCAGAAGTTGCACAAAGTATTATTCCATCCACACCACAAAACCTATCACTCGAAGCATTCTGTGATAAGATACTAATAGGCATTGCCCAGCATTGTCAGGTAGTTACGGGCATATTTTACGTAAAAAGTCCGGGCACAAACTCCTATCTCCCTACCGCCAAGTATGCCTATTACTCTGCGGAGCAGGTTGAACCTGTGACGGAAGGGGAAGGCCTTGTCGGACAGGTAATCAAGGATAAAAAACCTGTGTCTATCAATCAGGTGCCCGCCAACTATTTGCGCGTTGTATCGGGTCTGGGGCAGAGTTCACCACGGTATTTGTATATTTTTCCTATACTGAACAAGGAAGAAGTAATTGCATCGGTAGAATTAGCTGCCTTTGTGCCCTTTGACGACAACCAAAAACAAATTTTAGAACATCTTGCCAATGTGGTAGGAAAAATTATTGTAAAATTAAAGCAATAAAATTTTTTCGATGGGCGGTCAAAACTATCAATATATCTCAAAAACCCAGGTAAAATCGCAGGCCATTCTGGCCGGCGTGGTTACCCTATTAGTCCCGCTATCGTTCTGGCTTATTGAGCTTACGCTGTGGAAAGCCAATATCAGCCTGCAAAATATTATTTTTATCCACAGCAAGTCTCCTTCCCTCTGGTTTATCGATACATTACCCCTGCTTGTTTTTTTGGGTACCTATCTGATGCTCAACTGGCAACGAAAAACAAACAACAGCCTTTTGCAAACCGTGCAGCAGATGAAAGAACAGATGGATATTAATGCCCAGTTTGCAAAAGCTATAGGCGAGGGGAATTATTATAGCGAATTTAAGGTAGTGAGTCCCGACGATATTCTGGGCAACTCGCTGCTTATCATGCGCAACAACCTGCTGAAAAACTACCAGAAAGAAGCCGAACAGAGCTGGATTGCCGAAGGGAAAGACCAGATCTCGAACATCCTGCGCCGATACAATAAAATTGAAGAACTGGCTTACGAGGTCATTGTCAAGCTTATAAAGTATATCAATGCTATACAGGGCGCTTTTTATATTTACGACGACGAAAAAAACAAAATTATCAACGTTGCCACCTATGCTTACAACCGCAAAAAATATTTAAAGCAGGAATTTTCCATTGGCGAAGGCCTTATTGGGGAATGTGCCTTCGAAATGGATATCATTTACCGTACCGAAATCCCCGACGATTATGTGACCATAACCAGCGGCATCCTGGGCGATAAAAAACCCAAAAGCTTGCTGATTGTTCCCTTGATTTCTGATGAAAAACTTCAGGGCATTCTCGAATTTGCCTCGCTTCAGGACGAAATACCCGAGCTGACGATAACCTTTATGCGCGAGCTGGGCGAAATCATTGCCCGCACCATATTTAACCTGAAAGTAAATGAGCGCACCGAACGGCTATTGCGCGAATCGCAAAAAATGACCGAAGAGCTGCAGGAAAATGAAGAACAACTGCGCCAAAGTGCCGAGGAAATGCGAGCTACCCAGGAAGAACTTCGCCGTTCGAACGAACAACTCGAAAAACAAATTCAGGAAGTTGAAAATGCCCAAAAACGTATAAATTCATTGCTCGAAAACTCGTCGGAAATTATTATGATTTACGATGAGTACCTCAATCTGATATACCAGAGTCCGTCCGTTAAAAAAATTCTGGGATACTCGCCCGACGAAATGGACCATGGCAAATATTTCGATCGCCTGACCCGTAAGGGCGAGATGGAGGTTCGTAATATGTTCAAACGATTGTTTGAAAATCCGCTAGAGGTCATTACCATTCAGTACACCTACATGAAAAAGGATGGACAGAAAATTTTTCTGGAGACTACGGGTCGTAACCTGCTGCACGATCCGGCCATTCGGGGTATATTACTTAATTCTCAGGACATTACCGAGCGCAAGCGTGCCGAGAAAGAGGAACGCATGCGCAGTAAAATGCAATCGCTATCGGAAAACTCGCTTGATCTTATCCTTAGGGTTAGCCTTCAGGGACATTTCTTCTACGCTAACCCCGTGGTAGAGGACTATTTCGGAGTAGATCCCCGAAATGTCATTAACAAGACCATCGACGAGCTGAATATGCCCGAGGAAATGCGGGAATACTTTAAAACTACCATAAAGCAAATCAAAGCCAAACCCGAAAAACTCAACCATGAGATTAAAATTACCATTCAGCTGGGCGAAAAAGTGCTGGAGCGCATCATGAGCATTGATGCTATACCAGAATACAATGAAAATGAGCTGGAAACCATTCTTTTTGTCGGCCACGATATTACCGAAGCCAAACGTATTGAACTGGAAATACAGGAAAAAAACAAAAAAATCGAAGACAGTATCAACTACGCACAGCGCATTCAGTCGTCGATACTGCCCGATAATAAACTGATACGTGAATATTTCCCCAAATCGTTTATTTTCTATAAACCGCGTGATGTGGTAAGCGGCGACTTCCCCTGGTTTTCCCAGCATAGCGACAATATATATATTGCAGCCGTCGACTGTACGGGTCATGGAGTACCAGGAGCCATGCTATCCTTTATTGGATACTTTTTGCTTAACAACATTGTTGACAACGACAAAGCACTCAACGCTGGAGAAATTTGCGACCTGTTGCACTATGGGGTACGTACTACCCTCAAACAGGATAGGGAAGACGCCAGTGGACGCGACGGTATGGACATAGCACTTTGCAAGATAAATATTAAAAAACATGAGTTGCACTATGCTGGAGCGCATCGATCCCTTTACCTGCTCCGCAAGGGCGAGCTAAGTGAATTTAAGGGCGATAGAAAATCTATCGGTGGAATACCCATTGGAAAAAAAGCCGAAGAACCCTTTACCAACCACACCATTAATATTATTAGCGGCGACCGTATTTTCTTCTTCTCCGATGGCCTGCCCGACCAGCTGGGAGGACCCGAAAACAAAAAATATTCCCCCGCCCGAATCCGACAAATCATCCTGGATAATGCCAACAATACCATGAGCGCTTGCTACGAAATATTCGTTCAGGATTTTGAAGAATGGAAAGGAAATCGTAAACAAATTGACGATGTGTTGCTTATTGGTATTGAATTTTAAGATTATTTTTTAGTTAATCGATTTAATAATTATTTTTAAATTTGAAAAACCAAACAGAGTAGTAAAAAATAATAAACTAACGTATATGTTTAAAGATTCAAAAGGCTTTCTGGAGTTTGTATATGAGTTTTACAAGACCATGAAAGCACACGAAATATCGCTGGTATATGAAGGTGAGATCACGCACCAGATAACAAAAGCATTTACCTCGCTGGCCGAATCGAATATGGCCAAGGAAGAGGAATCGGGGAGCGTGCAACGCAAAGTTTTCCACGTTATGGTAGAATGCTTGCAAAACATTAGCAAGCACGCCGACGAGGCTACCGACAACGACTTCCTTTATTCGGGCAGAGGTATATTCATGGTAAGTAAAAATCAATCGGAGTACACCGTTACTACGGGCAATGCCATTGACAATTCTAGAATCCCTGAAATGCGTGATATGCTTGAGCGTATCAACGCTATGAGTAAAGAAGAATTGAACGAACTTTATAAAAAACAAATTAAAGAAGGTCGTCTTTCGGAAAAAGGAGGAGCAGGACTGGGTTTTATTGATATAAAACGCAAAACTGGCCGTCCGCTCGAATATCATTTTCTACCCATCAATGATAATATCTCCTTTTTCCTGTTAACCTCCTCAATACCCCGTGAATAAAAATTTAATCAGCCGATACATATGGAAGCTATAAAAATAAAAGGAACGGAAGATACCCCAACGGTGATTTTTGATGCAGCTGAAAACTATTTCGAAATTTCTGGACGTTCTTTGCCCGAAGACGTGACTAGTTTTTACAGTCCGTTGTTGAGCTGGCTTTCAGAATATGCCAAACAACCCAATCCTAAAACGGTATTTAACTTTAAGCTGGAATATTTTAACACAGCTTCATCCAAACTCATCCTGGATGTACTTATGAAGTTGGAAGAAATAGCCCGAGCCGGTCACGAGGTGCTGGTGAAATGGCACTATCCTGAAGATGACGAGGATATGCAGGAAGCAGGCAATGAATACGCCGACATAGTTGAGGTACCATTCGAATTAGTCTCCTATTCTTAACCTCAGAAAATACCTGTGGGCAAACACTTAAACTATGAGCGAAGAGATTCTAAAAGCACTGATGCAACTATTTGCCATCATTGCCAAGCAAGATGAGGGGGTTGAAAGCAATGAGCGCGAATATGTAAAAACTTTTCTGGCACAACATCTGTCGGAAGAGCAAAGTAAGGAATATTATGCGCTATTCGAAAAACATGCGGAATGGGGGGACGAAGAGGAAGGCGAAGGTGAGGTAAAAAAAAAGCGTCTTACCAAGGTCAACGACTCGGTACGTATCCTCGGTATCTGTAAAAAAATCAATAAAACTCTCAACCAAAACCAGAAAATTGTTGCTCTTGTTAGGCTTTTCGAACTGGTTAACTCCGAACGTAAATTTACTGAACAGCGCATGGCTATTATCAACACAGTAGCCGACGTGTTCAACATTGCCAGAGAAGAGTTTCAAAGCATCGAAAAATTCGTCATTCAAAACGACCCCAACGAAATAAACGACCCACATGTGCTGGTCATCAATGACCGCGAAAACCATAACGCTTGCAAACACATTAAAACTGAAAAACTCGACAGCCATATATTCATTCTGCGCATCCCCAGCGTCGATTTATACTTTCTCAAATATACAGGCAACCAGGATCTTTTTCTCAATGGACTGGCTATTAACAATAAGCGCATATATCTTTTTGCCAATGGTAGCACGGTTAAGCTGCCCAAAGGTAAACCCATCTATTATTCCGATGTTTCGGCACATTTTCTGGCCGATATTCATGCCCACAAAATTACCTTCGAAGTTCGCGATGTATCCTACGTTTTTCCGAATGGCGACTATGGATTGAGGCGCATCAACTTCTCAGAAACACACGGTCGTCTGGTAGGCATCATGGGTGCCAGTGGAGCCGGAAAAACCACCCTGCTAAACGTACTGTGTGGTATTGAAAAGCCCTCCAGCGGAGAGGTACTTATCAACGGGCTCAACCTACATACGCAAAAAAAAGTGCTTGAAGGAGTCATCGGACTGATTCCGCAAGACGACCTGCTCATTGAAGACCTTACTGTTTTTGAAAACTTGTTTTATAGCGCCAAACTTTGCTTTCGCGATAAGTCCGATGAAGAGCTCACCCACATGGTAAACACTACCCTGTACAACCTCGGTTTGCTCGACCGGGCACATCTGAAAGTGGGTAATGTAATGAACAAAACTATATCGGGAGGCCAACGCAAGCGCCTTAATATCGCTCTTGAACTCATCCGAGAACCCTCTATCCTCTTCGTCGATGAACCCACCTCGGGACTCTCCTCTCGCGACTCGGAAAACGTAATGGACCTATTGCGTGAGCTTGCTCTTAAAGGTAAACTGGTCTTCGTCGTCATACACCAGCCCTCGTCGAATATTTACAAAATGTTCGACAAGATGATTATACTCGATACGGGTGGATATCAGGTTTACAGTGGTAACCCCGTTGAAGCCGTGATGTATTTTAAACGCATCGACCAGCAAATCAATTGCGATGTAGGTGAATGTCCCACCTGCGGCACCGTCAACCCCGAACTTATCTTTAACATTATGGAAACACAGGTGGTTGACGAGTATGGAAATTACACCGGTGTAAGAAAAGTACCCCCCGCCAAGTGGGAAGAATATTACTACAACAATTTCCCGGTTGAACGAATAGAACCTTCCCGCGAGGCACCACCCAAATCGCTCAACATTCCGGGACGTTTTAAGCAACTTAAAATTTACTTCAAACGCGACCTGCTGGCTAAAATTAGTAATTCACAGTATATCCTGTTGAATTTACTTGAATACCCGTTGCTGGCTTTCATCCTGTCCTACATCATACGCTACATTGCCGACCCTACTTCCAATGTATACATCTTCCGCGAAAACGAAAACGTTTCCATCTACATTTTCATGAGTATCATTGTGGCTGCCTTTTTTGGACTTACCGTCAGCGCTGAAGAAATTTTTCACGACCAAAAAATACTCAAGCGAGAAAAGTTTTTGAACCTAAGCAAGAATAGCTATTTACTTGCTAAAGTGCTTATTCTCTTTACGTTGTCGGCCATCCAAACCTACTCCTTCGTGGTGATTGGGAATAGTATACTGGGTTTAAAATCGATGTACTTTACTTACTGGCTTATGCTTTTCTCGGTAGCCGCTTTTGCGAATGTGTTGGGATTAAACATTTCCGCCTCATTTAATTCGGTTGTTACCATCTACATCATCATACCCTTCCTGATGATCCCCATGATGGTGCTTAGTGGAGCCATGTTTAGCTTCGACAAGCTTAACCGTAACATCTCCAGTGTGGATAAGGTTCCGCTGGTAGCCGACCTGATGCCCACCAAATGGGCATACGAGGCACTCATGGTTCATCAGTTTAAGGATAATAAGTATGAAAAATATTTCTACGATTATGAGAAAGAAATAAGCAATGCTAACTTTAAGATAGTATATTATTTGCCCCAACTCCTGAAACACCTGGATGCCGTAATGAGTGAGCTAAACAATTCACCCAAAGTAGAAAAAACTATGGATGATTTTCTCATCCTGCGAAACGAAATTTTAATCCAAAAACAGCTGGTTCCCGTTGTACCCTGTACCGTTGACACATCGCTAACCCTCGAAAAATTTAATTTGCAGGCTGCCATTAATGTAGCCGAATATCTGGGTGCATTGACCGAATATTATGAAAAAATTTACGATGCAGCCGATAAGCGAAAAAACAATATGCTGGCCTACCTCAACGAAAATAAACCCGCCATCTATAAGAAATTTTACGACACATACTACAATGAACATCTGGCCGATATGGTAAAGAAGGTTTTTGAAAAAGAAAAGAATAAGCTACTCATCTTCGACCATCGCCTGGTTCAGCAGATTGATCCCATTTATCTCGATCCTCTTCCCCGTCATAAGTTAGATTTTAGAACCCATCTGTATGCCCCCCGCAAACATTTCATGGGGCGGTATTACGACACTTATTGGTTTAATCTTTTGATTATTTGGATATTTACCTTAATTTTATACATAACATTGTATTTCGATTTCTTTAAGCGGCTCATTGAGTTACCCGATACGTTGAAACGCTTAAAAAAGTAATTATTCATTAAGCTGAATCGTATGACAAAGAAAATTATCTTCATTGCCTCTGCCATTGTCCTCATAGGTATTAGCATTTATGTCATTTACATCAACAGTCATTTGCAACCCCACGAGAATCTGGAGGTGCCCTATGAGGAAATTAACAAAGGGGTTATAGATATTGAGGTAGAGGCCGTTAAAAGCATCACAGAAAACATTTCTTCACCCATAGAAATTGCTGCCCTCATCAAAGAAATGGGAGTACCATTCAACCGCGACTATTTAGCCCCTACCGAGTATGTGTCGAGCTATAGTACAAACTACGCACAAGCTTTTGCCCTGGGGGTTTTCAGTGCTGATCTTGGATATCTCAACATGTACAATAAAACAGGCTCGGTTATCGATTATCTCTCGACCATTAAAAACCTGGCCGATGCTATCAATGTGGGACAATACTTCGACTTTGCCACGTTGAAACGGCTGGCAAGCAACAGTTCCAATGTTGACTCGCTCAAGTACATATCGGTACACAGTTTTAATCAGATCGACCAGAATCTTCGTCAACGCAAGCGGGGCAACCTTAGTGCCCTAATCATTGCTGGAGCATGGCTCGAAGGTATTTACATTACCATCCAGGTTTCTAAAGTAAAACCCGACCCGAAACTCCTGGAAAAAATTGGCGAACAAAAAATCATACTTACCGACCTGATGACGCTGCTGGCTTCATACGCCAAAGACCCTATTTTTAAGAATTACGTCAATGAGTTTAACAATATTAAAGCCAAGTTTGATGAGGTAACCATCACATACGAGCAGGGAGAACCGGTAACGGTAGTTGAAAATGGGATGATGACGGTGGTCCAGAAAGATAAAAGTATAGTGCATATTACCACTCAACAGCTTAATGAAATATCCCAGACAGTAGAAAGCATACGAAACAGGCTAATCAAACAGTAGTCGACAACACGAAATGGGGAACATTACAAATTTTTTAGCTATGATGCCAAAGAAATGCAAACAAAATATTAATATTGTCCTGTGGATATCTGGAAAATGTAAGATGGCCAAATCCATTGATAGATCAAAGGTACAGATTACCAGGTTTATGTTTGTATTCGGCATGGTTGTAGCAGGTTGGTTTTTCACAGACCAGCATGCTATGGCTCAGTCGGGTTCAAAGCTGGTAGAGCTGTGTAATTCGGTTGCAGGCGATGACGCCACCTACCTGAAAGATTTTTATGTGGAACTCGATGCTGCTGGCCCGGAAGGAAAAGCACCCGAGCAACGTTTTACCATCGTGCTGAGCAAAAATACCGAATACCGTTTTACCGTATGTAACGCTGAAGGTTCGCAGGGTAAGGCTATACTTCAGTTGTACGATGTCTCAAAACTTTATGCAAGCACCTATAACCCCCAAACAGGGCAAACTTTTCAATCGTTCAACTTTCAATGCCAAAAGACTGGCGCCTATCACCTGATTGTATCTTTTCTTGATGGGAAAAAAGGCTCGGCCGTAGTAATTGCTTCTTTCGTTCGTACGCTTTAGTGTAAATTGGTGGGTTGTACTGGATTCGAACCAGTGACCCCTACCCTGTCAAGGTAATGCTCTAAACCAACTGAGCTAACAACCCATAACCGGTTGCAAATATAACTAATTTTTTGCTCAAACAGTCGACCAAACAAATTTTCAAAATACACATCTTTTAGTGCCCATCTCTTAATTTTTGCCATGTCCTCCCGGGACAATGCTTGCTATTGTATAACCTGTGAAATAATTTTTTTTCTGAACGACAGCCATTCATCGACTCTTTTGAAAATATCGTTACTTTTGTACGTAAAATTGCCGGATATGCAATTCCTTGAAAAATATTCCAATTACAGTTCACAGATTTATTTATGGTTGCTAACGATTCTGATAGTTTCGTTGCCCTTTTCTCCCTTCATGGTATCCCTTAGTCAGATTTTGTTATTGATTAATTGGATACTCGAGGGTAATTTTCATCAAAAATGGTTTCGCTTAAAGCACAGGCGAAGTATATGGATTTTCTTGAGTTTCTACCTGATACATCTGATATGGCTTTTGGGCACTGAGGATTGGAAGCATGCAGCCGAAACCCTTCGAATAAAGTTGCCTTTATTACTCTTACCCATCATCATTGGCACCTCCGACGATCTTTCACCCCGAAAGGTAGTGATCATTCTTCGCTGGTTTATCATAGGGCTCATTGCCTCTACCATTATGGCGCTGGGTATGTATTGGGGATGGTGGGGTACAACCGTTCGTGACATGCGCGAAATATCACCTTTTATTTCCCACATTCGCTTTTCCTTACTTATAGTAGTAGGTATTTTTACACTTCTGCACTGGATCAAAACATCTGAACGAGTTTTTAGCCGGATGCAACTACTACATATGCTAACCATCCTATGGTTTATTCTTTTCCTTTTTTTCATGAAAGCTCTAACGGGTGTAGTAATTCTGGCAATAACATTTTTTCTGCTTTTACTGGTTTTTGTCAATCGCATTGAAAATCAGCTACTCAAAATATTTTTTATCACTTTAATGTATGCAATCCCCTTTTTTTCGGTGATAACTGTAGTAAAAGTTTACACAGAGTATCATCGGGAAAACACGGATATCAGGGGTAGGTTGCCTGAATATACTGCTAATGGAAATCGCTATTTTCATGACACTACCCACTGGGCTGTTGAAAATGGCCATCGGGTATGGGTCTATGTGTGTGAGCCCGAACTGCGTAAGGAATGGAATAAGCGCAGCCGGATACCCTATGACAGTCTCGATCGCAAAGGCCAATCATTGCGAAGTACCCTTATCCGGTACATGACTTCATTGGGCTTACCAAAAGATTCAGCTGGAGTTACCAAACTTAAAGGTTCCGACATTGTGAACATAGAAAATGGTATGACCAATGTAATATTTACGCGAAAATACTCAATCATTCCCCGTATATACGAGGTCATCTGGGAATTGGACTATTACAAGCACACGGGTGCAGTCGACAATCATTCGGTTGTACAACGTTTTGTTTACTATCAGATTGCTTTTCATTTGATAAAGCACAATTTTCTGTTTGGAGTAGGAACAGGCGATTTGCCTAAAGAATATCTACATTATTATCAAACCCATCCTACCGGTATTTCCCCTGAACGCTGGTGGCAAACCCATAATCAGTACCTGCGGGTGTTTGCAACTTTTGGCATTATTGGATTCATCATATTCCTAGTTGCGTTTATTGCTCCCCCATTTTTTGAGCGCAAATGGCAGTCGTATTACTTTCTGATGGTCTTTCTGATTATCATGCTATCGTTTATTAATGAGGATACGATTGAAACGCAAGCAGGGGTTACTTTTACCGCCTTTTTTTATTCGCTGTTTCTCTGGGGGGCCAGCCGCAAGCTGGCATAGCTTTGAATGTATCACAGGATGAAACGCTTGACAGAAAGTTTTTACGTGCGAGATGTATTGGAGGTAGCGCCCGACCTGGTAGGAAAAGTTTTAGTACGCCGTTTCAACGATGGGCATGAAGTGCATTTAGTGATAACCGAAACCGAAGCCTACCGGGGCGAGGAAGATCTGGCCTGCCATGCCTCAAAAGGACGTACCCCGCGCACCGAAATTATGTACCATCGAGGAGGGTATGTTTATGTGTACCTGATTTACGGTATGTACTGGATGCTTAACGTGGTTACCGGTCAACCTGGACATCCGCAGGCAGTTCTTATACGTGGGCTCGAAGGTATCAACGGACCTGGAAAAATCACGCGTCAGCTACAGATCGACAAAAGTTTTTACGGCGAAGATCTGCTGTACTCGAACCGGCTCTGGATTTGTGAGCCTGATGCTAAATTGTCGTTTGAGTTATATGCCCATCCGCGAATTGGAGTTGACTATGCCGGCGAATACTGGAAAAATCTTCCTTGGCGATTTGTAAAAAAATAGTGCTTACTCAGAAGTTTACATAAGAAAACCCCCGAAAATCGGGGGTTGGGAGAGGGAAGAGAGAGGGAGAGGTAAATTAATCGGCTTTGCTGTATGCTGTTTCACCATGCTGCGAAAGGTCGAGTCCTTCTGACTCCTCGCTTTCAGAAGCTCTCACGCCTACCAGCTTATCAGTAATCCAAAACAGGATAAAAGTTACCACAGCCGAGTAAATCAGGGTTGCCAGCACCGCTTTTATCTGTATCCATAGCTGACCGGCATTACCATAGAACAATCCCTGATAAGCCTGTATGGCGGGAGATGCAAACAAACCAGTTGCAATAGCACCCCATATACCACCTATACCATGTACCCCAAAGGCATCGAGCGAGTCGTCGTAGCCCAATCGGGGTTTAATAATACCCAATGATATATAACAGAATATGGGCACTAACAATCCAATGAGAAGGGCACCGGTAACATTTACAAACCCGGCCGCGGGAGTTATAGCAACCAGTCCAGCTACTGCTCCTGTAGCGGCACCTACCAATGTGGGTTTTTTATTGAATATCCAATCGAGCGCTGCCCATGTAAATGCTGCCGTGGCAGTAGCCAGATGAGTAACCAGAAATGCACTGGCTGCCAGTCCGTCGGCGGCCAAACCACTGCCAGCATTGAAACCAAACCAGCCGACCCACAGTAAAGACGCCCCAATAAGTACATAGGGAATATTGTGAGGAGGAGTGGGATGTCCCTCATAATATTTACGTTTTCCTATCATAATGGCCGTAACCAGTGCAGCTATACCGGCATTGATATGCACCACAGTACCGCCGGCAAAGTCGAGTGCACCCATCTTAAATAGCCAGCCATCACCGCTCCATACCCAGTGAGCGATAGGATTATATACGAAAAGCGCCCAAAGAAGGGTAAACAGGGCAAAACCGCCAAACTTAATGCGTTCAGCATAGGCACCAACGATAAGGGCAGGTGTTATAATGGCAAACATTCCCTGAAACAGCACAAAAACGATATGGGGAATGGTACCTATGGTACCGCCATCGGCAGTGGGCTGGGAATGGCTGATAAAATAGGGGCTCAGATCGCTAATCTTTATTCCCTTAAGAAAAGCCCAGTCGAAACCACCAACGAAAGGTTTCAGCCAGCCCTCAGAGGAACCAAATGCCATGCTATATCCCACCACAACCCATTCAATGGTGATCATGCCGGTGATGATAAAACACTGCATCATAATGTTTATAACATTTTTCCGACGTACCAGGCCTCCATAGAAGAGTGCCAAACCAGGAATGGTCATCAGAAGTACGAAGGCAGTTGCTACAATCATCCACGCGGTATCACCCGAGTCAATGGTCGGTTCAACAGATGCAGTCGAAGTGGAAGGAGTGGCTGCCATTACCGAATCAGCTTTTGCGGCAATGCTGTCCTGTGCGCTAAGGCCTATTCCCGGAAGGAACATGAGCAATAACAGAAGTATTTTAAAATGTGCTTTCATAATATTTAAATTTTAATTTTCACCATTGAGATATTATTATTCTTCTTCTCCCTTAATAAACAGGGCCTCAGGTCCTTTTTCTCCATTACGGATACGGTAAACCTCTTCCATGTCGGAGATGAAGATTTTTCCATCGCCCAGTTCACCTGTTCGGGCCGACGACAGAATAGCATCCACAGTTTTCTGCAGGTTGTGATCACGCACAACAATAGAAAGCATGGTACGACTGATTTTGCTGGTGTCAATGGTCTGTCCGCGAAAAATCATCTTCTCGGTCGACCGCCCCACACCCGTTGCATCCCAGTAGGTAAAAAAATCGATTCCTACCTCGTGCAAGGCTTTCTTGACATCTTCAAATTTTGATTTACGAATGATTGCCTCAATCTTTTTCATATCTTTAAAATTTTGAGTTATTAACTTCCTGCTAAAATGATAGTCCCACCACTACATACAGTTGCTCCCGATCAGGGTTAAAGATCACTGCCCCGGTTACCGGTATGGTAAAAGTGTCGGTTACCTTTATTTCCTTGGTACTCTTCAACCCAATATGACACACCTTGAACTTACCATCGGAGGTATGCCAGCCATTACCCGCTCCGATAATCGCTGTTAGCGGTGCAAAAGCATATGAAGCTTCCACATAGGTATCCTCGCCTTTCGATGCTGCGCCACCAGCCTTATTGAAGATGTAAAAACCCCTCAGGGTCAACCTTTCAAAAAACGTATAGCTCAAACCTGCTTCGAAAGCATGACTACCAGTGGTATCTGAGTAGTCAAAATATTTCAAACCAGGGAAGTAATAGTCAGTTGCAATAAGGCTAAGTCCAAAGGGAAATGCATAGGTAGCATACAAATCGGCTTCCTTATATCCTGAGGCATCAAAAGAGCCCCAAACCCCCACCGAAAAATTACTTACCGATGCTACACCGAGGGTTGGAAGGCAGGCCCCTGCCCAAGCTGGCTGCCCCTCCAGATATAACTGCTGTATAGATCCATTGCCGGCTTTACCGTTAGCTGGGCATAGCTACTTGCTATACCAGCTGTCATTACCAATAAAATAAATCCATTTTTTTTTGATGACTCATAAAATTTATAGTTATACAAAAAAACCACCTATAATATTTTTATTGTATTAAAAAAAATTATATAAATATTAACTTAAAACCCCCATTAAAATTAAATATCATTTTTAAATATCATATTCTTGTTGCAAATATATATTTAATTTTAAAATTATCAAATAAAAATTAGTTTTTTGTTTTTAATTTAAATTAATTACTTTTTTATTATTATAAAATATCAAATATTATGCCTTAAATATAAAATTGTTTAACCATTTTATTAGTTAGTGGGATTGAATAAATGAATGCTGAAACGTTATTAATACCTGCATTTTATTAGGACTCCTGGGCTGTTTGATTCAAGATGAAAGGGAATATATGTAGATATTATGATGACAATTGGACTGACCAAAAGGATTATTTGTCATTTTTGATATCAAAAACAGATGCTTGATTAAAATAAATAGGCCGCTTGCTGTTTATAATTCGAGCAGAATTGGACTTGTTCCTATACGAATAACTTAATGGTATTGATGAGAAAGGGGAAGTATTAAAGTGGGCACTAAAAATTAATGTAGAGCTGAGATTGCTGTCATTTTTTAGGATTCAGAGCCATTTCAAAAACGTTTAAATATTTCTCAGCTACAATTTTGTAAGTGTATTCCCTCAAAACCTTTTCGCGGGCATTGATCGAAAGTTTTGCATAATCGGTTTCAAATAGGCACCAGCGTATTCCCTCTGCTAGCGAGGATGCAGATTTAAATTCCGCGAGCCAACCATTTTGCCTGTGTTCGATCATCTCGGGGATTCCTCCTACCTTAAATGCAACCACAGGAAGCCCACAGGCTAATGACTCCATAACGGTATTCGGTAAATTTTCCTGCAAGGAAGAAGTGACATATAAATCAGCAGCATTGTATACCGTTAGCATTGAATCAGTTGAAACAATACCCAACAATCGGTATGGTACTGATAGAGGCCTAAAAACATTGGGATCTTTGACTTTCCCTGCTATCAATATCTCTACCGAATGACATATCTCAGGATTTTGTTTCGTTAGTATCTCAACAGATTCAACAAAGTAGGAGAAACCCTTGAAATAGTTATTTACATTAGCAGCTACAAATAGGATATATTTTTTTAAAGGGTTTAAACCCAGCTGTTTGCGGTACTTTTCTTTGTCAATAGGCCGATAGGTTTCAGTATCAATGGGATTGGGAATGGCATGCACGGTTTTGCCTATCAGTAAGCTACTTATAGTAGCACGTTCACGCAGCCATTGGCTACAGGTTACAAGAGTTAGGTTACCTGCAGGAGGCAAAATAGCCTGTTTACGCCTCCACACCCGAGACGATAGGTCGTGCCTGTAAGGTTTTTTAAGAAACATGCAATTGCCACATTGCTGTGTAAAATTTGTACAATCTCCGCTGTGGTGACATCCACCGGTAAAAAGCCACATGTCGTGAAGCGTCCACACTACAGGCTTACCAAGATCTATAAGTTTTTTTATTCCTTTTAATGAAACAAATCCCCCATTAATCCAGTGCAGGTGGATGATGTCAGCTTGCTGCACCAACGGATGTCGTGAAATTTCTTCGCCTGTATTAGCCAGCGAAAAAAGAAAACGCACCTGGGGGGAACGCTCATGAAGGAAAAATATCAGCCTTTCGTAGGCAAATCGAAAAAAGTTTAGATATCTCTTCCATCGCGATCGGGTGGTAGTAACAACTGGGAAATTTGAATCTCCATCACGAACCAGCATGGCAACTTCTACACCAGGTATTTGATTCAACGCCTCGGCTATTCGGCGAGCCGCAATGGCTGCACCCCCTGTACCAGCCGAAGTATTGATAGATATCACCTTCATAGCTTACTGGTTATTCTGTAATAGTTGGTATTGAAGCAGCAGAGATTTTATCCCCGCTACATCGCCCAGCTTAAATTCATCGCAAATAGCAGCTATTTGCTGCATATAGTACAGATTTGAACTAATGTCGTAATTACTCATCGTGCGTTGAACCGCATCCAATGAATTGAAATAGGTAAGATACTGTTTAACCTGCAAACCAAAATCTTCAAGAAGACTCATTGCTTTATCTTTAGCCCCACATAAAAGATAGGTTCGGGCCATGAGAATGGTGTTATAATCATGCTCTACCTTGGAAAAAGGTAACAATTCAACACATCTATCCAAAACTCTCAGAGCGGAATCCTTCTTATTCTCAGCACATAAGGCACCAGCCAACCGAATAAAGTTGTTACGAAACCGCACTACCGACAAGGTACGTGCATGAAAGTTATCGATATAAACTGCTGGATTATTCATTTGTCGATAATCAAATTTTTCCATCAGGTTGTGGTAAAGGGTATCGGTATTAATCCTTCCACAATCGAGTGGTGAATTGTAAGGGGTACGGACTGGCACCAGGCGATAGGCATAACCATCGAGCTGAAGATATTCATCGAGCCAGCAGGTGCCTTCTGGATAAGGAGAGGCAAAGTAAATGGGTCGTCTCCAGGCATTGTTGGCAATAATATCGAGCATCACCAGCTGACTTTTAGTGATTGTGTTGGATCTCAAATTGATTATGATAGCTGTATCTATCGCTTTTGCCAGATAACGTGGAATTACCTGATAAAGAAACACATTGGTGGTATCGACAGGTAACAGCAAACGTTTACCCGGAATAAAATCTATTGTTTTGTCGTATCCAGGGATAGTTTTGGTACGAGGATCATCGCTTGCCACAAATGCTACCGCTTGCCGGATGTCGATAGGCTCTTTAATTTGGTCGAGAAGGTAAATGCGGGCACGTTTGCCCTCTAAACATTGTTCGCGGGTAAGCGAAATAGGTAGCGGATCGGACTGATATACCTTCCGTTTCATCTGATCGATATACCAGTCGCTATTGAGCAACATGGTATTGACCACGCGGACATCGGTACGGATACCTTCCACCTCCTGAAGATACCAGAGCGGGAAAGTATCGTTATCGCCATAGGTAAAAAGGATTGCATTGGGCGCACACGACTGGAGGTAATTATAGGCGAGCGAACGGGCTAAATATCGATTGCTTCGGTCGTGGTCGTTCCAGTTTTCTTTGGCCATTAGCCCCGGAACCAGCAACAGACATACACCAACTATAACGGCCGATTTTACGGATTGATAGGATCCCCGCAACAGTTTTTCTCCCACAGCGAGCACACCCAGCCCAATCCATATTGCAAATGCATAAAACGAACCAGCATAGGCATAATCTCGTTCACGGGGTTGCAGGGGCGTTTGATTGAGGTAAATCACGATAGCCAGTCCCGTAAAGAAAAATAGCAATATAGTAGTCCATGCATACTTCCTTGAACGGTCAACCACGTACAACAACCCCAGAAGGCCCAACAAAAAAGGCAGAAAATAATAGGTATTTTTTGCAGGATGATGACGTAGCGAAGAGGGAAGCAGCGTTTCATCGCCAACCAGTTTTTTATCGATAAAGGGAATACCGCTAATCCAGTTGCCTGCAATTATTCCGCCATCGTCGTTGTCGTTCTGGCGACCCACAAAATTCCATAGGAAATAACGCATATACATGTGACCTACTTGATAGGTAAAGAAAAACCTAAGATTCTCCCCAAAGGTGGGTACATATTCGGTTCGTACCTGACCATTTTCGTTAATTTCCACGGGTTTGCCCTTAATATTGGCCCATGACTTGTACACCTTAATATGATTGGGGTCGGTGCTATACATCCGTGGGAAAAAAGTCATAAAACGTTTGTCGTAGGTAATGTCATAATCGTATCCAATAATTTCGTAACGTCCATTGATAGCGGCATAACGCGGTTTCCCAGCTTTGGCATCAACAACGGGTGCATTGTAGTAAGGGCCATAGAGCAGAGGACGGTCGCCGTATTGTTCGCGGTCGAGGTACGACAGTAAAGCAAAAACGTTACTGGGATCATTCTCATTGAGCGATGGGTTGGCCGATGCCCGGATAAGTATCGTTGCATACGAAGTATAACCTATCAGCAGCATCGACAGGGAAAGAGTAAACATTTGCAGCCAATACTTATGCCTGCGGTATGCATATCGAAGTAGCAGTACCAGCAATCCTATGACCAGAATAAAATAAATTGCAAAACCAGTATTATAAGGAAAACCAAAGGTGTTAACAAACAATAACTCAACGTAACTTCCCAATTTCACAAAACCCTGAATAAAACCATACATAACAAAGCCAAGGATGGCAATGCTAATAAAAAAAGCTGTGAGAGCGCCTTTCCACGAAAATGTGTATTTTTTGAAATAATATATCATGACTATGGCAGGGATGGCTAGCAGGTTCAATAGATGAACTCCAATGGACAATCCCATCAGGTAGGCGATAAGGATCAACCAACGGTTGGCCGATTTTTCGTCCTCCGTATCCTCCCATCGCAATATGGCCCAAAAAACCAGAGCCGTAAAAAGAGAAGACAGGGCATATACTTCAGCTTCTACTGCCGAAAACCAGAAGGTGTCGGAAAAAGTATAGGCAAGCGCGCCTATCAATCCACTCCCCAGAATCAGGATAGTGTCGGAATGACTCAATGTTTCCTTTTGGTGAAATACTATTCGACGGGCCATATGGGTAATACTCCAGAACAAAAATAACACCGTAAAGGCACTGGCCAGTGCCGAAGAATAATTGACCAGTCGCGCTACAAGTTCGTAGTGGGTTCCGGCAAAAAGCGAAAAAAAACGAGCTACAAGCATAAAAAATGGGGCACCCGGTGGATGGCCAACTTGCAGTTTAAACGATGTGGCCAGAAACTCACCACAGTCCCACAGGCTAACGGTAGGTTCGGCCGTTAAAATATACACCAGCAGCGCTATAAGAAAAACTATCCAGCCTGAGAGGTTATTTGCTTTCCGAAAATTTTTCATCATAATAAAATTAATTTTTAAAGGTATGATGGAACACCCATGTTCGCAATTTTATCACTATTGTGTTTGCGTTCGCAGGAACATGGGTGTTTCATATTTTCAATTTCAAGAACCTGAAATTTTTAAGCATATTATTCTTAAAGTGGCGAATTTAGGTTTTTTCTATGTTATTTTTGCAGCACAATAAAAAATATTCGTTAACTTTGGTTAAATACATTAACATATGCTATACCAGCTTGTTTTTAAGCCCCTCAATGAGGAAGATCTTCTGATAGTAAAAGAAATATATGATTATTACATTCGACATTCAACAGCTACCTTTCACACCGAGCCGATTACAATTAATGAGTTGAAGGAGTATATTTACCTGAATCATCCCCGTTACCGTTCGTTTTTAATACTCTGCGATGAAGTACCGGCGGGTTTCTGTTATTTTACCCATTTTAAAAAACGTCAGGCATACGATCGCACGGCTGAGATTGCCATTTACTTACGACCCGAATTTTGTGATAAGGGTATCGGACCTAAGGCGCTTACTTTGCTGGAAAAAGAGGCAAAAGCCAGCGGCATTGCAAATTTGATTGCGCTGGTTACCGGTAATAACTATCCCAGCGTCAAACTTTTTGAGCGCAGCGGATATAAGAAGGTAGCTCATTTTGAACAGGTAGGCGAAAAGCTGGGTCTTATTCTCGATGTCCTAGCCTATCAAAAAGCATTATAAGCATGTCATCGAAAAAAAATAAGCTTAGAGAAGGTATTGTTTATTCTACCCGTCCTGATTTTCAGTACGAATACCAGCAAGAAGAAGAAACTGAAACACTCCCCCCACAGCAGCAATTGCTGTATGTATCGCGCGACCGTAAGCAAAGGGCAGGGAAGGTTGTTACCCTTATCACGGGTTTTGTGGGAAAAACCGATGATATTGAGAAATTGGGCAAAATGCTCAAAACCCGTTGTGGAGTGGGAGGCACGGTAAAGGAGGGCGAAATTTTGATCCAGGGCGACTTTGTAGAAAAAATCATGCAGCTTTTAACAGCTCAAGGGTACAAGGTGAAGCAAAAAGGCGGCTAAAAGAGAATTACAGAAGATTCCTCAGCTCAACTGCACGGATAATGATTTCAACTATTTCATCAATCGACAAGGTCATGGAATTGATGGTCAAATCGGGCCAGGTATAATCGGTACCCTTTCCCTGAAAATAATTTTTAAATTCCTCACGTTTTTTATCGATTTCAATGCATCTTTCTTTGGCCTGTTCAGGGGTGCATCCATAGCGTTCGCTTACCCTTGCTGCTCGCCATTCGAGCGGTGCATGCAAATGAATATGTAACGAACGAACTATATCACGAGTAATGGCAATACCCCCACGACCCACAATAATGGCATGACCCTGTACCGCAATATCCCGAATAACCTTTCCGATAGTATTGCGGATTTTTTTATCGCTATGGTAATAGTGGGTAAAGGAGTTAAAAAATTCCTCTAAGGTGTTTCGTTTTTCATAGTTAAACACATAGGCTATTTCCGAGGGATCAAGCTGCAGCTGCCTCGCCGACTCTTCCAGTATCTCCTTACTATACCACTTCCAGTTGTGCGTTTTACCCCATTTATCTTTTTTCTGCGAGAGCTTTTCTGAAAGTTTTTGCGCCACCAACTTGGCTGCACAGCCATACTCGCGCGAGATGGTAATTACTGGTCCTTCGCCCTGTTGCTGGGCTTCTTGTTCGGCGTAGCGCTTTCGCAAATAGCTGACTAAATCCCCTCTCATGATGGTAAATGGCGTTTAACTTTTTTAAAGTTAGTAAAGTTTTTCATAAATACCAACGAAAACTCAACATTTATTTGCAGATATTTAATTTGATTACCTTACAACAAGCGTATTGATAAAGATGCAAAGTTTTTACAATCAGTCAACTTTGGTCATTACTACGGACTCCATCACTGTTTGGGTTTTAGTCGCAGGATATAGCTTTTCTATTGACTATCATTGTTTATTTGCAATTTTCTTGTAATTACAATCCCGTAAGCCGCTTGATATAGTTGAGCTTGTTAAGTGCCTCGAGGGGGGTAAGGTTGTTGATATCGAGTTTTTTAAGTTCGTCGCGTATCTGCTTAAGAACAGGGTCATCGAGTTGAAATATGCTCAGCTGGTACCCTTCTCTTTTTACGCCGATATCCACCGAGGGACGTGCGGGTTTGTCGCTTCGCTGCGACATTTCCATTTCTCTGAGAATTTCCTCGGCCCGATGAACTACGCTGTTGGGCATTCCCGCCATTTTGGCTACATGAATACCAAAGCTATGTTCGCTACCCCCACGTATCAGCTTATGCAGGAAGATAACCCTGTTGTCGACCTCACGTACGGACACATTAAAATTTTTAATGCGGGGAAACGATTTTTCCATCTCATTGAGCTCGTGGTAGTGGGTAGCAAAAAGTGTTTTAGCCCGACACGAGGGATGCTCGTGGATATATTCTACCATGGCCCAGGCAATGGATATACCATCATAGGTGCTGGTGCCACGCCCGATTTCGTCGAGCAGAACAAGGCTGCGAGGGGAAAGATTGTTGAGTATACTGGCCGATTCTATCATTTCAACCATAAAAGTAGATTCTCCCAGAGAAATATTATCGGATGCTCCCACCCTCGTAAACACCTTATCGACCACACCGATGGTAGCTGATTCGGCAGGAACAAAACAGCCCATCTGAGCCATAATAACAATAAGGGCCGTCTGGCGCAGCAGGGCAGACTTACCACTCATGTTTGGCCCCGTGATAATGATGATTTGCTGCTCGTCGGTATCCAGATGAATATCGTTAGGCACATACGACTTATCGGCAGGCAGTTGCTTTTCTATTACCGGATGTCGGCCCGCTTTGATGTCGAGTACCAGAGAGTCGTTAATAACAGGACGAACATAACGATTTTGAACGCTTACAGTCGCAAATGTGCAAAGACAATCGAGCCGGGCCACTACACTGCCATTTTGCTGAAATATGGACACATATCCCGACAGAAAGCTGAGTAATTCCTGAAAAATGGTATTTTCGAGCAGTATGATTTTTTCTTCGGCGCCCAGAATTTTTTCCTCATACTCTTTAAGTTCGGGTGTCACATAACGTTCGGCTCCCACCAGCGTTTGCTTTCTTATCCAGTCGGCAGGAACTTTATCTTTGTGTGTATTGCGGACTTCGATATAGTAGCCAAACACATTGTTGAAGCTAACCTTGAGGGAGGGTATTCCTGTACGCTCTATTTCCCGTTGTTGCAATTGCTGCAGATATTCTTTGCCCAGACTGCGAATATTTCGTAACTCATCCAGTTCGGCATTTACGCCTTCGGCTATCACATCACCCTTTCCAATTTGCAGGCCAGCATCGGGGACGATTTCACGTTCAATCCTTTGCAAGACCAACGTGCAGGGGTTTAACTGTTCGGCCAGCTGACGAATCAGATGATGATCCGATTGCTGGCAAATGGTGATAATGGTTCCGATGGCCTCGAGTGCCTTTTTGATCTGGTACACTTCCCGTGGATTGGCTCGCATCGTAGCTACCCGGGCCGAAAATCGTTCGATATCCCCTACGCTTTTGATAGCTTCCTCAAGCGTTTCTTTCAGGTCGGGGTGCTGCACCAGCCATTCAACAATCTCGTGCCGTTCGTGTATCTGATGGATTTCTTTTAAGGGCATGGCCAGCCAGCGTTTCAGCATACGCCCTCCCATGGGTGTTTGTGTATGATCGAGTATGTCTATCAGGCTCTTGCCTCCTTCGTGCAACGCCTGAAAAAGTTCAAGGTTGCGAATAGTAAACTTATCGAGCCACAAATATTTATCATCGTCAATGCGACTGATACCCGTAATGTGCCCAAGCTGGTGCTGCTCGTTTTGCTCGAGATACTGTAATATTACCCCTGCAGCCACAATACCCGCACTTAGATCGCTGATTCCAAAACCCTTCAGCGAGGTTACTTGAAATTGCTTTAGTAGCTTACTCTCCGCATTTTCGTATGTAAACATCCAGTCGTCGAGCTTGTAGACATAATAGCGACTTCCGAAGACGTCAGTAAATTGCTTATAGTGCTGTTTCTGGCACAACACTTCTTTGGGCTGCAAGCTCCCCAATAGCTTGTCGACCTGCGTCTGCTGTCCCTGTGCAACAAAAAATTCGCCCGTTGAAACATCAAGAAATGCAACACCAACCAACAATTTATCAAAATGAACGCAGGCAATAAAATTATTTTCCTTGCGCTCCAGTACATTGTCATTATAGGTCACACCCGGCGTGATAATATCGGTAATGCCCCGCTTAACAATTTTTTTAGCCAGTTTTGGATCTTCAAGCTGCTCACAAATAGCCACCCGTTGGCCTGCCCGAACCAATTTGTACAGATAATTATCCAGCGCATGATAGGGGAAACCTGCCAGCTCCACATAACTGGCTGCACCATTTGCTCGCCGGGTAAGCGTAATGCCCAGTATCTCGGAAGTTTTTATGGCATCCTCGCCAAAGGTTTCATAAAAATCTCCCACCCTGAATAGCAATATAGCATCGGGATGTTTACTCTTAAAGCTATAATACTGCTTCATCAAGGGAGTGTCGACGTATTTTTCCGCTTCAGGCATATAGCTGAAAAAACTTTTTTCAAAATTAGCGGAATTTCCAATTGTATGGCAGATAATTTATTAACAGGATGCGCTGGCCATAATTCTACAAAAATCTGAAGCAGGCTCACTTTATATGTTTTTGGGATAGTATCTTTCCCAAAAATAAAAAAACCGTTCAGGCTTGCATTGAACGGTTTGCGTAATAGCAAAGTACTGTAATTTTAGGTTTTGTCGGGGTGATGTGACTCGAACACACGACCCCCACGTCCCGAACGTGGTGCGCTAGCCAACTGCGCTACACCCCGATAATTAAACATTGCCAGAAACACTGACAAATCTAAAAATTTGTGCAAAGATAATGCTTTTTGTTTTCGTAGTTATACAAAAAGCAAAATAGGCAAGCTTAGTGAAAACTATTGGCTTGCTCAAAACTTACCGTTGCAAAATAATCTTCCATGGTTTCGGCCCGGCGAATTTGAACAACCGTTCCATCGGGACGTAACAGCAGTTCTGCCGAACGTAGTTTGGCATTATAATTAAAACCCATGGCATGCCCGTGTGCGCCGGTATCGTGGATAACTACAATATCTCCGGGTTCGAGTTCGGGCAGCATGCGATCGATGGCAAACTTGTCATTGTTTTCGCACAACGATCCGGTTACATCGTATTTAATGTCGTGGGGTAAATGTTCTTTTGCAAGCACAGTAATGTGATGATAGGCTCCGTACATGGCTGGCCGCATAAGATTGTGCATACTGGCATCGAGCCCCGCATATTTTTTGTAGGTATCCTTAATATGTAATACTCGAGCTACCAGATATCCATAGGGGCCTGTAATAGCACGCCCCGACTCCAGATAAATCTTCAGGTCGGGATGGCCGCTGGCTTTAATAATTTGTTCGTACTTTTCCTGTATGCCTACACTTAATACTTTCCAACTGATGGGGGCTTCGCCGGGACGATAGGGAATACCTATGCCCCCTCCAAGGTTCACAAATTCGAAGGTAATACCCAGTTCTTTCCAAATCTTTACAACCAGTTCAAAAAGTAGCTCAGCTGTTTCGAAGAAATAAGAGGGGCTGAGCTCGTTTGAGGCAACCATGGTATGCAGTCCAAAACGTTTGATTCCACTCTCCTTTGCCATGCGGTATGCCTCGAACAGTTGTGTATGGGTAAGACCATACTTTGCTTCCTCGGGATGTCCGATAATAACATTTCCTTCTTTTAATGGACCCGGGTTATAGCGGAAGCAAATTAAATCGGGTAAGCCGGCATGTCGCGCCAGATAATCGAAATGCTTAATGTCGTCGAGATTGATGATGGCTCCCAGCTCTTTAGCCTTAATAAACTCTTCGGCAGGAGTATCGTTGGAGGTAAACATGATATCCTCGCCAGTAATGCCTAATCGCTCAGCAAGAACTAATTCGGGCAATGAGCTGCAGTCGGCCCCAAATCCCTCGTCCTTGAGCATTTTAACAATTACTGGGTTAGGGGTTGCTTTTACGGCAAAATATTCTTTAAATCCTTTGTTCCACGAAAAAGCTTTAATAAGTTCACGCGCATTTTCCCGGATACCTTTTTCATCGTAAAGATGGAAGGGGGTAGGGTAGGTTTCTGCAATCGTTCGAATGGTGTTCTCTGCAATTGTTAATTTTTTCTCGCTCATGCTATTCAATCAATTTGTTTTCTACAGCAAACATTACCAGTTGAGCCGTATTCTTGGTATGAGTCTTGGCCATAAGGTTGGCACGGTGCTTTTCAACCGTACGTTTACTAATGTACAGTTGGTCGGCAATCTCTTGGTTCGACATGCCCCTACAAATCAGCTCCAGCACTTCTTTTTCCCTTTGCGACAGGTGTAACAGTGTAGTTTCGGATTTTGAAACAACGGTCTGTATATTTTTGACTACGTTGTATAATATGTCAGGCGAAAAATAGGTTCCTCCCTGAACTACTCTTCTTATGGCTTCACTTACCTCGCTAATTTCAGAGCTTTTTAGCAAAAACCCTCTGGCTCCGGCTTCTATCATACGATAATAATATTCTTCTTCTCCATACATCGACAGAGAAATTACCCGCGTAGTGGGATATTGCATGGTAATGGTACGGGTGGCTTCAAAGCCATTTATACTGGGCATTTCAATATCCATTAGCACCACATCGCAGGGTATTCTTTCCAGCAGCGACAATAACTCTTTCCCATCCGATGCTTCACCCACTACCTGCATATCGGTGTTGTTCGATAGTAAAAGTTTGAGTCCATTGCGAAAGAGGGTATGATCATCGGCCAGTACAATGCGTATGTGTGGAGTAGTAATCATCCCTGCAGGTTTGTTGGCAAAGTTAGCTATTTATTCCGAAATTCTTACCCAATGAAAATGACAAGGGCAGGGGCATTTATGATAGAATATCAAGGATAACCAAAAGGGCTGGCCAAAAAAAAACCTTCATTCCGAAGGCTTTTTACTTTCAATAATATGTTTTATAAATAATTATAGGCTATTTACGTGCTTAGCCAGGCTGCTTTTCAGGTTGGCTGCTTTGTTGGCATGAATGATATTGCGCTTAGCAAGCTTGTCGAGCAACGAGGTAACTTTGGGCAATAAAGCCAGTGCTTCTTCCTTATTGGTCATGTTGCGTAAACGTTTAACAGCATTACGGGCTGTTTTTGCGTGATAGCGATTAGCCAGGCGTCGACGTTCGGTTTGACGTATTCTTTTTTCAGCCGATTTATGATTTGCCATGTGTTAAAATGTTTTTCAGAAACTTACCAATTCTTTTTTTGAGGTTGCAAATGTAATGAACTTTTTTCAACAACAAAAAATTTTTTATTTATCGACAAGAATACTTTTTCCCGAAGTTTGAAGCGCTTTCATGATCTTGTCTTCGAGCTCCTGCATTAATTCGGGATTATCTTTAAGCAGTGCTTTCACAGCGTCGCGTCCCTGTCCCAACTTGGTATCGCCGTAGCTAAACCATGAGCCGCTTTTTTTGATTATGTCGAGTTCGACGCCCAGGTCAACTATTTCACCCGTTTTACTAATTCCTTCTCCATACATGATATCGAAATCGGCTTTTTTGAAGGGAGGGGCCAGCTTGTTTTTTACAATTTTTACACGAGTACGGCTACCCAATATTTCTTCCCCCTCTTTTATCTGTTGTATTTTTCGAATATCGAGCCGGATCGAGGCATAGAATTTAAGCGCATTGCCACCGGTGGTAGTTTCGGGATTGCCAAACATAACGCCAATTTTTTCACGTAGCTGGTTGATAAAAATGCAGCAGGTGTTGGTTTTATTAATATTGGCGGTGAGTTTACGAAGTGCTTGTGACATAAGGCGTGCCTGCAGTCCCAGTTTTGAATCGCCCATATCGCCCTCAATTTCGGCTTTGGGGGTTAGGGCGGCAACGGAGTCGATGACAATGATATCGATGGCGCCTGAACGAATAAGAGCATCGGCAATTTCGAGGGCTTGTTCGCCATTATCGGGTTGTGAAATAAGTAAATTTTCCAGATCGACCCCCAGTTTTTCGGCATACGACCGATCGAAGGCGTGCTCAGCATCAATAAAGGCAGCTATGCCTCCCGCCTTTTGCGCTTCGGCCATGGCATGAATGGCCAGGGTTGTCTTACCCGACGACTCAGGACCAAATATTTCGATAACCCTCCCACGTGGATATCCTCCTATCCCCAGAGCCACATTCAAGCCAATGCTTCCCGATGAAATAACCGGAACATCGTTGGTTGGCTTTTCTCCCATCCACATGATGGTCCCCTTACCGTAATCCTTGTCTATTTTATCAATGGTAAGCTGTAAGGCTTTTAGTTTTTCCTTGTTGACTTCTTTTTTGGCGGTCTGTTCTTTTTCCATATTGCAATGTTCCTTAATTTTATGCTGAGTTTTCAGCGTATTTAATAGTTACAAAGCTCGTTTTTCAACCAGCGAAATTAAGGTATTTTTATCGAAATGAACTAAGGCGAAACTTTGTTTTTTTCAACAATAACTACCCATTCTGGAGAATAGCACAGTCCATCTATCCTCCAGTTAATGAATTTTTTACGGAAAATAAATATGCTATTTAAGCGGAAAAAAGTTTTAGGATTTGCTCGGTAGCATTTTGCGTATCCACTTTTTCGATAATGTGGCTTATTTTACCCTGTTCGTCAATGACAAAGGTTTTTCGCAGTATGCCCTCAGAGCGTTTACCGTACATTACTTTTTCGCCCCAGGCCCCGTAAGCCTTGATGACTTTTTTTTCGGTGTCGGCTACCAGCGGAAAAGGTAGCTGGTATTTTTCGGCAAATTTCTGGTGCGAGGCAACGTCGTCGGCACTGATACCGATAATGGCAAAACCTTTTGATAGAAGCGACTGATAATTATCGCGGAAGCTACAAGCTTCGGCTGTACAACCTGGGGTGTCGTCCTTGGGGTAAAAGTATAAAATTATTTTCTTGCCTGCATAATCCTTGAGGCTAACCATCTTCCCATGCTGGTCGGGCAGCATAATGTCGGGAGCTATATTTCCAACCTGTACCATAACTTTATGATTTAGTGTTTAGTTTATATTTGCACTTGCTAATCATATAAACAGCAGTGAAAAATTATTGTTGAACCCAATAAACATAAAGATGGCCTTTGTGCGTCGGGCAAGGTGGATATACTTGATTTTTGTTGTTGGATTTGCAGCATCAGCGCTAAGCGGGAAATGTCAGCGGACGCTTTCTCCGCAGGCATTGAAGGCTATCGACTTATTCGAAAGTAGGCAGTTTGAACAATCGGCCGAGCAATTTCGAAAGCTCATGAATCGCTATCCCGGTGATCCCCTGTATGTGTTCTATTATGCAGCAAGTTTGATCGAGCTTAATCAGGATCTTGAGGTAGCCATTGCATTGCTAAAAAATTCCCTCATACAGCTTCCTTTGGCCGAAGGATATTATTACCTGGGCATAGCCTATTTTCGTCAGTTTAGATGGGACGAGGCCCGAGAGGCGTTTGCTGAAGCTCGCAAATTAATCCATAGCAAAGCAAAGAATGAAAGGACTATTTTGCTTGCTGCATCCAATCTCGAGAATCTTATAGATCATATCGAAAAGCCTGTACCCTTTCGGGGGCAGATAGCAGCAAACTTCCCATACGACAGCTTAACCTATCGATTACAACAATTGCCCGCACTATATGCGAGTTCTATTCGATATAATAATCAGGTATACTGGAGCTATTTTGCTGAATTAAAAGATACAGGCAGTATAATGTATTTTTCAGCGCCTGGCAAGCAGGGGAATTATAATATTTATATGCAAATCAGGGATAAGAAAAGCGGACGGGTGCGGATTGAGGAACTGACCGGAGTGAATACAGAAGCTGATGAATTATGGCCTGTGTACGATCCCGTACAGCAAATGCTATATTTTGCTTCGAACCGATTGACCGGCCTGGCTGGATTCGACATATATCGTTGTAAAACAGACCGGGAGGGGCATCTGTTGAGTTCTCCCGAATTGTTACCTTTTCCCCTCAATTCGCCCTGGAACGATTATCTGGTTATTCCTGTCGACAGCTCATCATGCTTTCTGATTTCCGACCGTGCCTGTCGGCCGTCATCGGTTATATTATATCGAATAGAGCGCTCAACAACATCCTCAATCCCCATTGACCGGGAAACATTGCTAAATTGTTGTTTTTTTCGGAATAATTTTGCTATTAGAGCTACCCCATTCATAACAACTACTTCCGTATCGGCCAAAAAATCTGGGCGAGAAGAAAGTGTTCCAATCGATGAACGTATCGTACAAATTACAAAGGCATTGATTTTGCAGAAAATAATAGACTCTTTACAATTAAACAACCTTATTTTGCGCGAGCGTCTGGATGGCATGCCCAATGACGATAATCGCAAGGCCCTTTATGCCCAATGGAAAAAAAACGATAGTGACATCAAGACCCGGCAAAACGAGGTAAACGACATTTATAGCAGGTTGGTGCGGGTAAGATCCAAACCTGTTGATACCCTTGCTCGACAAAGCAGGGTCAATGATTTTACCTTTGGTCGTCAGCCAGTATATTCGGCCGAAAATCCTATTCCCGAACAATTAAATTTCCCTGCAGGCGTTGTATATACAATTCAGCTGGGGGTGTTCAGCAAGAAAGTTGAGCCATCGTTTTTTAAAGGAATTCAACCCATTGTGGCAGAGTTTTTGAACGATAAAAATTTAATAAAATACTATGCGGGGGTGTTCACCGATTTTACTGCAGCCGATAGCTCGTTACAAATTATAAAAAAAGCTGGCTTTAAGGAGGCGTTTATCGTGGCCTATTACGACAACAAAAAAATTCCGCTAAGCCGGGCACAGGAGCTTGAAAAGGTTGGTAATCAATAAAAAATGTTAAAATTACGCTTAAAGGTAAGGAGAATCACCGCTGTTTGTTGATAATTTTTTAATAAAAAAACGTAAATTTGAATACAGATTGAAAATTAAACATTTAATTTTAATCTTGTGAAAATTAGTTTAGTATGAAAAATATTGGGAAAGTTCGCGAAAAACCTGAAAGTAGGAATTTGCAGGATAGCGGCAAAGGGGATGTTTATTCGCTCGTTTTACACAACGACGATATTCATACCTTTGAGTATGTTATTGAGTCGCTTATTGAGGTATGTAACCACGATACCGAACAGGCGGAGCAATGTACCTATCTGGTTCACTACAAGGGTAAATGCGACATCAAACGTGGTTCGTACGATTATTTGCTTCCCTTTAAGAAAGGATTAGCGCGAAGAGGTCTGATAGTTACCATCAACTCGTAGTTCGATGTCTGTAACTATTGTTGTTGCGCTCATCTTGGTGGGTCTTTTGTTATTGGTTATTGAGCTACTTATAGTCCCTGGTGTGAGCGTAGCAGGTATAGCATCCTTAGTATTTTTTTCAGCTGGGATAATATTGGCATATAAATATTTTGGTGGAACAGGGGGCAATATTACCCTATTGCTCACAATTTTGGCTATCGTTGTTACTATAGCAGTAGCCCTGAAACCATCCACTTGGAGGCGGATTTCGCTACAAACCACAATAGACAGCAGGGTAAAGGAGGAATTTAATTCGACTATTCGTATCGGAGAAAGAGCAATAGCCAAAAGCAAAATGTCTCCGATTGGAGAAATTATAATCCATGAGCGAGTAGTAGAAGCCGAATCGATAGGTCCATACATTGAAGCAGGCCAGGAGGTAGAAATTGTAAAAATTGAGCAACAGAAAATATATGTAAAACCCTTAATCTAATCATCATGGAAATAGGAATATATTTGATATTGGCTGCCCTGGCACTGGTAGTGCTATGGATATTTTTTTATTTGGTGCCCCTGGGTTTATGGTTTCAGTGTATATTGACGGGGGTCAGGGTATCGCTTATTCAGCTGATACTTATGCGCTGGCGAAAGGTGCCACCCTCAATTATTGTCAATGCGTTGATTAACTCGAAGAAGGCGGGACTTGACTTGAGTCCCGATCAGCTTGAAGCTCATTATCTGGCAGGCGGGCACGTGCAGAAGGTGGTGAATGCACTGATCTCGGCCGATAAGGCAAACATTCCACTCGATTTTAAGGCTGCTACTGCTATAGACCTGGCCGGACGCGACGTTTTTGAGGCTGTTCAAATGTCGGTAAATCCTAAGGTAATAGATACCCCTCCGGTAACGTCGGTGGCTAAGGATGGTATCCAGCTCATTACCAAGGCTCGTGTTACGGTTCGGGCCAATATAAAGCGTCTGGTAGGGGGGGCAGGCGAAGAAACTGTACTAGCCAGGGTAGGGGAAGGTATAGTATCGTCCATAGGTTCGTCGGCTTCGCATAAAGAGGTGCTTGAAAACCCCGATCGTATTTCGAAGCTGGTACTGGCTAAGGGGCTGGATGCAGGTACAGCCTTCGAAATCCTTTCGATAGATATAGCAGATATTGACATCGGAAAAAATATTGGTGCTGTATTGCAAATGGACCAGGCAAACGCCGACAAGAACATCGCACAGGCCAAAGCCGAAGAACGTCGGGCCATGGCTGTAGCCCTGGAGCAGGAAATGAAGGCTAAAGCTCAGGAAGCACGAGCCAAAGTTATTGAGGCCGAGGTGCAAATACCCCTTGCCATTGCAGAAGCTTTCCGTCAGGGGAATCTGGGTATCATGGATTATTATCGCATCAAAAATATCGAAGCCGATACCAACATGCGAGAGTCAATCAGCAAAACCGGAAATTCCCCGTCGGGCGATACATCGAAAAAATAAGTTTTTTTGCGGCAGTAATTTTTAAAATTGGCCTTTTTTTATACTTTTGTGCAGCAAAATTAAGCTGCCTCCGGTGAGGTGGGTGAGTGGCTTAAACCAACAGTTTGCTAAACTGTCGTACTCGATTAGGGTACCGGGGGTTCGAATCCCCCCCTCACCGCAAAAAAAATATTTGTGATTTGCAGAGTTCTTTAGTCCCGTAATGCCTGTGATAGATCATCGATCAAATCTTCAATATCCTCAATACCCACAGACAGACGAATTAATCCTTCGCTCAGTTTAATTTCCTGAAGCATTTCCTGGGGGAAATCGGCATAAATGGTTGAAAGGGGATGAATGATAAGCGAACGATTGTCGCTAAGGTTAGTGGCACGTTTTATAATTTTTAGCCTGTTCATCATAGCAAAGCATTGCTTCTGGCTTTCGAGCTCGAAGGTAAGCAATCCGCCGGCCTTGCCACCCATATATTTTTGACACAGATCGAAGTATGGGGACTGAGGTAGTGTCGGGTAGGTTACCTGTTTTACCGTAGGATGCTGGGCCAACCACTGCGCAAGCTGATGCGCATTATGGGTCATTCGGTCGAACCGCAGACTCATGGTTTCGAGTCCCAGCGCCTGCAGAAACGCATTGAATGGGGAAAGACACGCCCCCGTATTTCTTAGAATCTCTTTACGCAGTCTAAAGGCAAAGGCATTTTTCCCATGTTGGGCAAAAGAATCCAGAGAGGGTATTGATGTCCAATCGAAGGTACCATGGTCGATCACCAGACCGCCAACGGAAACCCCACCATCAGAAATATATTTGGTTGAGGATGTAATGCTGATATGGATACCCCATTGTGATGCATCGAAAATGTTGGGCGGGGTGAGGGTGGTATCGGCACACAAAACAACCTTCTTATTCGAGACCAGGGATTTTAATTGTTCCAGATCCACTATCTCGAGGAAGGGATTATTCAGCACTTCAAAAAAGAGCATGCGGGTTCGCTCGTCAATTTGCGAGGCTACTGTGTCGAGTCGGGTGAAGTCGGCCAGCCGAACTTCCAATCCCAGCGATTGCAGGGTATCGATAAAAAGCATGACCGAGTTGCCGAACATTTTGGGCGAAAGCACAATATTATCACCCACCTGGCAGAGAGTCATGACGGTGGCTGTGATAGCAGCCATACCCGAGGCACAAGCTATAACCTGATGAGCACCCGTGATATTTTTCATGCGTGTTTCAAAAAAATCGACGGTAGGGTTTCCTGAGCGCGAGTAAGCAAAGGCTGGACGCGTGTTTCGAAAGGCCGCCTCAATGTCTTCGGCACTCTCAAACTCGTATGCCGAAGTGGCATAAATAGGATACTGAATAGCCCCATGGATGTCCTTACGTGTAGAGGCTGTATGCAATATTCTGGTATTAAAACCCTTTGCCATGAATTAAAAAATTAAATGTAAAACATTTGCCCTGCCTGCAATTGGTCATATTCTTCCTGTAAATCGGCCAGCGTCCTGCCCTTCAAGAATTGCGTAATTAATTTGTCCAGCTCGGCAATTTGCTGGCGTATAATGTACTCGGTATGCGAATCACTCACTTCCTCTTCGGCCATGCCTGGCGACTCTGACTCCACCGCTTCGATGACCTGAAAAAGCGTAATTTGCAACGGATGAACCGACAGATAATATCCTCCCCCTGCCCCCCTTTTGGCCCGTACCAACCCTTTAGCTTTGAGCTGAGAAACTATACTTTCCAGAAATTTTTCCGAAATATTTTCTTTCGAGGCAACGTCGGCAATGGATAGATGTCCCCCCGGATAAACCCCGGCTACGTGAATCAAAAAGCGCAGGGCATAATGGCTTTTGTTGGTAATTTTAACCATAACCTGAGTGTTTCATGATTATACTTGTGGCAATTGAGCCAAAATGTTTTCGATCGTTTTCTCTAACTCATTATGGTGATTTTTAATTACAATTTTTGCCTGATTATAAAAGGGCTCCCTTTTTTTCAAAGCTTCGCGGATGAAAGTTTTTAATTCTTCTTCACTTTTATTGGCAATCAGCGGGCGCGATTGAATGGCCTCTGTCGGAAGGGCAAGAATACGTTGCAGAATCTCCTCCTCCGACAATTTAAGGTAAATCGTGATGCCCTCCCGGTTCATGATTGTCATGTTATCGAAAAAGCATGGTGTACCTCCGCCCACTGCTATCACTGTATTATCAGTTTTACTCACTCTCAGTAGCTCTTCGTGTTCTTTCTGCCTGAAGTATTGTTCCCCATATTGAAAAAAAATCTCCTCCACCGTAAGGCCCGTCTCATTGACAATTTCCTCATCCAGATCGATAAATTGATACCCTATTCGGCCAGCCAATTTTCGCCCAACAGTGGTCTTACCATTGCCCATAAATCCCAAAACAAATATTCTCATGCCTTTGCATAGCTTTGAACAACAAAAATAGTCATAAATTTCATCTAAAAGGGAAAAAATAAAATATTTTCTATTTTTCCTATATGAATTTTCTATTTTTGCTAAAATCAATTATAGCTGAATGTATTCGTGAGTATGTTTAATGGAAAAGGGGTGAGGATAAGTCTATCATTCAAAAAAACTAAAGATATACACAATCTTTTTATAGTTTTGTCAGTTCAAAATATCGTAGCATGAATATACGATCACTAAGGCGCCTTTATCGTCAGGCTAAAGATTATATCACGCAAGGATGGATGCTTGCAGGGCTGGCGGTAGTGGTTCTTTTGCCCTTTGTTATAGGGGTTGGATTATATATCAAGTCGCATCACATATTAGCGCAATACAATTTACTGGAATTGATAAGTTCGACCGAGTGGAAGCCCTTAAGTGGTAAGTTTGGTTTATATCCTTTTATATTAAGTTCCCTATGGATTACTCTAATTGCCATTATCATAGCGCTTCCCATAGCTATGTTGTCGGCTATACATCTGACCACTTTTGCCCGTTGCTGGGTACTGAAATGGGTTCATCCGTTGATTGATATTCTGGCGGGTTTACCCTCAGTGATTTATGGTATTTGGGGAGTAATAGCAGTGGTACCAGCTGTGCAGGCGCTGGCATTACTGTTGGGTATTAAAGTGTCGGGTTATAGCATTCTGGCAGGGGGTATAGTGTTAGCTATCATGATTCTGCCGTTTATACTGAATATTCTCATTGAAATATTCAAGAGCATTCCGGTTGAGCTTACGGAAGTTACCCTTTCGTTGGGGGCCACGCGGTGGCAAACGGTAAAAAAGGTGATTCTACGCAAAGCGATGCCGGGTATTATTTCGGCAACGGGCCTGGGCATTTCCCGTGCCTTTGGCGAAACTATAGCGGTGCTCATGGTGGCAGGGAATGTAGTTAAAATTCCTACCGGTGTTTTTCAGCCTGGTTATCCCTTGCCTGCCTTGCTTATCAATAATTATGGTGAAATGCTATCCATTCCGCTGTACGATTCGGCATTGATGATGGCGGCTTTCATTTTACTGTTGATAGTGCTCTTTTTTAATATTTTAGGACGGTACACCATTGTTCGTTTTGAGAAAAGCATGTAATCGATGAACTGGCGAAAGATAGAGGAAAATTTTTTTCGGACCCTGATGTTTGTTTCAACCATGCTGATGGGGGGCGTATTGATGTTAATTCTTGTGGCTATTTCTAAGAATGGCTTGCCTTCTCTCACATGGGAAATGCTTACCCAGGCTCCAAAGGGCGGATATTATTTTGGTCGCGAGGGCGGTATTGCCAACGCAATTCTTGGTTCATTGTACCTTTCGATTGGTGCGGTAATGCTGGCATTGATCATAGCATTGCCAGTAGCATTATTTCTCAATATACACATGAAGAATCACGAGCGCTGGGTGCATATCATCAGGTTTTTAATGGATACCCTATGGGGGATTCCCAGCATTGTATACGGGGCATTTGCTTTTATGATAATGATTTATTTGGGCATGAAGGCTTCGTTGCTGGCGGGTATCATCACGGTAGCACTTTTTGTATTGCCCATCATGATACGTTCGATGGATGAAGTGATCCGGGGTGTACCGGAAGGTCTGCTCGAAACTGGCCTGTCGTTAGGTGCCAATAGAACCGAGGTAGCTTTCAAAATATTTGTACGTCAATGCAGTACAGGTTTTGTGACTGCCATCCTGCTGGCGTTGGGACGAGCTATCGGCGATGCGGCGGCAGTAATATTTACGGCAGGATTTTCGGACCGGATACCAACCTCTCTGTCCAAACCCGCTGCCACGCTGCCGCTGGCCATCTTTTTCCAGCTCAATTCGCCTATCGAAGAAGTGAAAAGCAGGGCTTATGCTGCAGCAGTCGTGCTAACCCTTATGGTGCTTATTATCAGTATCCTTTCGAGGTATTTTTCACAAAAACTCAAAAAACATTGAGCCATGAATCATGCTATAAGTATACGCAATTTAAACCTTTACATCCATAAGCAGCATATTCTTAAAAATATCAATGTCGATATCCCGGCCAATAAGCTTACGGTCATTATTGGTCCATCGGGATGTGGTAAAACTACCCTATTGAAAGCCCTTAACCGATTGACCGATCTGTCGTCGGATATCGATATCTCGGGACAAATTTTCATTGGTGATGAGGATATTTTGCATACCTCGCGCGACATTACAGAAATTCGGAAACAAATGGGATTATTGGCGCAACGTCCTTTTCCCCTTCCCATGAGCATTTTCAACAATGTAGCCTTTGGGTTGAAGATAGGTGGACGAAGAAACAAAAGCATACTGGCCAAACGTGTGGAATATTATCTACGGGAGGTGAATTTGTGGGATGAGGTAAAAGACAGGCTGCATCAGCCTGCTTCTCGTCTTTCCATTGGTCAGCAGCAAAGACTTTGTCTGGCCAGGGGACTGGCTGTTGACCCTAAAATTATTCTGGCCGACGAACCTACTTCGGCGCTGGATCCTATTTCAACCCAGGCCATCGAGCAAAAATTTGCCGAGCTGAAAAAAAATTATACCATTGTAATGGTTACCCACATCCTTCGTCAAGCCCGCCAAATTGCCGACTACCTTATCTTCATGCACATGGGCGAGATTGTTGAACACGGGCCGGCTCAGGAAATCCTTAACAATCCTAAAGAAGAAAAAACCAAAATGTACTTGCAGGGGGTGTTTTACTAACTGCGTTTTGTTTCGAGGCAAAAAATTTATACGTTTGCAGCACTTCTGCAAAACAATTGCTTATGGTATTTTTGTACAATCTTGCTATTGCTCTGATGTATATGGCAATAGTGATAGCTGCTCCTTTCAATCGAAAAGCCCGAAAATTGCTCCAGGGTCATCGTCACTTGCTACGCCGGTTGAGAGTTACACTAAGCAATAATGAAGTGCCTATTCTATGGTTTCACGCCGCCTCAACTGGCGAATTTGAACAGGGACGTCCCGTTATGGAAGAAATCCGCAGACTGTATCCCCAATACAAAATATTGCTTACCTTTTTTTCGCCTTCGGGTTACGAGGCCAAAAAAAATTATGCTGGCGCCGATTATATTTTTTACATACCCTTCGATTTTAGCTGGAACGTACAGCGTTTCTACCAAATTGTTAAGCCCCAGGCCATTTTTTTTATCAAATATGAGTTTTGGTATAACTTTATTCACCATGCTTATCTTTCGGGTATACCGTTATTCTGTTTTTCAGCC
Organism: Bacteroidales bacterium; assembly: GCA_049968755.1. Lineage (GTDB taxonomy): Bacteria > Bacteroidota > Bacteroidia > Bacteroidales > DTGW01 > JAKPGM01. Next base: position 132,140 of record JBMFQE010000003.1, read on the forward strand.
ATTTTTCGTCCCAATCAGGTATTTTTTAGCTGGTATGGAGGTTGGTATCGGAGGCTATTATTAAAGTTCGACTTTATTTTTGTGCAAAACAGGCAATCTGAACTTCTTTTAAATCAGATTGGAATGCGTCAGGTAGAGGTATGTGGTGACACTCGTTTCGATCGGGTGGCTCAGATAGCTTCGACAAGCAAACATTTACCGGCCATTGATGCTTTTGCCGGACAGTCGAGAGTGATCATAGCGGGTAGTACCTGGCCCCCCGATGAGGCCTTATTGGTAAGATACTATAATGAAAAATTGGCTGAACATCCCTCTATTAAGTATATTATTGTCCCACACGAGGTGGACGATGAAAAGCATCTGAAAGATCTGGCAGCGGCTTTTAAGGGTAACGTTATACGATATTCGCAAATCAGTAATGAGCAAAATCTGAGCAACTATCGCATCCTTATCATCGATGTAATGGGTATACTTTCGTCGGTATATCGATATGGCTGCATAGCCTATATTGGCGGTGGTTTTGGAAAAGGTATCCACAACATTCTGGAAGCTGCCACCTATGGTATTCCGGTGCTTTTCGGACCCCGTTTTCAGAAATTTCAGGAAGCAGTTGACCTGACCAGCCGGCAGGGCGCTTTCTCTGTTGGCAGCTACAAAAGTTTTGCGCAAACTATGGATGACCTGCTTAACGACGACAAACTATACTCCCTGGCTTGTCAGGTATGCAAAAACTATGTTCAGGAAAATCTGGGTTCGACTCAAAGAATTTTGCAGAAAATTGAGCCAATTCTAAAGCAGCATGCTAAAAAATAGCTTTGTTTTTAGTTGACAGCAAAAGGATGATTCGCTTTATTAAAGTGACTTTTGCCCGTGGGTATTTTCAGCCTGCGATGTCCTTTTGATAATTTACTTTTTTTACAAATTAGGCACTTTTTGTTATCAAAACTACCTATTTCTTCCTAATACATCCATGTACCTTTGCATAAATGTAATTTTTTAAATTAAAGAGTGCTTATGAAATCAAAAGGAAACATCTGGGTGTTGATGGCTCTGACAACATTTTCCACCTGGCTGGCAGGTTGCGAAAAAAGTAAGGAGCAGAATACGTTAACGGTTTCGCCCCCGAAAATTGAGATTCCTGCGGCTGGAGGTAGCGATAGCCTGGTGGTTGAAACTAACGCCAGCAATTGGAAAATTAGTAGTAATATAGCACCGTGGATTACGGTTTCGCGCAATTTTGGCAAAGGACCCCGGGATATTATCACAATTACTGTAAATACGCAAACCACAACATTGCGTAGCGATACGCTTGTTTTTACTGCCGGCGATGCCACACCGGTCAGCGTAATTATTACGCAGGAACCTTCAAACCTTGATTATACTCTGACTACCAGTACAACGCAACTTAATTTTTCGAATGCCGAAGATTCCTTAACGTTTTTTATTACCACCAATGCTCCGCAATGGAATATCGTTACACAGGCCGACTGGATTAGATGCACTCCGATTGAGGGTATTAGCGGTAGCACCGAAGTAAAGGTGTACGTTACCGACAATCCCTTAACCCAGGATAGAAATGGCGAGTTGCTCATTTCGTCGGAAAATGCACCGGCGGTGGCCCTTAAAATAACCCAGGAAGCCAGTCTCTATCCTACTTTTAACACTTCGCCTCAAGCACCCGATGCTACGGGCATGAACAGCACTGCCCAACAAATAGCCGCAGCCATCAGGGTGGGATGGAACATTGGCAATACGCTCGAGGCAATAGGGGGTGAAACAGCCTGGGGGAATCCCAAAGTATCGAAGGCTCTGATTGAACTTGTAAAGGCCAGTGGATTTAATGCCATTCGTATCCCCTGCTCGTGGAATCAATATGTGATTGATCAGGAAACTGCACAAATTGATCCCAATTGGCTCGATCGGGTAAAAGAAGTTGTGCAGTATTGTACCGACGCCAATATGTATGTTATCCTCAATATTCACTGGGACGGTGGTTGGCTCGAAAACAACTGCACTCTCCAAAAACAAAAGGAGAACAATGCCAAACAAAAAGCCTTCTGGGAGCAAATCGCCACACACCTGCGCGACTTCGATGAGCACCTGCTATTTGCCAGCGCCAACGAGCCCAATGTAGATAATGCCGAGCAAATGAGTGTGCTGCTTTCCTATCATCAGACATTTATTAATGCTGTGCGCGCAACCGGGGGGAAAAATAGCTATCGGGTGCTGGTAATTCAAGGACCCTCGACCGACATTGAAAAAACCTATAACCTGATGAAAAAACTTCCCAGGGACAAGGTTGCCAATCGTTTGATGGTAGAAATACATTACTACACCCCCTGGAACTTCTGCGGGCTTGAAAAAGATGAAAGCTGGGGTAAAATGTTTTATTACTGGGGAAAAGATTATCATTCCACTACCGACCCCGAACGTAATGCTACCTGGGGTGAAGAAGAAACTGTCGAACGGCTTTTTGGACTCATGAAAACCCAGTTTGTTGATAAAGGAATACCGGTAGTTCTTGGGGAATATGCCCCTACACGCCGTTCAAATCTTACGGGCGATGCCTTACAGCTGCATCTTGCCTCGCGTGCCTATTACCTTAAATATGTAACCCAGCAGGCCAGAAAAAATGGTATTTTGCCCTTTTACTGGGATAATGGTGGATTAGGAGCCTTTGCCAGCGGCATTTTCGATCGACCCAATCTGAAAGTGTTCGACCAGCAAGCACTCGACGCTATTTTGCAAGGAGTTAACCAATAAAATTTAAAAAGCATGAAGACAAAATATTTAACAATTATTTTCATCCTGCTGATATTTTTGGTTGAACAAATATGGGCAGCACCTAAACCAAAGACCGAAACGGTACGCACCATTTCTGTAGATTACCAGCAGGAAAAAGGAAAATTTAATAAGGCTTTTAAGGAATGTGTGGGGGCTGGCCGTGCCAACGAAGGGTTACGAGCCGATTGGCAAGAGCAGCTTAAACTGGTAAGAGAGACATGTGGTTTCAAATACATTCGCATGCATGGACTTCTATGCGATGACATGGGCGTATACAGCGAGGATCGGAAGGGAAATCCACAGTACAATTATCAATATATCGATGTGCTGTACGACTTTATTCTGGGCATCGGCATGAAACCTTTCGTAGAACTTGGTTTTATGCCAGCTGCCCTGGCCAGCGGCGACCGTAATATCTTCTGGTGGAAGGGAAACGTTACTCCTCCAAAAGATTACCAGCGTTGGGAAGATCTTATCCGGAATCTCGTGCAACATTTTACCGAACGTTATGGCCCCGAGGAGGTCAAAAGCTGGTACTTCGAGGTATGGAACGAACCCAACCTTACATCCTACTTCTGGACCGGTACGCAAGAAGAATATTTTAGATTGTATCGTCATGCTGCACTAGCTATAAAAAGTGTCAACCCGGCCTATCGGGTGGGAGGACCAGCTACAGCAGGCGCGGCCTGGGAAAAGGATTTGATAGATTTTTGTTACAAAAACAATGTGCCCATCGACTTTATCAGTACCCATTCTTATGGTGTCGAAGCTGGGTATCTTGACCAGTATGGTGAAACCGGCACTATTTTGAGCAAAGACGCCTGGAGCGTTAGCAAAGATATGATTGAATCGCGCCGTGAAATTGCTGCATCCCCCATGCCCCATCTCGAACTTCATTATACCGAATGGAGCTCTTCGTATACCCCCGCTGACCCCATACACGATAGCTATCATCAAGCTGCATATATCCTCGAAAAAATAAAACAGGTAGGGAACGCTGTAAATTCAATGTCGTACTGGGTATTTACCGATATCTTCGAAGAGGCAGGACCACGTTTTACTCCTTTCCATGGAGGTTTTGGGCTGCTTAACTATCAGGGAATCAAAAAACCTGCTTTCCATGCTTATGCTTTTCTCAACAAGCTGGGCGAAACAGAGCTTGTAAATACCGATCAGCGCTCGTGGGCATGTAAAAACGACAAGGGTGACCTACAGATACTTTGCTGGGATTTTACTTATACCCTTCCCGATAGCATCAACAACCAGGATTATTACATACACGACCTGCCGGCCCGATCAAAAGGAAGCCTCGTGCTCGATATTAGTGAAATTCCCCAGGGAACCTATCTTTGGGAGATGTATCAGATAGGTTACCAACACAATGATCCTTATACGGCATACGTCAAACTGAACAGACCGGCTCAGTTAACTCAACGTCAGGTAGAATTCCTGAAAAGCCAGAGTAGAGGGTTACCCCTATCCAGTGAAATTGTAAAAATCAATGCTACGGGCAAATATGTTCGCGAGGTCCCCTTGCGCGAAAATGATGTATTCCTTTTTGTATTGAAAAAACTGTAATGTTTCCAGGAAAATTTGTCAGTAAGGATGATGTTTAAAAAATAACCCAGGAGACATTAATCATTGCTCCTGGGTTTTAAAATAATTTGTACTACACAAAATAGCTCTACTGTTTTACAAATTTCGAGGTTATTACCTGCTGACCATCAACCAGCACAAGGCTATATAATCCTGCTTTAAGCTTATCTATAGCAATGGTATGGTCAATAGTTTTACCCTCCAATATAACCTTGCCCGAAAGATCATAAATGCGGTATGAAAGAGCCATTCCGGCATAACCGCTTATTCGTAATGTATTGCCAGAAACAGGGTTGGGTGTTATCAGTATTTCGGTTGATTTTGCTACTGATTTAATGGCAGTTGCTGGCAGAGGTTCGGTCATATCCCAAAGTATAAGCTCGTCGAGCAGCCAGTTATATCGAGGTTCTGCAGTCCCAGCCGTCATAAAGGCTCCTGCCTTGATAAGTAGGTACCAGTCTTCGGTACTTACCGTATCGGCAATGGTGAAAATAATGCTGTCGCCATGTTTACCAACAAAATTAGGATCTCGAGGATTTGTTATAACCGAATCTTTTCCTCCAGGTAAAACACTTTTCCAGTCAAAGGGTAATGTTTTTTCCATCAGATCGTCATAGTCGGCTGTAATACGATCGTAGGCGGTTGAACCTATGCTACGCCAGTAATGCATCCCTATCTGGTATTCGTATTTATCCACTCCAAAATCGGATGAGGTACCTTCTCCAACTAACACCGGCTCCCGTTTTACCAGGTTAATTTCAAGCCAATAATTCTGAATATCTGCATCGCCAGCGTTTTTAAGAGCACAACTTAAAAAATAGGTATGTCCCTTCCGAAGGTTTACTGGTTGATAAATAAAATTGCGGGTAATCCCTGAAGCCGCAATACTCAGACACCCCCCCTGTCCCTTACTGGGTTTGTCTGCTGTATAATTGAAGGTTACTTCGGAGGGATCATACGCATCGCCAACATCAATTACTGTCCAGGCATTGGCATCTTCCATGTTGCTGCCCTGAATAACCATCTGGGCGCTGACATAAACGCTGGTACTTACAAAAATCAGGCTGGTAAGTAGTAGTTGTTTTTTCATCATAATAAAATTAATTTTTAAAGGTATGATGTAACACCCATGTTCGCAATTTTATCACTATTGTGTTTGCGTTTGCAGGAACATGGGTGTTTCATAGCTTTTTAGATTGTAATGTTTCTGTAAAAGTAGCTAACTAACAAACTACCATCTTATTATGATGTTAATAACTGCTGCTTCAATTGATAACCCAAGGGGTGATATTGATAAAATGTCGGGTGCCAATTGTTAATTGCCTCATTACATCTTCATTCTATTTGTCCAACATAATCTTAAAAAGGGTTCCCCAAAAAATTCTTATTTCCTCATTACTAAAAATTTTATGGTGGCTTTCAGAAGATATTTTCCTTTTTTATTCTATATTCGAACTGTTTTTTTATTTTAATCATTTAACGTAGTAGCCCCATGACATTCATCGATGTTGTTCTTATTATCCTGCTACTGTTTTCGGCACTTAGTGGCTATAAAAAAGGGCTGATTCGTGAACTTACCTCATTAGCTGCATGGGTATTGGGTATTTTTCTGGCTGTAAAACTCACCCAGATGCTTTCACCGCTAATTACGCCATCCATAATCCATTCTCCTGCCATTGCCCGAATTGTCATGTTTGCTATGATTTTTATGGGTGTTGTTGTGGTGGTTACTATTGTGGGTCGATTTCTTCAGGCATTTTTTGAGGATCTGGATTTAGGCTTTCTTATGCGTCTTGGGGGTGCATTGTTATCCTTGTTTAAAAGTGCTTTCATCCTCAGTTTACTAATGGTAATCCTACACCTGTCTATCATAAAGTGGAATTGGCCTTCGGAAGAGGTGCGGCAAAAATCCCGCTTTTACCAGCCTATTGAATCGATTGCGCCAGCAGTGTTTGTTTATCTCAAAAACATCACCTCATCCAACGAAACTAAATAATCCCTAATTTTGTGGCACCTTGTACAGAAATATACTTTCTGCAAGGGATGCAGGTGGATGTATTCATTAATGTTAAAAATATACAAGGTGAAATTTAGCGAAGTAGTTGGACAACAAGCCATAAAGAACCGCCTACGGCAAATGGTAAAAGAAAATCGCATACCCCATGCCATACTATTTACAGGTAATGAGGGTACAGGCGGCTTGCCTCTTGCATGGGCATTTGCCCAGTATGTAATGTGTACCAGCCGCTCTGAAGCCGATGCGTGTGGAATTTGTCCTTCCTGTAAAAAAGCTGAAAAACTAGTACATCCCGACTTGCATTTTGTGTTTCCTATCATAAATCCGGGCGATGGCAAAGCTCCAGTTAGCGATTATTATATTACCCAGTGGCGTAGCAGTGTAATATCGAACCCTTACCTTACGCTTAATCAATGGGTAGAGACTATTGGCTCGGAAAATAAGCAGGTCAGTATTTTTGAGGCCGAAAGTAGTCGTATATTCGAAAAGGTTATGTATAAACCCTTTGAGTCATCGTACAAAATTCTTATCATCTGGCTGGCCGAAAAAATGAACATTCACTGTGCCAACAAACTGCTGAAAATTCTTGAGGAACCCCCACACGATACCTTGTTTTTACTGGTTGCCGAAGATACCTATTCGATATTGCCAACCATTCTTTCGCGGTGCCAGCAAATATTCTTACCGCCAATCGATTCTAATTCGTTGCGTGAGGCACTTGATAGCCGTGTGCCGATAGAAGAAGCCAGACTGAATAATTTAGTACGAATAGCTAAGGGTAGCTATCTTCGTGCTTTGCAGTTGATTGAGAAGAATGAGGAAGAAGAATGCTGGTTCGAACCTTTCGTAAACCTGATGCGTCTGGCATATAAAGTTCAGATTAATGGGTTGATGGAATGGGCATCGGAAATGGCTACGCTGGGTCGTGAAAAACAGAAACAGTTTTTTGCATATGCTCTACAACTGATTCGCGAAAATTATGCGCTTACCACAGTTGGTAATGATATTGCTTATTTAACTGAAAGGGCTTTAAGCTTTTCCAAAAATTTTCATCCCTACGTAACAGAAAAAAACGTAGAACTGCTTGCCGAGCAATTTGAGAGTGCTATTTTTCAGATTGAACATAACGGCAATGCAAAAATTATTTTTTTAGATGTAGCTTTGCAGGTGAGTAAAGCTATAAGGATTAAATAACGTGAAAAACTCGAATTCCATGATATACCGTGGTTGCCATGCCCTTGAGACCGATAATAGCGATTGTTACCGGTGCAATACGCAAATATGCGCCAAGCTGAGCACATACAATTGGACAGAAGATATTGCCACTGAATTGCAGTCGAATATTGTAGAGGTACGCTTTAAAAATACGCGAAAAGGCTTTTATGTCAACGTCAACGAGCTTGATTTGCGCAGTGGCGATATTGTTGCTGTTGAGGCCTCTCCGGGTCATGATATTGGCATAGTGTCGCTCACGGGTATGCTGGCGGTGCGGCAATATGCACATTCCAAAGCCAAAGCTACCAACGAGGAATTAAAAAAAATATATCGTAAAGCCCGAAGTGTTGATATTGAAAAATGGCAGGCTGCCATTGCCCGCGAACACGAAACCATGCTTAGAGCCCGAAAAATAAGTGAACAGCTACGTCTTGAAATGAAAATTGGAGATGTAGAATACCAGGGCGATGGCACAAAAGCTATTTTTTACTACATTGCCGACGAACGGGTCGATTTTCGTGAACTTATCAAGGTATTGGCCGAAGAATTCAGGGTACGAATAGAGATGCGACAAATTGGTGCCCGACAGGAAGCGGGACGTATTGGTGGCATTGGTACCTGTGGACGCGAATTATGTTGCAGTACCTGGATTAGCCAGTTTGTTTCTGTATCAACAGCAGCAGCCCGTTATCAGGAAATAGCACTTAATCCTCAGAAACTTGCAGGGCAATGCGGCAAGCTAAAATGCTGCCTTAATTTTGAACTCGACGTCTATCTCGATGCCCAGAAGGACTTCCCCGATACCACTGTCGCGCTTGAAACCGACAAAGGAACTTTAAGATACCAGAAAAGTGATTTCTTCCGTTACATCATGTGGTATGCTCTACCTACCGAAAATGGCACTATGCAGTTTATCCCTCTGTCGGTGGAAAAGGTCAACCATATTATTGAACTTAATAAGCAGGGACAAATAGCCAAAATAGAGCAGGAGCCCATTACTTACATAACCGGGGTGCCGCAAGAGCTCGATTATCACGATGTCATTGGCGACGATAGCCTGACCCGTTTCGACCATAAAAAACCTCAGGAACAACAACATTCAAGATCACCTCACGCAGCAAATCATAATCACAATCGAAACCGGCATCATACCAAATAATACCCGAATCCATGAAATCTAAGATTATTCTCAATTGCTTGTATAAGAGGTTATTTTACTATAGAATATTTCAGGTTACTTTTCTATTGATTGCGCTAAATATGCTCTGGTCGTGCCACAACACAGCTGACATGGCAGAAAAAAGAGATATTCCCCACGCTGTGTGGGATATGGCAAAACCCTTGCGATTCGAATACCATTGTAACGACACGATTAACTACAAGGATATTCTGTTCACACTCCGTCATACCGGTCAATATCCCTATAGCAACATATTTCTTTTCATTACAACATTGGCTCCCAACGGTCATTCGCAGAAAGATACCGTAGAATTTATGCTTGCCGATACTCGCGGTAAATGGTTTGGAAGAGGCATAGGGGACGTTTATTCTCTACAGCTAATTTTTAAACGAAATATCCGATTTGGACAGACGGGACGCTACATATTCTATATTTATCATGGTATGCGAGAGCAAAAGTTGCAGGGTATTACCGACTTAGGCATGCTGATCAAAAACAGCGAAATTAAGAATGACTGAGGCTTATGGGAAAAAATAAAATTCAGCGTTTTGCCGAATTGCATACTTTCCCGAATGTTATTGAAGTTGAGCTGGAAGAAGTTTTCGGGAAAAATCATCCCCTGAAAGGTAAATGGAACGAACAGCGATTTAAAAACATAAATCCTATAATACTCGAGCTTGGTTGCGGAAAAGGAGAATATACGGTGGCCATGGCTGCCAGTTATCCTTCCAAAAATTTCATAGGCATTGATATTAAGGGGAATCGTCTATGGGTAGGTGCTCGTCAGGCACTCTCTGAAAATCTTTCAAATGTATGTTTTCTGCGCACACGTATCGACTTTATTGAATCTTTTTTTGCACCCAACGAAGTTGAAGAGATTTGGATTACCTTCCCCGATCCCCAACCACAGAGTAACAGAAAACGTAAACGCCTTATCTCTCCCATGTTTTTGAATCGATACAAAAGTTTTCTCAAGCCCGGCGGTATTGTGCACCTCAAAACTGATAACGAACAGCTTTATGCTTATACTTTGGAAGTAATCGAAAACAACCGGCTTATGCTACTGGCCGCTACCGATAATCTTTATCAGTCGCCCTATCGCCATGAGCTTGCCGGACAAATTCAAACCTTTTATGAAAAAATGTTTCTGGCGGAAGGCAAGCCCATATATTATCTTCGTTTTACCCTTGACCATGCAGAAAGGATAATATAAAGAAAACGATGAATGGGCAATTTTTCGAGGAAGTATATCGGGTTGTAGCCTGCATTCCTTACGGTAGAGTCACCACCTATGGTGCTATTGCCCGATATGTGGGTACCGGACGGTCGGCTCGTATGGTAGGCTGGGCTCTTAATAAATGTCACACAGCCAGTTTTCCGGTACCTGCTCATCGTGTGGTCAACAGGCATGGTCGACTAACTGGAAAACACTATTTTGGCAGTGAACACCTCATGCGTCAGCTACTCGAGCAAGAAGGGGCTGTCATCGAAGACGATGTTATCCTGAATTTTAAGGATATTTTTTGGGATCCCGAAAAAGAGCTAATTCGTTAAACATTATTTAGCTCTACTTCGTTTATCTTTGTTTGTCTAAAAATATTCGTGCTATGACACTGGAAAGTTTACTGGGAATCAGCCCTATAATACTTGCTTTATTGGGCGGACTTTTTACCTGGCTGGTAACCAGCGCAGGTGCTGCGTTAGTATTCTTTTTTAAATCATTCAATCGAAATTTATTAAATGCAATGTTAGGTTTTGCGGCAGGTGTAATGATAGCTGCCAGTTTTTTTTCATTGCTCAAGCCTTCGATTGAAATAGCAGTAGCACGCGGCATTACCCCATGGTTACCGGCCGTAGTAGGCTTTTTAAGTGGAGGAGCAGTGCTGCTGTTAATCGATAAGTTATTGCCCCATTTACACATGGGTTTGGATACCAGCAAAACTGAAGGAATCAAAACCTCCTGGCAACGCAGCGTATTGCTTATTCTGGCTATTACTATTCACAACATTCCCGAAGGATTGGCGGTAGGGGTAGCCTTTGGTGCATTGGCCAGCAACCACGATCTGGTAACCCTGTCGGCTGCCATTGCGGTCGCTGTGGGGATTGGGATTCAAGACTTTCCCGAGGGTGCTGCCGTAAGTATCCCGCTCCGGCGCGAAGGTTTTGGCCGTGGAAAAGCATTTTTCATAGGCCAGCTTTCGGGTTTTGTTGAACCCATCGCAGCTGTGATTGGCGCCTACCTGGTGGTAGCCGTGACCGCTATACTCCCCTATGCTCTTGCATTCGCGGCTGGAGCCATGATATTCGTCGTCATTGAAGAACTGATCCCCGAGTCGCAAAGCGGCCAGGAAACCGACCTTTCTACCATTGGTGCGCTAATCGGATTTACTATTATGATGTTTCTCGATGTAGCCCTGAGCTAAAAAAATGCCATGCAAAAGTGGAATATTGCTGCTATAACATGGCTATTTTATTTTTTTACTTTTCATGGGCAAAATATTTAAGGTTTGTGTATTGGTAAGGTCTTGAAAACTTTTCTTCTACAAGATGTGTCAGGGGTAAATTTTCTGAAAGGTTATTTTCTGGTAGCTACACATTATAGTGCTTCTTTCATGTCAGGATTTGGGAACGCTTGGTTATCGATTTAGAATTTTGCGGTAAAAAATACAAAAGGCTGTTTTATCAACAGCCTTTTGTGGGTGGAAGATGGGACTCGAACCCACGACCCTCGGAACCACAATCCGGTACTCTAACCAACTGAGCTACATCCACCATGTGTTTTAGCGGCGCAAATGTAATATTTTTTTTATAACCATCCAAATGAATATTTACTTCTGAAGACTTTCTCCTGCGTACTTTTCGCAATATACCCTTAAAATATTGCGAATGGATTCGAATGAAATGCTATTGTAGTCTATTTTTGAGGGGAAGATAGTAATTACGTGCTGAACATCATCGTTGGCCTCGAAATCTTCTTTTCCATCAAAATGGGCAACAAAGGCTATATCGCAGGTATAATAGCAAACGCCCTTATATTCGTAGGTATTGGGAAAAGAAGCCAGAAACTCAAGCTGATGGGTTTCGAGTGTGATACCTATCTCTTCCTGTACTTCGCGTACCGCTGCAACTTCAGCTCGTTCACCTAAGTCAACAAATCCACCGGGCAAATCAAACTTGCCGGCAGCTGGTTCGAATCGACGCTGGGTAAGCACAAGGCGTCCATCTAAAAGTCGAATAATCACTGCTACGGCAGTGGCTGCGTTGAGATAATACACCAGCCCGCAAGAATTACAGTTGAAACGCTTTTGCTGGTCAAAAACGAAACTTTTGGAGCCACAGCGGGGACAATACTGGAAAACGTTGGCAGGATGGGTTGAAAAATAAGTTTTCATTCGTAACTATTTTAATAGCTTTTAAATGGTCGGATAAAGTTTGCTGGTAAATTTTTAACTCATATCTGCAATCAGGTAAGCGGAATTACTATTATGCTCATTTCATAAAGAGTAATGTCGGAAAAGTTCTGATGATATTTGTTTTTTCTATCTATTCTTCTTTTATCGACCATTCGTAGCCATCCTTGCGATCGCGCAGCTCAATGCCAATCTTGCCCAATTCGTCGCGTAGCCTGTCGGATGTAGCATAATCTTTATTGGCTTTTGCAGCCATGCGCAGCTGCTGAATCATATCGACCAGCTGGCCAATGATTTCCGTGGTTCGATTGTTGGTGCCTGCTTCCTGCTGCAAGCCCAGAATGTCTTCTACAAAAAGCTTAAACAGCTCTTTCAGCTGTTTTTTATCTACTTCGGTAATGGTGGCTTTTCGGTCGTATGCGGCATGAATAAAATGGGATACTTCCATCAGCTGAGAGATAAGCAAAGCCGTATTGAGATCGTCGCAAATGGCTTCGTAGCACTTGTTTTTCCATTCTTCCAAAGGAAAAGAGGTAGACTGTGCAGTTGGCAGTAGCGAAATCTTTTTTTGGGCCGACCCTAAACGTTTGAGCGCCTTTTCTGCAGCCTGAAGAGCCGGGTTTGAAAAATCGAGTGTACTTCGATAATGGGCTGTAAGTATAAAAAATCGAATGGTCATGGGGCTGTAGGCCTGCTCCAGTAAAGGGTGGGAACCTGTAAAAAGCTCCTCGAGGGTAATAAAATTACCCAGCGATTTGCCCATCTTCTGACCATTGATAGTTATCAGGTTGTTATGTATCCAGTATTTCACCGATTCGTATCCAAGCGCTGCTACGTTTTGGGCTATTTCGCATTCGTGGTGAGGAAAAATAAGATCCATTCCTCCTCCATGAATGTCGAATCGTTCACCAAGGTATTTGTGGCTCATGGCCGAGCACTCAAGGTGCCATCCTGGATAGCCATCGCTCCATTTCGATGGCCAGCGCATGATGTGGGTGGGTGTAGCTTTCTTCCATAGGGCAAAATCGACGGGATTTTTCTTGTATTCTTGCCCTTCGAGCTCGCGCGTTTGATTCTGGAGCTCTTCCAACACCCTTCCCGAAAGTTTCCCGTAGTGGTATTTTCGATGATACTTTTCTACATCAAAATATATTGACCCCTCTTTCTCGTATGCAAAACCATTTTTCATGATTGCCTCAATCATCTGCTGTTGCTCGATGATATGTCCCGAGGCCTGTGGCTCAATGCTGGGAGGCAGCACATTCATAGCCTCCATAAATTTTCTATAGCGATTGGTGTAATGTTGGGCAACCTCCATGGGTTCGAGCTGTTCGAGTCGGGCTTTCTTCTCTATTTTATCTTCACCCTCGTCGGCATCATTTTCAAGATGTCCCACATCGGTAATGTTTCGCACATATCGTACACGGTATCCCAAATGTGTAAGCAGGCGAAACAGCACATCAAAAGTTATAGCTGGTCGGGCATGCCCCAGATGTGGATCACCGTATACCGTGGGGCCACAAACATACATTCCAACATGAGGAGGATTTAAGGGCTCAAATTTTTCCTTCCGACGACTCAGCGTATTGTAAAGATACAAATCCCATCCCATTTGACTTCGAAAATTGGCGCAAAGTTAGTTTTTTCCCTTCAATTCAAAAAAACTATGAGGCTATTGCGCCAGGCTTAATAGTCCGCTGTAAAATGCCATCGAGACTAAGGATATATTCAAGTGCCTTTTGCTCACCAACATGCGCAATAAATTCGTTATACACCTGTTCTTTTACTTCTGTTTGCCAGTCGAGATACGACAATGTGGTAATCCGGCCTTCCTGGCGACGCTCAAACAAACGATTGACAATATTGACCTTGCTCAAATAGGACAGATAGGCCTTGATGGAGGTATATAATTCCTTTGAAATGAGATTCTCAATAAGCCTTATTTCTTCAGCCATAATCTCTGCAGCCGCCTCATATATACTGCTGAAGGAATTATTCCAGTTGAGATAATTGATAAAGAAATTTACAATTTTAAATAGCTGGCGGTTGTCATCCTGATCGATGGTGCGCAAAAATAGTTGATGAAGCTCTTTTTTGAATTGATCCTTAATGTTATTGTCGAAAATTTTCGTTATTTCAGTGGTATGGATCTGATATTCCCATCCAAAGTTAAAAAGCGTAAAATCTTTATTGTCAAAAGGCCGCATGCTGAGAATAATGCGTTTGAGTACTGCAATTTCGTCATTGAGCAGCTGATACAGGGGAAATATCTGTTTTTTTTCAATGGCATCGAGCAAACGTTCCGAAAAATAACCCTCCAGAATAAGATCGTAATATTCGGCATTATTCTGGGTAAGTCGTTCAATGTCGCTACGGTAAATTTTGAGATACTCCTGTATACGACTCTTAATCTGAGCCTTTTTTCCATTTACGATAATTTGTATGTATAAGGGAAAAAACTTGTCGCGTTGAAAAATACGTTCCTTGGCACGATAGTTAAGATAATGCTTAACCGTCACTTTTCTTTTTTCCATAGATTTCATCTGTCAACAATTTTTTAGTTAATGGTCAGATGGAACTCCATGTTAGCTATTGTCGTTGGGTTTTGCTGCATGTGCAAACATGTTCGTTCATACTAACATTAATTAATTTCGGGTATCTAACAATTGAGGCAACCATTGCCCATTGCAATAAAATTAAGTTTTTGATAATTAAACAAAAGTAGGTATTTTTTTACTATTTTGAAAAAAATGTTGAACACCTTTCTTGTTAAGCTATTGATAGAGGAGTCTTAACAATGGGCAATGTTAGATAATAAAAGATATGGATATAATAAACTTTTTTGGATTATAGCTGTTGGATACTGCAAAGTATTTTGCCATGTTTCATTTCTGCCATATCAAAATCTCACCAGAAACGCGGGTGGCCGAGCTTGTGCTGGAAAATCCCTATCTTTCGCTGATGCTCGAACATTTCGGCATTGGTTTACCATTGAAGGAAAAAACAGTTGCCCAGTTATGTACCGAAAATAGCATTAATACTGAGCTTTTTATCTCTCTGTCCAAACTTTTTTGTGGCACCTCGCAGGAGGTCAATTGTACTCTTTCCTTTGATGATGTGCCGGTAATTTTGCAGTATCTTAAAAAAGATCATCAATATTTTACCGAAGAAATTTATCCGCAAATACTTCAGCTGATAAGGCAAATGAAAGGAGTAGCCAATCAGGAAGAAATCGTCCTGGTTGAGAAATTCTTCAACGAATACTTCAATGAGGTTATCGAACATCTTAATTATGAGAATGAGATAGTATTTCCATATGTTACCAAATTATATCATGCGTTGGACGGAACAGGCGAGCCGTTAAATGCCAGTGAATATTCGGTTGAAGAGTATCGGGAGCATCATGATGATATAGAGGAAAAATTATCGGACCTGAAAAATTTACTTATCAAATATCTGCCCGCCAGGGAAGACCAACAGGCGCGTCGCCGTCTACTTACCCATCTTTTTGAGCTGGAATCGGACCTTGCCATTCATTCGCAAATTGAGGATCGTGTACTTGTGCCGCTGGTGGTCCAACTGGAAAAACATGTTAAAGGAAAAACCCCATAGAACCATACCCGTTGCCATTGTCGAACCTTCGGAGATGTTGCGGGAAGGACTATGTGTCTTGCTCGGAAAAAACCGCCTGCGACACGAGGTACTGTTTATCAACCTCGAGAATCTCCCTCAGCTCTGCATTCGTAAGTCGCACACGGTGGCCATTATAAACCCGATTCTTATTATTAACCAGATACGACAATTCCAGTACCTCAAGGACATGTGCCCCCGTGTTGCATGGATAGCTCTGCAATACATGTATTTCGACCAGCAAGTGCTTGAATTATTTAATGAAGTTATTACCCTCCACGATACACCGGAAAAACTTGCCGCTAAACTCAAAAGAGTGTACGAAAATATTGAAAACCCTCGTACTGCTGAACAAACCAACACCCTCAGTGATCGGGAAACGGAAGTTTTGCTACACCTGGCTTCGGGCCGATCGAATAAGGAAATTGCCGATATCCTTAATATCAGCGTTAATACGGTTATCACACACCGGAAAAATATAACCCAGAAAACTGGTATTAAAACGGTATCGGGACTTACCATTTATGCGCTATCACAGGGGCTAATAAAACATAATTTTTTAAGCAAAGAGTAGACGAGGATGCTGTATTATGCCTTTTTGAATAAATATTTACTAATTTCGCCAGTCGAAAATGTAGCTTGTGCATTAGTATTTGCATTTCAAAACCGAACATAAAGTAGCTATGAACAAAAACCATTATTGTGTAATTATGGCCGGTGGGGTTGGGAGTCGCTTCTGGCCGTTCAGCCGGGAGTCGCGCCCCAAGCAGTTTCTCGACATTCTCAACACAGGCCAAACATTGTTGCAGCAAACTTTTAACCGATTTGCTCGTATTATCCCAATCGACAATATTCTGGTGGTTACCAGTGCACGTTATGAGTCGCTGGTTCGGGAACAATTACCTCAACTTTTGACCGAAAACCTTTTGCTGGAACCTTTTCGACGCAATACTGCCCCATGCATAGCCTATGCTGCATCAAAAATATCATTACAGAATCCTTCGGCTTCTATGGTGGTTGCTCCATCCGACCATCGAATTGTAGATGAAGAAGCTTTTCTGGGCATAGTTCAGGAAATTCTCGAAGCTACTGCCCAAATCGATGGCCTTTTTACAGTGGGTATACGCCCCAGCCGTCCCGAAACCGGGTATGGTTACATCCAGATTGATACAGAAAAAAACAACAAAAAGGACGAAGTAAAATCATTTCTTGAGGCAAACCCAAATTTTAAAAAGGTAAAAACATTTACAGAAAAACCCGATTATGAAATGGCCAAAGTTTTTGTCGAAAGCGGTGAATTTTTCTGGAACTCAGGCCTTTTCTTCTGGTCGGTACCAAGCATTACCAAAGCTTTTCAAAAATATCTACCCGACATTTTTAACCTCTTTGAAGAAGGAAAAAGCATACTGAATACGTCACAAGAAATAAATTTTATCAACGAAATATACCCACGATGCAAAAACATTTCCATCGACTATGGCATTATGGAGATGGCCGACAATGTTTTTGTTCGTTGTGGCGATTTTGGCTGGTCCGACCTCGGTACCTGGGGTTCTATTTTCGAACATTTACAGAAGGACGAAAACGGCAATCATCGGAGCCATCCCCGAATACTTGCCTACAATGCTTCGCACAATATCATTCGTTCAGAAGCTAATAAATGCGTAGTGGTTGAAGGTCTCGATGATTATATTGTGGTGGATACCAATAACGTATTGCTCATCTGCAGCCTTAAAAACGAACAGATGATAAGACAGTATGTAAATGACGTAAAGCTGAATTTTGGGGAAGAGTATATTTAGTTGGCTTCCCCTTCACAACCGGATATTGTCGATTAAGCGGATTTTGCCAGCTCTTACTGCAATGCATCCAACCTTGTTTGTAGGTTCGTCCCAGCTGCTAACGGGTTGAAGTCTTACGTCATCGACAATCTCAAAATATTCTGTTTGCAGATATGGATTAGCATCGATCTGGTCGGTCACCCATTTTTTAAGTTCGGTAACCGACAAACTCTGCTTTAGTTCCCTTGCCTTGAACAATGTTTGCGAAATTAATGGCGCAGCCTCTCGTTCGTATGTGCCCAGTAGCAGATTGCGCGAACTCATTGCCAGCCCATCGGGCTCACGAACAATGGGACAGGATATTATCTCAACCGGAATGTTTAGCTGACGCACAATATAGCGGATTATCGTCAGCTGTTGGAAATCTTTTTCACCAAAGTAGGCTTTGTGGGGTTGTACTACATCAAAGAGTTTGGTAACGATTTGTACCACCCCATTAAAGTGTCCCGGACGAAAAGCCCCCTCCATTATTGCGTCGAGCCCGCCCAAATCGAAGGTTCGCGTATCGGGTTCGGGATACATTTCTTCTATCGATGGGTAAAATACGGCATCCACGTTCTCGCTGCGCAACAAATCCAGGTCCTTTTCCAACGTGCGAGGATAGTTAGCCAGATCTTCTTTGTCGTTAAACTGGGTGGGATTAACGAATATGCTCACTACTACAACGTCATTTTCGGCTCTGCAACAGCGCACCAGCGACAGATGCCCCTCGTGCAATGCCCCCATGGTGGGCACAAATCCGATGCGAGCTTTTGCCGTATGGCTATCAAGAAAATCGCGTAAGGTTTTTTTGGTATAATAAATTGTCATTTGAAAATTTTTGTGTCTGTCTTAGAAAATCTTTGCAAAGGTAATGCTGTAAATTAACATTATTAATGGCTGACGAAAAAATTAATTTTGGTTATAATAATTTATTGGTATTATATTTGCATACCGAACGTTTGGTATGTTAATCTATGAGTAATTCACGCGATTATATCATCGACAAAGCGTATGAGCTTTTTCTGAATAAAAGCTATGAAGGCGTTTCCATCAGCGATATTAGCGAGGCTGTGGGAATGACCAAGGGTGCCTTATATCACCATTTTACCAACAAGGAGGATCTTTTTAAGGCAGTGATTGATAAGTATCTTGTATTTCCTAATGTGCAGGTTGATACCGAAAACACCTCGCTGCAAGAGTTTAATGAAATTGTGGTTAGTGAGATACACCGTATGCTGCGTAACATGTTTGCCCCTAATGTAACCTTTGTTCCCATTCATTACATTACCATGATTTCCGACGCTCTTCGTCATTATCCTGGCTTTAAAGATGACAAGGATCGATATATCGAGGAAAAAACTGAGATCATTCGACGTATATTAGCGAATGCTATAAAGCGCTGTGAAATTCGAAGCGATGTGAATACTGATACATTGGCAAGGCTATATCTTTCAATTGCCATGGGGTTGGCCGGTAACCTTATTATCAAAAATTATTCGGTCGATGAATCTATTGCCTTACTTAAGGCACAAATAAATCAGCTATATCAGCTACTGAAAAATTAATTTTTTTAGTAGAATACATACCGAACGTTTAGTAGGTTATAATTCAAAAATATTAGAAAATGATAAGAAAATATTGGATTATTGCGGCGATTGTTTTTCTGACCGGTTGTCAGAATCGGGTTAAGCAGGAGGACAAAACTTCTGAAGTCATTCGGGTAACCCCCTACAGGGTAACTACTTCAAATGATGGTATAGTGCTGCGCTATAGCGGGACGGTTGAGGCTTACCGCACCATACCACTTACTTTTCAGGTTTCGGGAACAGTCCAGCAGGTGTTGGTGCAGGAGGGCGATAGGGTAAGGAAAGGGCAACTGCTGGCCGTGGTTGACCCGTCCGACTATGAGAATGTGTACCAGGCATCGTTGGCCAAGTACCAGCAGGCTCAGGATGCTTACGACAGACTGAAAATAGTGCATGATCAGGGAAGTTTGCCCGAAATTAAATGGGTAGAGATAACGACCGGTTTGGAGCAAGCACGTTCGTCAATGGAGTTGGCTCGTAACAACCTGAACAAATGCAAGTTGTATGCCCCTGAAGATGGATTTATTGGCAGGCGAAATATTGAGCCGGGCCAATCGACCATGGCTGTTACCGCAGCACCGCTTGAACTGGTAAAAATTGAGAAGGTGTATGTGAAAATTCCCGTGCCAGAGCAGGAAGTAAATCGTTTGCAGGTAGGGCAACGAGTTTCTTTTACTGTGGCTGCATTAGGAAATCAGTCATTTGAGGGGTCAATTGCTAACATGAGCCCGGTTGCCGATATGCTTTCGCGAACCTATACGGCCCGGGTGCTGGTAAATAATCCTTCCTATACGCTTAAACCTGGGATGGTATGCGACGTAGTGGTGCCGTTGGTACAGGCAAAGCAATCTTTGCTTATCCCATACCGTGCGGTGACCACTGATGATCAGGGTCATACATACGTATTTGTGATCAACACCCATACCCGCAGAATTAGCAAACGTCCTGTTCAGGTGGGTGAATATGCAGGTGCCGAAGTTGAAATTAAGACAGGACTGCAGGATGGCGAACTCATTGTTTTGGATGGAAAAGAAAAACTTTCGGATAACCAGCAAATAGCATATTGATATGAAACACCCATGTTCCTGCGAACGCAAACACAATAGTGATAAAATTGCGAACATGGTGTTCCATCATACCTTTAAAAATTAAATTTATTATGATGAAAAACATAGGGTTAATTGAGGGGGCTATGCGTCATCGCAACGTGGTGCTAATTATTACGGGTGTTCTCATCTTTGCAGGAGTAATAGCTCTATTCCTGATGCCCCGAAACGAATATCCCCAATTTACCATACGTCAGGGAGTAATTGTAGGCGTATATCCGGGTGCAACAGCAAGCCAAGTGGAAGAGCAACTTACCAAAAAGGTCGAAAATTACATTTTTAGCTATAAGGAAATTAAAAAGTCTAAGACATACTCTTATTCCAAAGATGGCATCATGTATATTTTCGTTGAGCTCAACGATAATGTTAAGAATGCCGATCAGTTTTGGTCGAAAATCAAGCATGGGCTCGACGAACTCAAAAGCTCGCTACCACCGGGAGTAATTGCGCTGGTAGCCAATTCTGATTTCGGCGACACTGCTGCGTTGCTCATCACCTTATCGTCCGACACCCGTTCGTATCGGGAGTTGGAGGAACAGCTTGAGAAACTTGAAGCCGAAATACGTAAAATACCTGCCACCTCTAAAATGAGAAGATATGGATTGCAGCACGAAAAAATTTATATCCGAATCAGGCAGGAAAAATTGAATGAATATAATATTAAAACGCTGAGTTTGCTTGGCACCTATCAAACCAATGGACTGATCGATTATGCCGGCAAAATAAAGGATAGCGCTATTTACCTTGCGGTGCATCTACCACCCAATTTTCGTTCGGAAGCAGATTTGGCCGAACAAATCGTCTACACCGATCCCCGCGGCAATGTATTACGGTTAAAAGATATTGCTGCCATCGAACGCCGTTACGAGGATCCCGAAAATTACATCAAACAGAACGGCAAACGTACTATTTTACTTTCTCTTGAAATGCAGGCCGGCAATAATATCGTGGCCTATGGGCGCCAGGTCGATGAAGCGCTTGCACGTTTTCAAAAACATTGCCCCCCTGACATCAAAATAGCTAAAATTTCCGAGTTGCCCAAATATGTCCAGGATTCGGTAAATAACTTCTTAAAAGAATTTTTTATAGCCATTGTAGCCGTAATACTGGTTACCATGATATTGTTGCCCATGCGGGTGGCTTCGGTAGCTGGAATTACCATTCCTATCGCCGTTTTTATTACGCTGAGTGTATTGTATATGCTGGGCATTGAGTTACATACGGTTTCATTGGCGTCGCTTATTTTGGTGCTCGGAATGATTGTTGACAATTCTATTGTGGTCATCGATAATCATGTCGAAAAAATAGATCAGGGTATTTCCCCCTGGCATGCGGCTATCAAAAGTGCACAGCAGCTGGTGGCTCCCATTGTTACAGCTACGCTGGCTATCATGGTAGCATATATTCCGCTGGCGTATCTGGTACCAGGTACTGCTGGTGAATTTCTTGAAACCATGCCAGTGGTAATTTCGGTAGCTCTTATCGTTTCTATTCTGGTAGCAATATTTTTGGTTCCTTATCTTAATTTCGTATTCATAAAACGTGGTATTAAGCAAAAATCCAACGGTTCTTTTCTCAATCGTTTACAAAGCTGGTTTGATACTCAGCTTGAAAGAGCCTTCGAACACCAAAGGCTGGTAGTTGGGTCAGGAATAGTATTGGTTGGTCTGGCTATTGCATGGTTTACCACCATTGATCAGCAACTTTTCCCCGAGCTCGAACGGAATCAATTTGCTATTGAGGTCTATCTCCCTACTGGGTCGTCGCTCGAAAGTACTGCCAGCGTGATGGATAGCATTGAGCGAATGTTGCTTAGGGATAAGCGCATTGTCAATGTGACGGCATTTGTGGGCACCAGCTCACCACGTTTTCATGCTGCCTATGCCCCCAATATGCCAGCTTCGAACTATGGCCAGTTTGTAATTAATACCGTGTCCGACAAGGCTACTCGTGCTGTGGCCGAGGAGTACGGTCCTGTGCTGATGAATCATTTTGCCAATGCCCATGTAAAATTTAAGATCTTAGCCCTACAACTCAATAAGGCACCCATCGAAATTCGCATAAGCAGCGATACCATTGCCCATATACGGCAGGTACAGCGTGAAGTTGAACGAATACTCGATGAAACACCCCATATAGCATGGTATCGTAACGACTGGGAAGATAAGCAGCAGTACATCCAGGTTAATATCGACAAGGAAAGATCCAATCGCCTGGGACTATCTAAGGCTCTGATAGCAACATCGATTATGGTTGGTACCGATGGAATACCCCTGACTACTATCTGGGAAAACGACTATCCGGTTCAGGTACTGTTGCAACAGGATGACAAGGGGGTTAAGAGCGTTTCAAAGCTCGAAAATCAGTACGTCACCTCGCCCTACAGTTTTCAGGCGGTACCCCTGCGATCCGTGGCTACCTTCACTCCCGCATGGGAAGAAGGCAATATTGTTCACCGAAATGGTACGCGCACCCTCACCATTTCTATCGACAATGATAACCAAATGGCAGCTTCGAGAATTTTTGAAAAAATCCGTTCCCACATTGAAAAAATTCCCTTACCTGAGGGTACCCATATTGAATATGGGGGCGACTACGAGGCTCAGCAGGAAGTGTTTAACCCTATGGTAATTGCGCTGTTAATCAGCATTGGGTTTATTTTCTTCATATTGCTGTTTGAGTTTACAAGGGAAAAAACCGTTTTGCTGATAATGAGTGCTATGCTATTGACTTTGCCTGGTGCAGTATTGGGGTTGAAACTGATGGGATATCCCTTTAGCGTTACTGCTTTTGTGGGTATCTCAAGCTTGTGTGGCATGGTTGTCCGAAATGGGATCATTCTGGTTGACTATATCCGGGAGCTGCGCGAAAAAAATCAGATGAGCGTAAAAGAAGCAGCCATTGCTGCCGGGAAACGTCGAATGCGACCCATATTTCTTACCTCTGCAGCGGCTTCGGTGGGGGTTATTCCAATGATTCTAAGTCGTTCGCCTCTTTGGGGGCCTCTGGGAACAGTGATTTGCTTTGGATTGCTTGTATCGATGGTACTTGTACTGTTCATCCTACCTATTATGTATACCTACATTTACAGCGATAAACCCAAAAAACAGGGTTTCTGGTCAATTCCCATCCGTCCAGTTATACTTGTCTTATTATTAGGAATATCCTCACCTTCTCTCTGGGGGCAGGAACGGGTGCTTACGGTTGATTCGTGTAAACGTCTGGCCTGGCAAAATAATTGGGCCGTGAAGCGAGCAAGCATGGAAATGGAGGCTGCCCGGCAAACCAAAAAGGAAGCTTTTACCACGTATTTTCCTAAAGTGTCTGCTGGAGTTGTTGCACAGAGGTTTAATGACTATCTGATTAAAACCGATATACCCCAAATGAACCTGCCAGTATACGATGGTAACCCTGCAAGCTTACAAAATCCCACACAGTTTGCTTACTTTCCTGGCATGCCCTTGCACCTGCTCGATTATTTAAATGTTGGATATGTGGTTGCCGTACAGCCTATTTTTGCAGGGGGGCGAATCGTTAATGGCAACAAGCTGGCTGGTACAGCGCTTGAGATTGCTCAGGAACAACTGAAAAATACGCAAATAGGGGTCATGGTGAAGGCCGAGGAGCTTTTCTGGCAGAATATTTCCTTACAGAAAAAACTGGCCACTGTTGATAGATACCTTCAGCTGCTCGATACCCTTTACCGCGATGTGTCAGCTGCTCGAAAGGCAGGACTTGTAAACCAATCGGATCTGCTGAAAATACAGCTCAAACAAAATGAGCTGAGGATGAATAGGCTAAAATTAACCCATGGTATTGCCCTGGCTCGTGAAGCGCTGTTGCAACATATTGGTTTGCCAAACGATACCAGCATTACCCTCAGGATCGATAGCATTGTGGTAGACGATCCTTATCAGTATTTAACCGATAAAGAAAAGGCCGTGCAAGAGCGCAGCGAATACCGAATGCTTGAGAATGCGGTAAGGGCACAACAGTTGCAAAAAAGCATGGTACTGGGAGAATATTTGCCACAAATAACGGTAGGTGCAGCTGGATTGTACACCGACATGGCTAATAAGACGGCATCGCGAGGTCTTTTATTTGCTACCGTATCGGTGCCCATCACCGATTGGTGGGGCGGTAGCCATAAAATTCGTCAACAGCAAGCTAGAGTTCAGGAGGCCCAGTTTCACCTTGAACAGGCAACTGACCAATTGAAGCTGCAAATTCAGAAGGCTTTTGATGAGCTTTCTGAAAATTATTTTCAGGTGCAAACTGCCAAGCAATCGGTTGATTTAGCCAGTGAAAATTTACGGATTACTAACGATAATTATAAAGCTGGCGTTGTCTCGGTTTCCGAACTGCTCGAAGCACAAGCTGAACATCAGAAAGCGCTCGATAGTCTAACCGAGGCACAATGCAACTATCAAATGGCTAAAGCTCGTTACCTTCAGGTTGTGAGTCGATACCAGTAAAAAAGATGCGGATGGGGAGGCTATCCTCTCACCGGTAGTCCCTCATCTTTCCATATACCTGATTTATCGGTATTATTAAGCATTTGGCCAAAAGACACTTATTTTTTCACAAGATAGCTGCATTATTAAAGGTGCTTAGCAATTGAAAAATCATCGATGCGCATATTGTTGCTCGTAATACTTTTCGTATTCGCCTGAAACTACATGTTGGAGCCATTGCTCGTTTTGCAGGTACCAATCAACTGTTTTTTCCAGCCCCACTTCAAAGGTAACGGAAGGCTCCCAGCCCAGCTCTTTTTTAATTTTCGAGGCATCGATAGCATAACGTAAATCGTGGCCAGCCCGGTCTTTTACAAATTGTATCAATTGTTGCGAGGTACCCGCCTGCCGCCCCAGTTTTTTGTCCATAATTTCACAAAGCAGATGGATAAGGTCAATGTTGCGCCATTCGTTATGACCCCCGATGTTGTATGTCTCGCCGGTTTTACCATGATGGAAAATAAGATCGATGGCTCGCGCATGGTCCTCAACATATAGCCAGTCCCGAACATTTTCGCCCTTACCATAAACCGGAACAGGTTTCATATTTTTGATATTGTTGATAGCCAGTGGAATAAGTTTTTCCGGAAATTGATAGGGTCCGTAATTATTAGAACAGTTCGAAAGTACTGCGGGCAACCCATACGTATGATAGTAGGCACGTACAAGATGATCGGATGCTGCCTTGGAGGCCGAATACGGGCTACGGGGACTGTAGGGTGTGGTTTCCGTAAAAAAACCCTCGGTTCCTAACGACCCATAAACCTCGTCGGTTGAAATATGATAAAAACGTTTGTTGTCAAAATTACTATTCCAATAGTGCCGGGCCGCATTCAGCAGGACAACCGTGCCTACTATGTTGGTCTGAATAAAATCCATTGGATTTGCTATCGAACGGTCGACATGCGACTCGGCAGCCAGATGGATAACGCTGTCAATCTGGTATTTCTCGAAAATGGCCGCTATTGCATCGTGTTGCGTAATATCAGCCTTTTCAAAACGATAATTAGGGTGATTTTCTATATCCCTCAAATTTTCAAGATTTCCTGCATAGGTCAGTTTGTCCACATTTACAATCAAATAATCAGGGTATTTGTTAACTAAAAGCCTCACTACATGCGAACCAATAAATCCAGCCCCTCCGGTAACAATAATGCGACGTTGATATGACATATATGTTTCTATTTTTAGCAAAAGTATCAAATTTATTCAGAATTTAAACTACAGATAAGCCAGTGAATTTTTCCTCGTTGCTCCGCTTTTTTTACCGGTGACAGTCCAATGTACTTTCGTACAAAGTTGAGTGTTTCAGTAAATCCTGTTTTTTCGGTCAAACCGGGCAGGAAGTTTTGATCTGTCGACTGATAGTATTTCAAACAATGATAAGCTATGGCTGTTTTAATAGTTTCGCTTTTCACACGAAGGGTAAAGGGTGAATTTCGTGCGGGATGAATGTGAATGTATTTCAGGTTATTTGCTTTTGAACGACGTAATGTCCAGATTGAACCGTCGGAAAGATGAATGAGTCGATAACCCATCGACCCAATCCAGGTTTCGTAAAGGGGTAACGACAATACATTAAGCTGCTTCAATTGTTTCATGGTTTCCTCAATTATCTGGTGCTCGAGCATATGACCCACATACAGGTCGATAAGCGAGTGACCAATAACAACCAGCTCATCTCTCCATTGTAAAGGAGGATTATCAACGAAGTATTTAATAGTTGCCAGATGATGCTTTAAAGCATTAAAAAGTATTGGATTGTTGTCCATGGATTCATACATCCTGGGATTACGTAAATTTATACAATTTCAATCGCATGTAAAACCGAAAATTACATTAAAAAAATTTCTTAGCTTTGTCAGTCGAACCATAATTCTTGTGCTATGAATCGAGTATGTTTTGCAAACACAAACAGGCGTGAAGATATGTCATGCAAGTTCAATCAAATCTTAAAAATCAATTATTTTCGTATGAAAAAAATCAAATTTTTTGTTTTTGGCAGTATGCTTTTAATGGCTACGTCGCAGGCATTTTCGCAGAATCACGCCATAGGACTTCGGTTTTCGGAAGATCTTGGCATTACTTACAAACAAAATGTAAAAGGTTCAACCTGGTTTGAAATCATTGGTCACATTCGCGAGCATTCACTGGGAGTGACGGGATTGTATGAAGCCTATCAACCAACACCTTTTTCGAAATATTTTAAATGGTACTACGGCGGAGGGGCATTTGTTGGTTTGGGCAGTGTCAATGACAATAGCTATACTTTTGCCGGCTTGAGAGGTGTATTGGGCTTATGCTACAATTTCAGCGACATACCTTTTGATATCTCTCTCGATTGGATGCCTACTGTGCAACTGGTTGAAGACTACGGAACCGACTTTTTGCTTTTTGGTATTTCCATTCGGTACACTTTTTGATAATTTTTTTGATGAAAATTTTTGTAGTTATTTTTGAAAGTATTACTTTTGCACTCGCAAAAAAGAGAAGTGGTCCGTTCATCTAAGGGTTAGGATTCAAGATTTTCATTCTTGCCATAGGGGTTCGAATCCCCTACGGACTACAAAAAAGAAAGGGCGTAAAAAAACGCCCTTTTTCATTTGTCTTTTTTCGACAACCTTGCTATTATGCAAGGAGTTTCAGGAACGATAAATGCCAATCATCGGCATAAAAAACACCTATTACCCTCTTGCCCCATCAAACAGCTACATCAGCCTTAATATGAGGGTGCGGGTCATAGCCAATAATCTCTATGTCCTCGTAACGAAAATCGAAGATATTTTTAATGTCGGGATTGAGTCGCAGCTGGGGCAACTTTCGGGGTTCACGGCTAAGCTGTAGATGCACTTGCTCAAGATGATTAAGGTATATATGAGCATCGCCCAACGTATGAATAAATTCTCCAACTTGAAGATCGCAAACCTGTGCTATCATATGCGTAAGCAAAGCATATGAGGCAATATTAAAAGGCACTCCCAGAAAAATATCGGCGCTGCGTTGGTACAACTGGCACGACAGTCGCCCCTCGGCCACATAAAACTGGAATAAAATATGACAGGGCGGAAGAGCCATCTTTGGCAAATCGGCTACATTCCATGCGCTAACTATCAAACGTCGGGAATTGGGATTTTTCTTAATCTGCTCAATCAGCTCTGCAATCTGGTCGACGTGCTTGCCATCGGGTGTTGGCCATGAACGCCACTGGTAACCATATACTGGTCCCAGTTCTCCATTGGCATCGGCCCATTCATCCCAGATAGTTACCCTATTATCGTGCAGGTACTTGATGTTGGTATCGCCCCTTAAAAACCATAAAAGCTCATAAATAATGGACCGTGTGTGCAATTTTTTTGTTGTTAGCAATGGAAAACCCTCCTGCAGATTATATCGGGCCTGATATCCAAATACGCTAATGGTTCCTACCCCAGTCCTGTCCTCTTTTTTTACTCCGTGTTCCAGCACATAGCGGAGCAAATCGTGATATTGCTTCATATTTACTAAATTTTCTGGCAGCTGTTTCTTCAAAAAATTCCGCAGGAAAGTTAAAAATTCTCGTGGTATTTACATGAGGTAAATAACATCAAAAAAAACTGCCCCGAAAAGTTCGAGGCAGCAGTTGAAACTATCTTTTGTAATCAGATTAGTCAAGAGCCTGACCAATATTGGAAGAAATCTGGTTGATCTGTTCCAGTTGTTCAGGAGATAGGTCGTTGAAGAAATAATTAACGGGGTTCATTTTTTCTTCATTTTTCCATACTTCATAGTGTAGGTGCGGACCAGTAGACAGTCCGGTATTACCAACCAACCCAATAACCTGTCCTCTTTTTACCGTTTGTCCGGGTACAACTTTAAATTCGCTCAAATGAGCATAAAGTGTCTTATAGCCGTAACCATGATTGATAAGCACCATTTTTCCATACCCATGTAAATTATTTTCTACTTTTTCCACCACCCCATCGCCAGTAGTATAAACTTCAGTACCAACTGGTGCTGCAAAATCGAACCCCGGATGAAATACCTTAATTTTATAGAAGGGATGTATGCGCCAACCAAAACCCGAAGAGGTGCGAACCAAATCCTGATTGAATATAGGTTGTATGCACGGAATGCTACGAAGTAGCTGCTCTTTATTCAGAGCTAATTTGATCAAATCGTCATAGGATTTCGACTGAATGTATACCTGTTTCATAATCTTGTCGATACGGCGTGCCGTACTGATGATAAGATCGGAACTCTCATATCCCTCTAACTCAGCATACCGATTAACCCCTCCAAAACCAGCCTCTCGTACCGAACGTGGAATTGGTTCGGCCTCAAAAATGGAGCGATACAGATTGTCATCCCGTTGTTGCAAGTCCTGTAATACTGCACTTATCTGATCAAGTTTCTTCTGGAAAATTTCAATCTGTAATTTCAGCTGATCGTTTTCTCGCTTCAGCATTCGCTCTTTGGGAAAATCTAAAAACTGTGAAAAAGAAAAATAAAAGATAACAGATATGGCTAACCCTGCAAAGAAATAAGTTAATACCTTTAATATCAGATCTTTTATGCTTAACCTTACCCGGTCGAAACTCAAAGACTCTGGATTAAATCGATATTTTATTTTTGCCATGCACTTCTCTTTTAGGTCAATTCAAAATACACCATTTTCGCACAAATCTATACGAAAAAAAATAAAATTTCCAAGTGATTTAGCTAATTTATGTTAATCAGCAAATTTCAAAAGAAACTCATTATGCTATTAAAACGCTTGATAATGTTACATTTGTTATAAATTTGTTAGATTTAAAATTATTTTCTGATTTTTCATAAAGCTTAAATTTGTTTTTCTTTGCAAAAAAAACGAAAAAAATATGACTTCGAATCAGGTAAGGGAGAAATTTCTTGAGTTTTTCCGCAGTAAGCAGCATGAAATTGTGCCCTCGGCGCCGATGGTAGTAAAGAATGATCCTACCCTTATGTTTACGAATGCAGGAATGAATCAATTTAAGGATATTTTTTTGGGAAATGAGCCCCCGCGATTTAAGCGTGTGGCGAACACCCAGAAATGTTTGCGTGTATCGGGTAAACACAACGACCTGGAGGAGGTAGGCCATGATACATACCACCACACCATGTTCGAGATGCTTGGGAACTGGTCGTTTGGCGATTATTTTAAGCGCGAGGCTATCGATTGGGCATGGGAATTCCTTACCGAATGGATGAAAATTGATAGGGATAGGCTGTATGTCACCATATTCAAGGGGGATCCAGCTGAGGGTCTTGAACGCGATGAGGAAGCATACAACTGTTGGTTGAATAATATCGCAAAAGATCGCATTCTGGATGGGAGCAAGAAGGATAATTTCTGGGAAATGGGCGACACGGGTCCCTGCGGCCCCTGTTCCGAAATACATATCGATTTGCGCGATGATGCAGAACGGAAACAGGTCGATGGTAAAACACTGGTCAATACCGGTCATCCCTTGGTTATTGAGATATGGAACATTGTATTTATTCAGTTTAACCGCAAGGCCAATGGACAGCTCGAGAAGCTTCCTGCTACACACGTAGATACAGGGATGGGTTTCGAACGATTATGCATGGTGGTACAAAACAAAAAAAGCAACTACGATACCGATGTATTTTCGCCAATTATCAATGAAATAGAACGACTTACTGGGTTAACTTACGGCAATGGAGGTATGACCGATGTGGCCATGCGTGTTGTCGCCGACCATCTGCGGGCTGTTTCTTTTGCCATTGCCGATGGCCAGCTACCCTCGAACAACAAGGCTGGTTACGTAATCCGGCGAATTTTGCGTCGGGCAGTTAGGTATGCATACACTTATCTAAACCAGAGCGAACCTTTCCTCTGCAAGCTGGTACCTACCCTGGCTATGCACATGGGCGATGCTTTTCCTGAATTAAAAGCCCAGCAAAAACTTATCATTCAGGTGCTTACCGAGGAAGAATATGCTTTTCTCAAAACCCTGGCTACCGGTATTCGCCTGCTCGACCAGCTTATGGCTGATGCGCTGGCCAAAAATCAGAAAACCATTAGTGGGGTATCGGCATTTGAACTGTACGATACGTATGGTTTTCCGCTCGACCTCACCGAGCTGATTGCCCGTGAAAAAGGCCTGGCTGTTAATCGTCAGGAATTTGACCAGCAAATGGAGCAACAAAAAAACCGCTCCCGCACCGACGCACAGGTTGAAACCGACGATTGGGTCGTACTTAGAACAGATGAAAGTAATGAATTTGTTGGCTACGACTTGGTCGAATGCCCTGTTCACATAGTACGCTACCGCAAGGTAACTACTAAGGGAAAAAACCTCTACCATCTTGTTCTTGATAGGACACCCTTCTACGCCGAAAGTGGTGGACAGGTGGGTGACAGTGGAGTTTTGTTAGGTGAAAAAGAACAGGTTACTATTCTGGATACCAAAAAAGAAAATAACCTCATCCTTCATCTTACCGATAAGCTACCCTCGGAACCTACTCAGACATTTGTGGCAAAGGTTAACCTGCAGTCACGTCGTGATGCCGAGGCTAATCATTCGGCTACCCACCTGTTGCATCTGGCTTTGCGAACCATTCTGGGTAAACATGTTGAGCAAAAAGGCTCGCTGGTGCATCCCGACTACCTGCGATTCGACTTTTCCCATTTTCAGAAGCTTACCCCTGAGGAGATAGAAAAGATCGAAGATTTTGTTAATGAGCGGATACGTGCCAATATTGCATTAGATGAGAATCGGGCCATGCCTTTCGACGAAGCTATTAAAATGGGTGCAATGGCACTTTTTGGTGAAAAATATGGCAATCGTGTGCGGGTAGTACGTTTTGGTGAATCCATAGAGCTATGTGGAGGCACCCACGTAAAATCGACAGGGCAGATAGGATTTTTTAAAATTATTTCGGAATCAGCCATTGCTGCAGGAGTTCGACGTATTGAAGCCATTACTGGACGCCAGTTTGCCCATTATCAGCGTAGCCTGGAGCATCAACTCAATGAAATAAAATTGCTGCTCAATCATCCCCAGGATGTGGTAAAACAGCTTAATGCGTTACTGGTGCAAATGCAGCAATTGCAGAAAAAGGTAGAACAATTTAAAGAACAACAATTGATTCATCTTAAAAATGAGCTGATAAATGCAAAAACGCAGTTGAAGGGTATAAACGTTATTAAATCGCTGGTACAGGTTGATTCGGTCGATGATCTGAAAACGCTTGCCTTCCTGATCAAAGGACAGGTTCCGAATCTTTATATGATTTTAGGGGCCGAAATTGCTGGAAAGGCTAATTTACTCATCCTCATTTCCGACAATCTGGTAAAGGATAAACAACTAAATGCTAATCAGATAGTACGAGAGATTGCCCGAGAAATTGAGGGTGGTGGTGGAGGACAACCATTTTTAGCTACTGCCGGAGGTAAAAATCCTGCTGGGTTGGCCTATGCACTCGAGGCTGCTTTAAAATATATTGCTTGAATTTTAAAAAATATTCACTTTTGAAGCCAATCATTAACCCAACAGGCATAATATGGAACCGTCAAGGCTTTTTGATTTGGTGGAATATGCCCACCAGCATTTTGCTTTTAAGGACGACTTGCTTGCAGGCAAGTACCAAGGTGAATGGAAAAAATTTACCAGTGAGGATTTAGCACGTTATACACAACAGTTGAGCTGTGCTTTTCTTTCCCTTGGTTTTCAGAAGGGAGATCGCGTGGTAACCATTATCAACAATCGCCCCGAATGGCTGATGCTTGATATAGCTATCATGCAGGCCGGACTTATTCATGTACCAGTGTATCCTACCATCAGCAAGGACGATTACAAATTTATTCTTGCTCACAGCGAGCCTATTGCACTCATTCTCTCCGACAAATCCATTTACGAAAAAATTAAATCCTTTCTTCCTGATACGACGGTGCGTCAGGTAATTTCCCTTATGCCTATTGCTAATACCATTTTCTGGGACGAACTGGTTCGTATGGGAGCTGAACAGGAAAATAACTATGCGAATGTCCTGCAAAGTATAAAAAACAGTATACAGCCTGCTGATGTGGCAACCATCATTTATACCAGTGGAACAACTGGCGATCCCAAAGGAGTAATGCTGACCCACGAAAACTTGCTGAGCAACGTCATAGCTACCTCAAAGGTACACCGGTTAACTTCCGACAATCGTGCGCTCAGCTTTCTTCCACTTAGCCATGTGTACGAACGTATGCTCAATTATCATTACCTTTATAAGGGAATCAGCATTTACTATGCCGAAAGCATGGGTACCATCGCAGAAAACCTGCAAGAGATTAAACCGCATATTTTTTGTGCTGTTCCCAGAATTTTTGAACTTTTTTTTGAAAAAATTCAGGCCAAAGGACACGATTTGCCTGTTCCGCTTCGATGGATTTTCTGGCATGCTGTTCAACAAGGTTTAAAATTTGATGTAAATAAAAAGTATAATTTCTTCCAGCGAATACATTATAAACTTCTAAACCTGCTGGTATATAAAAAAGTACGTGATTCGTTGGGAGGCAATTTGCATATTGTAGTTTCGGGGGGTGCTTCGTTACAGCCCCGGTTGGCACGGTTTTTTTGGGCAGCTGGTGTACAACTCCTTGAAGGTTATGGACTTTCCGAGACCTCTCCGGTTATTGCAGTTAATCAACTTGCCCCTACCATGCGTGTTAAAATTGGCACGGTAGGCCCGGTGATTGATGGGGTTCAGGTAAAAATTGCACCGGATGGGGAAATACTATGCAAGGGCCCTAATGTGATGAAGGGCTATTACAAAGCCGATCACCTGACTGCTGAGGTTATCGATGATGAAGGATGGTTTCATACAGGCGATATAGGGGTTTTTGTGGAAGGTTTGTATCTTAAAATTACCGACCGCAAGAAGGAAATTTTTAAGCTATCCAGCGGCAAGTATGTCGCTCCACAACCCATAGAAAATCTTTTGAAAGAATCAGAATTTGTCGAACAAGCCATTGTTATTGGGGAGAATGAAAAATTTGCTAGTGCCCTGATTTTGCCCAACTTCTACTATTTGCACAGCTGGTGCGCCTTTCATAAAATTCATTATCAGGATAATGAGGAGCTGATTAAACTGCCTCAGATACAATCGCTTTTTCAGGAAGTTGTGGCTAAAACTAACCAGCAGCTTGGGCAAACCGAGCAGATAAAACGCATTCGATTACTTTCTACACCATGGTCGTACGAGACGGGCGAACTTTCACCTACCTTGAAACTTAAACGAAAATTTATCCTTCAGAAATACCGGCACATTATCAACGATATTTATCAGAAGGAATGATTTTTAGCCTGTTGTCCAAAGGTTAATGGGATTGATTATCCTTCTTAATTTGTAAATTTTCGGTAGGTTTGGTTGAGAGCTCTTGATAAGTAAAAAGACGATAAATTTTAGAAAATAAGTCGGCAGGATCGATAGGTTTTGTAATATATTCATCGCATCCGGCATTGAGGCAGCGATTGCGGTCTCCTACCATGGCAAACGCTGTTTGAGCAATGATTTTGATATGGGGTTTGTACTTTTTGATCAGCCGCGTACTTTCCAAACCATTAACAATGGGCAATTTTACATCCATGAGCACCAGATCTATATCTGGATTTTTGAGGCATTCTGCAAAGGCCCTCAGGCCATTGTCGACATGAATGATGGTGGCTCCCGTCCTGCTAAACAACTCCCTTAGGTATGCTGAACTGTAATAATCATCCTCGGCTATGAGAATTGTTTTCCCGCTCCAGTCAAAATTGGCTACCATATTTTTTTGAATTTGTTAGCTTACGTTTTGTTTTTCGTAAATTCCTTGTTCTTTTTCATATGTTCCACCTTTTATGTCAAAGTTATAACAAAAGTAATCTGTTAAAAAAAGAAAATTATCAACAATATTTTAAGTAATTTATAATCAATAATGTATTATCATAGTAATTTAATTTCAATGTATTGCTACTTTTTTCAATTACTTTAAAAGCAAAGTTTAGCGTTGTCATTAAAAAAAATAGTAATTTTACAGCAATTAATTTTATAGGATTCTATGGCAAAAGAAAAAGTTGTACTGGCCTATAGCGGGGGTTTAGATACCTCAGTTATTTTAAAATGGTTACTTGACAAGGGATATGAAGTAATAGCCTATATTGCCGATGTAGGACAGGACGAAGATTTTGAGGCAGCAAAAGAAAAAGCTTTTAAGATTGGTGCTTCGAAAGTATATATTGAGGATCTCAAGCGTGAACTGGTAACTGATTATCTTTTTCCGGCCATAAAGGCAAATGCGGTTTACGAGGGTCGTTATTTGTTGGGGACAGCGTTAGCACGTCCCGTAATTGCCAAGCGTCAAATCGAGATTGCTGAAAAGGAAAAAGCCAATTATGTGGGTCACGGAGCCACCGGTAAAGGGAATGATCAGGTTCGATTTGAACTTACTTACTATGCGCTTAATCCCAAAATAAAAGTTATTGCTCCCTGGAAAATGCAGGAATTTCTCGACCAGTTTAAGGGTCGTACCGACATGCTAAAATATGCTGAGAAAAATAATATTCCCGTGAAGGCCACCCTTAGAAAGCCATACAGCGAAGATGATAATTTAATTCACATCAGTCACGAAGCGGGTATTCTTGAAGATCCCAAGCATCCATGGAGTGCCGATATGCTTACTAAAATGGTCCGTCCTCAGGATGCACCGGATAAGGAAACCAAGATAGCCATCACCTTCAAGGATGGGGTTCCTGTGAAGGTAGTTAATCTCGATGAAGGAACCACTTTTACCGATCCGCTCGAATTATTTGTTTATCTCAATAAAATTGGGGGAGAAAACGGAATCGGCATCTGCGATATGGTTGAGAATCGGTTCGTAGGAATTAAGTCGCGGGGGGTATATGAGACTCCGGGAGCAACCATACTACGCGTGGCACACATGGACATTGAGGGTATTGCGATGGACCGCGAGGTGATGCGCTTGCGTAATATGCTTTCGGAAAAATTTGCTGAGCTCATCTACTACGGTTTCTGGTTTAGCCCCGAAATGGAATTTTTGCTGGCTGCTATCAATAAAAGCCAGGAACTTATCGATGGCACTGTGTATCTTACGCTTTACAAGGGCAATGTACTGGTCGATGGACGTGAGTCGCCCAGTTCGCTGTACAACCAGGATCTGTCGAGCATGGATATCGAGGGCGGATTCGACCAGAAGGATAGCGCAGGCTTCATTAAAATCAATGCCATCCGACTTATGGCTCATAATGCCATTCTCAAACAGCAGCGTGTAGAACCTTTTAAGTAACAATTTTTTTCGCAATATTGTGAAAAGGGGCTAATGCTCCTTTTTGTTTTTAAATGTTGAGCTATGCCTATGTTGCTAAGGGATTTAGTGATTAAAAATCGTAACTACTACAGACGTTTCGACGAAAGTTATACCATTCCCATGCAAACGCTGGAAGCTCTTGTTGATTTGTCGAGGTACGGTGCTTCGGGGCGGAATGCGCAACCTTTGAAATATATACTTTCAAACGATCCGGCGAGTAATCAGCTTATTTTTCCGGCTTTGGCCTGGGCTGCATATTTGAAAGACTGGCCAGCCCCTTCGGAGGGCGAACAGCCATCGGCTTACGTGGTGATGTTGCTTGATAAAAATATTTCCGAACAACCCCTTTGCGATCATGGTATTGCCGCACAAACCATTCTGCTGGGTGCTGTAGAGAAGGGATTGGGGGAATGTATACTCATGAGCATTAAAAAAGGAATTGCTTCGCGAGGCTTTACATATTCCTTCGTCATTGGACATTCTTATGGTAATTGCTTTAGGGAAACCGGCCGAGCAGATAGTCCTTGAACCTCTGCCTGTAAACGGCGATTATAAGTATTGGCGCGATGAACAGGGCATTCATCATGTTCCTAAGCGTCCGCTGGAAGAAATTATCTGGAAAAGACTCTCTTCCTAAGTTTTACGTGCTTTTATCAATTCGCTATATTGATCAAATAAACGTTGGGCGGCTTCAAAGCTGGTAATCGTACCTGTTAGCACTTCTTTTTCCAGCTTATTGATGAGTTGTATCATATCGTGATGTTGGTACAACGACTGGTTAAGCATTTCCTGTAATGTTTGATGAATCCAGAATTTAGCCTGCTGTCGCCGATTTACTTCAAAGAAACCATTTGCCTGAACCTGTTGCTTGAAGTTTTGGAGCATTTGCCATATCTCATCAATGCCTTGCTGTTGATGGGCCGAGCAGGTTAGAACCCTGGGTTGCCATCCCGATGGGTTTGGAGGGAAAAAATGAAGGACGTTTTGAAGTTCAGCCTTAGCCTTCAAGGCTCGCGCTACATTGTCTCCATCGGTTTTAGTGATAACAATGGCATCGGCCATTTCCATAATACCCCGTTTTATTCCCTGCAATTCGTCTCCTGCACCGGCCAAAGCTAGCAGAAGAAAGAAATCGACCATGCTATGCACCGATGTCTCCGACTGGCCTACCCCTACAGTTTCCACAAATACCACATCGTATCCAGCAGCTTCGCACAGGTAAATTGTTTCACGGGTTTTGCGTGCTACTCCGCCCAACGAGCCGGCAGAGGGAGAGGGTCGAATAAATGCATGCGGATGCGATGAGAGATTTTCCATACGGGTCTTATCTCCCAGTATACTCCCTTTTGTACGTTCGCTGCTGGGATCGATAGCCAGCACTGCCAATTTATGACCTTTTTCTACAACATACATTCCCAGCGCCTCGATGAACGAACTTTTTCCTACTCCTGGTATACCCGTAATTCCTATGCGAAACGAATTTCCGCAGTAAGGCAGACAGCGTTGTATGATTTGTTGGGCAAGAGCATGATGAGCAGGTAGGTTGCTTTCTATGAGGGTAATAGCCCTACTCAGGATGGTCCGGTCGCCATTCCGTATGCCTTCAACGTAGTCATCGACCGATAAACGCTGACGACGGATATTTTTAAACCGCTCTACCGACTCTTTGCTTATAGCCGGTGGTTGCGGAATGCCCTCGTTAACTTTTAGCGCACTATCGCTAGGGGTTGCACTTTTTTTCATTTATGTATTCTTCATTGCTACAACACAGAATGGTAGCTGAAAAAACAAACTTTAAATTATCGCAAAGTTATTCCAATCGGACTTTATGTGCCGGTCATTGTGGAAAACTTTTGTGTTATTGTTAATCAAAATATAAATCCACACCCTTTTATCTCTTTGACCGAAGTTTTTTTACCACCAGCCCATTGACCTGTCGAAATAACCTATTGAAAGGCTTCAAAGACTATCGGGCTATTTATTTGTTGCAAAAACATTTTAGATGATGAGCAATATCAGATTGTCGCTCTAATGTTAGCTTAAATTATAAATTTTGCCTTCCTCCTAAAAATTATTCAAGGTGTTTGGTTCGCTTAATGGCTATGTAAGAATGGTCGCTATTGATAATGATTGATTGGGTTGCAGGTATTTCTGCCTTTTGCCATCGGGTTGTTGGACGAATTACGTAGGTAGTATCGGCTATTTTTATGCGAACAGGCATGGTAAAGTCGTCGTTGGCTTTTTGAAACCTGAAATACAAATAAGCTTTCCCCTCATAGACATTGTAGTAGTAATTCCATTGAAGCTCAGGGCAGCTTCGGTTATAAAAATATTGTCGGAAAAAGGGCGAATAGTCCTGTCCCGTTTTTGCATTGACCCAATTCAAGAAATTCTGGCTGGTAACAATGCTATAGCGGTGTTGGAGATAGAAAGTGCGAATAATAGCTTTGAACAGTGAATCGTTGTGAATAATGTTGCGAAGCGTGTGAAGCAACAGAGCTCCTTTAAAATATACATCACCATCGTTATAATCCCAAAAATTCACATTGCGAGGCAATATTAGTGGTTGCTTATTCTGAATAAACATGGCATAAACCAATAGATATCGCAGGTAGGCCTGGTAACCCTGTGTAGCTTCGACATACAGAGCTTCGCTGTAGGTAGCAAAACCTTCGTGAATCCATATGTCGGCATAGTCGGCCGCAGTAACACTATTTCCCCACCACTCGTGGGCGGTTTCGTGAAGAATAATATAATCGGTGCCCAGATAGGAAAGATTTTTAAATCGGTTGCCGTAGGCTATTGCTGTTTGATGTTCCATGCCTTCGTATGGACTTTCTACCAGCTTATAACCATCGACAGGCCAGGGATAGGCCCCATAAAACTGTTCAAACTTATTGATAATATCGGCAGCTTGTGGAAAATGGGTATGTGCCTTTTCCTGATTGTAGGGTAACACATAGAAGGTCATCGGGAATTGGCTTGAGTCGCTCTGATAAGGGATGGTGAAACTTTTGAAGTTGCCAATATAAAAGGTTACATTATAGGTATTGATGGGATAATGGACTTTCCATGTGTAGGTAATGTATCCATCAGAGGCAGTAGAGTCGACCAGTATTCCGTTAGCTACACAGTATAATGGTTCGGGAACCGAGTATTGCATGGTTACACTGTCGGGCTCGTCGCTCAAATGATCCTTCGAAGGCCACCACAGGCTCGAACCCGATAGTTCACAGGCCACACCTGCCCATAGATTACCCTCCCTATCCTTTTTCCAGATAAATCCCCCTTCCCATGGCGGACGTCGGGCTTTCTGAGGTCGACCATGATAATATACCGTAAATTGAAAATATTCATCTTTAAGCAGAGTAGAAGGAAAATCAACATATACAGCTCCATATTTGCGTTGATATTTCAATATTTGCCCATTCCAAACAACCGAATCAATCTGCATGTTGGGATATAGGTCAAATTGTAGTCTTTGAAAATTGCTGGTTGCAAGGGCAAAAAAAGCCACCCTTCCTGCTATGGATTTTTGTGCGGGGAAAAATTTAATACCAAGATCGTAATACTTCACGTCATAACATGTCCGAAGGGGATTTAAGGCTCCTCTGAGGGAATCGGAATGGGTAAACTGCGGGTATTTGTAGGGACGTGCGGGAGTTTTGTAATGCCGATTAATCATCATTACTCCACAGGAAGTCGTAAGTTGCGTCAGAAATAGCAACCTTAGAAATCGAAAAAATATTGTTCTTCTCATTCGTTTTTAGTTTATTTTTAAGAAATAGCTTAATTTAAGTATATTTTGACTGCTTTATATTATCTGAAGTTAAAAAAAATTAGATTTATACATTAGCACCATAGACAGGGAAATATGTTTCAAATATAGAGTTTTGAATTGTTTGGAAGATTTTTTTTGAAACACTTTTTTAGATTTTTAACCAATTAATTGTTGTGGATAAAAAATTTTTATTTCATATTTGTTGAAATTGTTAACTTAAATTAGGGAAAACTATGAAAAGACTACTCATGATGCTACTGGCGGGGGGAATGATAGCTAATGTTCAGCATGCTCAAAATCAGCAATATACACAAGCAGATGCTGCTGTGTATTTTAATCAGAGCATTGAATTGATGAAAATAGATTTACCTTTGGCTATTCAGAAACTCGATAGCTGCTTAATAATCTGTAATCTTATTGGCGATTCGGCGTTGGAAGTTCGTGCAAAAGCAGAACCATTCCTGTGCGACTTGAACCTGCGCTATGCGGGTAATTTGTACTATGATCAAAAACAAAAAGACAAAGCCCTGATAGCTGCTCGTAACACCCTTTCGCTATGCGAAAAGTACAACAATGACGAAATTGGCGGTAAAACGAAAAAGTTACTGGGTCAAATTTATGCTTCGTTGGGCTCAGAACAGTTTTCGACAAAGGCGTATGATAGGGCGATATTAGCCTTTGATAGCGCATATTATTTTGATCCTTCGCTTTATAATATGCTATTGAACAAAGCAATTGCCTACAGGGTTTTGAAAAACACCCCTGCATTTACCGAAAATATTGATAAGTATATAACACTTGCCTCCCAACAGAATGATTCTGCTCAGGTAAAGAAGGGTCAGAAAATGGCTATTGAATACTTACGCGCTGAGGGTTCGCGTGCTAATGCTCAAAATAAACTAAAAGAGGCCCAGGAAATATTAACCAAAGCGCTTTCCTATGGTGAGGATAAAGATGTTTTCTATTATCTAGCCGATGTATCTACCAAGCTCAAAAAGTACAATGATGCCATTGAATATGCCCAGAAGGGATTAGCCATGGAAACAGGAAGTGCTGAAGATAAGGCCAAGTATTACTATGTATTGGGTACTGCCTATATAGCCATAGGTAAGAAGGACGATGCCTGTGACGCATTTAAGAATGCTGCCTATGGAAAGTTTGCTCAGGCTGCAAAAGCACAGATGATCAATAATAAATGTGAAAAATAGCGGAATGATTGTAATTATCGTCTTTATAAACGCTTTGCATCTAAGATGCAAAGCGTTTATTGTGTATGGGATAAAATCCATTAAATAGATTAATTTTGGTGGTTCAAAAAATATACATATGGCACGACCAGCCAATCAAATAGTAGTTATTTTTGGAGCTTCTGGCGATTTAACCTATCGTAAATTACTGCCTGCTTTATTTGATCTATATTGTCAATCGGTACTGCCCGAAAATTTTTTCATTTTGGGAGTTGCACGGTCGCCAATGAGTTCAACGGCTTTCGTTGACAAAATGAAGGAGGGGATTGAAAAATTTGCAAACCTGGCGAAAAAATACGATTCACTCATTGAACCCTTTTTAAGCCGTGTCGATTATCTTAGTATTGATACTTCCGATAAAGATGAATACACTCAATTGAAGGATAAACTGGTCAACATTGATAATGTTTACCGTACTGAGGGTAATTATCTTTTTTACCTGGCTACTCCACCCAGTATGTACGAGGTTATAGCATTCAATTTGCAATCGGTAGGGCTTCATCACGAGGTGGAGGGAAAATACTTTCGACGTATTATTGTAGAAAAGCCTTTTGGGTACGATCTGGCTTCGGCAGTAGATTTAAACAAAAAGTTCCATGCAGTTTTCAGCGAGCAACAATTGTACCGAATCGATCATTACCTGGGCAAGGAAACCGTACAGAATATTCTGGTTTTCAGGTTTTCGAATGGCTTGTTTGAACCTATCTGGAACAGGAATTTCATACATCATGTAGAGATAACCGCTGCCGAAACCCTGGGTATAGGCAACAGGGGTCGTTATTACGAACAGGCGGGAGCCATTCGTGATATGCTGCAGAACCATTTGATGCATTTGCTTGCCCTGGTGGCTATGGAACCACCAGTACTATTTGAAGCACATGCCCTGCAAAACGAAATGGTTAAGGTGTTACAGGCCTTACGGCCTTTAGATAAAGAGAGTATTGAAAACAACATTATACGTGGGCAATATACTGGAGCCCTTACCAATAGGGGATTGCTGGCTGCCTATCGCGAAGAAAAGGATGTTGCTCCTGATTCTACCACCGAGACTTTTGTGGCCATGAAGCTTTTTATCGATAATTGGCGCTGGGCCGATGTTCCTTTTTACATTAGAACGGGCAAGCGACTTCCCTCGCAGCTAACCGAAGTGATTATCCACCTGAAGGCTACCCCACAAGCCTTGTTTAAAGGACAATGTACGGGACCTTCGTGCAATAAAATCATTTTGCGTATCCAGCCCGAAGAGGGTATAGGTATGCAGTTTGGGCTAAAGTCGCCAGGAG
Source organism: Bacteroidales bacterium (assembly GCA_049968755.1). GTDB lineage: Bacteria > Bacteroidota > Bacteroidia > Bacteroidales > DTGW01 > JAKPGM01. Next base: position 174,626 of record JBMFQE010000003.1, read on the forward strand.
CGGGCTACAATGTAAAGCAGGTGCAGATGGATTTTAAATACAGCGAGCTTGCTAACACGTATATTCCAAGTGCTTATGAACGCCTGTTGCTCGACGCTATGTACGGCGATCCAGCGCTATTTATCCGAAGCGATGCTGTGGAAGCAACCTGGAAATTTATTGATCCGTTGCTTAAATATATCCAGTCAAATAAAGATTTCAAGCTATACGGATACCCCTCTTGCACCTGGGGACCCGAAGAGGCCAATCAGCTCATCCCCGAAGGCTGGAGCGAATACCCTGCATACTGCTCAATTGAGGAAGAACTCAGGTTTACAGTGCTGGGGTAGGGGTACAGTAATTGCTTTCCTTCAAAAGTTGATCCAGGTGAACCATTACAAGAGTTTAGTCTGGATATTATAACCTATTGACATTGACTGATAAACTGAAATCTTGATAATAAATCTTGCGAAGTTGGGTTTGTAAGGTAAAAATCGTATATTTTTACGAATGTTTTTTGCATTGAAGAATGGAATTATCGTATGAAAAAATATTGCTTCAACGAATTAAAGATGATGATGAGCATGCGTTTGCGATAATTTTTTCAAAATATTATAGCGACTTAATATTCTTTGCCAATCATTATGTACATTCGATAGATAGTGCAGAAGAAATTATTCAAGATATTTTTGTTCAACTCTGGGATAATCGAAAAATATTAGATGTTCACACTTCTCTTAAAAGTTATTTATTAAAAATTACCCAGAATAAATGTTTTGATTATTTGAGGCACAAACAGGTTAAAGATCGATATACGCAGTTGGTACTTCAGAAAAGTACACTTTTTGAAAATGATACAGAAAATTACATTTTATTTTCAGAGTTAAATGAAAAGTTAAATGAAGCTCTTGCTCAGTTAGATCCAGAGATTGCCCAAGTTTTTCGCTTGCACCGTTTCGAGGGTTTTAGTTACGATGAGATTTCAAAAAAACTCAATATTTCTACTCGTACAGTTGAATATTTTTTAAGTAAAGCTTTATCTAATCTTAGAAAAATACTTAAAGATTATTTTCCTTTCCTCATCATCCTATTATAAATATCAATAACTGAAAGTTTTTTTTAGGTTTTTTGGGAAAATTAATTTCTGAAACGTCATTTAATCAGAAACCACGAATATGGATCGCACGCACGAAGAAATTGAAAAAACTATCATTTGCTTTCTGGAAGGGAAAGCGAGTGAGGAAGAAATCCAATTCCTTGAAGCATGGAAATTGGCTTCCGAGGAAAATGCAAAATTATATTATCAGCTGAAAAACCTTTGGGAAATTTCAGAAATACCTGTTGCTTCACAAAAAATATCGATTGAACGGGCATACAAAAATGTACAAAAAAGAATTAGCAAGCATTATGGATTGTGGCAAAGTTGGCAGCGAATTGCAGCAGTATTAATATTCCCATTATTGCTGTATCAAGTATACCTTTTCTTTTCATTACAAAAGACAAAGGAGCAAAATTTTGCTTACTACGAAATACAGGTTCCTGAAGGTAGTCGTAGCAGAATTGCATTGCCAGATGGTTCTCAGGTGATGCTAAATGCTGGGAGTGTTTTACGTTACCCTAGCCAATTTGTAAACAACAAACGCGAAGTATATTTACAGGGAGAGGGTTATTTTGAGGTAATGTCTGACAAGACACATCCATTCGTTGTAAATACTCGCACAATCCAAGTAGTGGCTACTGGCACTAAGTTTAATGTTCAGGCATTGCCAGGAAGAAAAGTTGTCGAGGTAGCCCTTGTCAGTGGTGTCGTTGCTGTCAAGCATACAGGTAATAAACAACAAGCTATAACACTGGCACAATTGAAGCCAAATCAGACTCTTACATTTAACACATTTTCCAAAAACATAGAGGTGAAGGATGAAAATACCTATAAGTATATTGCCTGGAAAGATGGAAAAATTGTTTTCAGAAACGATCCGTTAAGCTATGTTATTGAACGATTAAGTTATATTTATAATGTAGATATCGTAGTTGCCGAGGATTCGTTGCTAAACTATCGCTACCGTGCCACATTTGAAAATGAAACAATCGATGAAATACTTAAACTCTTAAAATTGACAGCACCTATAACTTATCGTGAAGAAAAGAGAGAAAAATTGGCTGACCATAGTTTTTCGAAAAGAAGGTTTGTAATTTATCCTATAAAAAATAAATAACCAAAAAAATAAATTATGAAAACATAGATAAAAAAACGAAGCCTGAAATAACAAGGCGAAAGTGCTGCAACACCTTCGCCTCCGGTTAGCAGGCTATAACATAAAAGTTTTGCATGTAAACAGGAGTTATTAACCACGCTAACATTTCAAAAGTATGAAAAAATTTTGGAATTATTTCACGCTTTGCAGGCCCAAAAACAAAATCAACAAAATTCTACTAACCATGAGAATTTCAGTTTTCTTGCTAATTGCAGGATTGGCTCATGCAATTGCGAACAACTCTATCACGTACGCCCAATCGGCAAAAATTAGTTTAAGCCTTAAAAATGTCACAATAGAAGAGGTACTTAATGAGATTGAAGCGCAAACGGAGTTTTATTTTCTTTTTAATCAAAAGCTTATTGACGTTAATCGAAGGGTTAATGTGGAGGTTAAGAATGAGCCCATCAAAAATGTTTTATCCCAATTATTTGAGGGGCAGCCGATAAATTACTTTGTCTACGATCGGCAAATTATTCTTGCTCAGAAAGATGACAAAAGTGATGGTGGAATACCGGCAAGCGCAATCTCGATAATAAAAGTTACCGGAAAGGTTTCCGATGCAACCTCGGGGGAAGCATTGGTGGGGGTAAGTGTTGTGGTTGAGGGTACTCTGAGGGGAGTTATTACTGATGCTGAAGGTCAATTTACTATCGATGTTCCTCAACAGTCCAGACTTACTTTTTCCTATGTTGGTTATGAACCTCAAACGGTAAAGATTGGAGAGCAAACTGTACTGGATATTCGGCTTAATCCAGAAATTAAAAAGTTGGAAGAAGTAGTGGTCATTGGTTATGGCGTTCAGAAAAAAAGCGACCTGACGGGTGCCGTTGGGGTGGTGGATGTTAAAGAAATGAAAAAACTTAGAGCTACGGGAGTGGGAGAGGCGCTTCAGGGTCAGGTTAGTGGTATTATGGTTAATTCGAGTGGCGAACCCGGAAGTATGGCCGATGTGAAAATTAGAGGAATTAGTTCTCTCAATGGTACACAACCATTGTATGTTATTGATGGATTGATTCTTGAAAATGCGAATCATCTCAACCCCAATGACATTGAAAGTATCCAGGTACTTAAGGATGCTTCCTCGGCGGCTATTTATGGTTCGCGAGGCATGAATGGAGTTATTATTATTACTACCAAAAAGGGTCAGGAAGGGCCTCTTAAAATCGATTTTACTGCCAATTACGGGATTGACCAAATGCCTAAGAAGATAAAACTTATGAATACGCTCGATTATCTTTATTACAATGAATTAAGTTATATTAATGCTGGTATTGAATGGCCGGGTCGTCCACAGATGGGGCAGTATATTGCAAATACCGATTGGCAGCGCGCTCTTTTTAGAGATGGCAAAACTCAGGATTACAATATTTCTTTCTCGGGCGGCAACAAATATGGGAATTATCTGTTAGGGCTGGGGTATTTTGATCAGGATGGTGTTATCGAAGGTCCATGGTATAAACGTTATTCTTTAAGAATAAATACTAATGGGAAAAAAGGAATTTTTTCGGTGGGTGAAAATTTTTCGGTAATCCGAATAGATCAACGTATGACGCAGGGTGGTTCTTTTGCGAATGCATTAGCTATGCCCCCCGTCATACCTGTATATGATCCAAATGAGAGTAGCCATCGTGGGGGGTTTGGATATGGCTCGGTAAAATATCCAACCTATGCTTCTAACCCAATTGCCATTCAACAATCAATTAAGGACATACGGCGAAACTATCGTATGATAGGTAATGTGTTTGCCGAACTTGAAATATTTAAAGGGTTAACGTTCAAGTCAAATTTCAGCATGGATTTTCGCGACCAAACCATCAAAAGTATGGACTATGGTTATACGCAGCGATATCTTACCGTCGAGACTCGTTGGAACGATCGCTTGTTTACTGCCTATGACCAATGGTTAACCCTGATTCAGGAACAGACAATAAATTTTCAACATGCTATTGGTAAACATAACATCGAGCTATTGGGAGGTTGGAGTGCCCAGATGAATAAGGTATATAATGCTGGCAATGAAGGGTATAATCAGCAAGTTAAGGGACTTGAGCAAACCGATTTGATTTCGGTAATGAACAAAATGTGGGGCTCAGAACAAGAAGGTGTGATGGAGTCGTGGTTTACTCGATTGAACTATAACTTCGATGAAAAGTACTTTTTTCAGGCCAATGTGCGTCGTGATCGTTCCTCTAAGTTTTATTTTTATGATAAGTCGCGTCAGATTGGTATATTCCCTTCTTTTTCTTTGGGTTATCGCATTAGTAAGGAAGATTTTTTTGAACCGTTACGCTATCTCGTCAACGATCTTAAACTTCGAGGTGGTTATGGTATAATTGGCGATCAATCTGGAATAGGATATTACGATACTCAGGCTACCATCGAGCGTAGTGGAACCTACGAAGGTTTTTATGCTGTATTCAATGGTAAAGTATTTAGCGGCGCCATACAAACAAAACCGGTTAATGCTAATTTAAGTTGGGAAGAAAAAGCTACCCTAAATATGGGAGTAGATTTTGCCTTGTTGGGAAATCGGTTGTCTGGTTCAGTAGAATGGTACAAGTCAAATACTAACGGAATATTAATTGACCTTCCCGTGGCTATGGTCACCGGGATTGGATTATCTCCCTCTGATGCTAAAATATGGACAAACTATGGAAAAATCGAAAACCGGGGTTGGGAATTTAATGTTACATGGAAAGATAAGAAAGGCAACCTCGATTATTTGGTAAGTGCAAATGTTGGTACTTTCAAAAATAAAGTGATAGCGTTGGGAGATAACTATCGTGAGGGTCAGTACAATCAGGTTAATCGCACAGAAGAGGGTCGATCGGTAGCAGATTTTTACCTAATTCATACCGACGGTATATTTAAATCGTGGGATGAAATATATAGCTATACAACAACCACAAGTTCTGGTGAAGTCAAGCTTATTCAGCCTAATGCAAAGCCTGGCGATATTAAGTATATCGATTACAATAAGGATGGGAAAATCGACCTGAACGATCGTCAATGGAGTGGTAGTCCAATACCCAAATTCTCTTACGGTTTTAACCTGAGTGCTGGGTATAAAGGCTTGGATTTCTCTGCATTTTTTACAGGTGTGTATGGAAATAAAATTTTTAATGGTTTACGTCGAGGTCTTGAAAGCATGAACTCACCCGATAATATTTCGGCTGATAATCGTCTATGGACGTGGGATAACCCTGATGCTTTGTTTCCCCGACCAGTTTTTGGAACCTCCGATAACGCGAAAATCCAATCGAATCGCTGGCTTGAGGATGGATCATATCTGCGATTGAAAAATATCCAGATTGGCTATACCTTACCATATTTCAAGCATGTGGTTGAACGTTTTAGAATATATGTTAGCGGACAAAACATCTTAACTCTTACAGGGTACAAAGGATATGATCCAGAATTGAGTGGTAATGGCATTTTTGAACTGGGATGTGATTGGGGACAATATCCTCCTGTTAAGTCTTTTATTGCAGGTATTCAGTTTTCTTTTTAACAATCTAAAAAGCACGATTATGAAAAAGATATTGCTCAATCTGTTATTCATAAGTATTACCTTACTCTCATTTACATCGTGTTCTGAGGAACTTTTTAATCAAAAGGATCCCAACCGGGAATCGTCAGACACCTATTGGGAAAAGGAAGAAGATTTTCAGCAGGCACTTAACGCAGCATACTCTCAGTTTCGTGTACCAGGTTATTTTAGCCGTTGGTATCATGTATTGATGATATCTCGAAGCGATGAAGGATGGAGCGAAAGTCCAAATCCATATTTTCAGGCTTATTCCAATTTTAATATCAGCAGCTATAACGATGACAATGCCGAGGGAATTATCTGGCCATGGCAGGCAATCTGGCGACAGATTTTTTATGCCAATCAGATAATTGATAACATAAAGCTCAGAGGAAATAAAGTGTTTGCCGGAAATGAATCTGCTCGGGATAAAATTCTGGCGCAAGCTTATGCGATTCGGGGTACAGCATACTGGTATTTGGCGGTTACATTTGGAAAGGGGCCGCTAATGCTTTCTTCAACTGAAAAGGGCGAAGTAGTAGATCAATTACGCATTTATGAACAGTCGCTCAGTGACTATCTTGAAGCAGAAAAGGGCCTTCCCGAACGCTGGTATGGAGACGATCAGGGACGTATTACCCTGGGTGGCGCAAAAGGCATGGCCGCTAGGGTTTACATGCAATTGGCTGGATATTACCGACGTCCTAATGTGAATGAACCTGCTAAGAGCCAGCAAGCTTTGCAAAATGCCAAAACCAAAATAGAAGAACTGTTGGCTTTGGAGTATTCATTGGCTGCTGAATATAAATGGAATTTCGATCGAGAGCATGAAAATAATGCTAATCCTGAATCAATTTTTGAAATTCAATTTAATGATGGTTTATTCAATGGTAAGGAATTGGGTATGCAACGTCCAAAGTTTCTTGGATTGGTGGTTGAAGGCGCAGCATGGGCCGACGCCTATCCACGGAAATGGCTATTAGATGAATTTAGAAAAGAAACCGATAAAGAAGGCAATGTTGATAAACGCCTTGATGTAACCTTGTTTTATGAGAAACCGGGAGATACGGTAAAATATTATGGAAAAACATGGGCAGAGTGGAACCAGACCGAGAAATACAAGCTCACCCAACCTTGTTATTGGCGTAAATATACAAGAGTAGATGATCCTGGTGTAACAGGCGAAGATTATAGTTGTGGTATTAATTTCAGGTTTTTGCGGTTAGCCGATGTATATCTGATGTATGCCGAGGTTCTTAATGAACTTGACCAGGAAAGAACGGTGGCAGTTGAATACATCAACAAAGTACGCAGAAGAGCTAATATGAGCGATTTGAATCCTGCAAATTTTACTGATAAAAACACACTGGCTCAGCAAATTATGCACGAACGCCTGGTTGAGTTGTGTGGTGAAGCAACTCGCTGGTTTGACCTTGAACGCTGGGGATATCTCCATGACCAGAATAAGGTAAATATACTTGCTATTGAAAGAGATATTGAATTTGCCAACTTCAAAATCGGTGTAAGCAGTCTCTTCCCTATTCCGAATCGGGAACTTGGATTATATCCGGGATTGACTCAAAATCCAGGCTATTAATTGTGTATTTGTAACTTTAATAATATTACTATGAAACGAAATATTTATCAAATTATATCGGCCTTATTCTTAGCAGGCACAGTCATAAGTATTTCTTTACCCTTTCAAAGTTGTTCGGATGATTTTGCAGGTGACGGCATCGATAGTGTTAAATGGACAGGCAGTATCCTCCCCGATGATTCGATGTATCTCAACCCCGTCTTTGCCCCCGACCTTACTGCACCATCTGTTTTTAAGGGTGCTGGAGGATATTATGCTTATGGCAACGAAAACGAATGGTCGAATGGTTTTGTAGTGAAGGTGCCTATAGTTACCTCTAAGAATCTTATGCGATGGGATTTTTATGGAAATGCCTTTGAATGGAAACCTGTTTGGACAGATGATACCATTAAGTCGGTCTCCGTTTCATACTCTGGATCAATGAAGCTTATCCTAATGTTTTATAATGCAGGTAATGCTATAGGGCTGGCCTATTCTGAATCTCCACTGGGTCCGTTTACTGACTTTGGAAAAATTCTTGATACCGATTCAATCGCTGTAGATAATGTTTATGATCCGTTTTTCATTCAAGTGAATTACAAAATTAAAGTTGGCGTTCGTTGGATTCTGGTAGAGAAAAATATGCTATTCTTTGGCCGAAAGCAAGGGATTTTCTGTGTAGAGCTAAGTATTTCAGCAAATGCTGCAAATCAGATAGCTAAGGTAGCTATAAAAAAAGGTCCATTCAAGGTGGCAGGTAATGCCTTTAGTAGAATTTATATAGCTCCCATAGATAAGAAGTATTATTTATTTGGGACAATAGGCCAGAAAGGATCTACATCAATTGCGTTTGGGGCATCAGATAGTGTTCAGGGTCCCTACCATGACAAAAATGGAAACGACCTGGTAAATAGTGAAGGTACTGTTTTGGTTGCTAACAATCCGTCAAGTCAGTATCAAAGCCCATGCAATGTCGGGGGAATTTTTGCTGATGTCGACGGAAATTACTGGATTATATACAATGCGTTTGATGTGCAACGAAAGTTGCTTCCCTCTGGGAAAGAACGGTATTATTTAATATTAAGCCCTCTGAAGTTTGATGACAAAAGATGGCCATTGCCTTTTGAAGTAAAGGGAGGCTGGTGCTATCCGCGCGTAAGTCAATAAACTAAGTCAATATTAACGCAACTTTTTTTTAACCAAAAAATCTTTAATTATGAAAAAAATTACTTTACTATTGGAGTTTGCCCTGCTATGTACGCTGGGTATCGCACAAACTACTGAGGTGCATCGTGAATTTGGCCAGGCTTGGGGCGGTGGAGCAGTAGTAGACATCAATAATGATGGCTATCTTGATTTTTACATCGCTGGCATGAAAAACAATCCCAAAGATCCAATTGTTGATCTATCGGGTAATCCTCTTGACCTGAATAGGGATGGTATCAAAGACTCCACGGAGCGTTGGAGAAGATTGTACCTATTCGATCCACAATCGAATACCTATAAATACAAAGTTACAAATCTTGCTTCGGTTGATCGTGTTAATATGGATTGGCGTGATGTCAATGGTGATGGCTTGATGGATGTAATTATTGGCGAACACAGCGGTATTTCCGATGATAGCGTGCTTTATACTGGAACGCGTGTGAGGGGAATATTCAAAAATATAGGCGATGGTACCTTTGAAAGGTTGAACTGGCCCATAGCCAAAAATACAACCGCTGCTGCTTTTGCCGATTTTAATATGGATGGCTTGCTCGATTACATTTGCATAAGCAAAGATTCAGGGGCTTCCGCTATTTTCTTCAATGCGGGCAATGGCGTATTTGATTCTACGGGAAGTGCAGCATTGTTTGGAAAATATAAATTGGGTTTAGCTTATGTTAAAGTTGTTGATTTTAATTCCGACGGTCTGCCCGATTTTCTCCTTTCTGCAAATGTCGATAATGTAAACAAGGCGCCTGTTGGAAATGCTCGGGTATTTATGGATGTCTTCCTTAATAATCCTGAAGCTCCTGGTAACTTCAATCGTGCTTTGCTTAAAGATCAAGGGGTATTTATGAAAGCAAATGGATATATAGGTTTTGCTGATGTCAATGGTGACGGTATAATGGATATGTTTGTGAATGGGGAAGGAGGTGAAGGTACAGGTGAACCTACTTCAGGTGATGTATGGGCATGTATCTCACATTTATACCTTGGTAAATCTGATGGAACACTTATAGAAAAGCCTAACAATTTCATCAGGGATATGCGACCCTTAGGAAGCACAGGTGTAGGTGGTGCTTTGTTTGATTGGAATAATGATGGAAATTATGATCTTATTCTTACCGGTTGGGCACCCACGCTTAATCCTGCTACGCAAGCTGGTGTATTATACACAGGCGATGGAGCTGGTAATTTTACGAACGAAACCCGAGTTCCGGGAGCTTCCGAAACTGTTCTGTTATTGCTCGACTGGAATAACGATGGAAAAAAAGATTACCTAGTTTCGGGGCATTCATGGGATGCTATTTTCTATCCTAATCCAGAAGATCAAGGACGTACAGGTGCAATTTATCAAAATACCAGCTCTAATATTAATCAGCGCCCCAATCCTCCAACCAATCTTGCTATAAATTATGATCCTACAAATGGAATACTTTCTGCCAATTGGGATGCAGCAACCGACGATCGTACACCTTCCGCATCACTCACTTATGAATATTTTCTTAAAAAATCGAATGGAGAATATTTAATTGCTCCTTCATCTTTTGTGGGCGGCGAAAAAGATGGTTTGCGTAAAGTAGTAGCTCTTGGTAATGCATTTCTATCAAAAAGTTTGAAATTTTATGACTTGCCTTCAGGCAACTATACATTCGGAGTACAGGCCATCGACGCTTCGTATGAGGGATCGACCTTTGTAACAGCTGATTTTAGCCTTGTAAAGGATGCTATTAACAATGCCACCTCCGCGGCATTAATGATTTATCCCAACCCTGCTTCAAAATACATAAAGGTTATAGCTTCTAAAACCGCTGTTGTCAATATTTATAACTTAGATGGTCGTCTTGAAAAATCTGTCATTAATAACGAATATGTTGATGTTTCCAATTTAACACCTGGTATGTACATGGTGACAGTTAATGAAAATGGCAAACGATTGATTAGTAGATTAATAGTTAGGTAGGTGGTTGTATTTTGGGTCATCTCTTGCGAGGGGTGGCCCTATTTTAAAACATTTGAAAAAATTGCTCTATGAAAAAAAGATACTTCTTTTGGGGATTCCTTTTTTGCATAAGTTTTCCTACACTTTCTGCTCAGGAAATTACAGTTAATCTAGCTTTTAATCAGCCTGCTAAACTGAACGTTTTTGCCGGTAATGATGTTGTTCTTAATTCCGACTCCGTTTTTTTAGGCAGTGCTTTGCAGGTGAAAGGAGGAACTCCTCCCTATCGGGTTGAATGGAAAACCCCCGAGGGCTATATTTTAAATTCGCAAATTATATATACCACCATAGCTGGAAAGTATGAAGTGATAGTTACAGATGCAAGTAATTGTAAGGCCTCTGACTTACTCTATGTTATTCCTTTAAATATTATGGAAAAAAATCAAAAAAGCATTGATATTTTTCCAAGTCCTGCTACAACATTTTTGATTATCAAAGGTATAGACGAAAAAGCCAGACTTGAGATATATAACATACTTGGAAAAAAAATTTTTTTTCAGGTTTTAGAAGGACTACCATTAGAAAAAATAGCATTGCCTGTTCTTCCTACTGGAGAATACTTAATTCGTGTAGTTGGCATAAAAAATACGTTTAGAAAAAAAATAATTATTCAGTCTTGATTGAAAATACAGCTGCTATGTTTCGAAATATTTGTACAATGGTTTTTTCAATAATGCTTTTTGTACCGACAAAAGCACAAGTATATGGTGATTCTTTGAAAAAGATTGTTGCTCAGGGCTCAAAATTAAATGTCAATTTACAATGGACCGCAAAGAATTATGGCCAAATACAATGGCAGCGATCCGACGATGGTTTAAATTGGTTTGATATCCCAGGAGCTAATGTTCGTCAGTATAGCTTTATTATTAATAATCCAACATGGTTGCGAGCCAAGGTGGATACAGGAACATGCAATTCTTTCTTCTCTAAAATAGCTCATTTTGATGTATTATTTATGTTGGTTGATAGTATTTCGGAACTTACCGACACAAGTGCAACAATAGCGTACCATGTTATAGCTCAGAAGTCAATGAAAATAATAGAAAAAGGAGTGTTATGGGATACTATTGTTGATAGACCCTATTACATATTCAAACATCCCGACACTTCGATTTCCGAAAATTCAACGATTACCCTAAATCAACTGGTGCCAGGTAAAAGTTATTTTATTCGTCCTTACGCAATTACATATGATAATGATATTGTACTGGGAAATACATATACATTAATAACCCCTAAGATAACATATATTGACAGGATAAATCCAAAAGTCAATACAATTGATTTTTACTATGATGTTAACTGCTCAGAGCCCATCGACGAAAGCGGAGTACTGATAAGTAGCGATTCGACATTGACACTTAATTCAAGGAAGATCATAGGCATTCCCGATGGAAAATATTATGTAGCCATAATAGATAGCCTTCAGCCTGCTACTGTTTACTATGTATTGCCTTTTCTTGTCATAAAAGGCAAGTGTTATTATGCTAGTCATTGGCAAAAGGTCAAGACATTTACCGATTATTCAACTTACCCAGTCGATACCACAATTTATCCGGTTAATCATAAAATTGTTTGGAATAATCAATCTACAGCAAAAAGGATTAGTCCTGAAAATATTTTTGCTGATTACGGGAGGGTTAAACGTTACCTCGGCACAGACACATTATTGCTGGTTTTTCATGGGGGACAGAGCAATGACGATTGGGTGAATATTTATTGCAGACGGAGTTTTGATAATGGAATGACATGGGAAGAAACAAAATTGTTGATGGAACAGGCTAAATATGCTAATAAATATTGGCGTTTTTGTAATCCCGAGCTATTAGTTTTACACAATGGCACGATTTTGCTTGCCTACGAGGCTAATGCCAAGGACGACGAAAATAATAGTAGCATTCAAATATTATTTAGCAATGATACGGGACGCACCTGGGAGGGACCTAAAATCATTAAGGTAGGGCGATCTTGGGAGCCAGCTATGGTACAGCTTCCGGGCGGCGAAATTGAATTATTTTATTCCTCTGAGGCGCATTGGTGGCCACCCGTTAATAATTCCTATGTTGAGCAGGAAATTATGATGATGCGTTCAACGGACAATGGCAAAACATGGTCGCTACCTCAAACGGTTGCCTATTACCCATATAAGCGCGATGGAATGCCTGTACCTGTTTTATTAAGAAATAATATGGGGGTTGCTTTTACTATTGAGACGGTCAATAACAACAACTCTCCATACATAGTTTGGCGCCCATTAAATCAGGATTGGCAACTTACTACTTCAAACTTCGATAATTCCCCCTATCGTTGGTATGCAGGATATTTTGGAGGTCATGGAGGGGCTCCTTACATAATTCAGTTGCCAACAGGAGAAACAATTCTATCCGTTCATCGTTACCGGGGTGGCGATTGGCACCAGAACAATGATATGCAAGTGATGATTGGTAATAATAGAGCAAAAAATTTTGAACAGCTCACTACTCCATACCTATTGCCAATGGGCGAAAGTGCTGTTAATAACTCTCTTTTCTTGAAAGATAGTACTACTATTGTTGCTATTTCTTGTAGAATGTTTACAGTCGGTTTAGGCGGAATATATTGGTTAGAAGGACAAATACTACCTAAGTAAAAATTATGGAAAATAGTATAACTGGAAAAAATCTAAATAACTAACCTTAAAAAATTAATACAGATGAGATATGTTTTTGCATTGAACCTCTTGTTGTTGCCTTTTATCATGTATGCCTGTTTGCCAGAAAAAGAAAATAGTTCGGCAACGGAGCGACAATTTACTAACCCTATTGGGGATGGTGCTGATCCATGGGTTATTAGGGTAGGAGAAAATTATTGGTATTGTGGCAGCATGGACGATAAAATTTTTCTGGCTTCTGCCTCTTTTTTACCCGATATCTTAAAAAGCGAAAGGATAATAGTTTTTTCACCACCTGCCAATACCTCATATTCAAAAGAAATTTGGGCACCAGAACTACATTATGTAAGAGGAACATGGTACATCTATTTTGCAGCCGATGATGGAGACAATCGTAATCATAGAATGTATGTGCTCCGGGGAGGTACTGATCCAAGCAATCCACTAAGTAAACCTTTTGAATTTAGAGGAAAAGTTAGTGATACAACTGATAAGTGGGCTATCGATGGGACTATTTTTGAGTATCGACAGCAACTCTATTTAGTATGGTCTGGCTGGCCTGGAGATTCTAATGTTAAACAATGTCTGTACATTGCAAAAATGAGCGATTATAAGACAATTTCAAGCGGACGTGTTTGTATCTCCTGTCCCGAGTTCGACTGGGAAACCATAGGCGACCCTGATGTAAATGAAGGCCCCGAGGTTATTGTTCATGATAGTTTGGTGTATATTTTTTATTCAGCAAGTGGTAGTTGGACTGACGATTATTGTTTAGGATTATTGACAAATAGTTCTGGTGACATGTTGAATATCGATGCATGGAAAAAAACCGGGCCTGTATTTAAAAAAACTGAAAAAGTTTTTGCCCCCGGACATGCATCATTTCTTCAAACGCCCAATGGTCGATGGTGGATCATATATCATGCAGCCAAGTATCAGGGTGCTGGATGGGATCGTAATGTACGAATACAGCCTTTTGAATGGGATGGTATATATCCGCAATTAGGGAATCCTATAGAACCAGGTGTTTTTATGAATTTTCCATAAAGTATTACTACCAAAAACCAAAAACTATGAAGACTATTAATTATAATTTGTTAGGGATGCTGCTACTCGGTATGATTAGTTGTTCAAAAGAGACGAACGAGGTTTCGCACGAAAAGATTTTTTCCAATATCAGCAAAAAAGATGCACCAGCAGTATTTACCAATCCAATTCCTAGTGATGGAGGTAATTACCAAGATCCATGGGTCGTTTATGCTGGCGGATACTACTATTATGTACATTCGGATGGAGGGCAAATATTCGTTTATAAGTCATCAATTTTACAAAATGTTCTTTTAGGAACAAAAGTATCGATATTTTTACCATCAGCGGGTCAGCCCTATTCATATAACATCTGGGCACCCGAAATGCATTATCTTAATGGCAGATGGTACGTATATTTTGCAGCCGATGATGGAAATAATGAAAATCATCGAATGTTTGTACTGGAAGGTGGTACAGATGCCAATGACCCCCTCAATGGACAATTTGTTTTTAAGGCACAATTAGCCCCTACTACTGATCGATGGGCAATTGACGGAACTCCTTTTTATTTTAATGGACAGCTATACTTTGTATGGTCGGGTTGGCCAGGTACTACTAATGTTACTCAACGACTTTACATTGCAAAAATGTCTAATCCTTATACCATTACTGGAGATAGAGTAGAAATATCGGCTCCAATTTATTCATGGGAGCAGGTCGGCGCATCACCTTCAGTTAATGAAGGGCCGCAGGTTCTTATTAGTGGGAATGTGGTACATATAATATATTCTGCCAGCGGTAGCTGGACAGATTATTATTGTCTGGGACGCATCACCTGTACAGATAGTAACCTGATGAATCCTGCAAGTTGGGTGAAAAATTCTACCTCTGTATTTGCTAATTTCGATCAGGTTTATGCACCAGGACATGCATGTTTTGTGAAATCACCTGATGGATTACAATGGTGGATCGTTTATCATGCAAACAAATATAAGGGATCCACCTGGCAACGAAATATTCGTATCCAGCAATTTACCTGGGAAAATAACTATCCATATTTCGGATATCCTGTTAATCCAGGTATCCCACTAGCCTCTCCCACCAATGGAAACGCCATGGTCATTGCCAATGGTACCTATCGTGTAATTAATAAAGTTACTGGTCAGTGTCTAGACGTCCCGAGCGGTATGAACACTCCTGGCCTAAAAATTCAACAATGGCCAGACAATGGAAATATCGCTCAAAAATGGACTTTTGCCTATATGGGTGATGGATATTATAAGATTATTGCAGCATGTAATGGTCTTTCTCTCGATAATCCAGGTGGGTCTTACTATGCAGGTGCAATTATTCAACAATGGCATGATAATGGGTTATTGCCACAGCGCTGGATTATTTATAGTATTGGCGACGGTTATTATCGTATCATCAATGGAAAAAGTTTGATGGCCTTAAATGTGCCTTATAGCAACACAACACCCGGGACAAAAATTGAACAATGGTACCAAAATCAGTACGATGCTGAATTATGGCAAATAATTCCTTAAATTTTTTCAAGAAAATTTAGAACCATTAAAACGTAATTCTATGAAGCAGCTTATGAAAATTTCTTTTTTTGGTTTATTGGCTTTGTTTTTATTTAGATGTACCCCATCTTCCGAGCAAAAATTGGGGCAAAAGTGGACTGCCGAAAAGGCTAAGCAATGGTACGATAGCATGGGATGGAGGGTTGGTTGCAACTTTATTCCCAGTACTGCTATTAACCAGCTAGAGATGTGGCAGGCCGCTACTTTCGACACGTCAACTATAAATCGAGAGTTGGGATGGGCTGCAAAAATTGGTTTTAATACAGTTAGAGTGTATTTGCACCATGCTGCATGGGCTATTGATAAAGAAGGCTTTAAAAACCGCATCAAACAATACCTTTCAATAGCTAATGAGCATGGCATTAAAACGATCTTTGTTATTTTTGATGACTGCTGGAATCCTTTTTATACCATTGGAAAACAGCCAGAGCCGAAGACTGGTGTTCATAATTCAGGATGGGTTCGCGACCCAGGCGATTCCATCTTCCTTAATCCTGAAATGATGAATCTTCTTGAGGCCTATGTAAAGGATATACTTTCTTCTTTTGCCCATGATAACAGAATATTGCTTTGGGATTTATATAACGAACCTGGTAACTCGGGCTATGGTAACGCAAGTATGCCTCTGCTTCGTAATGTTTTTGCTTGGGCACGAACGATAAATCTTTCTCAGCCCATTTCATCTGGGGTATGGAATTTTTCGCTTAAACAGCTTAATGCTTTTCAGATCGAAAATTCTGATATCATTACTTATCACAATTACGACAACCTTGCTCATCATCTTGCTGCTATTGATACGTTGCTGCGATACGGATGCCCAATTATTTGTACAGAGTACATGGCTCGTACACGCGATAGTCGTTTTCAGAATATACTTCCAATGCTTAAGGAGAAAAATATTGGTGCAATCAACTGGGGATTGGTAGCAGGCAAAACCAATACTATTTACGCATGGGATACCTCTGTGACCGATGGTTCTGAACCTAAAGTCTGGTTCCATGATATTTTCCGTAAAGACGGAACTCCTTATGATACAGCTGAGGTGAATCTTATTAAAAAACTAACTGAAAATTAACCCATGGGCCATCGGAGGATATCCTTTCTCCGATGGTTTTCTCATTCCACCTCCAACTTTACTTCAAAGCCAGTGTGTTTTCGGATGTTGATGGTCTGGCCGTCGGAAAATATCAGGTATTGACCCTTTATGCCTGTTAATGTACCTGAGATATCAGGCGTTTTTAACAAATCGATGCTAACAACTTTATCAGGGTATTTCAGCACGGGATAATGTATTTCTATAATAGGTTGATTAGTTTTCAGGTATGTATGCCATTCCACCGGTATCAAGGCAGGCAGTTTCTCAATGGCGGAGCTGAAATCGGGATTTGGCATGATTTTGTTAGTCAGCATGCTGCGCCAGTTGGTTTTGTCGGGGAAATGTTTTTTTAGTATCACTTCCATGCAACCTGCTGTATAGCGGTTTGGTGTTTGGGCTATGATTACTGCCGATGAAGCTCCCTGATCTATCCAGCGGGTGGGTATCTGGGTGTGCCGGGTAACGCCTATCTTTATCTGGTCGGTAGCAGCCAGATATAAGTAATGGTCAATAAGGCAGTGGTGCTTAGCATATTCCATATCCCTTGCTATTCCTTCGTGTGCTCGGCATAGTTCGGGGTGCAGTACACATTCCTCGGCTTCAGGTGCCGTGGTAAAACAAGGATAGCAGAGGCCCTGACCAAAAAGACGACTACTTTTTCTACCGCATTTGATGCAATATAGGTTGCCTGTGTGAACAATTCTAACCGCTTTGCCCAGCAGGGAGTTGACCTCGATTCGGTCATGCCCTGCGCTCCAATAATATCTAACAGGTTGCCCCTCCTCTGTTTCCATCTTATCCAGTAGTAGTTCCATGTTTTGTGTTTTTGATGCAAAGTTCTCAAACTATTTTAATACCTTTTTGCGAAAAATGTTCAAAATTAATGCTTGTTAATTTATCCCTATGCGTCTTTACAGAAAGTTTTTGCTGCTGCATAGCTAAGAACTCCGAATCAGGTTCAATATATTACCATAAGACAATCAAGTGGACATTCCTCTCTGAAAGGGATGTATAAATTAATGTTATTCGCTCATCTTTTCTACACCGTTGGAAGGTGATGGATATTACGGGACGATGAGATTTAGCATACAGGATTGAAAAATTGACAATCCATACAGGTATTATTATTTTTTGCTAAGAAGCTGAACCTGGCTAATTGGTTATTTATTATTGCTGGTGACAGATTTTGGAATATTTATGTAAACTTATTGCATTTTCATAGAATATATATTCATAAATAGACGATTGTTTATCTTGAAATTGTTTAAATATATGATATGCCATATTTTTTTTGAATAATCAAAAAATGAATATATTTGCAAAAAATAATTCAAGAAGTGAACAAACAATCTAAAAATGCACTTGTTAATTTATTAAGAATTGCTTTATTTTAGGTAATAAAGAGTAATGAGGTCTAAAATTATTAAAAATAATTGAAATATGCCCAATTTGAAAGAAAAGCTTTATGAAAAGATTGAACAATGGCGGCCGCGTACGCAACGCTTGCATGATGAATATGGGGATGTGGTAGTGGACCAAATAACGATAGGGCAGATCATAGGGGGGATGCGTGATGTTAAGTGTCTGGTAACCGATATTTCCTACCTCGATCCCGAAGAGGGGATACGCTACCGTAATTATACGTTGCCCGAACTTTTCGAGAAATTACCCAAGCCACCGGGAGCTGAGTATCCGTATGTTGAGGGTTGTTTTTATCTGTTGCTTACCGGCGATATTCCAACTGAAGAAGAGGTGGCCGACGTAGTCGATGAACTTTCCAAAAGGCGTATATTGCCCTATTATGTGTACGACGTCATTGATGCTTTTCCTGAAGTAAGTCATCCGATGGCGATGTTTTCTTCGGCCATTCTTACCATGTCGAGGGAGTCGCTGTTTGCTAAAAAATACGAGATGGGCATGCGTAAGCAGGACTACTGGGATCCAATGTACGAGGATGCTCTTAACCTGCTGGCCAAGCTCCCCGAAATTGCGGCATACATCTATGCAAAGCT
The DNA here is from genome assembly GCA_049968755.1 of Bacteroidales bacterium. Classification (GTDB taxonomy): domain Bacteria; phylum Bacteroidota; class Bacteroidia; order Bacteroidales; family DTGW01; genus JAKPGM01. The sequence continues at coordinate 193,549 of JBMFQE010000003.1, forward strand.
TTATCGCAATGGTAAACATATAGAATCGAATCCATTCCTTGATTTTGGAGGTAATTTTGCCCACATGATGGGCATTGGCAAGCCTTACGACGATGTGTCGCGTCTACATTTTATACTTCATGCCGATCACGAAAGTGGCAATGTAAGTGCGCATACGGGTCATCTGGTAGCCAGTTCGCTGTCTGATATTTATCTTTCGATATCTGCCATGATTTGTGGGTTAGCAGGGCCCTTGCATGGACTGGCCAATCAGGAAGTACTCAAGTGGCTGTTGGAGGTGATGGAAAAAATGGGGGGTAAACTGCCCAGCGAAGATGAGATGAAGCAATTTGTATGGGATACCCTCAAATCGGGACAGGTTATTCCTGGTTTTGGACATGCCGTGTTGCGCAAGACCGACCCTCGCTATATGATTCAGCGCGAGTTTGCACTTAAACATATGGCCGATGATCCCATCATGCACTACGTAGATATGTTATACCGTGTAGTGCCTCCAATTCTCAGGGAGCAGGGAAAAGCCAAGAACCCATGGCCTAATGTCGATGCCCATTCGGGGGCAATACAGTGGCATTATGGTGTGCGCGAATATGATTTCTACACTGTGCTGTTTGGTATCGGTCGCTCGCTGGGAATCAGTGCCAATATCATATGGGATCGTGCGCTGATGTATCCGCTCGAACGCCCCAAATCGCTCACTACCGACATGCTCGAGCAGATTGCCATGGCCGCTGCAGCTAAAAAATGATTTCGGGGTAAGATTAATAAGTTGAAAATTTCATACAAAAAGCTATCCTTATTAGAATGGATGGCTTTTTTTAATTTTTGTCTAAGATAATGGGAACATTTTGCTGAATCGAACAATGAAAATGAGATAAAAACTATCTCTTACCAAATGTTTTCCCATTTTTCGGTCGGCTTACTACGAAATACCCTTTTTCTTGGGCCTTACAAGATTATCTCGGGTGTTGCCTCAAAAAAGAAATCCCCTAAAAAGGGGACTTCAAGCTAACCAATTATTAACCCAAAACTACTCAAACCTGCAAACCAACTGTTCTCAGCTTTTTGTATATTTTTTTGCGATGCGTGTTTACCGTATGGACGCTAATATTTAGCGTTTCTGCTATTTCCTTGCCAGTCATTCCTTTCTGAATATAGTTCCATATTTCAACTTCTTTGCGGGTAAGTATGCCCCGTTCGTATTCACTGAAAAATGTGACGCTGTATACTTTTTTGAAGGTACTGGCCGTTATTTTAAATATGGTAAGCACCTGCTCATAGTTGGTACTATAGTGGGTTATATCGAAACAGGTTAGAGCTAAGAGTCGAGGCCGGCCTGTGGGATCATATTTTATGCATCGATTGTGCAACAGCAGGTGCACGTAGTGACTTTGTTTATGCTTTATACGTATGTTGTATGAAAATAAATATTTGCTACGAGACCTGAGGTTGATGTTTTCGAAAAAATTTACGATAGTGCTATAGAGCGAATGTTGGGTGGCTAACGTGTCGGGATGGTATTTGCTGAAAATCTCGCGCAAATCTATGTTAGTCCATTCGGCAGATGAATACCCCAAAACATGCTGTACCGATGGGCTAACATAAACAACCTTCCGTGTGGCCATATCGATTAGCATCATAAAGTAGGGACCCATACAAAAAGGGTTTTCACAATCCTTTGCCGAATGAAGATAAGGCTCATATGCAATAGGAAATATCGTATCTGCCTCATACACAATATCTAAGGGGTCGTTGAATATCTTTTTTTTCTTTCTAGCCATAGGAATCGTTGCTTTAACAGGTCATATACGATATTCAGATAAAAAAGTTTTATCGAACATAATAAATTTTTAGACGTTATACTAGTTAAAATGTAAGTAACTATATATCTTTATATTATATAAGTTGTCATGTATTGTTATCAACAACAATTTGGTTTTTACGTTAAAATGGAATTTTTTAAAATTATTGATTAACAAAATATTAAGAAATAATTAAAGAACGTAATGTTACCTAAATTTACACAAAAAATCAAAACAATACAAATGTAACAGTAATGTGTTGGATTTTTTAAAAAATCTCCTTACAAAGAAATTTTGAGTTAATCAGGATAGGGGCGCAGGCCTAATATTTCTGCTCAGTTCAGGTTTAAAAATTTTTTAAGAGCTGTTTTGTTGGGAGCGTAGGTTATATTATTTTTAGCTTCGGGAGTATAGAGTTCATCAATCCGTTTCTTATGATATTCTACCACCTTGCCTCTAACCAGCTTAAGTGTACTATTGATCATCTTATTTTCTTCGGTAAAGGGTTCGTCGAGCACAGCTATGGCCGATGGTAACCAACGTTGAGGAAACAGGTGCTGATACTTTCCTCCTGTTTTAAATTCGTTGATTTCCGCTTCAATGAGTTTAAGGGCATTTTCAATAAGGGTATCGGGGTTGGTGTTTTCGTGCTGTGCCATCCATCGTTTAATTGCCTCTTTGTTGGGCACGATCAGGGCTACTGTGTAAGGATTCTGATTATTATATAGCATACATTGTTCGATATAACGGCTGTGGCTAACGATAGCCTCCTCAATGGCTTCGGGGCTATATTTTTCGCCGTCATTGCCAATGAGCAAGCTTTTAAAGCGTCCCAGTACATACAGGAATCCGTCGTGATCGAGGTATCCCATGTCGCCGGTATGCAGCCAGCCATTTTTTATAGTTTCACGGGTAGCTTTTTCATTCTCCCAGTAACCTGCCATTACGTTCTCGCCCCGAATTACGATTTCGCCTTTTTGTCCGATGGGTAGCTCTTTTCCATCCTCGTCACATATTTTAATGTCGAGGGGTTGAACTACTTTGCCCGATGAACCCAGCTTGTGGGCTTTAAGGGAGTTGGCCGAAATAATTGGGGCTGCTTCGGTAAGTCCATAGCCCTGTAGCATGGGTATGCCGATAGCATAAAAAAACTTTTGTAGCTCGATATCCAGCAATGCTCCTCCTCCCACGAAGAACTGTAGGCGTCCCCCAAAATTTTCCCGTATCTTGCTGTAGAATAGCATATCAAAAAATCGGACGAAAGGATAAAGAGCAATTCTCCAGCCTTTGCCGCGATTATATCCGATACCATTATACAGGTATGAGAGGTGTAGGGCAAGACGAAAAAGCTTTTCAATGAGTTTACCTTTGGCAGCAATAGCAGCTTCAATGTTTTTTCTGAAATTTTTGGCCAGTGCAGGCACACTTAGCAGGAAGTGAGGTTTGATTTCCTTGATGTTAGTTGGGATATTTTTTAGTGTTTCCAGCGGTGTCTTACCCGATTGGACTGCAGCCAGTGAACCTCCTGCTTTTGCCAGAGTATATATACCGGCTGTGTGGGCAAAGGAATGATCCCAGGGCAGGATAAGCAAGGTAGTGAAATAGGAGGGGACATCAATAAGGCTGAGGGCTTGCTCGGTGTTTGCGGTGTAGTTACGGTGGGTAAGAATAATCCCTTTGGGATCGGCCGTTGTTCCAGAGGTATAGCATATGTTGGCGTAATCGGATGGTTTAATTGACTGACGGCGCTGAGAGCACTCTTCAGCATGCGATTGCAGAAAGAGTTGACCTTTGGCCACAACATTTTCAAACGATTCGCACGAGAAAGCAGTAAGTGGCACCAGCTGATCGAGAAAAATGACCGTGGTAACTCCTTTTATTTGATCACTGCAGGCTTCTATTTTTTTTGCCTGCGAGGCCGTAGCAATAATCATTTTAGACCCTGAGTGGTTGAGCCGAAAAATCAGGTCCTGTGATTCGTTGATTTTAACGGAGATGGGAACGCTAATGGCCCCGGCATAGAACATGCCAAGTTCGGCCATGACCCATGCCGCACATCCTTCGGCCAGCAGGGTTATTCGGTCACCCTTCTGGATACCCATGGCTATGAGGCCTGCTCCAAAGGCGCGCGATTTTTCAAATACTGCCCTGTAGGTATAGGGTTGATACTGGGCTTCTGTTTTTTCCCACAAAAAAGGATTGTCTCCATACTTTGACACGCTGGTTTCAAAAAGATCCAGTATGGTAACCATAGCAATGTTATTTTTTTTAATTGATTCGCTTTAGCCTGGCAAAAAATATACCGTCCGACAAATTGAGTGTCCTTCTGGTTGTACTCTGATAGGCTTTTCCTTCGATATAGCCCTGCAGGGTGTTATAGGTGATCTTAGCAATGGTTAGCTTGCCCGAGGTTGCATTTTTTCCATCGCACACGTAGGTTCCTGTGGAATCGGTATAGGTGAGCTTGATAAAACCTATGGAATCAATAGCCTGTCCTATGGGGTAGGTCTTATTGAAGAGTAAATCGATATTCCGTATTTCGACTACCAGCGTGGTAGAGTTTTTTACCCCGTTGATGACATACTGATTGGTTGATGCTATATAGCTGGCAACACAGCTTAAGGTTTGTTGGGCGCTGTCGGCATTGATCAGAAATTTTCCGGGTGAAAGGGGGACATTTGGAATACGGCTGGGATCAAACAGGGCAAAATTGAGATTAATCTCACCCTTGACGGAAATGGTGTCGTTACTTCCAGAAATGCTATAAGAAAATTTAGCTTGAAACACGCTATTGTATTGATATTTTACTACTTCGAGTTCGCCCGATTCGATGACTTGCGTATTATTGCCATTGATATAGTAAAGGTATGCTGAGCTGCTATCGGGCTCTGTTTCGAACTGACGGGAAATGGCGTATTTATGTTCTCCCAGCGAAACTATGTTGCGCAGTCCTACCACTATATAATCGGTAGCAGAGTTGTTTTTTAGGGCAGATATTTCAAGAAAAGTGGTATCATGTTCAACCGTGTAGCTTATTTCTTCAATTTTGTAAGTAATGGTGCTGTCGGCCGTAGTAACAGCAATATAACCTTCTGCAACAGCCACGCTGGAGTTACTATCATTTTTTGAGCAAGAAGAAAGACAAAATAACAAACCAAATCCGATGGACAGTAATATAGCATTTAATTTGTTCCCCATTCTATCACACTTTTTGTTAATAATTGTTCAAAGTTACATATTTTGACCAAATAAATTGAATAGCATAGAAAAATTTACCATGCATTAACTTGTTAGATAATTAAATTAACGGTGGTTTGTGAAATTAGTGTAACTGAAGAGGCTGGCTTATGATCTGATAGATTCTTTTTGTAAGAAGAGAAAAGGGTGTATTTTACAAAATATTGATAATTAACAAATTAAGTACTATGGGCTAATTTTTTGAAATAAATTAAAAAAATTAATTTGTTAGATAAGAAATAACTTTTTAAATTGCCCTAAAATTTAAACTATAAACGGATGATAAGAAGGATAGTTTTAATGCTGTGTGGGCTGCTTTTATTGATAAGTGGCTGTACAAATACGAGCGGAAAAAAGGAAACTACCCAGGAAAGTCAGAACGATACCATTGCGTTGCAGCAGGATAAAAAGTTTCAGTCGGTATATTATCGGTTTCCCACCCCTAACGAGGTATTTACATTTATCAAAAGTGAAAAGTTGGCATTTGATCCATCGCTCATTAATCCGGTATCAAACGTTTCGAAATATCTTGATTCAAAATCGCAGTCCCTTGCGCTGGGCGTATATATAGCTGATCTGGCATACATTACAATTTTTGAGTCGTACAACAACTCGTTGGCATATTATAAGGCTATTCACAATTTGAGCGAGAAGGTACGTATTACGTCGGCCTATGATTTGGAAGTGGCCAAGCGAATTGAAAAAAATTTGCTCAATCTCGACTCGCTGAAAAATATCTCAGTTGAATCGTATTCGAGCATGGTTGAGTTTCTTATTATGAACAACCGTGAGACTACGTTAGCCTTGATTGCGTCGGGGGCCTATATTGAGTGTTTTTATATTGCATTTAATCTGTCGGGCAAGTATTCGCCTTCCAATCCTTTAATTACCAAAATTATTGATTTGAAGTACGCTTTTGACAATTTGTATTCCTATTTGGAGATTTATTCGGATAATCAGCAGGTTAAAGAAGTAGCCGAGCAACTTAAAAATTTAAAAACCTTATTTGATCAGATTAAGGAAGATAAAACGAGCAAAACCCGCGTGCGACAGGATAAAAATGGTCACCTCATATTTGAGGGAGGCACTAAATTACAGATTAAAGAGAAAATATATAATGAAATCAGAGCGGAAGTATTTTCGTTGAGAAAAAAGTTTATTTAAGCTTAAGTTTAGTTTGATTACGGGTTAAAAGTTGAAAAAGATGTTGAAAATAAATATATTTCACATGAAAGCTTTGGGATTGATTGGGCTATTGCTGATATTCTGTGGAATGGGTACATTTCTGAAGGCACAGGACTGTTATTATTTTCATGAATATCAGTGTAAATTTCCCGATAATACCTATTACATAAATGGTCAGTCGCGTAGTGCACTGTTTACCTATGGCATGACATCGCAGTTTAAAATAGTAACGTTTGGGGGTGAGGACTATCACATAAGCATTTGTTATCAGTTTAAAATAAAGAATGTGCGTTTTCGTCTGATTGAGGATAACGAGGATAAGACGGTTCTTTTCGATAATGCAGAGAACAAATTTGTTACGGAAGTTAGTTTTTCAAATAATGTGGCTCGTAGGATAATTATTGAAATTTCGGTACCCGACGAACCAACAGCCAAGGACAGAGGTACTCCGCAATGTGTTGGAGTTTTGATACATTCACGTAAAACTTATCAGGAGCCAAAGAATAAGTTAGGATTTTAGGATGTTAATGTCCTGCTATCAAGTTATTGAGGTGTTTCATAAGCGTTTTTAGGCTAACGTTGGTATATATTTGACCATTCTCAGCAATAGAAACTTGACCCGATTCTTCTGAAACGATTATAGCCAGGCAGTCGGTTAATTCTGTTATTCCCAATCCAGCTCTATGGCGTAAACCGAAGTGTGCAGGTAGATCGGTGCGTTCGGAAATAGGTAAAATGCAACGAGCGGCAAAAATTTTTTCGTCGACAATAATAATAGCACCGTCGTGTAGTGGGTTGTTTTTAAAAAAGATGCTTTCGATGAGCGGAGAGGTGGTAGTGGCATTGACGATCACGCCACTTTCAGCGTATAGCTGTAAAGCTGAGTTTCGCTCAATGACGATAAGGGCTCCGGTTTTGTTTTTTGCCATATTATTGCATGCACGGGCAATTTCCTTAACTTTTATCTGAGGTACCACATCGCGGTTCAGAAGAAGATTTTGTAATCCAAATTTTCGCGACATGTAGCGTGTTCCCATGAGCAGGAGAAAACGACGTATCTCGGGCTGAAAAACCACCACCAAGGCAATGATACCAACCCCTATCACCTGTCCTAAAATGGAGGATAACAGCTGCATATTTAGAGCCTTGGTAATGTACCAGATGAGATAAATAGAGAAGACTGTAACAAAAATATTAATGGCTACCGTACCTCTTACCAGCGAGTAAAACTGATACAATAGAAATGTCACCAGCAAAATATCAAGTACATCGAGAAAACGTACGGTTATAAATAAAAAAACCATAGCCGGTGTAGGTTAAATAGTTGCAAAGTTAGGAAATTTTATATATTTCTTGTTGGAATATTTTGAGTTTGGCTTTTCACTATTGTTAGCGTCCAAGCAATCGTAGTACACCGTTAATGATGGTAAGAGGGTGAGGAGGATTACCGGGTATATAAAGATCTACCTTATATTGGTTAAGAAAGCTGCGGTCGATGGCAGGACTATCCTCAAAAATACCTCCACTGATAGCATCGGCACCGGCAAGGATAATTATTTTGGGTTCGGGGGTAGCATCATAGCACAGTTGGAGTGCTTCTGCCATATTACGTGAGATGGGACCGGTGATAACCAATCCATCTGCATGTCGGGGGGATGCCACAAATTCAATTCCAAAACGTCCCATATCGAAATTGACATTATTGGATGCATTGAGTTCCAATTCGGCAGAATTGTCGCCTGCTGCTGATACTTGACGTAATTTCAGGGAATATTTAAATAGCTTTCGGATTTCTTTTCTTACTGTCCTATCATCAAGAACAATAGCTTTATCTTCTCCTTCGGTAACAATGAGGGCTTCCCGATGGTTGGTGGCAATTTTGTAATCCTTAGTAAATTTTATTTTTTCGGGGAAACGGACAGTACATTCGCCACAGAATACGCAACGCCCCAGATCAATTCGCAGAGGAGCTGGCATAATAGCCCGGGTGGGGCAGAGGTCGCAAAGTAACTGTTCATCGACTTTAACAGTCGTAATTATCGGACGACCCTTAAAAATTCCAGGCACTTCGGCCTTAACCACGTCGGGTATATATTGCTTACCTTGATGCTTGAGTATTTTGAGGCTCTTTATCATAGCATTAGTTATAAATCATTACCACAATACGATAGATTAAAACTCTTATTGCAGATGGGAAAATCGGAAATCTCATTATTCCGCACAGCCAGTTCCAGGGCTTTCCAGTTGTGAAATGAGGGGTCTTTAATTTTGAATGCTACAATTTTACCCTCGTTGTTGGTAATAGCGCAGTGGCAAATTTCTCCACGCCAACCCTCTACAAGCGATATTCCAAACATGTTTTTTTGTGTAAGCCCTGTGAGGGAGGAATGCGTTGAGTACCTGTCGGGTAGATGCTGAATAAGCATGCGCACATGCATAATCGATTGTAAAACTTCCCGGTAGCGGAGTAGTGTACGGGCGTATACATCTCCATTTTTAAGAATAACAGGCTGATGTTTTATGCCTTTGCCATAAAGATTGTAGGGATGTGAAAAACGTATATCGCGTAAAAAATTGCAGGTGCGTGCAACCATACCTACAAAACCGCATCGAATAGCGGTGTTTGTATCAATAATTCCCGTTTTTTCAAACCTTGAAAGAGCACTGGGAAGGCTAAAAAGTTGTTCGGCCATTTCTGTAAAGTCGGGTTCAAAATTGTTTAATATTTCTAGGAGTTGTTCTGCAAGTTTTTCAGAGAAGGGATAATTAATATATCCTGGGCGGATTAAGCCTTTTGCAAATCTATTGCCCGACCACTCCTGAAAGAAGTTGATTATGGGGGTACGAAGCCTTCCAAACACTGCGCTTCCCAGCTGATAGGCTATATCGGTGCATAGAGCACTCAAATCGCCTGTGTGTATAGCGATTCGTTCAATTTCCTGGGCAAGGGTTCGGCTAAAATGCAGATCATAGGGAGTGTCAAAACCTTCAAGGGTTTCCCAGAGGTTTGCAAATGCAGTTGCATGTCCCACGGTAGTATCGCCAGCAATATTTTCGGCCAATAGGCAACGTTGTAGTAAATTATCCTTGCTAATCATAAGGGATTCGATACCCCTATGCTGGTAACCCAGTTGTATCTCAAGATTTAGAATTTGTTCGCCATTACAGATAAATCTAAAATGTCCTGGCTCAATGATACCTGCATGAATAGGTCCTACACCTACTTCATGCAATTCCTCGCTACCTGAAATAAAGAAATTGTAATTGCTAATAGGTGAGGTACTGTGACGAACAGGCTTAAGCCACGGATGGTCGGAAAAGTCAATACCGAATTGTTCGTGTATTTCACGTTCAAATCTTTCCAGGGCTGGAAGGTGGCTGGTGAATGATTTCAACCGGAATCCCTTGTGAATACTATGGGCGGATGCAATAAGCAAACTTTGATCTGCGTCGTCGGCTATAATTATCATAAGTTTTAAGCCATTTTCCGTTCGATAGCCAAAATAGTTGACGCAATGATAGCGTTTGTTATTTTGTAAAAGGTTTAGGCAATAGGTAAAAAATAAATCATAATCGTACTCGGGAATTGATAGTACGGGAATAGCTTCATTATTTTTTATTTTCAAAAAATTCTGACTCATAGTATTATAGCTTTGTTAATCCAATCTATAAACCACCCGGGTTGAAAATATGCCAGGTACATGGCCAAAAGGGGTAAAATATATTGTGTTGTTGACTCCCATGGACTGATAGCAGGGATGGCATTTTCATTTATTTGTAAAGGTGGTGTAAAAAGAATCTTCATTACATTACTGAATAGTCCCCAAATAATGATGGTAAGTAGAATGAGCACAATTAGCAGCGTTGTAAGCATATGGTTGCTAAACAGGCTCTGGAATAATATTATTTCACTCACGAAGAGTCCAGAAGGGGGGATAGCTGTGATTGAAACAATCCCAATCAGTAAGGCAGTAGCTCCTGCCTTGTTGTATTTAAAATAGTTTCCAATATCATAGATACTTTTGCTCTGGTAAACCCAGTATATCTGGTTGTACTGAAAGAATAGAGCAGGTTTAATTATCGAATGCAGTACCATGTGTAGGATGGCAGCATAGGTGCCGGTTTTGCCCAGGATAATACCAATGATCATCAACGACATATGTTCAATACCTGAATAGGCTAGCATACGTTTAATATTTTTAACCCTTGTCATATACACAGCTGCAATAAATAGCGATATAAGGGCCGATATGAGCAAGAGGGACTGCGCCCAGGACTTAAGGGGCGTTTGGCACAAAATGGCATAATACCTGTAAACGGAAATAAACCCTGCATTCATTAGCATACTGGCCAGTATGGCACCTGCTGGGGCCGGAGCTTTATCTTTAGCATCAATGCTTGCCGTGTACATCGGTATAAAGCTCATCTTGATGGAAAAGCCCAGCAGAAAGAAGACAAAAGACAGTTTTAACCAGAAAGGATCCAGCTCTCCAGCATGCTGCATTAGATTTGAGTAGCTAAGATTAGTTATCTGAACTTGTTTTCCTGCTGTACCCAAAAAGAGAATGCCAATGTATATAAAGGTAACACTGATAGCACCTACGAATACATATTTCCATACTCCCTCGAGTGCCCGGATATTACGGTGATGATAAATCAGGACAGATGCGGAGAGCGTAGAAAGCTCAACAAAAATCCAAGAAACAGCCAGGTGATTCGATACATAAATAATCGCAATAGCAGTCGTCAGCACTACCATAGCACTAAAAAATAAACCCTTTGAATGTGGGGTTTCTGTGGGATTGTGCTTTTCTATATATCTGTAACCATGAAAAAATACAAAAATGCTTATAAGACATAACGTAAGCGTAGCAATTTTACTAAGCGCATCAAAAGTAAAGTACTCCGAACGGCTTTCTCCTGTCATTACCAACTGGATACAATAGGATATAAGAGTAATTGAGTATAATGCCAGCAATACATAATTGATTAGCTTATTCCTGTTGAAGGCAAGTCCAGCCCCAATGATTCCACTTATGACCAAAAAATAATATAATACCATAATACTTGTTCAGTCTTTAAGGTTACGCAATAAACCCACATCTGGTTCTTTCAGTACATCGCCAATTTTATTGAAGAATATTCCCAGAATCAACACACTCGCAAAAATATCGAGCATAATGCCTAAGTTAACCAGTATAGGCATTTCGTTGCCAGTCGAGATGGATAATAGGAAAACGCCATTTTCGAGGATAAGGTAACAAATCACATGGGTGATAATTTTTTTTCTCGACATTATAAGATAGAGAGCAGAAAAGAGGGTCGAAATTGCAACTATGAACAAATTTTTGACTACGAAAATATCATTTATAGAAGTTGCAATAACAATCGATATCAGAATAATTACAGTTACAATGATTAATGACACAAAATTAGGTAGGTAAGGCTCGGTTTCACGGGTTATCTGGTTACGCTTGATGATGCTGCGCAAGAACCAGGGTACAGCAATAGTTTTGAAAAAAAGGTTTTCAGCAATTATCAGTATGATATTATATATTTCAATTTTGGTAAGCATAAAATAGCTCAATATAGAAAGGATAGCCCCCTGCAGGATAAGTATCCTCAGGTATGTTTGCATGCGGTTTGCGATAGCCGCATAAAGAAGAGTCATGGTAAATAGTACCAATAAAAAGTCGACCATTGTTAAATAATTTTACCAAGAAACATCAAAATTCCCATGAAAATAAGTACTGAAAGTGAGCTTAAAATAAGTATATACTGAGGGTTGTGATTCATTCGGAATCTTGCCATAAACGACTCAATGATACCAATGATTCCTGCAAAAAGTACCTGTATGCCCAGAAATATTGCAATACTATTAATCATCGATAGCTGACCTATAAAAAAGTTGGCAATTAAAGCACCGTACATTGCAAATTTTAAGTACGTGGTATAAAGAATAATGCCAAGATCAAATCCGCTGTAGTCGAGAATCATCACTTCGTGTATCATGGTTAGTTCAAGGTGAGTTTTAGGATCATCTACGGGCATGCGACTGTTTTCGACCATCGCAATTAGCATCAAAATAATTGCGGATAAGATTCTAATAAAATAAGAAAACTGGGAATTGTAATGGACACTTGCAAAAATTTCTGCAAATGATATTTTACCCGAAAGCAGTGTAAATGAACTCATAATAATAAAAAAAGCAGGTTCAATAAGGGCTAAGAATAATACCTCGCGACTTGCTCCCATCCCCTCGAAGCTACTTCCCGAATCAAGGGCAGCAACTATCAACATGAATTTTCCAACAGTAAGCAGATAGGCAAATAATATAAAATCGCCCTCAATCGAAATAATTCCTCTGTGTTGGCCAAAAGGAATAAACAAAGTTGCCAGTGCCACTGAGCTAAAGTAAACCAGTGGGGCTATCTGGGTTATAAAAGAACTGGTACGACTGTATACCGATCCCTTTCGAAGTAGCTTCAGAATGTCGTAAATTGGTTGAAGCATGACAGGCCCCTTTCTCCCCGACATAAGGCTCTTTGTCCGGATGATAATTCCTCCAAATATAATGCTTACCAGAATTATAAGTACTACACTTACCATGTGATTGAGTTTAAGTAATCAAGTACTAATCTGAGCTTTGTAATAACAATCGGAAACAGTAATACAACTACCAAAAAAATAAAGCCATACAAGATGTAAAGCTGTATATTCCCATTTTGGATGAAAGCAAAATAGTTGAGTAATTTCCTGATAGCCTGCGTAGGCTTGTCTATGAAGATGCGTTCAATATGATCTTCTGCATGAGTTTGATGTTCAATTTTCTTGGGGTAAATAGCTTTGGGATATTCTTTTTTCTTGTGAATGAGTAAGATAGGTTCGGTTAGTTTGCGATAACTTCTAATAAACGATGATGCTGTATATTGCATTTTTTGCATGCTGCCAGTATAGCCACAACCCCAGGTAACATGATAACGTATGGTCTGTTGCTGTTGAACAAGTTTTTTAATAAACCACAAAAGCAATATGCTTATAATAAGCAAAGCTGCAACCCATCCTACCTGCTGGACAGGGGAATTAAGCAAGTTGAATTTTTCCGTTGGATTGCTATTGACCCAAAAAAGAGTTGTGACCTGATTCAATGGCATAATTATGGATGATGGGAATATGCCAATGATAACAATGACAAGCGCAATCGCTAAGAGCGGTAAATTTTTATACCAGGTATCATTGGGCTGGTATTGAATGCTATGATCGCGAGGATTACCCAAAAATACTATCCCAAAAGCCTTAGTAAAACATATTACTGCTAATCCCCCAATAACAACCAGACTAATAATGATAAGCAGTAACAGGAACATCAGAGAATAGGTGTTACTGGTAAAACCATGAAACAACCCTGAGTAAATAAGAAATTCTGAGATAAAACCGTTAAAGGGGGGCAATCCGCTGATCGCAATTGAAGCTATTAAAAAAAAACAGGCACTTTGAGGAATTGTGCGAATAAGTCCTCCCAATTTTTCTACATTTACTGAATGGGTTGATTGGTAAATATTTCCTGCTACATAAAATAGTAATGACTTGAATAGGGCATGATTCCAAACATGCAATAAAGCACCTCCAAAACCCAGATAGGCCAATATTGGCTGTTTCATACCAAGTCCGATGCTTCCCAACCCAATACCAATGCCGATAATGCCAATATTTTCAATGCTATGATAGGCCAGAAGCTTTTTCAAATTATGCTGGACAATGGCCAACATAACCCCATAAACCCCCGTTATGGCAGCAATTACAATAATTATATATCCGATGGTTGTGTACGAGTTATTCATGAAAAGTAATATGCGCATTATACCATAAATACCAATTTTAATGATAACCCCCGACATTAAGCCGGAAATATGTGCGGGAGCAGCTGGGTGTGCATGGGGCAACCACGTATGAAAGGGGAAAAAACCTGCTTTTATTCCAAAACCAATAAAAAATATAAAAAATAGAATGACAATCTGATAGGCAGGCCATTGGGAAATAACTCCCGGTATGAGAGCAAAATCGAAATTCCCTGTATGGATAAATAGCCATATAACCCCAATGGTTAATAAAAGTACACCAACATGCGATATAATGAAATAGTAAATTCCTGCCTTCAATACCTGATTTTTATGACTTTCAAAAATGACCGTAAGAAATGTGCTAATGGCCATAATTTCCCATACTACCAAAAAAATAAAACCATTTTGTACAACGCAAATGTCAATTAATGAAACATAGCTTAACAAAATGGCTATTAGATGAATATTAAGCCTGATAGGATTGTCGAGATATGGCTTCAGATAGTGGTATCCATACCACATGCCCATGGCGAAGGAAAAAGATATAATAGCCATAAACCAGGCTGAAAGTAAGTCGGCTTTTATGCGGATGGATCCAGAGAATAGGGATCCTGGATAAAAATATTCGATAGTTCCTACATGAAAAACCTGGATAACACCAATTAACGATAATACTGATAAAGCAAAAATGCTCAATAAACTAACAAATAACTTTAACCTTGAGTTAAGAAATAGTAGCGTAATAATTGTTACAATGCTAAATATATTTATAAACTCGAGAATGGTTTTCAAGGAAAGCATAGTAGAATCAAATTTTTTCGCAAACTTATAGTGAATAATTATTTTTTTTTTCAAATTAAATCAATAAAAAAATTGATATTTGTCAAAAAAATGTATGCGGCTAACAAAAGAAAAATTACTGGAACAATTCACTTTCAATAGCCGTCAGGAATTTGAGTCGTTGCCAGAGAATGTTCGCAACGAATTTTTTGAACACATGGCTGTGCACAGTTACCGTAGGGGGGACGCAATATTTGTTGAGGGTAGCTATCCTGCCGGAATATTTTATCTATTAAAGGGAAATGTTAAAAAAATTAAGGTACTTGCCGGATATGGTGAACAAATTATTTATATTTATGGTAGTGGAGAATTGATAGGATATGCTGCATTATTGAGTCAGGAGAGGTATCACGATTCTGCAGTTACGCTGAACGAGGCTGAGATAGGATTTATTTCGTCGGAAACATTAAATATGCTGCAGCGAAAATATGATGAACTGAATCGTATGCTGATGCGTAATCTGGGTCACGAATTTGGTGTACTGTCTAATATTATTACCTCAAATAGCCAGCGAAGCATTCGGCAACGGGTAGCCATTGCCCTATTGGTGTTAGGTGAAAAAATGAACCTGAATGACCCCAATTCAAATAGCTTTAGGGTGCCCCGCCGGGAGATTGCTAATATGGTAGGAGCAACCGTAGAATCGGTAGTAAGGGTTATTAAAGAATTTCAAAACGAGGGCATAATTGCAATACAGGGACGAAAAATTACCATCCACAACGAAGTGTCGCTTCTGCAAATAATACAATGATAAGACCTTTCAAAAAACTTAACAATTTCTTAATTTTAACCTGATATTGAATTTACACTATCTAAATTATTTTGTAACAAACGACAAAATAGGGATTATCCTGAAAACAATATTTTTACATAACATTCATGGAAGAGGTTAAATTATTGACAGAGAACTACAATTTATACTATGGTGATTTTCATGCATTAAAGAATATCAATTTTAAGGCCTACAAGCACACGGTGACTGCCTTTATAGGCCCATCGGGTTGTGGGAAGTCTACCCTATTAAGGGTTTTCAATCGGATGAATGAACTTATCGATAATGTTCGTACCGAAGGTATAGCCGTTGTTGATGGTGTGGATGTTAACGACCGGACACAGTCGGTGGAAGAACTTCGAAAGAAGGTAGGGATGGTTTTTCAGAAACCCAATCCTTTCCCCATGTCGATATTTGAGAATGTAGCTTATGGTTTGAAAGTGAACGGGGTAAGGGACAAAGAATTCATACGCCATCGGGTGGAAAGTTCGTTGATGAAGGCTGCGCTGTGGGATGAGGTAAAAAATAAATTGTCGGCCAATGCTTATGAGCTGTCGGGGGGACAGCAGCAACGTCTTTGTATTGCCCGTGCACTGGCTATTGAGCCTTCCATTTTGCTTATGGATGAGCCTGCCTCGGCACTCGATCCTATTTCCACCGCTAAAATTGAGGAGTTGATCCACGAATTGAAAAAAAATTATACGATTGTTATTGTAACTCACAATATGCAGCAGGCAGCCAGGGTGAGCGATTACACAGCCTTTTTCTATTTGGGCGAAATGGTAGAATGGAACGATACACAAACTATGTTTACCAATCCGAGCGATATAAGAACGCAGCAATATATAACAGGCCGGTTTGGCTAATTAAAAAATATATGTTACATGACACATCTCGACACAGAAATCAAACAGTTGAAGGACAATCTTCTTGAAATGTGGGAGCTTGTCCTCAAACAATGCTATAAGGCTGAAAAAGCCATTGAGCGATTCGATAAAGATTTGGCCCGCGAGATTCTGACCAATGAAAAACGGGTCGATGCCTTTGAGTTAAAGATCAACATGGATTGCGAGCGGATATTGGCATTGTTCAATCCTGTTGCCAATGATTTGCGATTTGTGCTTTCGGCTCTGCGCATTAACACCGAGCTGGAGCGCGTTGGGGACTATGCTCGTACTCTGGCCAAGGTGGTAAAAGAGGTATCGGGTACATTTTCCGACAAAGAAATAGCCGATACCCACCTGGTAGTTATGTCCGGACTTGCTTCAAATATGTTACAGATTACTTATAATGCCTTTGAACAGGAAGATATTGAGCAGTTACGGTCTATTTTTAAGCAAGACGAGGAACTCGACCGGTTGAACAAAAATGCTTTTGCAACGATTGTCCGGATGGTGAAGGATCATCCCCAGGAAGCTGAAAAATATCTTGAGTTGCTATTAGCTATTCAGCGAATCGAACGCATAGGCGATCAGGCAAAAGCAATCGCCGAAGAAATAGTTTTTTATCTTGAGGCCAAAGTAATTCGTCATCAAAAGAAAAAAGACAGGCTGATTTAAGTAAAATTTACAGCCCATGGAAACTGAAAATAAAAAAATTCTCATTGTTGACGATGAGGAGGATATATTGGAATTTGTAAGTTATAACCTACGCAAGGAAGGGTATCAGCTTTTTACTGCACAAAATGGTAGGGACGCTATTCGTATTGCTAAAGAGCAAGTTCCACACCTTATCCTTTTGGATGTTATGATGCCCGATATGGATGGCATTGAAACCTGCAGGGAGATACGCAATATGCCCGAACTACAGTCGTGTATCATAGCTTTCTTTACTGCCCGAAACGAGGATTATTCGTTGATAGCCGGTCTGGATGCTGGAGCTGACGATTACATTGCCAAGCCCATTCGTCCGCGGGTACTGGTAAGTAAGGTAGCTGCCCTATTGCGCCGGCACAACCCCCAGAAGACAACGGCCGAACCAGTAATTACTCGTGGAAATATTGTTATCGACACCGAAAAATACCTCGTATTTTTTGAGGGAAAGGAGGTATTCCTGCCCCGTAAAGAGTTTGAATTGTTATACCTGCTCGCTTCAAAGCCGGGTAGGGTTTTTACCCGCGACGAAATTTTTAACCGCATCTGGTCCGATGACGTCATCGTTAGCGACCGAACCATCGACGTGCATATTCGTAAAATCCGCGAAAAAATTGGCAACGATGTCATTAAAACCATCAAAGGGGTAGGGTATAAATTCGATCAAATTTGATTTAAAATATTCGCATGAGATTGCAAAAACCAATTCACCAACTCATACTGGCTTCGTTTATTGTTGCCCTATCGGGTGGAGGTATATTGCTCTTACTTGCTGGTAAGCAGGTATCATTGCTGGTAGTAGGAGCTGTATTTATTGTAATATTGCTGGTTTCCTTTTTTGTCTTTAGATATGTTCTCGAAAAATTTATATATGAAAAAATAAAGGTTATTTACAAAACTATTCATACGCTAAAACTCCCCAAAAAAGAAAAGCAAAAACGCGTCAACCTCAATGAGGATGTTCTTGAAAAAGTAAGCTGGGATGTTAGCCTGTGGGCGCAGAAGCATCAGCAAGAAATTGAGGATTTGCGCAAGATGGAAGCTTACCGTCGCGAGTTTCTGGGCAATGTCTCACATGAGCTAAAAACGCCCCTATTCAATCTACAGGGTTTTGTACTTACCCTGCTTGAAGGGGCTATTGACGATCCGCAGGTCAACCGGGCTTATCTCGAAAAATCTGCCAAAAATCTGGAGCGAATGATTAACCTGGTGAGGGATTTGGAAATCATAGCGCAGCTCGAGTCGGGCGAGATAAAGATGAACTATTCGAGGTTTGATATCATAAGCTTGACCCGTGAGGTTTTTGAGATGCTAGAACTCAAAGCCAAGCAAAAAAATATTCAGCTTATGTTTAACGAAAAGCACGACGATGGGCTACCCATCTGGGTGATGGCCGACCGGGAGCGTGTTCGTCAGGTACTGCACAATTTGATTGAAAATGCTATCAACTATGGCAATGAGAACGGGCGTACCAAAGTGTCGTTTTACGAGATGAACGATCTTATTCTGGTTGAGGTATCGGATAATGGTATAGGCATTGAGGAAAAACATATTCCACGCCTATTTGAGCGTTTTTACCGAGTGGATAAAAGCCGCAGCCGTAATCTTGGTGGTTCGGGTCTGGGACTGGCTATCGTTAAGCACATTATTGAATCGCATGGGCAAACCATCCATGTTCGTAGTGCCCCTGGGGTGGGATCAACCTTCTCTTTCACCTTGCAGCGTTATACAAGTTAAATTTCAAGTTTGCTAAAATATCCAACTGTACGACGTCGGAGGGTAGCCCGGTAAGTTTAATGCTATGTTGGGTAAATAATTATGATTTAGGTTTTGCACTGAAATTTTGTTTTTTTGGGGGTTGTTTTAACTTTGCACCTGTTTTTTTAAATCAAAAATTATGGCAACAACAGCAGATTTTAAGAATGGTCTTTGCATTGAATTCAATAACGACATTTACACCATTGTGCAGTTTCAACATGTAAAACCGGGCAAGGGTGCTGCTTTTGTTCGGACAAAGCTCAAAAGTCTTACCACTGGAAAAGTTATCGACAATACCTTTGACGCAGGCGTAAAAATTACGCTGGCCAAAGTCGAACGTCGCCCATATTCCTATCTTTATAACGATGAGTATGGATATCATTTCATGCACAACGAAACCTTCGAGCAGGTTACACTGCCCAAAGATATGGTGTACGGCGCCGATTTGATGAAGGAAGGACAATATGTTGAAATTGTGTTTCATGCCGATACAGAGACTCCGCTGAGCTGTGAATTGCCACCTTTCGTTGTTCTTGAAGTTACCTATTCGGAACCCGGCGTAAAAGGGGATACTGCTTCTTCCACTGCTATGAAACCGGCTATTGTGGAAACAGGTGCACGTATTAACGT
This sequence comes from Bacteroidales bacterium, assembly GCA_049968755.1. Taxonomy (GTDB): domain Bacteria; phylum Bacteroidota; class Bacteroidia; order Bacteroidales; family DTGW01; genus JAKPGM01. The sequence goes on from JBMFQE010000003.1 coordinate 213,203, forward strand.
TCCCCTATTTGTAAATGTGGGGGATAAAATAAAAATCGACACCCGCGATTATTCCTACGCCGAACGGGTAAAGGAATAGTCTCAATTTTCTTTTACTGTCTTTCGCCCAACAGAAGGGAAAGTTTATTACCGAAAAGCAGGGTAAGCATGTTATTCAATTTAGTATAGCTTTTGGTCAATTCCTGCATATTTATCTTATAGCCACACAAACAAACCCTGTAGTGGTCGGAGGAATATCTTGCTGTATTTGTCCGGAGCGACATTGCTATTCAACCTGAGTTGCTTCAATGAATTAGGTGTGCATAATTTGGCATTTGCTTCCTATTTTTAAGAAAAATATACATACTCTTTTCCGACAGTATTGGATCGTTTCTTTTTTTTTAAATTATTATACATTAACTTTACTATAAATTAGACGGTAAAATATTTTATCTTTCTTACAAAGAAGATGTTACATAAAAGTCAAACAGCTATGGGTGAAATATTTTCTACTGGCATCGAGGGACTTGATGTAGTGCTTCATGGTGGGCTGATGAGGGGGCATACCTATTTAATTGCTGGGACAGCGGGCAGTGGTAAGACCATTTTTTCAATACAATGGCTACTCGACGGCGTAAAAAAAGGAGAAACCTGCATGTTTATAAGCATGGCAGAGCCTGCCGAGCAGTTGCAGGCCAACGTGAGTAGTTTCAGCTGGGATATTTCGGCCATTCGCATCGTTGACCTTAGTCCAGGTGCCAGGCCCGAGGTGGTTGAGGAATATCACGTTTTGTCCCCGGCTGAGGTTGAACCCATGCAGGCATGGCAATCGATTTATGAGGCCATTGACAGGCACGATCCGCAACGGCTTGTGATCGATTCCGTTACTTTTATGAGTTACCTTTCGGCCGATACCTTTCAGTTTCGCAAGCAATTGCTTGCTTTTGTCAACTACTTAAAGATTAAGCGATGTACTGCCTTTTTGATTTATGAGCCTGAGGAGATGAACAAGGACGTATCACTTCCGCTTACTGTTGATGGGGTAATTATGTTGCGAAAAATTTTATCCAGTTCGAAGGTGCTGGAAATGCGTTCGTTGGAAGTACAGAAACTTCGTGGGAGAGGCTATTGGTCGGGTTTGCACCCCATGCGGATAACGCACAGGGGCATTATTATTTATCCACACATAGTTGAGCAAATGCATACACCCGAACTTCCCGACGTGCGGATATCTTCGGGCATTCCCAGGCTCGACGAAATGCTTCATGGAGGTATTGAAGCCAATACCGTTACGCTGATTACGGGTCCAACTGGTGTGGGTAAAAGTAGTCTGGCTACTCAGTTTACACTGTCGGCGGCCCGAGAGGGAAGAAGGGTAGTCTATTATTCTTTTGAGGAAACTCCACAATACATCATTCGTCGTGCTAATGGAATACGACAAAATATTGTGCCTTACATTGAAAATGAGCTAATCAATATCCGGCATATCAATCCACTTGAGCTGTTTCCCGATGAGTTATTGAGCATGATAAGGGCTGACGCTTCGGCAAATACTTCGGTATTGGTCCTGGATAGTATTAGGGGTTATCAGATAGCCATGGAGCAGTTCGGTAACATGGATGCCCATATTCAGAATATGGTCAGCTACCTGAAGTCGGCAGGCATTACAACTTTTTTCATTAATGAACTGGAGTATATCACCAGCCAATCTATTCGTTTGACCGAGCTGGGAATTAGTTTTATCGTCGATAATGCTTTACTACTGCGTTTTGCCGAAAAGGGAGGCAAAATAATTCGAATCATTGGATGTATAAAAAAGCGCTTGGGCACGTTTGAGCCAGAGGCACGCGAATTTGAGCTTACCGAACAAGGTATTCAGATAAGCGAAAAACTGCCCCAGTGTAGTTTGTTTGGAGGTACTACGATGGCCAGTTAAAAATAATATTTTGTGTTAAAAGTAACGATAGCTATATCCGGAAATATCGATAGCAAACTTGTTGCCGAGTTGCTAAATGAGGAAGGAGTGGCTTATGAAATGTTGCGCGATCTTTCTATTAGCGAAAATTTATTTCGAGCTTCAAGTCTGATTATTGTAGATTCAACTAATGCGCGACGATTTGTTTCGCAAATAACCTACCTAAAGAAGCAGTCGAGAGTATATCTCCCGGTGCTTATTGTGCTTCCTTCTTTTGAGAAAGCCGAAAAGTGGTTGGCGGAATGCTTCGATGATATTATCCGCATTCCCACCTCGCGAAAAGAGCTCAAAACACGGATGTTGCTTCATCTTCAATTACATCGACAGTCGGTTCAGATCTTAGAAAGCAGTGAACAAAAATATCGTACCATATTTGAGGCAACCGGCACCGCCACAATACTGGTAGCTGAGGATACGACCATTCTGATGGCCAATGCTAACGTGTATAATCTTACTGGTTACACCCCTGATGAACTGGTAGGTACCTCATGGACTCAATACGCATCTCCCCGGGATTTAGATATGATGCTGCAATTTCACCGTTTGAGGAGAGTGAATGCTAACGAGGCACCTAAAAATTATGAGGCAAATGTAATTCATAAGAATGGCCAGAAGCGTAATGTTATACTCACGGTAGCCATGATTCCCGGCTCGACCGAAAGTATCGTATCGCTGATGGACATTACAGAGCTAAAAAAGGCACAGGCATTGGCTAGGGAAAGCGATGAACGGCTTCGATTGGCATTTGATACCACCCCCGATGCCATCGCAATAAGCCGTCTGTCGGATGGATTGTATCTGGATGTAAATGCTGGTTTCGAGCGTTTAAGTGGTTACAGCCGCGACGATGTTATCAACCGTACTTCCATTGAGCTAAACATTTGGGAAAGTACCACCGATAGAATGACCTTCTATCAGGTTATTCGAAAGCAAAGAATGGTGAACAATTATGAGATGAGTTTTCGAAGAAAAGATGGCAAACTTGTACCTACCCTTGTGTCTTCAGCCCTGGTAACGATAAATGGGCAGGAGCACATCATTTCTATTGCACGTGATATTTCGGAAATAAAAAAGGCACAGGAGCAGATCCGATTACTCAGTAGCGCCATTGAGCAAAATCCAGTTGCTACGCTGATAACCGATGTAGAGGGAAAGATAGTTTTTGTCAACCAATACTTTACCGACCTGACGGGTTACACCATTTCCGAGTTAAACAATGATGTGCATATTTTATTTGGCTCGAATGATTTTAGTGGCCATTCTATGCAGCAATTATTTGACCAGGTAGGAAGAAAGGAAAAATGGTCTAATGAACTTATAATCGAGCGGAAGGATGGTTCTCGTTTTTGGGCTTCGGTTTGCCTTTCGGCTATTTTTACTCCTGCAGACAGGGTAAGTCATTATATGATTACCCTCGAGGATATTTCGGAGAAAAAACAAATGCTGGAGGAACTGGTTCGAGCTAAGGAAAAAGCAGAAGAAAGCGACCGGCTTAAAACGGCATTCCTTCACAATATTTCGCACGAAATTCGTACGCCAATGAATGCCATTATGGGCTTTTCGGAGTTTCTTGCCGATCCTGCTCTTCCAGAGCAAAAACGCAAACAATTTGTTGAAATTATTCTTCGTAGCGGAAATCAGCTTTTATCCATTATTAACGATATCATCAATATAGCAATCATTGAGGCCGGGCAAGAAAAACTTTATGAAACTGAAACCAATCTGTCGGAAGTAGTACGATTGGTGTATAATCAGTATTTACCCCAGGCCCAATACCAACGCATCGAATTACGATGCGATCCTGTTCTTTATCAAAAAGATTATCTGGTTAAGACCGATAAAACCAAGCTTACCCAGATTTTAAGCAATCTGGTGGGAAATGCCATCAAGTTTACCCATGAGGGTTTTGTGGAAATGGGGTATCAGATTGAGGACGATCATATTTTGTTTTATGTGCGCGATACAGGCATTGGTATACCTAAAAATGCTCAGGAAGAAATTTTCAAGCGTTTCCGTCAGGCTCGGCGATCCGATGGTAAAATTTATGGGGGTTCGGGATTAGGGCTTTCCATCTCAAAGGCTTACCTGGATTTAATGGGTGGACGTATATGGGTAGAATCGGAAGAGGACAAGGGTAGTAGTTTTTATTTTACCATACCCAATCGCCGCGTGGAAGCTGCCAGTGGAATATTACAATATGCAGAAGAGTCAATATTTGAGTGTAAACGTAAAAAGCGTATTCTCGTTGCCGAGGATGAGGATTCGAATTTTGCGTTGATTGAGGAATATTTTTCGGGGCTCAATGTTGAAATTATACGTGCTGTTGATGGTGAGGAAGCGATAGCATTTTCCGAAAAATATCAGCCTATTGATTTTATACTTATGGATATAAAAATGCCCCGAAAGGATGGATTGGAAGCAGCGGTGGCAATAAAAAAGAAGTATCCGGCTATTCCCATAATAGCCCAGACGGCGTATGCTCTTGATGAGGACAAAGCAAAGATTTTACAGGCCGGCTGTGATGGTTACCTATCGAAGCCATTATCGAGAGACCGTTTGATGCAGTCTATACAGTCGTATCTTGAGTAGATAGCTGATTTACTATTTTTGTTTCTTTTTTAGCCGATAGCGGTAGGCGATAGCAAAACCATTGAGCAGAAAGGTAACCAGCAGGAGCACAATGATGCCTGCAGCGGCATTGGTGGTAAAAGCGGCTTGTGGCCGCGAGATCCAGTTGAAGATTTGTATGGGTAGGGCCGAGTATTCGTCCATCGGACTGGTGGGGGCGAAAGGTACATATACCAGTGCACCTGCTACAATTAGGGGGGCTGCTTCTCCGATGGCACGAGAAAGAGCAAGAATAATCCCTGTAAGGATATTTCCTGCAGCTGCGGGTAGTATGAGACGGTAGATGGTTTGCCACTTAGTGGCTCCCAGCGCATACGAACCTTCCCGTAAACTATTGGGGATAGCCTTCAGGGATTCTCGCGTCGATACAATAATAATGGGCAATATAAGCAGGCTAAGCGTAAGACTTCCAGTAAGCAGGCTATTGCCTAATAATAGCGTTCGTGCAAACAGCTCAAGTCCCAGAATACCATAAATCACCGAGGGGACACCGCTCAGGTTGGCAATGTTCTTCTCGAGTAGGTGCGAAAAACGGTTCTTCCGGCCATATTCTTCCAGGTAAATGGCCCCCAGTACTCCTATAGGAATAGCGATCATGGCAGTAAGCATCATCAGCCAGATGGTCCCCATCATGGCCGTGTAAATACCGGCTTTTTCGGGGAAACGGGAAGGCAACGAGGTGATAAACTCCCAGCTTAACCGGGGCAAACCTATTTTAAAAATGCTTATCAGAAAAATTATAAGCACCAGCAGGGATATCCCCATGGTTACCAGCCCAATGGCCTGAAACGTACGATCGTAGATTTTTTTGAAACGGCTATACATCATACTTGCGATAATATCGATTTTTAATCCAGACCCCTAAATTATTGGTCAAAAAAGTAAAAACGAAAAGGGTAATGCCACAGGCAAAAATTGTGCTGTATTCGAGAGAATTACGCGGTACATCGCCCATGCTCACCTGCACAATGTAAGTGGAAAGGGTTTCTACGGGGACGAGGGGATTAAACGTAAAGCGGGGCTGCTGACCTGCGGCAATGGCAACGATCATGGTTTCGCCAATAGCGCGGGAAACAGCCAGAATTATCGAAGCAATAATACCCGACGAGGCTGCAGGAAGCAATACCCGAATGCTGGTTTGCAAACGTGTAGCCCCTAATGCATACGAGGCGTGACGAAGCGAACGTGGAACAGAATTTATGGCATCTTCACTTAATGAAGAAATAAGTGGCATAATCATGATCCCCATCACAATACCCGGCGATAGTGCATTAAAACCAGCCATGCCGGGAATAAATGATTGCAGAAATGGAGTTACTACCGTAAGAGCAAAAAATCCGTAAACTACCGTAGGTATAGAAGCCAGCAGCTCCAGGATAGGTTTGATAATATTGCGTAACACAGGATTGGCATATTCGCTCAGGTAAATAGCTGTGATAAGTCCCATGGGTAAGGCCACCAGGAGCGCTATAAACGATGTTAATAAGGTGGCACTTAGAAGCGGAAGAATGCCAAATTTTTTGTCGGCGAATAGGGGGGTCCATTCGGTTCCCGTCAGAAACTGTGTAATGGGCACCTGCCTGAAAAACATCACAGCTTCGTACAAAAGAACCCAGATGATGCTAATGGTAACCAAAACAGTAAGGGAGGCGCTTATTTTAAGCAGCCACCCCATCAAAATTTCCGTACGCTTCTGGTTCATGCGTAAAGATAATTCACTTATGATTATTGCTTTTGCGTGTGTTTTTGTAAAAACTCGTTCCAGCTATTTTTTGCTACCTGGTATGTTGTGCTGTCGAGACTTACATAGCCTACCTGGGGAGCCAGTTTCATACAGTTGTCGATATAGAATTCAACAAATGCCTGAACTTCGGGTCTTTTGAGCGATTTACTATTGATGTAGATAAACAGTGGACGCGAAAGCGGTGAATACGTTTTGCTCTGAACGGTTTGAGCGGAAGGCAAAATTGCTCCTTCGCCATTTGCAGGATTTTCATCATCGATGGGCACCAGTTTAAGCTTGTCCTTATTGTTTTCGTAGTAGGCCAGCCCAAAGTACCCCAGTGCAAGCTCGTCGGAGGCAATCCCCTGCACCAGCACGTTGTCGTCTTCACTGGCCGTATAGTCGCCACGGCTGCTTTTGGCTTTACCCACAATGGCTTCGGTAAAATAATCGTAAGTACCTGAGGCAGTCCCCGGACCGTAAAGGTGAATTTCTTTATCTGGCCATTCGGGGCGTATTTGGTTCCATCTCGTAATCCTACCCTGTGCCTCCGGTGACCAGAGTTTTTTCAACTCAGATACTTTTAATTCTTTAACCCACGTATTTTTCGGATTGACTACTACAACCATTCCGTCGTAGGCAACCTCAAGTTCAAGATAATCTACCCCGTTGGCTTTGCATGCCTCTATTTCAGATTCCATGATAGGACGGGAGGCATCGTTAATATCGGTTTCAGCACGACTAAACTTTTTGAATCCCCCGCCTGTTCCCGATTCGCCCACGCTTACTCTAACCTGTGGGTAGATATGGTGGAATTCCTCCGCTACTGCTTCACTGAGCGGGAAAACAGTGCTCGAACCGTCAATAAGTATCTCCCCATTAAGTTCATTTGACTTACTTTTGTTACTGCCGCAGCTGGTTGCAAGGGCAACAACCATGAGTAACAGCGATAGTTTTGCAATAATTCTCATTGTTAAATAGTTTTTATGTTAAAAGGTCGGACGCAGCCCACATGCTCCTGAAAATTCGTTTGGGTAACCTTTTCAGGAAATTACATCCAACCTTTGTGCAATATATTGTTTCAACATGTGGGTTTCTGTTCCTAAAAGTCTGTTTTCTAAAATATAACAAACTTTTAAAAATTTCTTAACAAAAGTGACAATAAAATGTAAACTCAATAATAAGACAATATTAAGTTATTGTTAAGCGTCTCTTTAAATATGCAAAATTAAATCCCTTGAAGTATGGATTTGTGCATGGTGTTAACTTTCAATCGAATAGGGAGCATTGAGCTAATCGAAAAAGACCGTGTGTAGTATAAAACTACAAAACCCCATAGGTAATTATACTGTAAGATATATCTGATAACCCACTATTAAGATCGTAGGCTAAAATATGTATTCGATAAAAAGGCTATTGAATAGGGCATAAGAAAGAAATATAAGAAATGCTGTTGTTGCATTTTCAAGCCCCAAATAGAAATTTGGATAACATTTATTTCTCGACCATGAAAAAATATTATTTTTATTTTGTAATTTGGCATCAATCAAATTTAACATTTTATGGTAAACTTAAAATTTCTGCTTGGACTATATCCATCGACGAACAAAATTGAGGAAAAAGAAGCTGCTCTAATAAATAAATACGAGAAATTTAAGACTATTGAACAGTCAGAGGAGCTAAAGCGATATTATGAATTAAAAGCATTTGTTGAATCGCCTGAATTTTCTCAGAAAAAGAAGGAGATAGCTTCGCTTTCTTTTAAAAGTACCGAAGCCTATCAAAAGGAGCAGGAATATCTTCAGCTTAAAAAATCGAAACGCATTGTAATCTATTACAGAATTATACAACATCCTTTGTATCAGAATTATATCGAGGTAAAGGATTCTGACAAACTTAAGCGTTATTTTGAGCTAAAAGCTTTTGTTGAAAGTGATGAATTTAGGCAAAAAAAAGAAGAATTAAAGCGACTTAGCTATAAATCTTCAGAACTGTATGCAAAAGAACAAGAGTATCAGCAACTGTCCCGCTCGGTATTAATTAAAAATTATTATCAAGTATTATCATCCGAAGCTTACAAAAATTTTGAGCAAATACATAATTCCGAACTTCTTGAGCGTTACCAGCAACTTAGGTCGCTGGTGGAATCGGATGATTTTAGGTCGAAAGAACAAAAGATCAAAAAGGAACGATTTGAAGATACCCCCGAGTATACGCAACTTGTTGAATATAAGAGGATAAAATCGAGTAAACCAATAAAAGTATATCATAAAATTGTTCAATCACAGGCATATGCGGTTTATCGGGAGTTGGCCGATTCCGCAGAACTTCGTTATTACCAGGAATTGCAACAATTTATTACTTCCGACGAGTTTGCCCGTCTAAAACGCGATAGGAATAACTTTGGTGGTTCGGAGGCTGAAAAGAAGGAAAAGGAATGGCTTGACCTTAAAAACAATCAACGCTTTAAAATTTACGAAAAATTTGTTACCTCCAGCCACTTTCGTACCCTCACCGATGTGATGGGCTCGGGCATACTGGAACGTTTACAGGAACTTGAATCTATAGTGAGCAGTCCTGCTTTTGCTGAGCTACAAAATTATTACCAGCTAAGCTATGAGGAACGATGGAAAATGCAGCAAGAGAGCAAATTAAAAGAAGAATATCTGCAATTGAAAAATGATCCTCGCCTGATTAGCTATTTCAAGTTCCTCGAATCGAAAGCATACGCACAATTCCAGGAAGCTATTTCTTCGGGTATCATCGAAAAATATGAAAAGTTAAAAACAGAGGTTGAAAGTCCCTCCTTTATTAAAGAAAAGGAGTACCTGTTATTACCCTTCGAACAAAAATGGAAACAAACCGAAGCATTTGCCCGTTATGAAGAATTTCAAAAGCTCTCGGTTGATGAACAAATAAAAAATTACCTTTCCTTCACGGCAACATCAGATTTTCAAATATTTGAAGAGGTAAGCCGGACAGACGAAATTAATCATTTTGAAGAACTGGAGAAATATGTGCAGAGCGAAGAATTTAAGAAGTACAAGGAATACATGTTGTTGAGTTTTAAGCAGAAATGGGAACAATCTGAAGAGCATGCCAGGGAAGAGGAATTTAAACGTTTGCAAGCCGATGATAACATTCGCTGGTATTTAAAAATTAAGGATAGTCATATTTTTGATGAGCTCAGGAAATGGCAATTAACCTTTTACGATGATTTTGAAACGTCCCAGCTGGATAGTTCGCGTTGGCTTACCCGTTACTATTGGGGCGATAGCTTTCTGCACGATGCCTATTCACTTTCTACCGACCGACATTTTAACACCGACGGCAATAATATTTCGATACGCAATAGCCGTCTGATTATTGAGACCCGCAAAGAGAAAGTTACAGGCAAAGCCTGGGATCCTATGTTTGGTTTTATACCGAAAGAATTTGAATATACCTCGGGGCTGGTTAATACAGGTAAAAGCTTCAGACAACAATACGGGCGTTTCAGGGCTAAAATTCGTATGAGCAATCATTCGGACGTCACCTCAGCCTTCTGGATGGTAGGGGGTCAAATTATACCTCATATCGACATTGCCAAGTACGAGGGTAAAAAATTATGGATGAACGTTTTCTGGGGCAACCTTACCGAACCCAATGGAGTACGAAGGGCTGGTACCAGCTTACTTAGCATCAAGCCTGCCCTGAAAGAGTACATTTACGAATTACGTTGGACCCCCGATGAATTGGTATGGTACATCAATGGACTTGAAATATTTAAAGTCACCGATAATGTACCTCAGGAGCCCATGTATATTCAGCTGAGCTGCGGCATTTTAAACGATATCAAGGGGAATCATCTGCCTGCTACGATGGAAGTCGACTGGGTTAAGTGCTATCAATATATCGAGCAACAACCAACGGACAAATAAATGCTTACCCAGATATACAACGGCTTTGTAAAAATCCTGGGCGACATCAAGGTTTTTCCTTACCCATTCTTTTTGGTGTATGACCCAGGCAGTTACCGTATTAAAGGGGACGAAATGCGTGAGGTAATGCGGTTGGTAGAGCCGGGGGATATTTTGGTCCGTGGCTATGTCAATTATCTCGATGGTTACCTGATTCCTGGATTCTTTAGTCATGCAGGGCTGTACTTAGGGAAAGTTGATGATAACGACAAAATATTTGTAAGGCCGCAAGCTATGCACCTGTTTCGCACAGGTGAACAGATGGTTATCCATGCTATGGCCGAAGGGGTGTTTATGGAGGACATGCTAAACTTCTGCCGGTGCGATTATATGATGATACTTCGTCGAAATCCAGCCATTGAATCAGAAACGGCACGGCAGGTTACCTTCAGGCATGTTTTTGAGAATGCCCTGCAACGGTTGGGTTCACCATACGATTTCCAGTTCAACTTTTCCGATATCCGTAAGTTATCCTGTACAGAGTTCGTTTATGTATGCTGTAAAGATTTTATCACCGAATATGGTATTATGCCCGAAAAACACCGATTTGTATTTTTCTCAAAAACTATCCTTTCGCCCGATGATTTTGTGTTTTCCCCTTTGCAAAAAATATGGCGTAGCCGTGCTATCCCGAATCGTATAGCCAGAAAACTGAGTTTTTCATAGTTCCGTGTTTTTTATTGAAGAATGCATTTTTCAATATTTTCAGGGCATTTTTCTTTCGTTATAGCCTCCGGGAGTAACCAATGTGGAGAGAAAGCGAAGTAATGATTTAGCCGAGACGAATTTTTAACCTACCTATTCCGTTGGTTAAATCATACTTTGATTGCCAGGAAAATTTTTACCTTTGTTCGGACAAAAAGCGGATATGTTAAAAGGGAAAAAAGTATTGGTTACGGGGGCCGATGGTTTTATAGGTTCCCATTTAGTTGAAATGTTATACGGAGAAGGATGTCACATACGGGCGCTCTCCTATTATAATTCTTTTAACTACTGGGGTTGGCTCGAAGATGTATTGTGCCGTCAGGAGATTGAAATTATTTCAGGGGATATTCGGGATAATCATTTTTGTAAGAAAATTACAAAAGATATCGATATCATCTTTCATTTGGCTGCCTTAATAGCTATTCCATACTCATATATTGCCCCCGATAGCTATATAGACACCAATGTAAGGGGGACGTTAAATATTTGTCAGGCTGGCATGGAAAATGGCGTACAGCGAATAATACATACTTCTACCAGCGAAGTGTACGGAACTGCACGCTATGTACCTATAGATGAAGAGCATCCGCTTCAGCCGCAGTCGCCATACAGCGCCAGTAAAATTGGAGCCGATGCTATAGCCATGAGCTTTTATAATAGTTTTAATTTACCGCTCACCATCGCCCGCCCCTTTAATACTTATGGTCCTCGGCAGTCGGCTCGGGCTATTATTCCTACCATCATTACGCAAATAGCTTCGGGGAAAAAACAAATACAGCTGGGGGATATTCGTCCTACGCGCGACCTTAATTTTGTACTGGATACCTGCCGGGGCTTTATTGAGCTTGCAAAATGTGACAAAGCCGTTGGACAGGTGGTTAACATTGGTTCTAATACTGAAATTTCGATGGGTGAATTATTTCAGCTCATCGCTCGACTTATGGAGGCCGACGTATCGTTGGTTGAGGATACACAACGATTTCGTCCCGATAAGTCGGAAGTATTTCGATTGAGATGCAATAATGAAAAGATTAAGTTACTGACCGGTTTTGAGCCTCAATATTCTCTGGAAGATGGACTTAAACAAACCATAGCCTGGTTTACGCAGCCAGCCAATCTGGCACGATACAAAGCAGAGATTTATAATGTTTAATAAGCTTGTATACATGCCAGCTGCACAGAATGGAAAGTAAACTTAACATATTATTTTTAGGTGGAGCTCGCCGTACTTCCTTGGCCGAGCGTTTTATAGGCGCCGGGAAGAAATTGGGTAAAAAGGTTGATATTTTTTCCTACGAACTTATGTCGGAAGTTCCCTTGATTGCTGTTGCTCGCAAAATAATTATAGGTAAGCGCTGGAACGACCCCCAAATCCTGGATCATTTAAAATCGATTATTGCAGATAACAATATACACATTGTTTTACCATTTGTTGATCCTGCAGTTGAAGTTTTGGCCCGACTTAAAACAGAGTATCATCGGCATGATCTGGCAGTACCTGTTTCGGACCTAACGGTAGCACAAACCTTTTTTGATAAAGTATGTGCCCAGCAATGGTTCATAAAGCATGGTTTTCCGGTGCCCGAGGCTAAGGATTCGTATCCGATAATAGCAAAACCGCGTAAAGGTTCTGCTGCAAAAGGATTGGCTATTTTGCAAAACGATCAGCAAAAAGCTACATTTTTTCAAAACCATTCGCCCGACGACTACCTATTGCAGGCGTATCTCGAAGCCGACGAGTACACCGTTGATGCTTATGTTTCGATACATGAACGGAAGATATTGGGGATGGTGCCTCGCCAACGTATCGAAGTATTCAACGGTGAAGTAATCAAATCGGTAACCGTGAGAGATGAAGAAATACTAAGCTGTTCGGAAAAAATTTTGATGTCAGCCCCTTTCGAAGGACCCATCACTCTGCAATATTTACGCGAACGGAAAACCGGTAAGCTCTATATCATGGAAATAAATCCGAGATTTGGTGGAGGAGTAATCAATTCCATCGAAGCTGGTTTTGATATCCCTTTATTACTTTTGCAGGAGTACATGCATATACCGGTAAAACCTATCGCTAACTGGCAAGAAAACCTGGTAATGATGCGAACTTTTAAGGAAATATTTGTATGCAGATAATTATTGACCTGGATGGTACGATATGTACCGAAGAGAAAACTTTTAGCCGGAGCCTGGCCAAACCACTGGATGATGCTGTAAATTCTGTTAACTCGTTGTACGAACAGGGGCATACCATTATTATTTATTCAGCACGTACCTGGATGGAATACGAAATGACCACCGCATGGCTTAAACAGCATAATATCAAATACCATCAATTAATAATGGGGAAACCCATTGGAGATGTTTGGATCGACGATCGTGCCATACGTTTTACTAACTGGAAGGAAGTTATGGAGCAACTCAATACCCAAAAAAATGGCTAAGCATACCTGTGCCATATTTACTACTACTCGGGCTGAGTTTGGTTTGTTTCTGCCCTTACTGAAAGCTATAGCCACCGACAACGATCTTAATTATTTATTATTTGCAGGGGGAACTCATTGCGCATGGGAACATGGACAAACCATTAAAGAAATTGAACAGAACCATATCCCTATTACAGGTGTTTTTGATTTCCTGTTAAATACCGATACTCGTGACGGACTCATTCATTCGTTGGGCGTAGAAACTTTTCAACTGGGCGAAATATTTAAGCACTATGCTTTCGATATGGTGGTGGTATTAGGCGACCGAATTGAGCTTCTTCCTATTGTTACAGCAGCTATCATTTATAACAAGGCTATCGTTCACCTGTATGGAGGGGAACAAACAAAGGGTGCTATCGATGATCAGGTGCGAAATATGATCACCAAAGCTGCTCACCTTCATTTTACTTCTTGCGAAACCTATGCTCAAAATATTGTGCATATGGGAGAAAATCCACAAAGAGTTTATAATGTGGGCTCTCTGGCTACCGATAATATGGTGAGCATTCAACGTTTAGCTAAAGACTCCATTTTTAGCATGTTAAACCTTCGTGCCGACCTGCCAATTGTTTTACTTACTTATCATCCCGTAACACTCCATATCGAGAGCCTTTCCCCACGACAACAAATGGTAAATATTTTTGAGGCACTGGAAGCTTTCGCGTTACAGGTGATTATTACAGCTCCCAATATGGATCCGGGCCATGATGCTATCCGCAGCGAAATCACCGAACGCACCAAACGACAATCGAACTATCATTTTGTAGAGTCTTTAGGTGTTCAACTATTTCATTCTTTGCTGCCTTATTGTGAGTTTGTTATAGGAAACTCCTCCAGCGGAATTGTTGAGGTGCCTTTTTACAAAATACCAACGGTAAACATTGGCGACCGGCAGAAAGGCCGGCTTCGACATCCCAGTATCATTGACGTGGGATATGATAAGCATGAAATAATTGAGGGAATAAAAAAGGCATTGGATATTAACTTTAAAAAAGAAATCAGTCGCATGCCCTATCAGTTTGGTACGGGCAATAGTGCACAACAAATTGTTAGTGTTTTGAAAAATCTGCATATCGATGAATCCTTTTTACGAAAATAGCCAGCGTCATACGACGATTATAGCAGAGGCCGGTGTAAATCATAACGGTAGTCTTGAATTAGCAATGAAAATGGTGGATGTAGCTGCTGAAGCAGGGGTCGACTACATTAAGTTTCAAACTTTTACCGGCGAAAAAGTAATTAGCCGTTATGCTCCAAAAGCCCAGTATCAGATACAACAAACAGGTAACGACGAGTCTCAACTCGACATGGTTAAGAAGCTTGAACTGTCGGAATCTGAGCATGTTGAACTGGTTCGTTATTGCGAAAAAAAAGGAGTTAAGTTTCTTTCCACCCCATTCGATCTTGATAGTATCGATTTGCTGGTGCGACTGGGATTGCATACCATAAAAATTCCTTCGGGCGAAATTACCAACCTTCCCTATTTAAGGAAAATAGGAGCATTGAAAAAACACCTTATTGTGTCGACGGGTATGGCTACCCTGGGTGAAGTGGAAAAAGCCATTGAAATTCTTACTCGTGCAGGGACCGAAAGAACTAACATATCCTTACTCCATTGCACTACCGAATATCCTGCACCCATTGAGGAAGTTAACCTTCGGGCCATATTAACCTTACAGCAAGCATTTCAACTGCCAGTGGGATATTCCGATCATACGCCGGGAATTGAAGTAGCCATTGCAGCAGTTGCTCTGGGGGCTTGTATCATTGAAAAACATTTTACACTCGATAAAAATATGCCAGGCCCCGACCATAAAGCCTCTCTGGAACCCAACGAGCTAAAGCAACTTGTTGTTGCTATTCGCACAATTGAAAAGGCCCTTGGCCATGGAAGAAAAGAACCCTCCCCATCCGAGATAAAAAATATACCCATCGCCCGAAAAAGTATTGTAGCATTAAAAAATATTGCCAAAGGAGAATTGTTTTCCCCCGAGAATCTTACCGTTAAAAGACCAGGTAACGGTATTTCTCCGATGTTGTGGGATTTTGTGTTGGGACGAACAGCACCAAAAGATTTCAAGGAAGATGAATTAATCGAACTTTAAGTCATGAAACTTGAAATTAATCGCCATGTGATTCGTTTTGACGAACCCTTACGAAATGCACTCGAAAGGCTCAACCAACTTTCGGGAAAGGTAACGCTTTTTGTGGTTAATGCTAACGATCAACTTATAGGTACCCTTACTGATGGAGATATTCGACGCGGGCTATTAATGGGAAAAACTATCGATGAAAGGGTCGAAGCATTTATGTACAAGAATTTTCGATTTGTGCGTCAAAATAACATTGATGTCGATCAGATTAAAACTTTTCGACAACAACTAATCAAAATTTTGCCCATCCTCGATGAGGAGAATAAAATTGTCCAGCTCATCGATTTGACCGATACTTTTAATTTTTTGCCAGTTGATGCCGTTATTATGGCAGGTGGAAGAGGGGAACGTCTCCGTCCGCTCACCGATAATCTACCCAAACCTATGCTCCCACTCGGTAGTAAACCCATAATCGAACATAATATTGACTGGCTTGCCAGGTATGGAGTACAGAATTTTTTCCTATCAGTTAATTACCTGGCTGATAGAATTGTTGATTATTTTGGGGATGGTTCAAAAAAAGGTTTGAATATTCGCTATGTGCACGAAGATTTTCCCATGGGAACGGCGGGCTCAATAAGTCTTATAAACGATTTTGTCAATGACTCGGTGCTTGTTATGAATTCCGATTTGTTTACGAATATCGATTTGGAGGAAATGTACCAGATTTTTTGTCACGAACAGGCCGATATGATGGTTGCCACCATTCCTTATAACGTTGAAATTCCGTTTGCTGTGCTCGAACTCTTCGATAACCAGGTAACTTCACTTCATGAGAAGCCTTCCTATACCTATTATGCAAATGCTGGGATTTATCTGGTAAAACGTACTGTGCTCAATCTTATTCCCAAACAGCAAAAGTTTGATATGACCGACCTTATCGAAAGGATCTTACAGCATAAGGGTAAAATACTTAAATTTCCCATATTAGGCTATTGGATTGATATTGGAAGATTTGAAGATTATCGTAAGGCACAAGAATATGTAAAGTATTTAGGACAATGAATTCAGGCAATATCCTTTATTTAATCCCGGCCAGAGGTGGTTCTAAAGGAATACCCCGAAAAAATATTAAACTTCTGGGGGGAAAACCACTTATTCATTACTCGGTGGATATGGCCCGTGAACTTACCACCGATGACCACATTTGTGTATCAACCGACGATGAGGAAATTATTCAAACAGTTAATGCTATTGGTCTATCGGTACCATTTGTTCGTCCTTCCATTTTGGCTCAGGATGATACTCCCACCTATGCAGTTATATTGCATGCCCTCGACTATTACCGTTTGCATGGCAAGCATTACGAAGTAGTTGTTTTACTCCAGCCTACCTCCCCATTTCGTAAATCTGAACATGTACAAAAGGCATTGAATCTGTTTACACCTGATATCGATATGGTGGTTTCGGTTTGTGAAACTAAATCAAACCCCTATTTTGTGCTCTACGAAGAAAATTCAGACGGGTTTCTGGTGAAATCCAAGCAGGGTAGTTTTACCAGACGTCAGGACTGTCCCAAAGTATATGAACTGAACGGATCGATTTATGTAATCAATGTTAATAGTCTTATGCAACGAACGTTACAGCAGTTTGAAAAAATTAAAAAATACGAGATGGAACGCAAATATTCTGTTGACCTCGATGACGAATTAGATTGGGCCTTCGCTGAATTTCTCCTTCAAAATAAAATTGTACCATGAACTACAAGCTATTTCTTTTTCTAAGGAATATATTTTTGTCATGCATTACCCTCATGAGGATTATAGTAAGGTCAAAGTGGTTTATCCGTCTTCCTAAAAGGCATGATAATGAAAATATTTTAGTTTTAGGTAATGGACCTTCATTAGCTACAAATATTGCTAACAATTTGACAATTCTTGAACACAACCCTGTACTTTGCGTTAATGGATTTGCGCTTTCTTCAGTTTATGAGAAAATAAAGCCTGCTTATTATGTACTGGCCGATGGAGCTTTTTGGGCCGATGAATTACCAGATAAAACCCGCAACTTTGTTGATAGTACGCTGGAAGCTATTGCAACTAAAACTCAATGGCCCATGATATTGTTTGTACCAGTATCGGGTGTTTCTGCTTTTAAAAGAAAAAAATCTGTGTTGTTCACTCATCCTAATATATTAATTCAGCCGTATAACGATACTGTTTTGAGAGGATTTAAATGTTTGGTACATGCCTGTTTGCGGCGCAACCTGGGGATACTTTCACAACAGAATGTGTTGATTCCCAGTATTATTCTGGCCATAAATATGAGGTATAAACGCGTTATAATCCTTGGGGCCGACCATTCATGGCATCGTAACTTATTTGTAAACAACGAAAATCAAGTATGCCTGATAGATGAACATTTTTACGATGAAGGCAAAAATCCTGTTCCTTTGATGATTGGGAGCAGACCCTCGCGCTTGCACGAACAGTTTGAATCTATAGCTAAGACTTTGCGAATTTATTGGGAAATAACCGATTATGCCCAAAAATACAAAGCTATTGTGATTAACGCCTCAGAAGTTAGCTTTATCGATGCCTTTCCCCGCGCAAAGTTACAGGAGTTGTTTTAACATTTTTTATGGATGCGTATTTCCTCTCATGATTTTAAGTTTGTAAATATTTTTCAAAAAATATACTATGCACTCACAAAAAAGAAAATTTGTTTTTAGTACCGAATATTTCCTGGGTTTTCTTTATCGCTTGCTCATCATTTACCTGTTATTTAGCCTGAGCCGTCTTATTTTTTATCTCTATAATATCAGTCATTTTGATATTAGTTTTAGTCGTTTGCTTACTATTTTCTGGGGAGGATTAAAGTTTGACACTACAGCTATTCTTTATACCAACTTGTTGTTCATAGCATTGAGTATTTTGCCCTTCAGATTTCGTCATCACCCAACCTATCAGAAAGTATTGAAATACCTGTTCTTTGTCACCAACGGCATTGCACTGATGACCAATTTTATCGATATACCCTATTACGATTTTGTGTTGGAGCGAACCACCATTTCCATTTTCGACCAGTTTAAGCACGAAACCAATCTGCCTGGATTATTTGTGCGATTTATTTTTGAATATTGGTATATCACGCTGTTATACATGCTGAGTATGTGTCTCATGGTATGGCTTTACAACCGCGTCTCTCTTTTACCGCCCTTCCCCGAAAAGAAGATCTGGTATTATCCCTATCATACCTTATTGGCCCTGATTACCATTGCTCTGACTATTGGGGGTATTCGTGGTGATTTTAAGCACAGTACCCGGCCCATAACGATGAGCAATGCTGGAGAGTATGTCAATCATCCCAACGAGATGGCCATTGTACTCAATACACCATTTTGTCTTATTCGCAGTACCGAGGGTGCCCATTTTTCGTATCAGCAGTATTTCTCAAAAGATAGGTTATCTCAAATCTATAATCCTATCCATATCCCTGCCGACACCAACCAGTTTAAGTCACTGAATGTGGTGATCATTATTGTTGAAAGTTTGAATAAGGAGTTTGTAGGTCGATTTTATCCCTATCTCGATGGGGGAACCTATAAGGGGTATTGTCCTTTTCTCGACTCGCTTGTGGATGTGGGTTATACCTTTAAATACTCCTTTGCCAACGGGCGTAAATCCATTGATGCAATGCCATCGGTGCTGGCCTCGATTCCCTCCATAGAGTCACCGTATGTATTATCATCCTATTACAACAATCAAATGACCTCGCTACCCAGCTTACTGAAGCCAATGGGTTATAAGTCGGCATTTTTTCATGGTGCCCCCAACGGGTCTATGGGTTTTCTGGCTTTTAGCCGTTTGGCCGGATTTGACGAATATTATGGAAAAAATGAGTATAACAACGACAAAGACTTTGATGGTACATGGGGGATATGGGATGAAGAGTTTTTACAGTTTATGGCACACACGCTCGATACTTTTCATCAACCCTTTATGGCTTCGGTATTTACGGTTACCTCGCATCATCCTTTTGTATTGCCCAAACGGTATGATAGTGTATTTAAATCGGTTGATTTCCCTTTACAGCGCTGCATAGAATATACCGATTATGCCATTCGACGTTTCTTCCAAACGGCTTCGCACATGCCATGGTACGGGAATACCCTGTTTGTAATCACGGCCGATCATGTAAGTCTTAACCAGCGCGAAGAATTTAAAAATCCTGTTGGGTATTTTTCCGTGCCTATCATTTTCTTTCATCCGGGGAGCAACTTACGTGGTCTCGATACCCTGATGGTGGCTCAGCAAATTGATATTTTGCCTACCGTTATGCATTATCTGGGATACAATCGGCCCTATTTTGCGTTTGGTCAGGATTTGTTTAGTGCCCCCTATGAAAAGAAGTTTGCGATAAATTACCTCAACGGCATATATCGTCTTTATCACAAGGAATACATGGTCGAGTTCGATGGGACGCAGGTGCTGCATCTGTATAATTTCAGAAACGATCCGCTGTTGCAACACGACATTTTAGGGCAAAATCCTGCAATAGACGAAACAATGCAAAATCTGGTAAAAGCCTTTATTCAGCAGTATAAAAATCGCATGATCGATAATTGCCTTACCCTGCGTAAGGAATGTGAATAAGGAGTAAAATATATCCTGCTATACTCGTAGTATGCCCCTGAATCCTCGGGCTGCATAGTACGACTCGGCTCCATTGTGATACACAAACACCGTGTCGTAACGTCGATCGCAAAATAAAGCTCCGCCGAGTTTACGGATTCTTTCGGGAGTTTTAATCCAACTCGATGTCCTATTATCAAAACTCTCTAATGTTTGCAGGTATCGGTATTCTTGCTCAGTTAATAGCTCAATACCCATCCTGGCTGCCATATCAATGGCATTGCCTGTGGGTTTGTTGTCTTTCCGCTGCTCCCATGCTTGCCTGTCGTAGCACAGACTCCGGCGTCCGGCAGGACTCTCTGCCGAACAATCGACGAAAAGGTAGCTGCCGAAATCCCGATCATATCCAATTACATCGGGCTCACCCCCGGTTCGCTCCATTTCCTCTAACGACCATAGCTTGTCGTGACTAATGAGGAGTCGTTGTTCTACAGCCTCCCATTTGATGTCTTTATGCCTGTGTATGTTGGATTCGAAACGTTTTCGAAGGATATGCAATAGCTCACCCAGTTGGTTGGGCGATAATGGGTTTTGTTTACTCTTCATCCGAATAACATTGATTTTAGGATTTAGGGAACAAACTTGAGATGCTTTTTGTTGGGAATTGCCTGGATACTTTCCCAAAAAATTGTGCAAAATGATCCTTTACCAAAATCATTAATAACATGGATATTTCGGTCATATTGCCCATGCTGCGCACTTGCATTAAGGTACATAAAAACAGAATAAATAGGGCATGTTTTGACCTCAGAAAATGGGGAGAATAGCCATTGGTGGTTATTCAAAAATTTTTTACATTTGAACAATACCGTGGGGGCAATTAGCAACCCCTAACTGCCTGCGCGATCAGCTGGGTTCTTTGATGTATTTGGTATCGCCTTTGGGTGTGGTGCTGGAGGAATATGCCCACGATGCCTGGGGCAGGCGTTGCGACCCTGCTACGTGGAAGGCATTTACCGGCACAGCGGCTACTGCACGAGGCTTTACTGGGCATGAACATATCGACCTTTTCGAGCTGGTAAATATGAACGGCCGGGTATACGCCCCCTGCCTGGGACGCTTCCTCAGCCCCGACTCCTACGTACAGGGGCACACTCAGCCGGTAGTATTCCACTTTGATAAACTCTCAAAAGCCATGAAGTTTTTCTCCAACCAGCAGATAATATTTCACAAACGGTAGGTTATCCTATGTCATAAGTCTGTGCTATTTTCGAATCCGTGTAGCTCCCGATAGCGCATCGATATTTACATTTTTATCAAATGTAACATTTTCTCCTTTTTTGTGAGCTACTTGTATTAAATTTAAGGTATTTATGTCAATGGGACGTTTTATAAACTCAGGAATATTGTAATTGCGCAAAAAAGTCTCATAAAAATGAGGATCCTCGGCTGGCAATACGAAGGGTTTGCTTGTTGTGCCATTCTCATCTATATGAAAAAAGAAAGGACGTGTATGAATTTTGTTCATTCGCTTGCTCGAAAATACAACCCATCGACCATTACTTGACCAGCTATGATAGCTATCAACATCATTACTATTAACGGGTAATTTTTTAAGTTCTCCAGTGGCAATGGAATAAAGGTATAAATCTGATGAAGGAAAGAAGATACTGAAAACACCATGATTGGAAAGACATAATAAAATGTATTTTCCGTCTGGAGATACTCGCGGGAATGTTACGCTTTTCTGAATTTTTTCTGCATCCAGGATAGTTTCGGGAGTACCCCACGAACGTGCTTTTTCGTCAAATGCGATACGCATAAGGCTATATCGGAACGAATCAACAGGGATATTACTCGTCCATTGAGGCGCCCTGCAATAGTAAAGAAATTTACCATCGGGACTCCAGTTGGGGTAGGTTTCATTATCTTTGGTTGAAATTTGTGGGCAGGTAGTGATCTCGTTTTTTTCAATATCGTACACTATTAAGTCAGAGGCCTTATCATATACTTCAATCAGCTCATCCCCGTAGCCGTAAAATGATTGGAAAATACGATTTACAGAAAAAGCAATTAACTTACCTCCTGGATGCCAGCTTGGATACACTGCTGCCGACATGGTATAGGGCGTAGTAGTATTAAGCTTTTTAATTTGATTGCCAATCCGAAGTATAGTTCCTTTATTGCTACCCCTGATGTGGAAAAGCATTTTTTCCGGATCATTATTACAAAATGAATGACAGTTAATACAATTTCTGTCTATTTTATCATTTTCGAGTAACGGTGTTTCTTTATAACTCGATAGCTCTCGTACGTAAATACCCATTTTCAACCATAAAACATGTCCTGTATTAATATTTCGATACACCAGATAACCATCAATGCTATCGGGGCTAACATAATTTTTAATCGTATTATACTTCGACCAGTGCGAATGACTTTGGGTATAAACATCAATATAAATTGTATCGCCAACGTTGTCTGTTATAAGCTTTTGCCATTTTTTCGCCGGAATTATAATTGTTCCGTTTTGTGAACGTACATCGAATGTAACATTATGTTTCCTGCCACTAAATGTTACATAATACTGATCTGCTGGTTCGTTAATATAAAAATTTGTTGGGGCAATGTTGGGTGGAAGTGTTATGCTGTTATAATCTGGAACAATAGTGGGCAATCTGTCAATATTCGACCATGATTGAGGATGCTCAGACTTTACCTGAATGTATCTTCCTACCAAACTCACGGCGACGATAAAAACGAATAGTACAATAATGACTTTTTTATTCATATTGAATTTCAATTTTAGTTTTTAGGGTAATTGGACTGACGAAATGCAGATAATACCAGTATGTGTTTCCAAAGGTTTCGCGTAAAATAGGTTCGGCACTACTGAAGTTTCCTCCAAACTGATTTAGCATACGTATATATCCTTCGAAACGATACCTTGTTGCTTCGCTTATCTTGTACTCGCAAATGGTGTCGGCTTTCACATTCTTCATATAATACAACGTAATAATACCTTGCTCATAAATGTTGGGTAAGAAGTTAAATCCTATTTTCGTGAGGTTACAGATATTTTGGGCAAACTTATTCACATCGTTGTGAAGTAAGTAAAAGGTTTGCAGATATTCGTAGGCCATTCTGTTTGAAGGGCAGGTTTCTACCAGCCATTTAAGTTCATTTTCTGGATTACTTTTGGTAAGAAACACTAAT
This sequence comes from Bacteroidales bacterium, assembly GCA_049968755.1. Lineage (GTDB taxonomy): Bacteria > Bacteroidota > Bacteroidia > Bacteroidales > DTGW01 > JAKPGM01. The sequence continues at coordinate 236,598 of JBMFQE010000003.1, forward strand.
GCTTTTGGGGTATATTGGCGTTTTAACAGGATTGTTTTGTCGTGGGCAATCAACGTTGTGTCGTTGATCAAACGCAGATAATAGTTTGCAACTTTTTTGTGTATTATACTTTTGCTCAGTTTTAGCGCAAAAGATTTTGCTGCATGGTAATTTCCAAGTATTATGTTACATTCTGCCAGACGTTTGATTACATTGGGACGATTCTCAAAAACAGTTTGCGCCTCAAAGGCCCAATACCGTGCAGCTCCAATATGTCCTAGTTCATAGAACAAATCACTATTATCCATCAGGGTAGTAGGTTCGGTAAGGGTGGTAAGGAATAGAGCATATTCGCCCCACGATTGGGGATACTCAAAAAGATGGGTACTGAGTTTGCCCGTGTAATATAAAGCTTTGTTGGTATAAAAATTTACTATACGATCGTCGGAGCGAAGCTGTTCAGCTTTTTTTAAAAGCTTCTCCCAGCTTTTGTTATGGTCAAGATACCTGAAGGTATCTGCTAAAATATTCTTATCTTTTAAAGGGATAAGTATAACACCAGCAACCAATAAAGTGATAGCAACAATACCTATAATGGGTGATAATGGCCCTACTTGTTTTCGGAGAAGGCCAGCCAATAATGCTAAAAACGGTATTATAAGAAAAACGAGCCAAATTCGCTTGAAATTGATGGATTGAAACACAAATATTTCTTTCCCAGTAAAAATTATCTGATTGGGAGTCAACAGAATGTACTTCCCTATTAAAAAGACTAATGCAGATAATACTATGAGAATGATTATCCTGAATGCTATGTTTTTTCTTTTGGACTTAAAATCAAAAGCCAGCACACAAAAGCCGAACACAAGGGTAGATAAAAATGAGTTGATATAAAAAATGCTAAGGAACAATAGGATAAAAAGGAGAAAATTTACGACCGGGTTGGAGGGATAAAAGTGTAAAAAAACATTTACTAGCAAAAGCGTGATAATAAGCTGAAAAATAAAATTAAGCGGGAAAATAGGATTTTTTAAAAAGTACAAAAATATGCAAGGTAATATAAGAGCAAGGATATAATTAAACTTGTTACTTGCCAATCGGTTCAATGTTAGCATAATAAGTTCGAATAGGGCAAATAGGATTACCCCCAGCAGCACATTTCCAACGATTGGGTAGAAAAAAAACTGACAAATCAGATTCGTAATCCATTCGCTTATTCCTCCAATGATATGGGAATGTTCGCGCCAGAATTGCGAATCGGTGTAAAATACAATTTGCTGGATATCCCATAGTTTACAGGCATTGATAAAAAAAGCTAACGCAATAAACAGCAATAGGGGCAAGACATGGAAAATGTATTTTCTTTCTGCTTTCATGGGTAAGCCTATTTAAAAACTAATTATCTGGATTGTCCCAAACTAAACCAAAGCATTTTTCACTTATAGAAAAAAATGCTTAAGTGCACACCTTGAGAAAAAGGTGTAATATAGGCATCATTAAAAAATGAACTTTCTTTCATCGTAATAAAATTAAATTTTAAAGGTATGATGGAACACCCATGTTTGCAATTTTATCACTATTGTGTTTGCGTTCGCAGGAACATGGGTGTTTCATAATTTCTCATAAACCTGGGCAAAATTATTTAAAAGAAAAAAAGAAAAATTTTATATGCTAATATAAAATTTTTCATCATTTGATGTACAACTGACGGAATTTTTTTTTCATAAAATATAGGAAAGTGTATATTTGACACTTTTATACACATTTCTGAAATATTTTTCCACTTTTTTATTTGGATAAAAAAATGGGACAGAAAAGTGGTGCACGATATCCCCTCTTAAATGGCATAAGATTCGACGCAACACGGTGAAGGTTGTCTATACCTTTGGTTATCAACAATTAAAAACTATAAGGTATGAAAAGAAAACTTACACTAATTGCTTTAATCGCAATCAGCCTGTTTACTGGCCGTGTTATGGCTGGTGATTATATTATGCTAATTGGCTCATCTGTTAACGATTCAACCGTTGAGCAGATTTTAGTTGATGCAGGCTATACGGTTCATCGTGGAACTGGTACCTACACCGGTATTTTGAGCCAGGAAAAGCTCGACTCTCTCAACAATGCTGCACTGGTTATTTTTAGCAGAAATGGTGCTTCTGCCGCGCATGGCGACGAATCGGGTACGCCCGGCATTGTACAGCAATGGGCAGATGTTAGTGCCCCCATTCTTTCCCTGAGCGTATGGATTATGCGGAGCAATCGGTGGCAGTGGATTAATACTACCACTACCGCATGTTTGCAATCCGATACCATTTACATTACTAGCGATGGTACCGAACATCCTATTTTTACTAATATTTCGTTGGTTAATGGGGGCATTCCTTTTACCCAGCCAGGTATTACACGTAACGAATCGACACCTGTTACTCCCGAACTTACCACAAATGCTGGAATAAAAATTTTGGCCGTTGATTCCCAAACAGACGACCAACGGGTGGCTATTGCCGAATGGGAAGCAGGTGTTCCTTTTTACAGCGATGCTCCCATCCCATCTTCCACGCGTATGTTTATGGCTATTAGCGAAGGCGACAATTGCAAGCAGGAAACCATTCGCTCCAATGTCATGTCGGCATTTAATGGAACTGACCAGGGAAAACAGCTCCTGCTCAATGCAGTTGCCTATTTAACGGGTAAGCCCATTGTTAACAGTGTGAAAAATATGGCTAAAAATAGCCTTACACTGTTCCCCAATCCTGCATCACAATATGTGGTTCTTTCAAATCTGAAGGCTACTGTAGATTTTAAAGTTATTAATGTAAACGGCGCAGTAGTGCTGAAAGGCAAAACTTCCAGCCAGATCAATGTGTCGTCGCTACCTGCAGGATTGTATATGGTGGTTTCCGGCAATGGGTTAGCAGGGAAATTTATGAAACAGTAAATCTGTTTATTAGGCAAAAAAGGCGCTCTGTGGAGCGCTTTTTTTTTGCATAAAAATGTGAAGGATTATATAATATTGAATATTTTTGTCAAAGTATTGTATATATATACTCATGGGAGCTAAAGCCAAACGTCTGCTGACCATCAAAAATATCCTCAGTACAATGAAAATCAGTACCCAGGAGGAGCTATTGTGTATTCTGGCAGAGCGAGGGTTTTCACTTACCCAGGCTACCCTGTCGCGCGATTTGAAAACGCTTAAGGTGGGTAAAATCGCCGATCCGAAAAAAGGTTATGTGTATTTTTTACCAGAGTACCACGATCATGCTGATGAAAAAAGTTCTCACATGCACGAAAATTTTCCCGTAAATGGGTTTATCTCGCTTCGTTTTTCAAACAATTTAGGGGTCATTCGCACCAAATCGGGGTATGCCAGCAGCATAGCTTCACTTATCGATGCCAGTGCCCCCTATGAAATTCTGGGAACGCTTGCTGGCGACGACACTATACTTATCATACCCGTGGAAGATGCTACCCCGCAGGATATTAAAAATGCCCTCCTGGTCATCATGCCCGAGTTAGAAGGGAAAATTTGAACTTAGATTTAACTCAATTTTACATGAGTTTTTGCTCAAGGTGGATAGTGCTATTGCTATGGGCAGTCAAAAACTTTTGCCTTTTTTTTCTAAAATATTCAGCTTGCTGCCTTTTTCTATGCTTTTTCGGGGTAAAAGAACGGTACAATTACAAAAAAAGTTAACTTTGCTGTCCATATCAAACTTCAGGGAATATTTTGCATATTTTTTGCGAAAGAATAAATTTTCAAATTTCAAAGGATGAACAAAAAATTGGCAATCATTGGCGGGGGAAACATTGGCATGTCCATAGCAAAGGGAATGCTGAAGGCTGGTTTATTTGAAAAGAAAGATATAACTATAACCCGTGCACCCTCGCAATCATTGGACGATTTGATAGAGCTTGGGGTAAATGCTACACACGATAATACGGCGGCTGTATTGAATGCCGACTATATTATTCTGGCTGTTCAACCCCGTCAGGCGATGGGCATATTGCGGGGTATCAAGGACGTGGTTAATCCTCGTCGCCAGATATTCATTTCCGTTGTATCGGGCTTGAATTTTGAGGAAATTGAAGGGGTCATTGGCAAAGATTTTGTCATTGTCCGAATCATGCCCAACACTGCTATTTCCATTTGTGAATCAATGACCTGTATGTGTAGCAATAGTCCTTCGTCGGGCGAGTTTAATGAGGTCAAGGCTATCTTTGACAAGCTGGGGATGACGCTGGTGATCGACGAAAAAATGATGGCTGCGGCTACCGTACTGGCTTCATGCGGTACAGCCTTTATGCTCCGATATATGCGGGCAGCTGCTCAGGGGGGTATACAGATTGGCTTTCATGCCAGCGAGGCTCAGCTTATCGTTTCACAGGTAGCCAAAGGAGCAGCTGCACTATTGCTCGAAAACGGAATGCATCCCGAACAGGAAATTGATAAAGTTACTACTCCCATGGGCGTTACCATAAAAGGACTCAACGAAATGGAACACAACGGCCTCAGCAGCGCTGTCATCAAGGGAATCGTCCATTCCTTTAGCGAAATGGGTAATATTAAATAATGCCAAGCTATAATTTTCATGGGAAAAAAACTCTGGGATAAGGGTAGGCAAACCTACGAATGGGTTGATGAATTTACTGCGGGCAACGACCGTCATTTCGACCGTCTGCTGGCACGTGCCGACATACTCGGAAACCTGGCCCATGCTCGTATGCTGTCCACTATCGGATTACTTACCTCCGACGAATTTAAAGCTATTGCTGCTGAACTCATTGAGCTGTACCATAATATCGACGAAAATTTTAGTATCGACGAGGGGATAGAGGACATTCACTCGCAGATTGAATGGATGCTAACCCAGAAATTGGGCGATATAGGCAAAAAAATTCACAGTGGCCGGTCGCGTAACGATCAGGTGCTGGTAGATTTAAAAATTTTCTTTCGTAACGAGATCCGCCAAATTGTTGAGCAGTCCACGCTGCTTTTCGACCTGCTGATTCAGCTGAGCGAAAAGTATAAATCGGTACTCATGCCCGGTTATACCCACATGCAGATTGCTATGCCTTCGTCATTTGGGTTATGGTTTGGTGCCTATGCCGAAAGCCTTACCGACGACATGATTCTTTTTCAAGCAGCCTATCGTATTACCAATCAAAATCCACTTGGCTCGGCGGCGGGCTATGGCTCTTCTTTTCCCCTCAATCGTACCCTAACTACCCGACTGTTAGGATTTGAAGACCTGAATTATAATGTCGTATATGCCCAAATGGGTCGCGGAAAGACCGAAAAAACCATCGCATTTGCTCTTGCTTCTCTCGGTGCCACCATGGCTAAGATGGCGATGGATATGTGTTTGTTTATGAATCAGAATTTTTCATTTATCTCTTTTCCCGAAGAGCTTACTACCGGTTCCAGCATCATGCCCCATAAAAAAAACCCCGATGTGATTGAACTCATCCGTGCACGTTCTAATAGATTACAGGCCTTGCCCAACGAAATATCCCTGATCACTTCCAATTTACCTTCGGGATACCATCGCGATATGCAAATTTTGAAAGAAATCTTGTTCCCCGCCTTTGACGAAACCCGCAGCTGTTTGACAGCCCTTACCCGTATGCTTGAACATATTCAAGTGAATACCCGGATTCTTGACGACCCCAAATATGCCTACCTTTTCAGCGTAGAAGAGGTAAACCGCCTTGTGCTACAGGGTATACCTTTTCGTGATGCCTACCGAAAAGTTGCTGAATCGATAGAAAAAAATGATTTCCAACCCTCAAAAAACATTCAACACACCCATGAGGGAAGTATGGGCAATTTATGTAACGATAAAATAAAGGCTAAAATGGAGCAAGTCCTTTTATCCTTTAACTTCCAACAGGTTGATGACGCATTAAAAAATCTATTATCGGGCAATTAATTTTTAGACTGTACATTAAATATGGAACATAGACGTTTGCTGAAAAATAAAGATAAGATTGTTGTAAAAATAGGTACCAGCTCTCTTACCCGTGAGGATGGACAAATCAATTATGAGAAATTTGAAAAGCTTGCCAATACGATCTCGCGTATGCAGCAGCAGGGTAAAAAAGTAATGCTGGTAACCTCGGGAGCAATTGCAGTTGGTTCAAGAAAAATGGGACTAAAGCAGCGACCCGATAAGCTTGCGGAAAAACAGGCAATGGCTGCCATTGGACAGGCAGAGTTGATAAAAATATACGAGGAATATTTTTCGCGAAATCATTTTACGGTAGCTCAGGTATTGCTTACCAAGGATGTGGTAACGCACCCTATTCGCCGACAAAATGCAAAAAACACGCTGAACACTTTACTCAACATGCGTGTTGTACCCATTATCAACGAAAACGACACCGTATCGACAGATGAAATAGAGTTTGGCGACAACGATACCCTTTCGGCCTATGTGGCAGTTATTTCGGAGGCCGATTTGCTTATAATTCTTTCCGACATTGATGGACTATACGATGGGGATCCCCGGGTTGACATAAATGCTAAAATTATCTCACGGGTCAATTCGGTCGATGTTGTTGAAAAATTTGCTCAAACCACTCAGTCAGCATTTGCCCGTGGTGGAATGATAACCAAAATTGCCGCTGCCAAACTTTGCAATAAGGCGGGTATCGACATGGTAATAGCCCTGGGGAGTGACCCCGATATCATTTTTGATATCCTCGAGGGCAAAGACGTAGGGACGTTGTTTGTAGCTCCTACCGATGATGAGAAGCTGGAGTTGCAGCAACCGATAATTTATCGGGATAAACTTGGATAAAACAAAATATTATGGCTCTATCAGTAGAACAGGCTAAACTTGTCAAAGAAGCATCGGTTCAGCTATCGGCCTTAACCACGGAAATCAAGAACAAAGCTTTACAAAATATTGCGGATGCCTTGATGGCTAATTTGCCTGCCATTGTTGAGGCAAATAAGCAGGATATTGCCATAAGTCAGGCAAATAACCTTGCGGCTCCGTTGCTCAAACGACTTCTTTTTGACGAGAAAAAAATCAAGGCTACGGTCGAGGGGATTGAGAGTCTGATACATTTGCCCGACCCGGTGGGTGTGACGCTTTCGGCCACAGAGTTGGATGAAGGGCTTGAGCTCTACAGGGTAAGCTGTCCCATTGGGGTTATAGGGGTAATTTTTGAATCACGACCCGATGCGCTGGTGCAGATTTCTAGCCTGTGTCTTAAAAGTGGTAATGCTGTGTTGCTAAAAGGTGGCAGTGAAGCCGCTCATACCAATAGGATACTTGCCGAGATCATAGCCAGCGCCTCGCAGCAGTCGGGCATACCAACGGGATGGATTCAGTTACTCGAATCGCGCGCGGATGTCAACGAGATGCTCAAAATGGACGAGTACATCGACCTTATTATTCCTCGCGGTTCCAACGAATTTGTGCGGTACATCATGGACCATTCGCGTATCCCCGTGCTGGGGCATGCCGATGGTATTTGTCATGTATATGTGGATGCCGAGGCCGATATGGATATGGCCATGAAAATTGCTGTAGACTCTAAAACCCAATATGTGGCTGTGTGCAATGCCGCCGAAACCCTGCTGGTACATAAAGATATTGCGGCTACATTTCTACCACGTCTTAAAGAGCAATTGGATAAATTTCCGGTAGAACTTCGCGGTTGTCAGCGAACCCAGCAAATTATTCCTGTGCATCCTGCTACCGAGGAAGATTGGAAAACCGAATACCTCGACTACATCTGGTCGATACGTATCGTGGATAACGTACAGGAGGCTATTGAGCACGTCAATCGTTATGGATCGGGACATACCGAGACCATTGTGACCAACAACGCACACACTGCTAAAATGTTCATGGATCTATGCGATAGTGGCAACCTTTTCTGGAATGCCAGCACTCGCTTCAGTGATGGATATCGCTATGGGCTGGGTGCCGAGGTGGGAATCAGTACCAATAAAATTCATGCTCGCGGACCAGTCGGCCTGGAAGGACTGGTTATTTACAAGTGGAAGCTAATTGGGAAGGGACATATTGTGGACGATTACACTTCAGGTGTCCGACGGTTTACCCACCGCAAAATAGATAAATTTTTCCCCTTGTAATAGTCAAGCTATCAATCAACTGATAGGCTGGGGTTTCATGGGACGTTGGGTTGATTTTCGAATTACCAACCTGGTTTCAAGCACTTCGGTAATGAAAGGATAGGGCTCTTTTTTTACCAATCGGTCCAGCAACAGATTCATGGCAATCTGTCCCATGCGGTAGCCATTCTGGTCGACCGTAGTAATAGGGGGGTCGGAAATTTCACAGTATAAGCCATTCCCAAATCCGGCCACGCAAATATCTTCCGGGACCCTGAGTTTACATTCTTTTATGGTTTGCACCGCCCCAATAGCCGTAAGATCGTTTACGGCAAATATTCCATCGGGTGGATTAAGTTCATATACCAGCCGTTTGGTAACAATTTGAGCCGACTGCATGGTATCGGAACGAACAATAAGTTTTTCGTCAATGGGAATATTGTGATCTTTCAGGGCCTTTAGGTAGCCGTTCAAGCGGTTGCGTCCAATTGCCAGATCTTCTACGGTTCCCAGATGGGCTATGCGCCGGCAGCCCATGTCGATCATGTGTTTTACGATACGGTAGGCACCTTCGAAGTCATCAACTATTACCCGATCGGCTGGGATTTCATCTACAGCACGGTCGAAAAAGACGATGGGTATGTTCAATTCCTGCAAATTGCGAAGATGACTAAAATCACGGGTTTCCTTCGACACCGAAACCAGCAGACCCTCAATCCTCGATAGCAGTAAGGCTTGCGTATTTTTCACCTCGTGTTGGTACAGTTCGTTCGACTGGCATACCATTACCTGGTAACCGGCCTCGTACGCAACGTCTTCGATGCCGCTAATGACGGTGGAAAAAAAGTAATGAACAATCTCGGGAATAATAACCCCGATAATGTTGCTTCGGCTATTACGAAGACTGATAGCCAACGCATTGGGCTTATAGTTTAGCTGTATAGCCAGCTCCCTTACAGCCCGCTTGGTTTCAATTCCAATATCGGGATGATCCTTCAGGGCTCGCGATACCGTTGAAGGAGATATCCCCAATCGGGCTGCTATATCTTTGATAGTGGTCTGGGACGAACGCATAAAACCCCTTACTTTGATAGCAAATTTAACCTAAAATATACATTAAACCAACTTTTTAAAACCAAATTATAGGGCAGGATGTTTTTAACCGTCAGAGGAAAGAAAAAACGCTTTGCAATGAAAGATGCAAAGCGTTACATGGTAGTGGGCCCACCTGGGCTTGAACCAGGGACCCCCTGATTATGAGTCAGGTGCTCTAACCAGCTGAGCTATGGGCCCTGAGGCTTTTATTTATTACAATTATCCTGTATTTTTGGGACTGCAATATTACAATTTTCAGCTGTTTTTTTCAAATAAAAATTACACTTTTATGCAGAGTAATTCTTATCCTATTCGTCTATCCGCTGATTCTCTTGACAATTTGCTGCTCGATTTAGGGGGTGTGCTCGTGAAAATCGATTTTCAGCGGATGGCCCGAGCTTTTGAAACATTGGGTTTCCCCCATCTTCACGAAATGTATAACCATCAGCAGCAAATGGAACTTTTCGACCGATTCGACAGAGGACAGATTTCCGAGGATGATTTTCGCAGGGAATTATTTCTCAATATTGCTGGTAAATCTATTACTGCAGAGCAATTCGACGAAGCATGGAATAAAATAATTGTGGATGTCTCCGCGGAGGTTTTGAGATGTCTCGAGAGGCTAAGCCGGCATTTTAACCTGTTTTTGCTGAGCAATACAAACAGCATTCATATTCGCTACCTTTATCAATTACTACAGCAAGAACGGGGGGTACAAAACTTTGAGGCATATTTCCGCAAAGTCTACTATTCCTATAAAATGGGTTGTCGTAAGCCCGAGAGGGTTATTTTTGAACAGGTGATTGCCGATGCAACGCTCGTTCCCTCTCGTACCCTGTTCGTCGACGATACGTTGGCTAATATCGAAACTGCACAGCAACTGGGTTTTCAGGTGTTTTTGATGCCAGCGGGAAAACTTTTGTCGGATGTTATTTTGTGCAAATGAAAGAAGGTAGCGTTTGTTTGGTGAAACTATTGATTGGCGCTAAACCCGTATACCGATAGTAATTCCTTGAGAGCAATATCGGATACATATTGAAAATCGACTTTTTGACCCAGCTCTTTTTCAATCGAGGTAACCGCCTTATCGGTGAAGCCGCAGGGGTTGATGTATTGAAAATACGATAGGTCGGTATTGACATTTAAGGCAAAACCATGCATCGTTACCCAGTGGCTGCATCGTACTCCTATGGCGCATATTTTCCGGGTTTTTTGTGGACTGTCGGTATCGATCCATACCCCAGTTGCACCTTTAAGTCGTTCACCCTTTATGCCAAAGTGTGCAATGGTTCGGATAATGGTATCTTCGAGCAGGTGTATGTATTCCCTAACGCCTATTTTCAAGTGTTCAAGGCTAAAAATGGGGTATCCTACCAGCTGTCCAGGCCCATGATACGTAATATCACCCCCCCTGTTGATTTTGTAAAAACTTGCCTGTTTGGCCTGTAGTTGCAAATAATTGATGAGCAGGTTATTTTCATTCCCGCTTTTTCCCAGCGTATATACATGGGGATGTTCACAAAATATCAGATGGTGTGAAAAGGGTGCTATTCCCCGATCTTTATTCTCAATAACCTCGGCAAAAAGTTTCTCCTGATAGTCCCATCCTTCTTTGTATTCGATTATCCCCAGCGGGTGAAATATTACTTTTTGATTGCCTGATGGTTTAAAAAATTCCTGCTGCATGGCAATATCCATTAAAAATGTTTTTCGGCATAATATGAGGATCGTACCATGGGACCACTCTCCACATGTCGAAAACCTTTTTTAAGAGCTTCCTGTCGATACCAGTCGAACTTTTCGGGGGTTACATAACTGATAACCTCCATATTTTTATACGAAGGACGTAGGTATTGGCCTATGGTAACAATCTGGCAACCGACTTCCCGTAGATCGTCCAACGTACGGAGCACCTCGTCGTCGGTTTCTCCCAGTCCCACCATTATCCCGCTTTTCGAAACAACGCCCGAGCGGGCAATATGTTCAAGTATATGCAGGCTTGTTTCGTATCGGGCTTTGGTACGAACCAAGGGGGTAAGCCGGCGTACCGTTTCGAGGTTATGGGAAATAATGTCGGGCGAGGCCTTAATCACCACATCAACCAAATCTTTTTTTCCTTGAAAATCGGGTATAAGGGTTTCGATTTTTATGTCCGGATTTAGGTCTTTAACCGTTCGGATGGTTTGTGCCCAGAAAGAAGCACCATAATCGTCGAGATCGTCGCGATCGACCGAGGTAATCACTACGCTTTTCAGTCCCATAAGCTGTATGGCACGTGCTACCCGTATGGGTTCTTCAGGGTCGGGTGGGAGAGGCTTGCCAGAAGGCACATCGCAAAATTTACACGAACGGGTGCAAACATTACCCAAAATCATAAAGCTAGCTATCCCCCGGCTCCAACATTCGCTTTTATTGGGACAGCTCCCGCTCTCACAAATGGTATGTAACTGGTGCAACGATACGGTTTTTTTTACTCGTAGATAGGCGTCGGTGTGACGAAGCTTAATTTTTAACCATGCCGGTTTTGCAGTATCTGCCATTACTTTTTTTTGCAAAGGTAGTGCAAAAATCTGACCGAAGATTTATGCTGCAAATGCAACTTTTTTGTTAACTTTTGTCCAGCCATTTTTTGCGGATTAATACCCTCAAAAAAATAAAATTTGAGACAACAGGGATTAAGAAATGTAGCTAAATCCTAAAACTTTTTTGGTTCTTATGTGTTATTATTACGTTAAATTGCTCGGATATTATTTCAAATTGTATCTTGTTGATTATGTATCAAATATACTAAACCAAATATGGAATTAATTAAACCAAAGTACGATAATGAAAAAATTCATAAAGGAAATAAAATTTTGTTTATATGAAATTAGATGAAATTTAACTTTATGTTTAAATACTAATTCTCGTAATTAAAATTTTTTTATATTTACATTGATAATTAATATTTTAATTGGCAAATCGATTAAGGTATACCAGAAATTTAACGGCATTGCTTACTTTTAAAGTATATCTGATTCGGTGACAATCCCAGCAAGGTTATCTTATGAGCGGTGAATTTAAGGATAACTGAAGTAAAATAAACGAAATTTTTACAATTTTATGTAAAACTCTAAACCTTACAACTATGAAGACAGGTAGGTATAAAAGGATGCTAAAAATATTTAGCATGGCTGTATGTGGGTTCCTGCTTGCCCGGTCGCTATCGGCACAATGCCCCTCGGTAAGTTTTAAAATTGACAGCATTGACAAAATAGGCCGCATTGTGTATTTTACCTTGCAAAGTGATTCGGATATCACTGCTGATGTGAACTATTATATTAGTAGTCCTTCTGGTTATTACAATAACACCAAAATTTATAATTTGGTTGGCACAAGCATTTCGCAATCTGACACTATTCATTATCTCGCAGATGCTCCGACTATTCAATTTTATGTCAGTTTTCACAATAATGATTGGACATGCTATGACTACCAATTAAAAACCATTGATTTCAGGTGTGAGGCATATGCTTCGCCGAACTTCACCCCAGCTTGTGAGAGTGACTTTAATAAGTCAATTAAAATAAATTATGGTTATTCTTATTATCCCGATAGTGTGCAGGCAATAGTTAAAAACAAGGCAGGGGATACCATCGATAACTTTTATATTAGTAGTTATTCTATTTCACATACCTATAATTTTACCTATGTTGGATTCGACACGCTGCGGGTTACTTACAAGGGCGAATACTGTGAGCGAACCGAAGATATTCCTATTGTAATTTCTGGCAACTGTACAGACTTTAGCTGCAGCGCTGCCCTTTCTCTTGACAGTATTGGTAATCGTCAATACCGGCTTATTGCCAATCATCCTCAGGCCAATTTTTACAGTTGGTACATAAGTAGTCCTTATACTACCTTAAAAAAAGATACAACCAGTAATTCCATAATAATAAATACCTTAGACAACACTCAATACCATGCCCAGGTATGGGTGCTTAACACCAATGAATTTTGTTATACCAGTGTTGAGAGAACATTTGCCACCTCCAGCTGTTATGCGGAACTCAACTTCAACGTCGATGGCTATGGAACCGTATATTTTTACCTTACACTACCCGATCCCGATAAAACTTATATTTTAGATTTCGGTGATGGCACCGACACCACACTCATGGGTGGCAGCTATGCATATCCAAACCGTATTTATCCTTCTGGTATTTACCACGTAACCTTAACTGTAAAGGATGGCAACAATGTGTGCAATGTTATAAGTAAAGATATCGAAATCTCTACCTGTGTTTCACTCTTCAGTACTTATAACAGCTCCGATAGTGTGGTAGTATTTTATACAAGTTCTTCATCATCAATATATTATACCGATGTCAAGTTTGTATTCGACTTTGGCGATGGGCAACAATATACTACCAGAACATGGGGGCATGTGTCACATACCTACCAAAATCCAGGGGTATATCAGGTTACATTACTTACTGAATTTTATAGCGACTCAATTAATGTTTGCAGCGACATATACACGTCAACTATTATTGTAGGAAATGTTTCCCCCCTTGTTGCTAAATTTAGCTATACAATCAGCGGTGATACGGTCTACTTTTACAATAATTCGATAGGTAACATTGCAAGCTACCAGTGGGATTTTGGTGATGGCAATTATAGTGCTGTGAAGAATCCTCAACATGTTTATTCCAGTGCTAACGTATATAAGGTTTGCCTTACGGTAAAGGACAATGCGGGTCAAATAAACACCAGTTGTAAGGATATTACGGTAGGTAATCCCTCGTGCCTTATTCAGCCCAGCTTTATTGCCAGCAAGAGCGATACCAATCTGCGTATCATTAAATTTACTAATTTATCTCAAGGAGGCCAGAGCTACTACTGGGACTTTGGCGACGGTAGCATATCGACCGCTAAAAATCCCATTCATAAGTATGCTCGGACAGGGAGATATACGGTTGTACTGTCTGTATCCGATACCGAATGCACTCGTACCTATTCGCAGGTGGTAGAGGCTGGAAGTTTTGATTGTAGTGCTCAATTTTCTCTTTTCAGCGATGCTTCGGGGAATGTTAGTCTTTCAAATACCTCATTGACAGCTGGCATTAACACATTATACTACTGGAACTATGGCGATGGAACCTTTACGTTATCTGCCAAGCCTTCGGTAAAAACTTATTCCCGTTCGGGCAAATATACGATTACCCTGGTGGTGTATGAACCCAATACGGGCTGTTTCGATTATGCCGAAAAAACTGTGTATATCGACAAACCATGCAAAGCTCAATTTAGCTACACCGTGGATACCTCTGCCAATACCATACAACTGCAGAATCAATCGATCAATGCATACAAATCGTATTGGTTTTTTAGCGATGGTGGTTACTCTACCAGTACCGATCCTGTTCATGCATTCCCCGCTGCTGGTATTTATAAGGTTAACTTAACCATTACCGACACTACCTCGGGCTGTACCGATAGCTATGAACAATACGTAAATGTTGGCCAGAAAAACGACTGTGAGGCTGACTTTATTTACCTGGTTAACACAGCCACAAATGCAGTCCAGTTCTTCGATATTTCCATAGGGAATATCCAAAGTTATCTTTGGAACTTTGGCGATGGTACCACCTCCACGGAAAAGAACCCACAAAAAACTTACTCAGTGCCAAAAGTTTACAATGTATGCCTCACAGTGGTTAATCAGCATGGTATCAGCAACATTACCTGTAATAAAGTAAGTACCCAAAGCAATGCCTGTGTGGCCGATTACGACTACCAGATACTATCCGACCGAAAGGTACGCTTCAGTGATCGATCGATGGGTAATCCAGCAAGCTACCAGTGGAATTTTGGCGATAATAACACTGGCAGTGGGTCTCAGGTTAACCATGCTTACGCTGCAAATAGATATTACCTTACCAGCCTTAGCATATCCAATGGTGGAAGCTGCAATAGCAGAGCTTACAAGCTAATCAATGTAGGCATGCCTGCTGGTATAAAAGCTGGTATTGTAGCCAATCGTCAGGGCTCTAAGAACAAGGCCGGTGGTTATCCTGTCGACTTTATCGGTGCCGGTCTGGGCGACGATGTTCGTATCAAATGGGTATTTGGCGATGGCACCGAAGATACGACCACCACATCACCTACGCATGTTTACAGTACTCCGGGAACCTATACTGCCTGCTACATTGTAAGCGACCCCATTACCGGACAGAGCGATACCGCCTGCACTACCATTACCATAACCAGCATTACCCATATTGCAGCCTACGATAATCTGCAAATATATCCTGTACCCTTCAATGATGTGTTAAATGTGAACCTTTCGCTCGAACATGCTGCAAATGTTCAGATAATCCTCTATGATCTCTCGGGTCGAATGGTGCTTACTTCGAACCGAAAAGCTCTGGGTATCGGGAATAATGTTGTCAGCCTAAACACTGCAGCTATTAAAGCTGGCACCTATCTGTTGCAGGTAAATATTGATGGTCAGGTAAACAAGCAGCTGGTGGTAAAACAGTAAAAAAATAGTTTAATGCAAAAAAAGAGGGGACAGTCAGAAGTCCCCTCTTTTTATTTTTTTAACCCCGTAACCTCTATTTTGAATAATGAAAAGCAGTCAATCTTTTGGAACTATTGCATTTCCTACCAATTAAGTATCATCAGACCAATATCGAAGGGGTGAATCTCGGGACCTTTTCCCAATAGGAACAAAGGCGTTTGATAATAGGTAGCTACCAGATGCAAATGTCGGAAACCTATACGTGCCTGATACCCCAGACGAATGGGAGAAAGATAAAAATCGTCTTTGATAACTTCATGGCGGGTTTCCCCATTCAGTTTATAGTATTCTTTCGTGCGTGAACCTAACTTGAGTCCTCCTATAACGCCAGCGGCAAAATATAGGGGGTGTTTGGTATTACCCAGGGGAAATTGAATTTCATACATTAATGGTATATTCAGATAGGTATCTTTCAGTTTGTTCTTTGAATAGGCACTCGAACCCACAGGTTTGTATTTGGGTACTATACGACCGTTGATGGTGGTAATATTATTGCTATCGCTTTTGAAATAATAGCTGTTAAACTCAAATCCCAGCCCCGTGTAAAGGCCATTAAAAGCTCCAAAGGGTATGGTATACTCAAATAGATTGAGACGAACGCCAATAGATTTACCGGTATTAAGTTCCATAAATGAAGCCGATGAGGGCAGACTTAGGGAAAAGGAAGATGTCATAAAATTATTCAGCGTAAGTTCAAACCCAGCCCAATGGGGCTCAAAGGATCGATCTTTCCTTTTTTCTGGCTTTGTTTCTGCGTCCCATCCTTCCTCATTGTGTTCCGTGGTGTCCTTATCCACATCCTGGATGTCGACAATTGTTTTTCCATTCTTTTCGACAATTGTAATTCCCTTTTTACCCAACTTGATACGAGTAGTGTCACCGTTTTTTTTTACTTCGGGTTTATCGCCCAGGATTTTTACGCTGTCAGCAACATCATTGGGCGAGGCCATAGCTGGTGCATTGGGTTCATCCGGTGGCGCTACCGGCGGAACAGGTGCATCTGGGGGTACTACCATATTTTTTTCTACATTCTGGCCTGCAGTACTTATCATTTCTGTTTGCATATACATAATCATTGCGCCAATCATCACGGTGCCAACTAATTTCTTTAAATTCATATACTTTTTCATAGCTTAAAATTTACTTGTTTTAACATTTTTTTTTCTCTTAAAGTTTCAACCCTTAAATAGCAAATAGCCCTGATATTCAGGTCGGCATAGCTCATTTCTCATTATAGGAAAAATAAAGCGCTACCCATCCCAGATTCACCTCAACCCGTTTGCGGCCATTGAGAGTGTCGGTATTTTGTCGAAAAATCACGTGATTTCCCAGGAGTAAGCTCATTTGTTCAACGTTGGCCTCAGCCATATGTGCCAACGGGTGTTCAGCTGGTAAATTAAAAATCGTCTTTTTCCATTTTGTCACCTGTCCATTGATCCATTCTCCCATGGTAAGATATGGTTTGTTGTCAGGTGTGTTTTGATAATCGCGATAAATAAATTTTTCGTCGATAATGATAAAATTGCGGTAGGGGATATGGGTCTCGGCCAGAGCCAAACGGGGCGACAGCTCATTTAGTGCCACCTGTGTGTCTGTGATCGGCACATTTATTCTCGATGAGTCAGGTAAAGCTTTTGAAATTGATGGTTCATAGGGTATTTTTTTGGCCAAGGTTGTATTTTTTTGAGAGGCAAATTTTTGCTTCTCGCGCGTTTGAATCGGCGGGGTAGTTGCTATTGGAAGGGATACAGCAGAGATATTCTCTGTACTTAATTGTTGATTCGGGGATTGGGCTATCCACCATCTTCCCAGTCCTACGACCAGTGTCACCGATGCGGCTACCGCAATACTCCTGAATACCCAAGGAAGGGTGACCGATTTCTCAGGCTTTTTTAGAATTTTTTTATGGGGAAAAATAATTTTTTCGTCGGGGTGTGTTTTGGTTTGTTTATAAAGCGCAAAAATTTTCTGGTTGTTCTCATGGGCATTGATCCATTGATACAGTTGTCCTCGCAACACAGCATTGTGTAGATCGCCTTCCAGCTCGGCTATGCAAAGTTCTTCAAAATTATATTCATTCACTTCGTTGCGCTGATTGATGTCTTTCAGCAGATGGGTAAAATTTACCTTTTCAGCTTCGGAAGGTTTAAGAAAAACCGTTTGCATCTGCTCAAACTCCTTTTGTAAATGCGGGTGTTGAGCAATAAACTGCATCAGCTCTACCGATTCTTCGGCCGTTAATTGACCATCGAAGTAGTGGATGAATATTTCAATATAGTTGTCGGTGTTAATTTTCATCATTACAAAATTAATTGTTAAAGGTATGATGGCACAGCCATGTTCGCAATTTTATCACTATTGTGTTTGCGTTCGCAGGAACATGGGGGTTTCATAGCATTTGCATTCTTAAAATCATTTTCTGCTTATTAAATTAAGGCTTCAAGACTCACCAGGTAGTTTTTCAAAAACATACGACCCCGGTAAATGTATACCTTCACCTGCGCCTCACTCAGTCCGGTGATTCTAGCTATTTCATCGTACGAGTAACCCTCATAATCGCGCAACATGATAACCGATTTTTGCGCTGGCGGTAACTTTTCGATGGCCTGACAGATAATTTCTTGTACATCCGAATAATGTTCGGAATGCGCATATTGGTTAGCATTAATTTGCTCAAAATCGACCTGCTTTTTTTCTCGCCGGATCATATCTATCATCGTGTGATAGGCCGTTGTGAACAGGTATGAACGAACTTTTTCAAAAGACACGCTGTCGATTTTCATCCAGAGTTTTTCGTAGGTATCCTGTACAATATCCTTCGCCTTCTCTTCGTCCTTTATGTTTTTAAGGATAAAGCGATAAATATTATCGGCAAATTGTTCAACACTCAGGTTGTATTCTGCAACTGTCATGAACTTTTTGTTTTAATAGCAGACGGACAGAAAGGCTAAAAAGTTACAGCCAAAAATTTGTTAGTATTTTTTTATAACTTCTAAAGCAATGTATTTGTCAAATAGAAAAAAAAGTGGAACTTTGTTTACTGGGGTAAAAGTACAAAAATAAACCTTCAATTTTTTTGCTATGCGTTGGAAATGGTATTGCATCTGTTTGATGCTGCTGCTTTGGGTTGGGCATGTAGATGCCACAGAAAGTCCTGTAATCGACAGCCTACAGAAGAAGCTTGAAATAGCGTCGGTTAATGAAAAGCCGGTTATATTGAATGCGATAGCCGAGGCATATTACAAGGAAAGTAAGCTGGAGGAGGCCGAACTATATGCCTCGGATGCCATCATAGCGGCGCGGAAAATTGGCAACTTCAATGAGGAGGCAAGGGCCAACAAGATTAAGAGCGCTTGTATGCTGCGAATGCTCCGATACAATGAGGCTATCGATATGGCTAAAAAAGCTATCGACCTGTACTTAAAAAACAACAATACCCGTCAGGCTGCCGAAACTTACAATCATATCGGGCAAATCAATAAGCAACGGCTTGATTTTGACAAGGCACTCGAAGCTTATCAGAAGGCACTGAAACTTTTTGAGGTTGCTGCGGACTCTTTAGGGGTAGCCTCGACCTACAATTTGATGGGTAGCCTGTATTTGCGACAAGGATTATATCCTCGGGCTATTGAGTTCTACCAGAAAGCGTTAGCCATGCGTCTTCGGGCTAAAGATACGTCGGCTATTGCTGCCTCGTATGCCAACCTAGCTTTGGTGTACCGCGACCAGGGTAATTTTTCACGGGCACTGGAATTGCTTACCGTTACTCAAAATTTGTATGAAAAAGTCAACAACAAGGCCGAATTGGCCAATACATTCAATTTGTTGGGTAGTATTTATTTCCGAAAAAATGATTTCCAGCAAGCAATTGCCTATTTCGAAAAGGCACTTGCCCTTCGACGCGAGTTGAATAGTAAGGCCGAAATAGCAGCTTTGCTTAATAATATTGGAAATGTGTATAAGGAAATGAATAATTTTCCCCACGCTTTCGAGTACCTACAGCAGGCTCTTCAATTGAGAAAGGAGATTGGAGAACCAAAGGCTATTGCTCTTTCGCTCAATGCATTGGGTAGCGCATACTGGAAGGCCAAAAAATATAACGAAGCTCTGTCGTACTACCTTGAATCCTTGAAACAAAGCCTCGAATCGGAAGAACGTTCCGAAATAGCACTAGCCTACTACAATATTGGCAACATTTATTTTGAGTTGAGCAACTACGAAAAAGCGCTGAAGCACTACAGCGAAGCATTGATTTATAGTAGCGGCGTTGATGACTATGCTCGAATGGCGTCGATATATCAGGGAATGGGAAATGCCTACCAGCAGATGAAAAAATACAAAGAGGCTATCGAAAACTATGAAAAAGCCTTGGAAATACGCCAGAAACTGGGCGACAAAACACAAATTGCAGTTGCCTTAAGCAGTATTGCCTCGGCCTATGCCGATATGCAAAAGTACAATGAGGCCTTGAAATACTACCAGCAGGCTCTTGCTATTCGGCAGCAGCTGGGCGATAGGGTAGGCGAAAGTATTGTGCTCAATGCTATGGGCAACCTGTATCTTAATCTAAATCAAAAACAACAGGCCCTCAGCTATTTCAATCAGGCTATGCAAAAAGCCGAACAAGCCGGCTATCTTTTCAACGTAGCCCTCTGTCAGCGAAAAATAGCCGAAATCTATATCGAAAATAATCAGTACGACAGAGCGCTGCCTCTCTTGCAAAAGTCCATTGAGATTGGTAAAAAAATTTCTAACTACGAACTTCTCCGTAAAGGATATTTTGCCCTTTATACCTATCATTCACGACTCCGACAATATAAAGAGGCTCTGGACAACTATCTGCGCTATAGTCAGTACAACGACAGTATCAACATTTCGATGACCAACAAGCAACTGCTGGACATGCAGATAAATTTTGAGCTCGCTGCTCAACAAAGCCAGTTGCGACGTCAGGAAACCGAAATTGCCTTACTGAAAAAGGAAAAACAGTTTAACGAATTGCAGCGCCTAAAAAACCGCTTGATTATTGCGGTTCTGCTCATTGCCGTGTTGCTTGTGTTAAGTCTGGTTATTCTCTACTACAACCGCTATCAGATGAAACATAAGACAGCTTCTTTGTTGCAGGAAAAACTTGATATTATCGAAAAAATGAATCAACAGCTTCGTGATTCGGAAGCCGAGCTCAGGATGTTGAACAACACAAAAGACAAGTTTTTCTCCATCATGGCGCACGATATTAAAAATCCATTGGGCGGAATGATAACCATTACCGATATTGTAAAAAATGACTTTGCAAAACTTTCGGACCAGGAGAAAGCTGAACTCTTTGAGACCATCAATAAAACGGCACAGCATCTTTATAACTTGCTGGAAAACCTCCTCCACTGGTCGCGTTCGCAAACTGGTCGTATCCCCTACAGTCCAGTTACACTAAATCTCCAACAAATTGTCGAACAAAATATCGAATTGCAGCGGGCCAATATCGAGAAGAAAAACCTGATGGTTATCAATATGATTGACCCCGATCAGACCATTTATGCCGATCTGGAAATGACTTCGTTGATTCTCCGGAATTTAATATCAAATGCAGTAAAGTTTTCCTACGAGGGAGGAAAAATCATTATCTCGGCAACCCCAAGGGAAGGTATGATGGAAATTGTGGTTCAGGACGAGGGGATAGGTATGTCGAAGGATACGCTAAGCAAATTGTTCCGTATCGATACGCAGGTAATTACTCCTGGGACGCACAATGAGAAGGGTACTGGTCTGGGGCTTATTCTTTGCAAAGAATTTGTTACCAGGCATGGGGGCCAAATTTGGGTTGAAAGTGAGGAAGGGAAAGGAACCAAATTTTTTGTAACGCTTCCGCTGAGCAAATGATTTAAACTTCTCGTCATGCTACCAGCTGTTTTCCAGAGAGGAATTTTGCTGATGGGTACTTTATGGGCTGGACAATTGCAGGGAAAAGTTATTAGTTACACATTTGAGAACGATACCCTCCTGAAGGGTTGGATAGCCAACGAGCAGGGTAGATGGGAGGTTTCCAAAACCGGCGTAATCTCGGGTACAGGATCCTTACATCATGCTTTTGATAATAACCAGGCTGGTACCGACTACTTTTTCCATGCCTATCCTTTTGGGCTTAATTTTCAGGATACTGTGGTATGGCAATTCAAAATCCGGCACGAGTATTTGCCTTCTTCGGCCAACCGCTGGACGTTCTACCTTGCTTCCGGATCGCCCACGGGTTGTTTGTCCTGCACTGAAGTAGCCCTTGCTGTTGGGGTTAACCTCAATAGCAGCGATGATGCACTAAATCTGTATTCGATCGATGCTACAGGTATACACCGTCTTACCCGGGGTGCCTTTAACTGGGAAAAATCCATCGGTACGGGAACAGGTATTGTAAAAGTGGTATGGTTGCCTAGTGGTACTTATCAGCTTTGGACGGCCAATGCCCATAATCAACTTCAGCTGTGCGAGGAAGTAAAAAGCATGATTGTCCCTGCCAGTTGCTATTTTGGAATTAGCTATACCTATTCGTCGGCCCAGGATCGAAAATTGTGGATCGATGATATCTCTATCAGCACCCAAACCACAGCATCGGCTAAACTACGGGTTGATACGTTCTACTTTACCTCACCTTACCAGTTGAGAATACACTTTAATATGCCTTTAGATGCTGGTTCGGTGAATGGCAATAATGTGAGTTTTTTACCCGTATTACCCAATATTTTGATAGAAGCTGCCTGTCAGGATATGCTGATAACCTTCCCCGAAGAGGCAGGAAAAGGTATTTCTGGACAGCTGTATTTAAGCCATTTGCGCGGCCAGTGGACATCAGCCTTCAGGGACACTACGCTCAATGTTTTTTACATGCAGGAGCAAGCCTTTGATGTTGTATTCAGCGAACTCATGGTTGACCCTACACCTGCGCAGCAATTGCCAGCGTTTGAGTACATTGAATGTTACAACCGCAGCTCACATGATATTTTTATGTCGAAATGGAAGCTATCCAACGGATACACGCAACTTACCTTACCCGATATTTTTCTGCGTCAAGGGGAGTTTTTGCTTCTTGCTGCTAAAGAGGCTTCTGGCTTCTTTGACACTATAAAAAACGTAGTTTATTGTCTTCCCTCATCTTTCCTCAACAATGAAAAGGGAACGCTCTGGTTGCGCAATGCAAACGGTGAAGTAATATGTTATGTCGAATATCGTAAAACTTATATTGTCGATAAAAATAAATTAGAGGGGGGCTGGTCGATCGAAATGATTGATATGGATAACCCCTGTGGGGGAGCCGAAAACTGGACCTCTTCGAAAAATCTTGCTGGTGGTACTCCTGGTTTTGCCAATAGCGTGGTAGGCCAACAACCTGACAATAAGCGACCTTTTTTAAAGCAGGTAGCATTGCCTAATGATACAACCTGTCTGCTTTTTTTTAGTGAACCCCTTCATCCCCGTTCGCTTAGGGTAGAGAATTTTACATTTCAGGGAGATATGCATCCAGTACATGTCGCATATTATCAGAATGTTGGAAGTGCTGTTGCTCTATCCCTCAAGGAATTTTTAAGAAACGACAGGGTTGATTGCATTACACTTGCAGCTGACATTACCGACTGTATTTCAAATCCAGTTGTAGATACCATCGTTGAATTCCAGTTGCCGCAGCAGCCCGATTCAGGCGAGGTGGTGATCAATGAAATCCTTTTTGAAACGGATGATACATTGGTTGAGTTTGTGGAAATTTATAATACTACTGGCAAATATCTTGATGCTGGGAGCCTATACCTGGTCAGGGTGGATACAATCACTGGTGAACTTGAGTCTTATAGCCGGCCGTTGCCGGGGGGACTTGTGTTGGCGCCAGATGCCTACCTGGCCTTGACTAATGATGCGGAGAGGCTGCAAAAAAAATATTATACTCCTAATCCTGCTGCGATATTTACATGGAGTAAGATTTTCATCCTTCCCGATCAGGGAGGGCGGCTCGAATTGTGTAGAGGCGATGGTAAGGTGATAGATCGTGTGGATTACTCGCCCCGGCTACACTTTCCGCTTTTACAACGCAGTCGGGGTGTTTCTCTCGAACGGATAAATGCGGGGGGAAGTGGACGTGATGCCAGTAATTGGCATTCGGCGGCTGCTACGGCAGGTTACGCTACTCCAGGATATAAAAATTCGCAAGCCATTGCGGGTAGAAAAAACAATAATAATTGGTTGCAGCTCAGCTCATCTACATTTTCTCCCAACAACGATGGAGTTGACGATTTGCTGATATTGGATATCCATTCCCCCGAACCAGCTGTAATGATTACGCTATCGTTGTATAATGCCGACGGTCGCTGGCTTAGGTATATAGTTTACCAGCAATACATTGGTAATGAGGCTACCTTTACCTGGGATGGGACCGTTAATGGACGTTTGCTACCCCCGGGTATTTATATCATTTATGCCAGGCTAATGAGCAGTAAGCGGATGATTGGAGAGCTGAAAAAGGCCTGTACCCTCGTGTATTAATTCAGTTTCAGCACTGCCAGAAAGGCTTGCTGAGGAACTTCTACATTCCCTACCTGACGCATGCGTTTTTTACCTTCTTTCTGTTTCTCAAGCAGTTTACGTTTACGGGTAATGTCGCCCCCATAGCATTTGGCTGTAACATCTTTGCGAAGTGCTTTGATGGTTTCGCGTGCTATGATTTTTGATCCAATGGCTGCCTGGATAGCTACATCGAATTGCTGCCGCGGGATGAGCTCTTTGAGTTTTTCACACATACGGCGTCCAAAATCATAGGCATGGTCGCGGTGAATAAGGGTTGATAGCGCATCCACAGGATCGCCGTTGAGTAGAATATCGAGTTTTACCAGGTTGGCTGGCCGATAAGTGCTGGGATGGTAATCGAACGAGGCATAGCCTTTCGATATACTTTTAAGCTTATCGTAAAAGTCGAAGACAATCTCGGCCAGGGGCATCTCAAAGTTGAGCTCAACCCTGTCGTGACTGGTGAAGTGCTGATTTTTCAGGATGCCACGTTTGTCGAGGCAAAGTTTCATAATTCCCCCCAGAAATTCGGTTCGGGTAATAATCTGTGCCAGAATATAAGGTTCCTCGATATGGTCGATATTGGTGATAGGAGGTAGCCCCGAGGGATTATGCACATCGAGTACTTCGCCTTTGGTGGTGTAAACCTTGTAGGAGACGTTGGGGACCGTGGTAATTACGCTCATATTAAATTCCCGATCGAGTCGTTCCTGAACTATTTCCATGTGGAGCAGCCCCAGAAAACCGCAGCGAAAACCAAACCCCAGTGCGGCAGACGATTCGGGAACAAACGAAAGGGAGGCGTCATTGAGCTGAAGTTTTTCCAGTGAAGCCCGAAGCTCTTCGTATTCATCGGGATCAATAGGATAAACCCCAGCAAAAACCATAGGTTTAACGTCTTCGAATCCTGCAATGGCTCTTTCGCAAGGATTTTCAACGTGCGTGATGGTGTCACCTACCTTTACCTCACGCGAATTTTTAATACCACTGATGATATATCCTACCTGGCCAACGGTAAGTTCCTGGCGAGGTTCGTATTTAAGTTTGAGCACCCCAATTTCATCGGCATGATATTCTTTTCCAGTGTTAAAGAACTTCACAAAGTCGTTGGTTCGCAGGGTCCCGTTTACGATTTTAAAATAGGCAATTATACCCCTATAGGCATTAAATACAGAGTCGAAAATTAGCGCTTGCAGTGGGGCATCCGGATCGCCAGACGGTGCGGGGATACGTTCAATAATGGCATGAAGAATCTTGTCTACGCCTTCGCCCGTCCGTGCACTGACCATCAATACATCCTCGGGCTTGCAACCGAGTAGTTCTACGATGTCGTCGCGAACTTCGTCGGGTTTGGCCGCATCCATATCGATTTTGTTAATTATCGGGATAATTTCGAGATCGTGTTCGAGTGCCATGTAAAGGTTTGAGATGGTCTGGGCTTGAATACCCTGCGTAGCGTCAACCACCAGCAGTGCACCCTCACAGGCGGCTATGGCGCGGGATACTTCGTACGAAAAATCTACATGCCCCGGTGTATCGATCAGATTGAGCGTGTATATACTGCCCCCATATTCATATTCCATGCAGATAGCATGGCTCTTTATCGTTATGCCTCGTTCACGTTCAAGATCCATGTTATCGAGCACCTGGTCCTGAAATTCTCGCTCACTGATAGCATGGGTCATTTCTATTAAGCGGTCAGCCAATGTACTCTTCCCGTGATCGATATGTGCAATGATGCAAAAATTACGGATATATTTCATTCCCCTCTTTCTTACTTACTTCATTCGCCAATTAAGGCTTTATACGACTCTGCATTTAAAAGATTCGACACTTCGTCGGGGTTCGAAATTTTTACCCTGATGATCCATCCTTCGCCATAAGGATCCTTATTGATAAGCTCGGGTTTAGATTCAAGAACCGGATTCTTTTCAAGTATTTCCCCGCTCATGGGCAGAAAAAGATCTGAAACCGTTTTTACGGCTTCAATAGTCCCAAATACATCACCTTGATTGAGGGTTTTTCCTACAGTTTCTACTTCAACAAATACAATGTCGCCCAGTTCGTGCTGTGCAAAGTCAGTAATACCTACCTTAGCTTCGGTACCGTTTACCAGAATCCATTCATGATCTCTGGTATAATAGAGGTTGGAAGGAATATTCATAATCTGGTGATTTAATTTATTAAAGGGCAAAGTTAACAAAATATGGAAAACAATCGGCCCATAGTCGAACAATTTGGATTTCGCTTGACAGTGGAGGTTTTGTTGAAAAATATCAGTTTAACCTTGTTGATAAAATACAACCTGGACGTTGCGCAGCCAGTTGGAAACCAACTTGACCAGTTTAAAGAGATTATTATGATCTGAGGATAATCAGGTCGCTATGATAATGCTATTTATAGCTGAAACTTTTCGGGTCTATTATAAAGCACTGGTTTTATGTTTATGTGCTCTTGCTGTATAAATTGCCATTAAAAAATTTTTTTTTCGATTATGGGGTCAGATAAATTTTTACTGAATTGCTCTACGGTTTGTATTGAAATGAATATGTTTGCATGAAAATGATGGGGAATTGAAATTTAAATAAACATTCCATGAAAGGGCGCCTTTATCTTATCCCAACATTCATTGGTAGTGATGATCCCGGGCGGGTTTTTCCGTCAATGAATATTGCAATTATAGAAAGTTTGAGGTACTTTGTGGTGGAAGAGATAAAAACTGCGCGTCGTTTCATAAAAAAAGTTTGCCCTCACCGATTCTTAGACGAATTGACTTTTTATGAGTTGAACGAGCACACTACTGAGTCAGCTATTGGGGGTTATCTTGAGGCCTGTATGCAGGGCGAATCGGTAGGATTGTTGTCTGAAGCGGGAGTTCCTTGTGTTGCCGATCCGGGTTCATTGCTGGTAAGGCTGGCACATCAGCGGGGGATAGAGGTAAGCCCGCTTGTAGGCCCCTCGTCCATATTATTAGCGTTGATGGCATCGGGTTTAAATGGGCAAAGTTTTGCTTTTGTGGGTTATTTGCCTGTTGGCCGACACGAAAGACAAAGGACTATTCGTCAGCTCGAACAGCGTTCGTTGACAGAAAACCAAACCCAGTGCTTTATGGAAACGCCCTATCGCAACCTTCAGCTTTTCGAGGATATCGTACAGATCGCTCACCCCGATACCTTGCTGTGCATTGCCAGCGACCTAACGCTTCCTTCGCAGCGTATTGTTACTCAATCGGTACGGGAGTGGCAAAAAAATAAGCCGGATATTCATAAACATCCGGCCATATTTTTGCTAAAAAGGAGTTAGCTTACATGTTATGGATAATTTCAGTGCCAAACTCGGAACATTTAAGTAGAGTGGCTCCTTCCATCAGTCGCTCAAAGTCGTAGGTAACCTTTTTCTTTTGAATTGCAGTTTCCAGACCTTTTACGATAAGATCTGCAGCTTCCTGCCAGCCCATGTATTCAAGCATCATTACACCCGAGAGTATCACCGATCCGGGGTTTACCTTATCCTGTCCGGCATATTTTGGCGCTGTTCCGTGGGTAGCCTCGAATATGGCGTGTCCGGTCTGGTAATTGATGTTGGCACCTGGCGCAATCCCAATTCCACCTACGATGGCAGCCAGTGCATCCGAAATATAATCGCCGTTGAGGTTAAGGGTAGCTATCACCGAATATTCGGCAGGTCGTAATAGTATCTGCTGCAGAAAAGCGTCGGCAATGCTATCCTTGATGATAATTTTACCTGCTGCGATGGCTTTTTTCATGGTTTCATCAGCAGCATCTTTGCCCTTTTCTTCGGCAATCCGATCGTACTGTGCCCAGGTAAATGTTTGTTCCGGGTATTCACGTTCTGCCAGATCGTATCCCCATTTTTTAAACATGCCCTCGGTAAATTTCATGATATTGCCCTTATGTACAAGCGTTACCGAAGGTTTTTTAAATCTTATGGCATATTCTATCGCAGCACGGATAAGACGTTCCGAGCCTTCCTTCGAAACTGGTTTAATTCCAATGGACGATGATTCGGGGAAGCGAATCTTATTCACCCCCATCTCTTTCTGCAGAAAAGATATGACCTTCTTTACCTCTGGCGTGTCGAAATTCCATTCGATGCCCGCATAAATATCTTCGGTATTTTCACGGAATATGACCATATCTGTGGTAGTTGGGTCTTTCACGGGTGAGGGTACTCCCTTGTAATAGCGAACGGGTCGCAGGCATACGTAAAGGTCAAGGATTTGCCGCAATGCCACATTGAGTGAACGAATACCTCCTCCTACCGGTGTTGTCAGAGGTCCCTTGATTGCCACTAGATGCTCCTTAATAATATCAATGGTTTCTTGAGGCAACCAGTCGTTTTTAAGCTTAAATGCTTTTTCACCAGCAAACACTTCTTTCCATTCAATTTTTCGTTTCCCACCATAGGCTTTTTCTACCGCAGCATCGAAAACTCTAACCGATGCCGCCCAAATATCGGGTCCCGTACCATCTCCCTCAATGAAGGGTATGATGGGATTATCCGGTACCACTAACTTTCCTTGTTCAATACGAATTTTTTCTCCAGCCATAGTTGTTGATTTTAATTATTCGAGGTCTAAATTGAGCTGTTGCTTTAGCTTCCCCACAGCTGCATTTTTGTTTATCAAGTATTTAAGTCGTTCCTCTCCAGTGTAAGGCATGTCGGGTTTATGATCTTCGCTTGTAATTCTGGCGCTTATAACAATATGGTCGTTTGAAAGTTCATTGCACAGGTATTTTTGCAGCTCAGGCTTGAGTTCTTGCTGAAAATCGTCCAGCACGGTTTGATTTAGGAACTCAACGACAAGGATGCGTTCTCCTTCTATTTTAGGCATTTGATGTAGGGCGCTGTAAAAGCGCACATGGGTATTTTTAATGCGATCGACAAATTTTTCGTAAGCTGTCAGCAATTGCTGAGGAGTAAATGGCTTACTTCTTAAGGTTTTTGACTCTGCCGTTGTGGTAGTATTGGTAGTTGAAGATGGATAGGTTGTACCCTGCTGAAGTCCATTGAGCATTTCTTTCAACGAGGGCATGGCCATGCTGGCTTGGTGTCCCATAGGAGGTGCTGTTGTTGTGGACTGTTGGGGTGGGCTCGTAACCTTGGGTTTTTCAGCTTCCTGAGGTTTGTGAGGAGAAGTATCAACTAAGGGTTGTGGAGTTTTTTTTTTATCCGACCACCGGCAAAGTTTCGTAAAGGTTATTTCCAAAAATAAACGCTGATTCCTTCTTTCTTTTAAGTGTATTTCACAATCGGTTAATATTTCTAAGCTATCGTACAGAAAATCAATTGAACAGGCTGCTGATTGGGAAAGGTATTTGTTTCGGATATTTTCACCTACTTCCAGCAATTTTATTGTAGCTTTATCTTTGGTTACCAAAAGATCGCGGAAATGTTTACCTAAACCTTCGATAAAGCTGAGAATATTAAAACCTCTGGCAAGAATTTCATCAAGGATGAGAAGGGCTTCCTGAATATTTTCCTTAAGGAAGGCTTCTGTCAGGCGGAAATAATATTCGTAATCCAGCACATTCAGGCTCTGGATTACATTTTCATAGGTTACTTTCCCGTTCGAAAAACTTACAATTTGGTCGTAAATAGATAGGGCATCGCGGAGGGCTCCGTCAGCTTTTTGGGCAATGATATTAAGTCCGTCGAGATCGTATTCGTTCCCTTCATGCTTCGAAATCTTGGCAAGGTACTGGACAATATCGTTGATTTGAATACGGTTAAAATCATATACCTGGCAACGGGAGAGGATGGTAGGCAGAATTTTGTGCTTTTCGGTGGTAGCCAGAATAAAAATTGCATGACGTGGAGGCTCTTCCAGCGTTTTCAGAAAAGCATTAAAGGCTGCCTGCGATAACATGTGTACCTCGTCAATTACGTATACACTGTATCGTCCAATAGGCGGAGGAATACGCACTTTGTCGATGAGCTGCCGGATGTCATCCACCGAATTGTTAGAGGCTGCATCGAGCTCGTGTACATTGTACGAACGCGATTCATTGAAGGAAATGCAACTTTCGCATTGATTGCAGGGCTCAATATTTGGCGTAAGCGATTGACAGTTAATGGTTTTGGCAAATATACGGGCACATGTTGTTTTTCCTACGCCTCGAGGTCCACAAAACAAGTAGGCCTGCGCCAGATGATTGTTTTTAATAGCATTTTTCAATGTAGCCGTAATAGAATCCTGCCCCACCACGCTATCAAACGTTGTGGGCCTATATTTCCTGGCCGATACAATAAAATTCTCCATACACTGTCTCAACTCCTTGCAAACCTAATGGAATTTTACGACATACCCAAATGGTTTTAACCAATTTGCCAATTGATTCTCCCGCAATATTTTTGTCGGTTTTTACTCCAATCTGTTTGGTTAACAACCTGCTATAAATTTTTGTCTTTCAATAATGCCATTGAAATATGCCAGACCATTACCTTCATTAGATTAAAGCTCGTTTTTTGTGCGTCGAGTATTAAGTATTTTTTTATATTTGTAATAGAGGGTGTTGATGCTTTTCTTTAATCTTTTTGAACAATTTGGGTATTGTAGAAACAACGTAGGGTGAGTCATTTTTTTGGCCATCGTAATGAATTTAGACAAATAAAATTAGTTGAATGAAAATCGGAATATTATTTATTGCCATTTCTTATGCTGTTACTTTGCAGGGTATCTCGCTCGATAGTTTATCATTAAAGGTACGTCGGGGTAGCATCAACGAACAAAAAGAAGCATTGAAGACGCTGGCCGAATATTATCAGGATAAGGATTCTGCCAAGTGTTTTTTTTATATTCGTTTATTACACCAATTGGCTGCTAAGAGGGATGATACTGAGGCCAGTGCTCAGGCCTATATACTTGAGGGGCATTTCTATAAAAAGCGAGGCAATTATCAGCAGGCTATTGAAAAGATAAAGACGGCTATTGATTTGCTCGAGGATGACCACCCTGACATATTGTTGGGTAAAGCATACAACGATTTAGGTGCGGTATTGGTCGATAGGGGCGACTATGCTGATGCAGCCCATTACCTGACCAAGGCTATTAGTATCTTCGAGAAACAAAACGACTCGCTTCAGTTATCGAAGGCATTGCTTAACCTTGGCCTTGTTTTTTTTTATCAAAAAAACTATCCTTTTGCCCTTCAATATTATGAAAAGGCTTTAGCCATACGACAGGCCTTAAAAGATAGCACCGGGATGGCTCTGTTGTGGAACAATATTGGCATTATTTATTATTATCAGGGAAAAAAGCAAGAGGCTATTGAAAGTTTTACGCGCGCATTAGATATTTATAGAAAAAAAGGGCTCAAACGCCTTATGTCGCTACCTTTGTTTAATGTTGGCGAAATATATTTTGAAAGCAAAAAGTACGATTCTGCGCTGCATTACTATCAACAGTCGTATGCTATTGATACTTTTTTGCACGACGAGGCAGGTAGCACAAAGGTATTGATAAAAATTGCCGCCACCTTTGCAGTAAAGTCCGATTATACCCAAGCCCGTAAGATAGCCCAGCAGGCCCTCCGAACAGCGACGAGTATCGACTCCAAGGAGGATATTAAGGATGCTTGTATAATGTTAGCAGAAATATATCGCGATCTTAAGGATTATCGACAGGCCTATGATTATCTCGAACGGGCAAATCAGGTTAAAGATTCATTGTACGATGCGTCGGTGGCCGAACAGGTGGCAGAGTTACAGCTAAAGTATGAAAGCGAAAAAAAGGATTTCTTGCTGCAACAGCAGCTGGCAACCATTCGGCATCAATGGATGATGACCCGTATTCTGGCAGGGGCTACGTTGATAGTGATAATATTTTTCATTTTTGGAGTCATTGAATATTGGCAAAAACGACGAGCCTATCATATCCTTGAGATTCAGAAGAAAAATATCACCGATAGCATTAACTATGCCAGCAAAATTCAATCGGCATTGTTGCCCCCTGAGACACTCCTGCACAACCTACTCCCGGATTCATTTGTGCTTTACATGCCCAAAGAGGTAGTAAGCGGAGATTTTTACTGGGTTTTTGGTACCAGCGATAGAATTTTTATTGCGCTGGCCGATTGTACTGGCCACGGCGTTCCAGGGGCCTTTATGAGTATGCTGGGTTTTGCCTTTCTCAACGAAGTTGTTAGCAGAAATCCCGCCATTCATGCCAATGAAATTTTAGAACAACTTCGAATAAGGGTAAAAGATAGCCTGCATCAGCACGAAAAATCTGAAAGCAAAGATGGAATGGATATTGCAATGGTAGTGTATTTCCCTGCTGACCGTAAAATTGAATATGCGGGAGCCAATATTCCCCTTATTATCAGCCGGCAGGGTAGAATTATATATCTTCCACCTGATAAAACTCCTATAGGGTTCGCTTTTCAGGACGACCATCTTTTCTCAGCCCTGACCATATATTTGCAGGCTGGTGACATGCTTTATCTCTCGTCCGATGGATATTGCGACCAGTTTGGAGGGAGTCCTATGAAAAAACTCGGTCGGGCACGTTTTGAACAGATTCTTGCTGAAGCCTCCCATCTACCCGTTCCTGCCCAGAAGTATTTTTTTACTGAAAAATTCCTGATCTGGCAGGAAGATATGGAACAAATCGACGATATTTCCATTATGGGCATTCGTCTTTGCTGATGAGAACAATAAAAAAGCCTGCCTTTATGCGGCAGGCTTCTCAAAAGATTTTTCCTTCACTATCGGATGAAGAGTAATTCGCGGTATTTGGGCAGGGGCCATTTAACATCGTCAACAATGAGTTCGAGCTTATCAATATGGTAGCGAATTTCTTCAAAGAACGGTTCAACATTTTCGTGATAAGACCTGGCTCTGTCGTTGATGTCCTCGAGTTTGTTAGCTACCTTACGAGCCTCAATCATCTCGTTTACCTTAGCCTTGATGGTCGAAATGTGATAGTTGATTTCCTTAACCAGCTCGATCCGGGCCGATGCCAGCTCCTGAAATTCTTTCTCGTTGAATATTTCCTTCAGGGCTTTAATGTTTTCGAGCAATGAAGTTTGGTAGTCGATGGCCACCGGCACAATATGATTCATGGCCAGGTCGCCCAGTACGCGAGATTCAATTTGGATCTTCTTAACGTAGATATCTTGGCGAATTTCAGCTCTGGCTTCAAGTTCCTTGTGGTTGAAGACCTTTGTATCTTCAAAAAGCTTAACAGCTTTTTGTGAGGTCCATAGCCGGTTGAGGACATGAACAGTACCATCAACGTTCAAGCCGCGTTTTTTAGCCTCTTTCTTCCACTCTTCGCTGTAGTTGTTGCCTTCAAAGCGTATGGGCTTCGATTCTTTGATGTAGCGGGCCAGCACTTGAAGGATGGCCTCATCTTTCTTGATACCCTTTTTAATCAGTGAGTCAACATCCTTCTTGAAAAGGATGAGTTGCTGGGCAACGGCGGCATTGAGTACAGTCATGGCCGAGGCACAGTTGGCCGATGAACCTACAGCACGATACTCAAAACGGTTACCCGTGAAAGCAAAAGGTGAGGTACGATTGCGATCGGTATTGTCGAGGAGTATCTCTGGAATTCGGCCAATATCGAGCTTGAGCGCAATTTTTTCTTCGGTGGTCATTTTGGCACCCGTGACTTTTTCCTCAATCTCATTAAGCATGCGGCTTACCTGATTACCCAGGAAGACCGAAATAATAGCCGGCGGAGCTTCGTTAGCGCCTAAGCGATGGGCATTACCAGCTGAAACGATCGATGCTTTTAACAAGTCGTCGTTATTATGGACAGCTTTCAGCACGTTAACAAGGAAAGTCAAGAATTGAAGATTACCTTTAGGGGTTTTGGTAGGAGCCAGCAGGTTTACGCCGGTGTCAGTTCCCAACGACCAGTTGTTGTGCTTACCCGAACCGTTTACGCCTTTAAAAGGCTTTTCGTGGAGCAATACCCGGAAATTATGCTTGCGAGCGATCCGACGCATTAATTCCATTATAAGCAAGTTGTGATCGACCGCTAAGTTACATTCTTCATGCACAGGAGCTACCTCAAATTGGTTAGGAGCTACCTCGTTATGACGGGTTTTGGCAGGGATACCCAGTTTCCAGGCTTCATACTCAAGTTCAGCCATAAATGCCTTTACCCGTTCGGGGATCGATCCAAAATACTGGTCTTCCAGCTGCTGATTCTTAGCCGATTCGTGCCCCATCAGGGTTCGTTCGGTAAGTACAAGATCGGGGCGGGCCCAGTAAAGCGCTTCGTCCACCAGAAAATATTCTTGTTCCCATCCAAGATAGGAAAATACCCTTTGTACGTTTTTGTCGAAATACTGGCATACAGCAGTAGCTGCCTGGTCCACTGCATGCAGTGCTTTTAGCAGGGGTGCCTTGTTGTCGAGCATTTCGCCCGTGTACGAAATAAATATGGTGGGGATACAAAGTGTACGGTCAAGAATAAAGGCAGGAGATGAGGGATCCCATGCCGTATATCCCCTGGCTTCAAAGGTACTACGAATACCTCCGCTGGGAAAACTCGACGCATCGGGCTCCTGCTGTACCAGTAATTTACCGGTAAATTCTTCTATTACCTCCCCATTACCCGCAGGCTCCATAAATGCATCATGTTTTTCAGCAGTGCCTTCGGTGAGGGGATGGAACCAGTGGGTGTAGTGGGTAGCACCCATTTCCAGTGCCCATGCTTTCATGCCTGCAGCAACCTGGTCGGCCATTCTGCGCTCTATACGAACCCCTTTTTCAATAGCTAATTCAACTGCTTGATAAGCCTCTTTCGATAGATATTTCATCATTTTAGGCTTATCAAATACATACATTCCAAAATATTCAGATGTTTTGGCTGCAGGTGGCGTAGGAACCTGTGGCTTACGCAAAAGTACCTGCTCAAGTGCTTTCTGTCTTAACGTTTCCATACCAATTCGTTTAAAAAGTATTATTTTTATATTTTTACCTTGCAAAAATATTAATATTTTTTTATAAAACTAATTTTTATATAAAATTTTATGATTTTTTTCTAAAAAAGTATCATTTTATATAAAAAAAAGTTTATTATTTGAATATATGTAATTATAAATTGATATTTTTATTTGTATTGTATTTTTTTTTGACAGAATGTCTTTTATATTGTTATTTATTTTTGAAAATAAAAAAAATTAGACAAATTTGGCTATTTTTCTTAAGGATGAAATTCTCATTTTATTTCTAATTCAAAGGGATATAAGATAACATGTCTTTATTTTTTTAGGGTTGTTTTTTTGCTTTGCCAAAAAAAGTATTGCACAATTATTACTTTTGTTTTCGATTTAAAATAAAATGTCTGGATAGTTCATCTTTGCACTTGGGAGTTGAATTGCCAGAAAATCTTAACTTTTTATAAAAATATAATAAATTTTGCATGAAAATTTTAATTGTAGGCGTGGGTAATATGGGGGCATGGTTGGTAGATGCCCTTTGCCTTGATCATGAAATTGCAGTAGTGGATAAAAATAAGCAACGACTTAAATTTTTATTCAATTGCCATCGGTTTACCTCATTATCCGAAATAAAAGAGTTTCGTCCACAACTGGTTATTAATGCAGTAAGTTTGCAATATACCATGCAGGCATTTGATGAGCTTTTGCCCATGCTTCCCGAGGATTGCATATTGTCCGATATTGCCAGTGTGAAGAATGGGTTATATGACTATTATATAAAAACGGGGCGTAGATTTGTTTCTACACATCCTATGTTTGGACCTACTTTTGCCAATATAAAGGAATTGGCCCGACAGAATGCTATTATTATTTCGGAAGGAGATGAAGAAGGAAAACAATTCTTTAGAAACTTTTATGAGTCACTTCATCTGAATATTTTTGAGTACTCATTTGATGAGCACGACCAAACTATTGCTTATTCTCTAACTATTCCTTTTGTAACTACTCTTTTGTTTGGGGCCAGTATTAAAAAGCAAAATGCGCCAGGGACTACCTTCCAGAAACACATGCAAATAGCCAGGGGGTTAATGTCCGAAAATAATTATTTGCTATCAGAGATTTTATGCAGCCCGTACTCCGCCGAAAAGATTGCTGCTATGAAGAAAACGCTTGAGCAACTTGCCGAACTTATTCAGCAAAAAAATACACCCGCTATTCACGAATTTTTCGAGCAGGTGCGTAAAAATATTGAATAGCCTTTGTTTGAAAAAGGTGTGGGTATATGAAGTGAAAAAAACTATTAAACTTTTAACTCTTTACAATAATATATTGTATATTTGGACAAACTATTTGTTTCTTACCTAAGAATTAACTTTTATATTTGTAATAATATTTTGGAAGTAGATTTAAAAAAGTAAAAATATACGGTGCAATGAAACATTTCAAAGTTATCGGGATAATAATGATGTTTTTTGCAGGGGTTTTAAGTAGTTGTAATTCTTGCAATAGCAAGAAAGCCCCTGAGGTTCAGGTAGATGTTGATACCGAGCTTATGGAGAATATCAATCAGGCCAAAAAAATCTTCTACTCCCTTCCTTCTCCGCTCGAAACAGCTATGCTTATCAAAACGGCTGGAGCTACTTACAACGAGAAACTGCTCAACCCTCTGAGTAATGTTTCTAATTACACTACCAGCAAAAGCATGGCACTGAATCTGGGTATTTACACTACCGATTTAAGCTTTGCAAGCCTGTTTGACCAAACTCAAACTGCAATCAATTATATGCAGGCTGCCAAAAAACTGGCCAACGGACTTGGAATTCTCGATGCTATTGATAATAAAACCATTCAACGTCTTGAGGAAAATATCAATAATCGGGATGTAATTATGGACATTATTTCCGAGACCTTTATGGCTACAAGCAGTTTCCTGAAGGAAAATGACCGTACAGCTATTGCCTCAATTGTGCTGGTAGGCGGATGGATCGAAGGATTATATATCGGTACTTCGCTAATCGATCCCAATAACCTTAAGGACAATAAGCTGGTAGAACGGGTGGTCGACCAGAAACTTTCGCTCGATATCGTATTAAAACTTCTTGAAGAAAATAAAAACAATCCCGATGTTGCATCCGTATATGTCGAAATGAATGAGCTAAAGAAGGTATTTGATAAGATTGAAATAAAAACCTCAAAAATTGAGGCTGTTACCGATCAGGCAACAAATGTTACAACGTTGAAATCAACGTCAAAACAAATTGTAACCCCTGAGGTGTTCAAGGAATTAACTGATAAAATACGGTCGATCCGGAGTAACTTTGTCATGTAAAAGGTATAACGAATTTTATATAAAACCAGGCATCCTATGAAAAAAATATTTTCCATTGTATTGCTTTTCATTGTTACGTTGGGTGCGTTTACTGCCAGTGCACAGTGCAAGGGCTTTGCAAAGAAGATTTGTAAGGCGGCACTCGATCCTTACATCCATGATGGTAATTTTCATGCAGCTGTGCTTACCGAGGGTGAAGAGGCCGAATTGTATAAAACATTTTATTCCGATACCGAATATCGTATAGCCGTTTGTGGATCGGAACAGCTACCCAAAATCGAGTTTAAAGTTGTTGATGCCAGCAATAATGTTTTATATTCCAATAAGGATCACAACTATGCTACTACCTGGGATTTTAAGCTTTCTTCGAGTCAGCAGCTTAAGGTAGTTGTAAAGGTGCTGACTTCGAGTACCAATGTAGAAAATGTCCAAAGTGGGTGCGTAGCGATAATGTTTGGCTTTAAAGAAAACAAGTAAATTTTTTAATCCTATTTTTTAATTGAGTCGGCTAGTTGAAGTAATGCATCGACCATGGCATGCCAGGAAAAGCGGTATTGTTCGGCTCGCACATTAGTCGACATTACCTCTTCGCGCTCATTTACGTAAAAGTCTTCAATAGCCATGGCTATGGCATCAGGATTTACCTCGGTTACATAGCCCGTACGCCTGTCAAATACTATTTCCGCCAGTCCACCTACATTAGTTACCAGCATGGGACGTTCAAAATTATAGGCAACCTGTGTTACCCCGCTCTGAGTGGCAGATAAATAGGGTTGGACAACCATATCGGCTGCACAGAAATAATATTTAACCTCATCGTTCGGGATGAAACGGTCGGTAAAGATAACCTGCTGGCTAATATTGAGCTGTTCGACGAGCTGAAAATAAAAGCGTTTATCCTCATAAAACTCGCCTGCAACGACCAGCTTAACACCCAGTTTCCTTACTCTATCGCTAGCAATAGCCCGTAAAAGCAGCTCCAACCCTTTGTACTTGCGTATTATTCCAAAAAACAATAAAACCCGGTCGGAGGCTGATAGACCCAGGTGCTTCCTTGCCTCGGCTTTAGTGATTTTGTCACCAAAAATATCATAGATGGGATGAGGTACAAAAATTTTATGCGGATTTGGAGTTAGCGATTCCAGTTGAAGTAAAACCGATTTTGAAAGGCTTACAAAACCATGGCAAGCACTTATAAAATATTGTGTAAGAATCTTATCGGCAATACGCTTTTCATGCGGTATTACATTGTGCATGACGCTTATGACTCTGGCATGTCGACTTCTCAGCAATCGAAGTATGGTTCCCAGTGCAGGCGCCATGTAGGGCAGCCAGAATTGTACAACAATTATATCGGGCGACTCATGCGTAAGAAATCGTGCAGTCTTTAGCCATGAAAGTGGGTTAATGCTGCTAATCAGCGGTTTTATTTTTAATTGGTATATGGGCTTTCCATCGACGGTTTGCGTATCTCCCGGAAATAAAAATTTAGGGTATTGATAATAATAGGAAACGATCGTTGTTTCTATTGAGTTTTTTATAAATGCGATGGCAAGCGATTCATTGAAATTGGCAATGCCACCCCGTAACGGATGTGCAGGTCCTATTAGTATTACCTTCATGAGGCCTTTGTTTATTTTATCAGTAGTTCGGGAACAAATATCCCCTTTTTGCAAAGGGCTAATTTACTTCAAATAAAAACTTTGGCAAAAAAAATCATTGATTTTATTTTCCATCCCATCCAGGCTATTTTTTTGAACGTCTTTCTTTCTTTGATAAAAATTAATGGGTTGCCAAAGGCGTTTAAAAGGTTGGTATTTTTATTGATTATTATCAATAGCTTGCTAATTAATTAGTTGTATCAAAAGAATTTTGGTTTAGGGAGGACATTATCTTTGTTAGCTCCTGATTGCTAATCTTTTTCATGTCATCGTTAGGATTGGTTTATGACAAAGGGAATATTAGAATAATTGTAAAAGTAACACTTGTTAAATTATAGATTATCAAGTAATTATAAAAATGTGGTACATAAATAGTAGGATTGTCGTAATTTTTACGTATATTTAAAATATATTAATGAAAGTTAATCCATCTATTTTTGAGTGTTTTAGTTTGCTTTTTAAAACTATTAACTATTAACTAATTAACTATTAAACAACAAAACGTATGGTAAAAAAAGTATTCCTTCTTGCCACTTTCCTGTTGGGAATGGCAACTGCTTTTGCGCAGGAAAAGCCAATTACGGGGAAAGTTGTAGATGAAACTGGCGCACCACTTCCGGGCGCTACGGTCAAAATCAAGGGAACCGATAGGGCGGCTGTAACAGATGTTGATGGCCAATACAAAATTTCGGCAGCTGCGGGTGCTACCCTTGTTTTTTCTTATGTTGGTTATCAAGCACAAGAAATTGCTGTGGGCGAAAGCAATGTTATTGATGTTGCCATGAAACCCGAGGTGACCGAAATGACCGAAGTAGTGGTGGTGGGTTATGGTGTTCAGAAGAAGAGCCTGGTAACAGGTGCAATTTCAAAAATTAAAAGTGATGAATTGGTGGCCCAACCCAATGCCCGTATTGAACAGTCCCTTCAGGGACGAACCGCAGGGGTTGTTTTTAACAAAACCTCGGGTAACCCAGGTGCACAGATAACGGTTCGTGTACGTGGGGTTTCGTCTAATGGGAATGCAGATCCCTTGTTTATTATCGATGGGATGAAAACATCTAAATATGTGTTTAATGAAATTAACCCCAACGACATTGAATCGGTAGAAGTGCTTAAGGATGCTGCATCTTCAGCAATTTATGGTTCCGAAGGCGCCAATGGGGTTATTATCGTTACCACAAAAACGGGTAAAGGCGCCAAGGGTAAAGTTACTGTTTCGTACGATGGTTACTATGGTTGGCAGCAGGCAAGCTATGCTCCGGTAATGAGCGCCAGCCAGTATCGCGATTATTTCGCGGAGGCCTATGCTTACGATCGTATGTATGGAAATCTTAGTGGGGGACTTACAAAATTGAGAGCCATTGCTACCATGATGTATAATGCTAACGTTCCCCTCTGGAGCAATGAAAATGATAGTTTGGCCACATTGTACCAGGATCCAGCTGCATTACAGGCATATCTGAAAGCCCAGGCCGATAAGGCTTTAAGTGATGGTACTATTACCAATGCGCAGTATAATAGTTGGTCGCTCAATAAGAATGTTCCTCTGTCCTTTGAACAGTACAAGTCTCAGCTGTTTAGTTCGTCTGCGCCAGATGCGGGTTATGGGATATTTCGTAAATATGTCGACACAACCTATGCAGGCACCGATTGGATGAATGAAATTTTCAGTACTGCACCCATGCAAAGCCATACGGTATCGGCGACAACAGGAAACGAAAATGCTAATTTATATCTGTCGGCTTCGTACTATACGCAGGATGGTGTAGTTGGCCTTGGAAGAAACAATTTTACACGTTATACTTTTAAAATAAATGGTGATGTGCAGGCCAACAAATGGTTGAAGCTGGGTACCAATGTCAATGTAGCTCATTCCGAACAACGCAACATACCCGTAAACGACCTTTATGATGGGGTAATAAGTGCAGCTATGTCGCACGATCCTACTATACCAGCTGTATGGAATGATACTTCTGAAATTTGGTCGTATTTACGAAGGGTAGGTCAATACCCAAAAACAGAAGCTTCACGTCAGACCTATCTCAATGGCCTCATTAAAACTGACGATGGCAAATGGTACTCAAATACCGCTATGCCTGTCAATGAACGTTTTAACCCGCTGGCTAAAATTAAATTGGCCGAACATGATAAAGCAACAACCGAACGAGTAATTGGTCTTGCTTTTGCAGAGATCAAACCTTTCGAATTTTTGACCTACCGGACAAGCTACAGTGCTGAGGTTACCTATGTGACCAACGATAACTGGGGAGACAAGTATTACATAAATAATACCCGTTTTCGTGATTATAGCTATGTTTACAAACAAATTGCCCGGTATTACAATTATCAGATCGATAATGTACTGACCTTTGATAAAACCTTTAATGATCATGCCGTATCTGCTATGGTTGGACAGTCGGTACAGAAATATATCGGTTACAGTGTAAACGGTACCCGTATCAATTTACAGGAGCCAAATGAAAATTGGGCCTATCTGGATGCTGTACCTCAGTCTACCGACTCAGTGTACATTTACAATCGTACCAATGGAGGTTTTAAGGATATCCAGGCCCAGATGGGTTACTTCGGTCGAGTCAACTATAACTATAAGGAAAAGTATATAATCAGCGCTATACTACGTAGAGATGGGGTATCGAAGTTTGCTCCCGATTATCGCTTTGGTTATTTCCCCTCTGTTTCTGGTGGTTGGAATGTTCACAATGAGGAATTTTTCAATGTACCGGCTATTTCGCAATTGAAAATTAGAGCTAGTTGGGGTCGCAATGGTAGCCATGCTTCTGCGGCACCCTGGCAGTGGATATCTACTAAAACGGCAACAGTACTGGGAGGAACAAAAACTATTATTACCGGTGTAGTTAAAAATCCCAAACTTCACTGGGAAACCTCTGAACAAATTGACGCAGGCTTTGATTTAGGTTTAATGAAAAATCGTTTGCTGGTTAATCTCGACTTTTACTCGAAACGTACGAAAGATTTGCTGGCTCGTCCTATTAAAGCTACCTGGACTGATGAGGTTCCTTACCAGAATGTTGGTCGAATAGATAACAACGGGATTGATCTCGAGGTTACCTATACCCAGCGTGAGACAGAATTTAAGTATACCATCAAGGCAACAGGCACCTACCAAACCAACGAAGTAAAGGAATTTAATGCGGCTAAATTGGCTGGTTATTCAGCCCATGGAGCACCTGCCGAAGAAACGGCTTTTGAAGTGGGACATCCTGTCTGGTATTTTAGGGGGTATAAAGCTCTGGGCGTATTCCAAAGCTGGGAAGAGATACGAAATTACACCTATACCGATCCTGTCACCGGCAAGAAAACACTTATTCAGCCTGATGCCGTGCCAGGCGATGTTAAAATTGCCGATGTGGGCGGACGAATTGATCCTGCTACGAATAAACCAACTTTGCCTGATGGTAAGATCGATGCCAACGACTTTACTGCATTGGGTAAACCCCTGCCAACCTGGTTGTTGGGGTTGAATTTAGACTTCGAATATAAGGGCTTTGACCTGAACATGTTCTGGTACGCTGAGCTCGATAAGGAAATTTATAATAATACTTTGCGTACCGACTTTTTGCACCTCAACCGACCAGAATATTTCTATACCGAACGCTGGACGCCTAACAATCATACCAATGATTGGTTCCGGGCAAGATATCAGGATCCTACAACAGGTACTACCCAAATTGGGTTTAATAGCTTCTTCTTTGAGGATGGAAGCTTCCTGCGATTGAAAAATATTCAATTGGGATATACACTGCCTGCTGGAATCTCGAAGCGTTTTCAAATCAACAAGCTTCGTATTTATGTTAGCGCCAGCAACCTTCTTACCTTTACCAAATATAAAGGGTCAGACCCTGAAATCGGTATTACAGGAGATGTCAATTCGTATGGCGTCGACCGGGGTATGTACCCTGCTGCCAAAACATATACCGTTGGTATGAACTTAACTTTTTAACCATTAAAAATTGCTAAGTCTATGAAAAAATATAAAATTTCAATAATGACCTTCATTTCGAGCATGCTTATCTTTAGCTCATGTTCGGAAGATATTTTGGATGTGCCTGCGCTGGGCAGGTATGTAGGAGATCCCGACCCCAACGCTCCGCTGGATTATTCAATGGTCAATGGTGAAGCCATTGGTTTGTATAGCTATGTGAATATGTGCTATAATAATGGCTGGGGATATTCTACCTATGTGACGCTTAATGTAGCATCGGATGATGCTGTGTCGGGCGGGGCTTCGGCAGGTGACCGTCCCGAATATGAGGCAGCCGATAAATTTACCCTTGATCCAAACAATCAGGGAACAATTGCCTTATTTTCGAGATTTTATGGTGGTGTTGCCAAGTGCAACAAATTTCTTGATTCTTATCCCGAAAGGAATAAGGATACTGTATTGCGGTGCAGGGCCGAAGCTAAATTCCTGCGTGCTTTTTATTATTTCAATCTGGTCAATTTGTACGGAGATATTCCTTTACCCTTAAGTTCGACTGCTCCGGGTGATTTGCCCCAGGTACCTCGCGATACGGTTTTTGCTCAAATCGAAAAAGACCTGCTTGATGCTATTAAGGATTTGCCTGCCAGCAAGGCGGATTTAACTCCAGATGATAAACTAATAACCCGTGCTACTAAAAATACAGCAAGAGCTCTGTTAGGAAAGGTATATGTATACCATTCAACCTTGCTAAATGCTAATTTGTGGGCAAAAGCAAAGGAACAGCTCGATGCTGTTGTTAACTCAGGCGAATACCAGTTAGTAAGCGACTTTCGCAGTCTCTGGTCGAGTACCAACGAGATGAAGGATGGAAATCCGGAAAACATCTTTGAAGCATACTATACCGATGAATTTGGCTGGGGTTGGGTTGGTGTTCCTCGTGGTAACCTCGATATGCAGCTCATGGGTATTCGTGATCTGGTGGGATATCCCGGCCTTGATGGAGGATGGGGGTTCTGTCGTCCTACGCAGAAGTTAGTTGATGCTTTCATAAGCGAAAATGATTCTATACGTCTCGATGCTACCGTAGTTGCTGAAGAATGGCCTGATGCTGTGAAACCCTGGGAAACTGCAGGTAAACTTCATAAATCTCTAAAATCAGTGGGTGCTTCTTATTCCGATCCTTATGATGGTACCGGATACTGGAATGGAAAGTATCGTCAGGATGAGCATCCTATAAATGCCCAGATGTATGCACAGAATGAGATAATTATGCGTTATGCAGAAGTGCTTTTGCTTTTGGCCGAAACTGAATATCGGCTTGGCAATGAAGCTAAAGCACGTGACTATATCAATCAAATTCGTGCACGGGTAAATTTGCCTGCTAAGAATTCCTCTGGCGAACAGCTCTGGAAAGATATTGTGAAGGAAAAACAGCTCGAATTAGCCCTTGAGTCGCAAAGATATTGGGATTTGATTCGCTGGAATATGGCAGCAACTGAAATACCTAACTTCAGGGTGGATAGAAAAGG
The DNA here is from genome assembly GCA_049968755.1 of Bacteroidales bacterium. Classification (GTDB taxonomy): domain Bacteria; phylum Bacteroidota; class Bacteroidia; order Bacteroidales; family DTGW01; genus JAKPGM01. The sequence goes on from JBMFQE010000003.1 coordinate 281,278, forward strand.
TTTGTGGCCTTTCCCATTGAATCAACTCGCTGTTGATCCCAACCTGAAACAGAACCCAGGTTATTAACAACATTTTCATAGCGAAAATAATCGAAAGGAGAGGAAAATTTTCCTCTCCTTATTTTTATTGTTAGTTGACTTCAGGTAGCTTTAAGATTGAAAAAATTCTCTTACTTTCTTTGATATATATTCAATCTGGTCCTCGTCCAACTCGGTATGCATGGGGAGAGAAAGGACCTGTTGCGACAAACGTTCGGCAACAGGCATAGAGCCTTCAGAATAGTTGAGATACCTAAAGGCTGGTTGTCGATGCAAGGGTAGGGGGTAATATATCGCTGTGGGTACCTTGTGTTGCTGGAGGTGGTTTTGTAGCTTATCGCGCAGCCCATCTTTTACAATCACGGTGTACTGATTAAAGGTATGGTATTCAGATGGGTTGGGTAATTGGATGTAATTTACGTCCGACAGCAGGTTGAAGTAATGTGATGCCGCCTTACGGCGTTTGATGAGGTAGCTATCAAGATATCGAAATTTAACTCTTAGAATGGCAGCTTGTATCGCATCGAGCCTTGAGTTTACGCCCAGCGTTAAATGATAATATTTTTTTTCGGCGCCATGATTAGCAATCAAACGCGCCTTGCGGGCCAAGGTCTCATCACGGGTAAAGATAGCACCTCCATCGCCAAAGCAGCCTAAATTTTTGGATGGGAAAAAAGATGTGGCAGCCATGTGGCCAATCGTACCTGCTTTGTATATCTTTCCATGATACGTACACGTAGCCCCAAGCGCCTGCGCCACATCCTCAATAACATAAAGAGAATATTTTTGAGCCACCTGCATGATCGATTCCATATCGGCGCACAATCCAAATAGATGTACCGGCATTATGGCTCGTGTGCGTTGTGTTATAAGGGATTCCAGCTGTCGGGTGTCGAGGTTAAACGTTTCGGGGTAGATATCAGCAAATACAGGCGTAGCTCCCAGCAGCGCTATTACCTCGGCCGTGGCAATAAAGGTAAAAGTTGGAACAATGATTTCGTCACCCGGTTGTATTCCCATCGCACGCAGGCAAATCATAAGCGCATCTGTGCCATTGGCACATGATATTACATACGGAATGTCCAGATATTGGGCAAGTTCATTTTCAAAGGCTTCTACTTCTGGACCTTTGATAAATTGAGAGGAATCTATTACCCGTTGAATGGCCTGGTCAATCTCGCTTTTTATAGCGATATACTGGCTGTACAAATCGACCATTGCAATGGGTTTCATTGGCAAAAAATAAAAAAATGGTCGGTGATTAATACCTCCCGACCAGTTGTTGATTGATTACAAACCAAATTCTTTTCTTAGAATATCTACATAATTAAGTTCTTCCCAGCCGAAAAATTTAACCTTTTTGAAGATGCGCTCATGGCCATTCTGCTGAACTGTGTAGGTTTCGTTGTCCTTGTAATAAACTTCTACCTCTTCTTCAAAGCATTCCCTACCAAAATGTCCGTAAGCTGCTGTTTCAAGGAAAATAGGATTTTTCAGACCAAAACGCTTGACGATGGCGTAGGGGCGATTGTCAAAGATTTTGGAAATTTTTTCGGCAATCTGGGCATCGGTGAGTTTAACTTTGGCAGTGCCGTAGGTATTGACAAACAGACTTACTGGCTCTGCAATGCCAATAGCATAGGCAAGCTGAATAAGCACCTCGTCGGCTATTCCAGCGGCTACCATATTTTTGGCTATGTGCCGTGCCGCGTACGCAGCCGATCGGTCAACTTTCGAGGAGTCTTTGCCGGAAAATGCACCGCCACCATGAGCCCCCTTTCCACCGTAGGTGTCGACGATAATCTTGCGGCCAGTAAGGCCTGTGTCACCGTGGGGTCCACCGATTACAAATTTGCCAGTGGGGTTAACATGGAGAATATAGTTTGTGTCGAACAGTTTTTGCAACCGTGGTGATAGCTGGCTTACCACACGGGGAATGAGAATTTTCTGGACGTCGTCCTTGATAGCCTGCTGCATCTTTTTTTCGGCTTCGTGTCGAGCATCGGGCAGATCCGAAGTAGGGCGAATAAATTCATCATGCTGCGTCGAAACAACGATGGTGTGCACCCGCACCGGCCTGTTATGGTCGTCGTATTCAATGGTAACCTGCGATTTGGCATCGGGACGAAGGTAGGTCATCACTTTTCCCTCGCGACGTATTTTTGACAATTCGCGCAACAGGCGGTGTGCCAGTTCAATGGGAAGTGGCATATAGTTTTCCGTTTCGTTGGTTGCATAGCCAAACATCATCCCCTGATCGCCGGCACCCTGCTCTTCTTCGGTAGTGCGGACTACCCCCATGCGTATGTCGGGACTTTGTTCGTGTATGCTCGAAATAATACCGCACGAATTGCTCTCGAACATGTACTCGCCCTTGTTGTAACCAATACGTTCAATAACCCTACGTGTTACCTGCTGAACATCAACATAGGCTTCTGTTTTAACCTCGCCACTGAGAACTACCAATCCGGTGGTACATAGGGTCTCACAAGCTACTTTCGAATTCGGATCAGCGCGTAGAAATTCGTCAAGCAAAGCATCAGAAATTTGATCGGCTACTTTGTCGGGATGCCCCTCTGAAACTGATTCCGACGTAAATAAATATCCCATAATGGTTAATCTTTAAATGGTTAATACTACAAAACAGGGAAAGGGGTGAAAGGTTTGATTACAGTGGTTTAAAAAATGCAGCATGGCTGTCATTTTAGCATTTTTTACCGTGGTTGCAATCAGACGCAAATCTTTCCACTTTCTTGGCAAATGTAATGTATTTTTTTCTAAAAAAGTTTCCCTCAGCTTCAGTTCGATATAAGGCCGGCATAAAAATGCATATTTTTATTATTGTCGGGAATATACATGTACGCTACTTTGGGCCGCTGGCAAATAATTGACACCAAACCAGGCTACCAACAACAATATAAATGCACAGGCCAGTATTTGAAAGGCCAGTCGATAATTTTCGGATTTATGCTGTCGTACGTGTATATAAAGCAGGTAAGCCAGCCAGGTAATTAGTGCCCAGGTTTCTTTTGGGTCCCATGTCCAGTAGTGTCCCCAGGCTTCTTTGGCCCAGAGAGCACCCAGCAAAAGCCCGAACGTCAGAAAAGTAAAACCTATATACACCAGCGTATCTGCCAAGGGAAGCAAATTTTTCAATTTTTCCTCCCCAGCTTTGCGAAGGTGTAATATCAATCCACGAATTGCTACCAGCGACGATGCTCCTGAAATAGAATATCCCAGCAGGTAAACTATTACATGGGGTGGAAAAAAGGGACTCTGTAGCGCTGGCATCAGTGTTTTATCATGGGCTTCGGGGTTAAGCATATTAAGTAGTATAAATACAATGGCAAAGCTATTACTATAAGCTGAAATCCATGTTTGTTTCCAGCGTTTGTAAGTGATAAATCCTGCCAATGATATAAAAAAAGTGTACCAAAGCCTTGTTTCACCTAAGGTTCGCAGAGGAGGGCGTGATAAAAAGACCCAGAACGAGACAATGAAAATAGCCATGGTAAGTATGCCCAATAAAATCAAAACATCTCCCCACATTTGCTTTTTAGGCATGAAAATGAAAATACTGCCCAAGGTAAAGAGGGCAATAACAATAATGGCTATATAGTTGAATTCATTCCAGCTCATAGTTTTGTGCATTTACATTAACTTGACTACCCTTCCAGAATAAATAGGATGTACCCAGCATTAGCAGTATGATTCCTACATACACAAACGGCAACCATGGATCCCTGACTGCTTCCAGAACGCTTAGTTTTGAATATTTACCCATATTTTCATCGTAGCCAATCTGGTATAGTTTCCATCCTGCAATCCGAATGGGCTTGTTTACAGCAATACGATAGATTTGTGGTTCGTGGTTGGGGAGATAAATTTTGACAGTAGAGCTAAACTTTTTGGGCTGTGGGATGGTCATGGCAATGTAGTAATCGTCAATCTGAATGTAGGATGCCGCAAATAATGGGCTGCCACTGCTTATCCAACCAGTGTGAATTTTCCCGTTACGTTGGTCGGTTATTTCCAGAAAAGCTGCCTGTCCGCTCAACGAGTCTTGCGAAGGCACGTAGGTGGTATCACCCTGCTCAAGCGCAGATGGGTAATATTTTAGCACTTTTATGGTAAAATGCTTTATATTGACCTTCAGCCCTTCGGCAATTAAGCTCAAATTATTCCGGTCGTTCGGATTAATATCGTTGGTTTTGGCATCTACAACTGCAAGTTTTGCAGGAAATTCATCAATGGAGAAATCGATAAGATGAATTTTAAAGGGAAACTGAATGGTTTGACCCTGAGCGGTGTAGCCGTGTTCTACGGTTTGATTTTCATATACGGGAATTTGATAACGTTCCAGGTCGGCCGAAGCCAGCCCGGCTGTGAAAGCCAGAAGCCACAATCCGCCGTGCTGGAGGGTAAATGCAATATTGCGTGTTGTAAAAGGATAAACTCTGCGAAAAATGGTAAATCCCAGTACCGTAAGCAAATATATCAGGCACAGAAAGAAAAGCCAGCTATTTTTTATCGTATTCAGATCGAATGGATATCGTCCAGCTGCATAAACCTCCTGTTGGGGGATAAGCCCCATGGTCAATACTACCAACAGAAAAAGTGCAATAGCGCTAATAGCTGCTGGCAATGTGGAAAACCATTGTACTATATATTGTTTTCCAAAAAAAATCTTTATAATCAACAAAACAAAAAGAAAGAACAGTCCTAAAATCAAATTCCCTGGCCAACGGGGTAACTGAAAGTGATGTACAGTAAATTCATTGAGCAAAAGCCCTATCAGAAGTATTCCCGTTGCTATAGTGAAACCTTCCTTATAGCTCCAGGGTTTTTGCCAGATGGATCGAGCGTTAGTCATATATAAAAAAACAGGTTTATGGTTGCAATGTTAGAAAATTAATTTAAGACAAAAAAGTCTCAAGGGGATTAACGATTGGCTATGCATTAAATTATTTTTTATAGATTCGCCCAGTTTAATTTTAAAACAAGTATTATGAGACAAAAGTTTAAATTTTCGCGTCGAGTGGTTCATTTTAGACAATGGGCCAACAAGAAGTATGCGGTGTTTAACAGCATGCACCGGGTGATAAAAATTTGTACGCTGGCGTTAGCGTATTCGCTGGTAACTTCGCCCAAACAGGGTAAGGCACAGGAAGTGGATACCACGCAAAGCAAGGTAACAGCCATTGATGAGGTGACGGTTCAGGCGTCGCTGCTTGAGCTAAAAAGTGCAGAAATGGGGCGTCAGATTGAAGTCATTACTGCTTCCCAGCTGCAAATGGCTCCTGTAAGTAGTTTAGATGAGTTGTTACGTTTCCTGCCCAACATTGAAACTCAATCGCGTGGAGCCTTTGGTACTCAGGCCGATTTCAGCCTACGTGGCGCCAATTTCAGCCAGATGCTTGTGCTCATCGATGGGCACAAAATTAACGACCCCGTTACTGGTCACTTCAATAGTAACATTCCTATCGCAACCTCCGAAATCGAACGCATCGAAGTAATTTATGGACCTGCTTCCTCGGAGTTTGGTCCCGACGCTATGGGTGGTGTAGTAAACATTGTTACTAAAACCTTTACCCGAAAATCTACAAGTAAGCAATTCAGTACTACCGGCAAGGTGCTCTATGGGGAGCATAATCTTATCTCGGCCGATCCCGGAGTTTTCCAGTCATGGGATAAGCTGGCAGTAAGTGCCGGAGTGCTATTTAATAAGTCCGATGGCAATCCACTTGCCTCAGGGCGGAAGAATTACTTCAACAACCAGACCTATTCGGGTTCTCTGGCCTATCAGCTTTCGCCAAAAATTTTCGTGGCCTATCGTTATGGTTACGATTTTCGCGATTTTAATGCACAGTGGTACTATAGTACCTCTCGCGCCGACAGTGCTTTTGAACAAGTTGTCCGCAACCGGCATCAGTTGCAGTTGGTGCATGAAGCGGGAATACATAAAACCATGCTTTCGGGCAGTTACCTGACTACCGACGATAAATTTGTATTTAATAGCCGTAGCATGGCCAATAATAGTACATCCTTTGGTTTGGCACGTTTAACCCATCAGATCGCATTCTCTGAACAGTTCAACGTCCTGGTTGGAACTGAATATAACCAGCGCGCCATTGAAAGCAACAATAGGGGTAACCACAATCTATGGCACGGAGCGGCATTTCTGCTTGCCTCGTACAAACCCATTTCGCAACTGGTAGTTAACCCTTCTATGCGCGCCGATTACGATGAGTGGAATAAATTTTATTGGCTACCCCAGATTAGCGTTAGCTATGCTGTTTCGAAGCAGGCAATAGTCCGTGCGGCTGCTGGTAAAGCCCTCAGAGTGCCCGATTACACAGAATTGTATTACAACAATTTTGTTGCTTTTGTGAATCCAAATAATCGTTTGGGTAATCCGCAACTCAAGGCTGAGTCGGCATGGAATTATGAGGTGGGCACCGATATTCGCATCTTGCCCTCGCTGTGGTTTTCAACCACCCTGTTTTATCGTCAAACGCAAAACCAGATCGACTATATTGCTGTAAATTCTTCGACCATTACCGACCTGACCAATCTGGTGCCCGATACTACCTATTGGCGTGCTTTTAACAACAGCAAGGTAAATACCCTTGGCGTGGATGCCCGGCTGACCTACCAGTGGCGGTTGGCTTCATTTGTTCAGTCGCAATTTACCATTGGGTATTCTTATACCGATATTGATGTCAATTCCAATGCACGGCCTTTGTACCTGTTGTTGCACAGTAAACATTTGTTGAGTGCCTCACTATCGCTGAAGCTATATCAGGCTTTGCTAAACCTTACTGGCAATTATCGCGTACGCGAATCATCGCAGTATGTTGCATCTATCGACCGGTATCTCAAAAAGTCCTATGCTGTGTGGAATGCTGCTCTCGATTATCCTGTACTTAAGAACAATCTGTACGTCAATCTTTCCGTTCATAACCTTTTCGATATGCAGTATTCCGATTTCCTGGGCGCCGAAATGCCAGGTCGTTGGATAGCAGGTGGAATAAAATTTAACTTCTGACAATAATTGATTTTTTAATCGGGGTGGGTGAAAGTTCACCCCGATTTTAGTCAACAGGCAAACAAAAAAGGGATTCGTAACAATACGAATCCCTTTTTTAGTGACTCCGGAGGGACTCAAACCCCCAACCTTCTGATCCGTAGTCAGATGCTCTATTCAATTAAGCTACGGAGCCAAATCATTTTTCGGATTGCAAAGATAGTGCTTCTTAATTTCATCACCAAAGAAAAATCATAAAATTTTACTCGGCCTGAAGTAACACTCTTGCGTTGTCTATGGCAGCCTCGGATATTTCTTTGCCGCTTAACATTTTGGCTATTTCCATTATCCTATCTTCGGGCGATAGTAGTTTTATTTGGGTGTGGGTACCCCTATCGGTATCGGATTTATACACCAGGTAATGATTTTTCCCTTTGGCAGCCACCTGTGGCAGATGGGTAATGCTTATTACCTGCATGTGAGCGGCCATAGATTTCATAATTTGTCCCATTTTGTCGGCAATTTCACCAGATACACCAGTATCAATTTCGTCGAAGATGATGGTTGGCATGGCCAGAGAACGTGCAATTACAGCTTTTAGGGCAAGCATCACGCGCGAAATTTCACCGCCAGAGGCAACCTTGGCAATATCTTGTGGCGATATCTGGCGGTTGGCCGAGAAAAGATAGGTTACTGCATCGAGACCGGTGGTATGGAATTCGGGCAGCTGTTCGAAGGCAACCGAAAAAACAGCGTGTGGCATGCCCAGCTGGCGCAGTATCTGCATGATTTCCTCCTCGAATGCAGGCACAATTTTTTGCCGGTTTGCACGTAGCTGTTCGGCTATGGTGGTCAATTTACGGGTTTCTTCGTCAAGTTGCAGGCGAACTTTTTCAATAGACTCTCCAAAGGATTGGATATTCTGCAGTTTTTCTCCCAGCTGTCGGTGAAGTTCGATAAGCTCGTCGGCACCATGCACCCGATGTTTCTGGCTAAGCGTATACAAAAAATCGAGTCGCTGACGTAAGGTTTCCAGCTTTTCCGGATCAAGCTCGACCGATTCGTCCAGTCGCTCCAGCTCGTCGCTGATATCACGCGCTTCGATGTAAAGCGCATCGAGACGTTGTAGCAGGGGTTCTGTTTTTGGAAAAAGCCCTTTGATGCGTGAGAGGTAGTGGATAATTTCTTTCAGCTGTAACAGAGTCCCTCGTTCTTCCGCATTCAGGGTAGCAATGGCATAACCCAGGTACTGCTTAATTTCTTCGGCATTGCTCAGTACTTTCACCTCTTCCTCCAGTTCCTGCTGTTCGCCCTGTCGAAGTTTGGCCTGGTCCAGCTCGTTAAACTGATGCTGTATATAATCCAGCTCCTGTTGCCCTTTTTCTGAAAGAGCAATCAGTTCAGCCAATTCCTTCTTTAATTCGTGGTAACGGCGGAACGACTCGCGGTATTGCTGAAGTAGGGTCTGATTTCCTGCTATGATGTCCAGTACTTTTAGCTGAAAGCCCCATTCGGTGAGGTAGGAGTTCTGGTGCTGAGAATGAATATCAATTAATTTCTCTCCCAGCTCTTTTAGCACGCTCAGGTTAACGGGTGTGTCGTTAACAAAGGCTCTGGATCGACCTGTCTCCAGTATTTCGCGCCGGATGATGGAAAGTTGGGCGTAGTCGATTTCATTTTGCTCAAAAAAACTTTCAAGATGATAGGGGGTAATGTCGAAGGTAGCTTCAACCACACATTTGCGGGTTTTATCGAGTAGCGCATCGGTATCTGCCCGTTGTCCCACCAGCAGCGAAAGTGCACCCAACAAAATCGACTTACCGGCACCTGTTTCGCCCGTAATGGTCGAAAAACCTTCGCCCAGCTCAATATGCAGCGAGTCTATCAGCGCATAGTTCTGTATGGTAAGCGACTTGAGCATTGGTTTTTTAGTTTTTATGCTAGCAAAGTTACGGTTATTTGCGCAGATCAACCACCTCTACATCTTTATGTGCTTTTACATCAAAGGTAAAGTCGCTATCAGATAGCCGGGCTGAGCTGTCGAACTTATCGACATAAAAAATGTAATGAATCCCTGACTTCATAATCATCTTGGCAGCAACCAACCTGTATTCATCTTCCTGTATGAGCAGTTTGATGATGCTATATTTTTTGTTAATGTCGAATGGATATAGATCGATTTCGTGACATTTGTAACGATTGTAGGTGGTTTGTCCCAGATAACGGAACTTAAAATTTTGTTGATAGATCGTAAAAATTTTCGATGGATTTTTAAGAAACATATCATCATCCTTTTCTGAAGGTTTTGAGATTGTTACTTCTTTGGCTTGAGGCATGTAGGTGTAAAGATTCTTTCCGTCGTAATAGGTGATAGTTTTATCGAGTACCAGCTTATATTTGTCGCCCTTTATCCAGAGTTCACCTTTGGTCTGCTGGCTGGTGTTGTTCTGATGATTTTCGGTCGTTAAAGTAAAGTTTATCCTCAGGCTTTCGTCATTTTTAGCCTTTTTCGAAAACATATCAAGGATTTGTCGGGCCTCAGGGTCCTGAACCTGTGTATTTTTTTGAAAAAGAGGGGCTACAACAAATAAAAGAGCAACTAACGTTTTCATCGGTTCAAAAATTTGCAATTCATTTTAAATTTCTAATATCAAATTTGGGTAATCAGGCAAATGATATTTAAACATTGCCTACCCGTATAAAAAAGTATTTTGCAATTAAAGATATGTGATACATAATAAAGTACACATTGTTATTCAGCAAAATTTTAATTTCTATTTATATGGGCCAACAGCTGTTCGAGCGAATGTTCGTCGACGATAAGCACCTGCCGGGGTTTGCTACCTTCTGCGGGTCCTACTATTCCGGCTTTTTCGAGCTGGTCCATAATGCGACCTGCGCGGTTATAGCCAATGGAAAACTTGCGTTGAATAAGTGAAGTAGAGCCTTGCTGGTGCAGCACGACAAGCCGAGCTGCTTCCTCAAACAGGCTATCGCGTGCATTGAGGTCGATATCGGCCAATGCCTCTCCATTCTCCGATGGGGCTTCGGGAAGGATAAAGGCCGATGGATAGCCCTGTTGCTGACTAATGTAGTCGACAATGCGTTCAATTTCTGGCGTATCGATAAATGCACATTGCACGCGGATAAGGTCGCCACCGGTTGAAACCAGCATATCGCCGCGACCTACCAGCTGGTTGGCACCAGGGGCATCGAGTATGGTACGTGAGTCGATCATCGAGGTAACCCGAAAGGCTATGCGTGCTGGGAAGTTGGCCTTAATAACACCCGTAATGATATTGGTGGTAGGACGTTGCGTAGCGATGATCAGATGAATCCCCACGGCGCGGGCAAGTTGAGCCAGACGGGCAATGGGTGTTTCTACCTCGCGGCCCGCTGTCATAATAAGATCGGCAAATTCGTCGATTACCAGAATGATGTAAGGTAAGAATCGATGTCCGTGCTCGGGATTAAGCCGACGTTCCTTAAATTTAGCATTGTATTCCTTGATATTTCTTACATGTGCTTTTTTGAGTAACTCGTATCGGGTATCCATCTCTACCGTAAGCGAGTTGAGGGTATAGATGACCTTTTGCGTGTCGGTGATGATAGGCTCTTCGGTGTTGGGTAACTTGGCCAAAAAGTGGCGTTCGAGCTTAGCATAAGGGGTAAGCTCTACCTTTTTGGGATCGATAAGGACAAATTTAATTTCGCTGGGATGTTTTTTATAGAGCAGGGAGGTGATAATGGCATTGAGCCCCACCGACTTACCCTGACCCGTAGCACCAGCAACCAGCAGGTGGGGCATTTTGGCCAGGTCCACTACATAGGTTTCGTTCGAAATGGTTTTGCCAAGTACAATGGCCAGGTCGGCGTTGGATTCCAGAAATCGTTTATTGGAAATCACCGATCGCATCGACACTACCTCGGGGTTGCGATTGGGTACCTCGATACCAATGGTACCCTTGCCCGGTATAGGTGCAATGATGCGGATCCCCAATGCTGCAAGACTTAGAGCAATGTCGTCCTCCAAGCTTTTAATTTTGGAGATGCGGATGCCCGGAGCTGGAATAATTTCGTACAAGGTAACCGTTGGGCCAATGGTGGCTTTTATATGTGAAATTTCAATTTTATAATTTTTAAGGGTTTCAACAATCTTGTTTTTGTTACCGATAAGTTCTTCCTGCGTAACTTCAGGATTGCCCGATTTGTGGTCGTCCAATAAATCAATGGTTGGATATTGATAGCGGGGTAGATCAATTTTAGGATCGTATGGACCCAGTTCGGCCAGTAACCTGGCTACTTCGTCGGGGGCCGATTCGTCGCTTTCGGTTGCTTCGACCTCCAGATTGATTTCTTCATCCTCCGTTTCGACATCTTCTTCATTCATCTTGCTATTTGGGCTTGTCTGCACCCCTTCTGGCTCATCACCTTCGGTATGATGAAAAACTATTTCCAGGCCTTCACCCGCTATCTGTCGGGTAACATCTTCGGTGGGTTGGATGTCAGTAGCACTAACTTCGAAGCTTTCCTTTGCTGTTTCATTGCCCGCTTTCTTTGCTGAAAAAAGCAAAAGTATTTGCCGGGTAAACCACTGGGAAAAGGCTGCTGAGGATAGCGTAAAGTATAAAATGAGCATAAAAACTACCAGTAAACCAGCACCAGCTTTACCCAGCAATACATTAAACCACTGGTGCGACACGTAAAATCCCATGGCACCGCCGGGTCCGCTACCCAGAAATCCGTCCATGTCGCCAAGAAAATATCCCAGTGAAATAGAAAATACCAGTATGCCTGTGGGTAGGATGATTAATACCCGCTTTAGTGAGAATTTTTTGTAGCCCAGAAATTTTAATCCTAAAATTAAAAACAGCACCGGTATTCCAAGACAGGCAATGCCAAATGACCGTTCAAAAAGCACGTAGGCAACCCTTGCTCCCAGTTTACCTCCCCAATTATGAACCACGGCATCGGAACCTATGTCCTGTTTGGCAAAACTCTGGTCGTTTTTCCAGCTAAAAAAATAGGAGATCAAGGCCAGGAAAAGAAACAACGAAATGAACAACAGTAGTATTCCCGTTATTACACGGAATTTTTCCTGCCGTCCCACTGTATCCTTTTCGTCTGTATCGGTCAATGTATCTCTTGTTTTTTTCTTCTTGGCCATAAGTGTGTTAGTAAATATTGCTATTATGCCCTGTTTGCCTGTTTAAATTTGTTCAAAAATAGGGTAATTCAAAAATCTTTAAGCCAAAATTAGTATTAAAATTATTATTCGCTAAACGTCAGTACGGACTTGTTATTTTCTTACTGATTATTACTGTTTTATGATTAAATGTCGGTTGAATTTTCAAAAGAAGGGTCGTTGTGTTTGTCGGAATGAGCCATTTCGCTTTATGCAGGGTAAAAGGTTCGTTGGGAATACTATTGCTACTATATTTATCCCATTCGGACTTCAGTAGTTGACCATGGTTAATTTCGAGTGCTTTTTCCTGCAAAGTCAGCAAAAAATTCCAGGGGTCGACAGGCATTTATTTGGATTTTTCGAAAAAATTTCTTAAACGATTTTCAGACATACAATTTTTAAGTTTCATTCTCTTCTAGGCGAAAAAATCTTAAGCCTTAAAATATTCGTCGTAATGGGAACTTACCTCTACGAACAGAAAACAAACATGCACTTTTTTAGAATGAGTGTCAATAGTGCAAAAAGTTCTGGGATGATTAAAGGGAATAATTAAAATTTATAGATAGAATATTTTACCTTCCTTCTACGTTTAAAAATCGTTAGTTTTTTCATCATAATAAAATTAATTTTTAAAGGTATGATGGAACACCCATGTTCGCAATTTTATCACTATTGTGTTTGTGTACGCAGGAACATGGGTGTTTCATGATAATGTTGGCATTCGGTTTTTGTTGAATTAAACATTACATTTGCAAAAAAACGAAGGGTGAAAAAGGTCTTCATTTTTTTGATATTACAGTATTGTGGCATGTTACTGTTTTCGCAGTCGAAGGTAGATTTAGGCCTGGCTGTAGGAGCAGGTTATTACATGGGGGATATTAATCCAACCGTACCCTTTTATGCACCGGGGATTGATCTGGGTATCACCTTCCGACACAATTTAAACATGCGGCATGTGATTAAGTTCGAGGCCAATTATGTGCGTTTGCGGGCAAACGATGCCGACTTTGCCGATGATTATCAGCAACGGAGAAATGCCTCTTTTGCCACCCCTGCATTTGATTTTGCTTTGCAGTTTGAATTTAACTTTTTACCGCTTAAATTTGCATCGCAGAAAATGACGTTTAGTCCTTTTGTTTCAAGCGGATTGGCCCTCGATTTTGCTACCCGTTCGCAGGTGAAAAGCCTTATGTTATCGTGGCCAGTAGCTGTGGGCATTCGAGCTACGATAGGAAAGTACTGGAGCGTAGGTGTACAATGGAACTACCGGAAGCTATTCAACGATCGGATAGATGGGGTTGAAAACCAGGTACCTTCTAACATGAAGTCGATATGGCATAATAACGATTGGTTCTCGTTTGCTAATATTTTTGTTACTTACAAAGTTTTTACCACCAAACAAGAATGTCCGGCATATAAAAAAGAATAGATGGAACTAAAGGAAAAAATCGATCGGGATAAATTACCCCGGCATGTTGCAGTAATTATGGATGGCAATGGTCGCTGGGCCAGGAAAAAGGGTAACCAGCGGATTTTCGGCCACCAGAATGGGGTTAAAGCCGTTCGCGAAACGGTTGAGGCTGCTGCCGAGCTGGGCATTAAGTTTTTAACCCTCTATGCTTTCTCTACCGAAAACTGGAAGCGCCCCCAGAACGAGGTCAATGCGCTGATGCACCTCCTTATTTCAACATTAAATACAGAAATAAAGACACTGCAGGAAAATAATGTTAAGCTCCTTGCAATTGGCGATCTGGATAGTCTCCCCGTCAATGTGCATAACCAGTTAAAAAGTACCATTGAACTTACTGCTAAGAACACGGGCTTATCGCTGGTGCTGGCACTCAGCTACAGTGGTCGTTGGGAAATGTTGCATGCAATGAAAAATCTAATTCAGTTGGCCAACGAGGGTAAGATTTTCCCCGACGACCTTGACGAACAGACCTTTTATCAATTTATGCAGAGCAGTTTTATGCCCTATCCCGAATTACTTATCCGTACCAGCGGTGAGTATCGTATCAGTAACTTCCTGCTCTGGCAAATCGCCTATACAGAGCTATATTTTACTCCCATCCTCTGGCCCGATTTTCGAAAAGAAAATTTCTATGAAGCTATCCTCGACTTCCAGAAACGCGAACGACGTTTTGGAAAAACAAGCGATCAGTTGATTAACGAAACTGCTACCAATGTTAATAACAACACTTAACGTTTTTGTTAGTGCCGATAACATATTTTCCACTATGTTTGCGTTTTATTACCACTGTTGTTCTATGCTTAAATACGTAAAGATGAATTTTTCAAGATTAATTTGCTTTTTAACCATTTTCCTTGTTCCACTTACAGGATTTGCTGTGAATGACGAAGCTGATTCGGCTGTGGTAGCCGACTATGCTAAACCCAGAGAATATATCATTGATACGGTAACCATATCGGGCGTTCGTTATCTCGATCAGCGTGTGCTGGCTAACATGTCGGGATTGGCTACGGGTACCCCCATCACACTTCCGGGCGATGAGGTAAGTAAAATAGTTAAAAAATTCTGGGAACATGGCTTATTCGAAGATGTACAGGTCTCATACCGCATTACTTCGGGCAATCATGTGGCAATTGACATATATCTGAAGGAAAGACCCCGTATTGCCAATTTTTCTATCGAGGGGGTTAGTAAGTCGGACCAAAAAGATTTGAAAGAAAAACTGAATTTTCGTGTGGGAAGTCAGCTTACCGAAAATGTAATTAACGATGCGCTAACTATCATTAAAAAATTTTATAGGGAAAAGGGATATTTTAATGTTCAGGTTGACATTAAACATCAGCCCGATACAACCCGTCCCAATGCGGTAGATCTGAAGCTTAAAATTTCTAAAAATAGGCGAGTTAAAATTAAAGACATCGTTTTTACAGGCAATACCAACATAAAATCGTCTGCTTTGCGTCGAGCTATGAAAGATACTAAAAGGCGCGACTGGAAATTCTGGAATTCTTCCAAATTCATTGAGCCGAAATATCAGGACGACAAAGCTAAAATTATTGACCTTTACAACGAAAAAGGTTTCCGCGATGCAAAAATCATTTCCGATTCCATTGAAGTTGTTTCTGATAACCGTATAGTTTTACACATCAATATTTATGAGGGTCGCAAGTATTACTTCCGCAACATCACATGGGTGGGTAATACCAAGTATCCTTCCGACCTGCTGTCGAACGTGCTGGGTATAAAAAAGGGAGATGTTTTTAACCAGAAGACGTTAGATAAACGGCTACAGAGCGATGATGATGCTGTGTCTTCATTATATCTCGATAATGGATATCTGTTTTTTAACGTTACACCTGTAGAAACCAAAATCGAGAACGACTCTATCGACTTTGAGATGCGTATATACGAGGGTAAGCAGGCTACTTTTAATAATATTATCATTACGGGCAATACCAAAACTAATGAACATGTAGCCCGGCGTGAGCTACGAACATTACCGGGAGAGTTGTTTAGCAAATCGGATATTGTTCGCAGCGTACGTGAACTGGCAACGCTGGGGTTATTTGAGCCCGAAAAAATAGAACCTGTGCCCATTCCCAATCCCACCAACAGTACCGTTGACCTGCAGTACAAGCTTAGCGAACGTGCCAGCGATCAGCTCGAACTCTCAGGCGGATGGGGTGGATATTATGGCTTTATAGGTTCTATCGGGATAAGCTTTAACAATTTTTCGTACCGCAACTTTTTTAACTGGAAAGAATGGCGGCCGGTGCCCTCCGGCGATGGACAATCGCTTAGCTTCCGATTCCAAACCAATGGCAAGCAATACATGTCAATTAGCTCTACCTTCGCCGACCCCTGGTTTGGAGGGAAAAAACCTAATGCCTTCTCGTTGAGCCTTTTTTATAGTCATTATAACACTGTACAGTACAATAGTATCAAGCAAATATTTCAGTCCACCGATTCCTATTTTGATATTATGGGAGCTACCATAAGTCTTGGTAAACGGCTCAAATGGCCCGACGACTATTTCACGCTCCAGCAATCAATAGGGCTCGATCGTTATAAATTCCAGAAATACCCCATTGTATATAACGACTCAACGGGAAGCATCAATAGTGTTTATTATAGTGTAACTTTTGGACGTAATTCACTCGATCAGTACATTTATCCTCGAACGGGTTCCTGGTTTTCAGTAGGACTAAAGCTTACCCCCCCTTATTCGCTGCTCAATGGTAAAAACTATTCCATGCTTTCACCCTCCGAAAGGTATAAGTGGGCAGAGTTTCATAAATGGACTATTCGAGCCGAGACCTATATGACTATTGTAGGTAATCTGGTATTCATGACGCGCGCTAATTTTGGAATCCTGGGACGATATAAAAAATCGACAGGCTATACGCCCATTGAACAATATACCATGGGTGGTAGCGGTATGGTTGGTTATAATATTACCAATTCCGAAATTATACCCATGCGCGGGTATACAGATAATGCACTTACGCCCACGGAAAACGGAATATATGCGGGTCGTATTTACGACCGTTTTACTGCCGAGCTTCGTTACCCCATTACGCTTAAGGAACAGGCTACCATATATGGTACGCTCTTTGCCGAGGCCGGTAATTGCTGGTCGGATATTCGATACTTCAATCCTTTTGAGATAAAACGAGCTGCAGGGGTGGGGATAAGAATTTTCCTTCCTATGTTGGGAATGATTGGATTTGATATGGGATATGGCTTCGATAAGATTGGGGGTAGTGTGTCGGGATGGCAACCCCAGTTTATTATGGGTCAGCAATTTTAAAAATTAGCATGCGCAAGAACTATGCTTTTCGAATTCATTAGCTGAAGTAACAAAACGGTGGGCTATGGAGGAACGATTTGATTTTCTGGTGATAGGTTCAGGATTAGCAGGACTTTCCTTTGCACTCAAGGTGGCCGGTAAGGGAAAAGTTTGCGTGGTAACCAAGTCGAAAGTCAACGAAACCAATACCAGCTATGCTCAGGGAGGTATTGCTGCTGTTACCTACGAACCCGATAGTTTTGAAAAGCATATTCAGGACACCTTGATTTGTGGCGATGGATTGTGCAATCCCGACGTGGTAAGGATGGTGGTGGAGGAAGCACCTGCCCGTATTAAGGAACTGGTCGAATGGGGAGTTAATTTCGATAGAAACGAAGCGGGTCATTTTGACCTGGGTAGAGAAGGCGGACATTCCGAAAATCGCATATTGCATTACAAAGATATTACGGGTGCTGAGATACAACGCGCTCTCGTTAAGAAGGTAAATGAGCATCCCAACATAACCGTCTATGAAAATCATTTTGCTATCGACATCATCACTCAGCATCATTTGGGGGTACTGGTCAAGAGGTATTATAATAACATTGAATGTTACGGTGCTTATGTTCTTGACTGCAATACAGGGCAGGTAAAAACCATTTTGGCGCGGGTTACCCTTATGGCTACGGGGGGCGTTGGCAATGTTTATTACACCACTACCAATCCTCCTACTGCCACAGGCGATGGTATAGCAATGGTTTACAGGGCAAAAGGTATTGTCGAGGATATGGAATTTGTTCAGTTTCACCCTACCGCTCTGTATAATCCAGGCGAACGGCCGTCTTTTCTTATCACCGAGGCCTTACGAGGCTTTGGGGCTATTCTTCGCAATCAGAATGGGGAAGAATTTATGTATAAATATGATCCCCGTGGTTCACTGGCTCCGCGTGATATTGTGGCCCGTGCTATCGACAGCGAAATGAAGCTTTCGGGTCATGATTTTGTATACCTCGATGCCCGGCATATCGATAAAAAAGCACTCTTTGAGCATTTTCCCAATATTTACCAGAAGTGTCTTTCCATTGGCATCGACATGTCGAAGGATATGATACCTGTGGCTCCGGCAGCCCATTATCTCTGTGGGGGTATCAAAGTTGATAAAAACGGACGTTCCTGGATCAACCGGCTGTATGCTGCGGGTGAAACTGCTGCCACGGGATTGCATGGTGCTAACAGACTTGCTTCCAATTCGCTGCTTGAAGCGGCTGTATTCGGACATCGGGCTGCCATGGATGCGCTTGCACATTTCCAGTCATACAGTATCCCCGACGGTATCCCCACATGGAATGACGAGGGTACAACGAATCCCGAGGAAATGATCCTCATTACTCAGAGCATGAAGGAAACCCAACAAATTATGAGTAGCTATGTAGCTATTGTAAGAAGCAATTTGAGGCTTCAGCGTGCTGCTCATCGTATTAATCTTATTTTTGAAGAAACCGAAGAACTGTACAAACGATCTAAGGTGTCCCGTATCCTGTGCGAACTTCGAAATATGGTGGAGGTTAGCTATCTGATTATTAAAAGCGCACAGCAACGTAAACAAAGCGTTGGACTGCATTACAATATCGATTATCCTCTACTATCCTCTACTCAAAACAACTAAGACTATTTGAGCGTATTAAATCGATACCCCAGCATAATTTCGTGACTACCAAAATTATAAGCTCTGATAGCCGATAGATTAAAGTCGAAGGCGTAACCGGCATATATACGTTTATTGAAAATATAGCCCACCAATAGCGCAATGGCATCCATCGATCGGTATGACATGCCAAACCATGCCGTGTTCTTGTACCATTCCCGCACATTAAGATCGAACTGCACGGGCACATTAAACCCCTCAACGGCTTTTATCACAGCGCTGCATTCGGTTGTCCAACGGCGGTTGTGTATCCAGTTGTATGACCCCAGCAGATAATAATGACGCAATAGCTTGCCAAAGCTTGTTACATTGGGTTGGTCGGGGTTTACATTAAATTTATTGTTAAATAGATTATCGACCGAAAGCCCGACTTGAAAAAGACCAGAATACACCAGCACTCCTATCATCCCATCGGGCTCGAATTCCGATTTTACTGCCTTTGGCGCAACGGGATCGGGGGCATACATTTGTATGTTAGTGCCATCGTACTTAAATTGAAAGAAACCCAGCGCAGCAGCAAACGACATGCGGATGTGATCATTAAGCGCAATATTATAAGCGTAAGCGCCTTTCATGCCCAATCTGCTTGTGGGCGAGGTGATGTCGCTGTAAAGCGTAACCCCGTATCCCATATCTTTGTTTTTTCCACTTACCGGACCAAAAACGCTTAATGAGTTGGTAACCGGCGCATCAGGGAAGCCAATCCATTGCAAGCGAGACATCAGCCTGGCCTGAAAATAATGATATGTACCAGCTACCGCCGGATTAAGTATGAATGGATTGTGCATGTATTGCGAATATAGCGGCAACTGTTGCGAAAAAGCTAATTTTCCGCAAAAAGCCATTAGAAAAAATATCAATATTCTCCGTTTCATCATAATAAAATTAATTTTTAAAGGTATGATGGAACACCCATGTTCGCAATTTTATCACTATTGTGTTTGCGTTTGCAGGAACATGGGTGTTTCATAATCGCATCGTTTCAAAATTATCTGATAATTGCTACTGTTCCTTTGGCAGTTTTGCCACCACTCATGGTTATTACGTAATAGTAAGTACCAATAGGTAAGTCTTTTCCTTTGCGTTTACCGTTCCATACTTTATCGGCGTTATTATAGCCAATCGATTCGTATACGATATCTCCCCACCGGTTGAATACTCTTACGTGAATGTCGGGGAAGTATTCGGCTCGAGGTATGTACCAGAAGTCGTTGATACCGTCACCGTTGGGAGTGAAGGCGTCGTCGGGTTTGATATCGGGGCTGGCAACAATAAGTACCGATGCCTTTTCGTAGCAGCCATCAAGCGTAATACCGGTGAAGTAGTAGGTAAGCGAGTCGCCCTGGAAATTTAGCGTAAGCACACGCGTAGTGTCACTATTGTAAAGTACATACGTGCGCGGTGCCCACATATATCGAACATACGTGCCTGTGCCACCTATGACCGGAATAATCTGGTATTCACCCCTGGCAGCTGTATCAACAGCAGGTAACCATACACCATTGGAAGGATAGTAAGTGACCACAACGGTATCGCTCTGGTGGCAACGATCGAGTGTTACATTCAATACGTATTCAACCCTTTCTGTGTTATAGCTGTTGGGGATGAAGGGTTTAATTACAGGATTGGGTATGTTACCCTTGTTGTTTACCAGATTCTGAACAGGTGACCAATTGTACAGGGCTTCATTAGCGCCCAACAGGCGACCCGAATAGGCCTTACCCTGTAGCATATATTCTTTGCCACGACAGATGGTGGTATCGGGTCCTGCATCCACTATCAAGGGATTGTCGAAGGGGATGACCAATGTGTCGAGCCGGTCGCAACCCGCATGGGCTGGTGTCCAGATGGCAATTATGTAAGTCCCATGCTTGCCACTATAATTGATAGTGTCGCTATTAGTCTTGGTCACTACGGTATCTGTATTTAGCCATTGATAACGGAAGGGATACGACGAATTAAGTACTTTAATAGCAATAGAACCATCGCCTGTACAGCTTTCGGGAACGATAACGGTATCGATTCGCAGCGTATCATCCATTCGTACCTGGAAAGTTTTAACTGTATCGCACCCGATATTATTCCATACCCTTACCTGATATAGGCCAGCTGTCAGCCCATCCTTTAAGGGGATATTATCAGATGCGCTACTGAGTACAAGCGTATCGCCTTCGTCGAACCATTTCAAGTAAGCTGGATAGGCTGTCTGTGAAAGTTGCAAGGCTACCGAACCATAGGCATTACATTTTTCGTAGGCAATAACCGAATCGATTCGGAAATATTCGCTTTGCTGAATTATTACCGGTTTGGTTACCATACAACCCGAATCATCGACCAGCGTGAAGGGATAGTTCCCTGCTAACAGGGAATTGTTGGCAATGGTATCAACGGCAGTGGTATCGAATGGCTGACCCAACCACTGGTAGGCAAATGGTGCAGTGCCTTTGAACCGAATTACGACGCTACCCAGATTAGTACAGGTGGCATGATTCAGTACATCAACATCAAAATCGATACTATCCTTGGCAGGTATGCTGTATAGCGTATCGAAGAAGCAGAAGTTGCTATCCCGTACAACGATTCTGTAAATGGCTGAAAAGGCACCGGTTAGGGTGTCGGCTGTTGCATACACGCTATCGACCCGTCGAATGAGGGTAGAGTCGCTATTGAGTATCCAGTTGAAGGTATAGGGAGCGTCTCCATTCTGCATCTGAACAGAAAGAATACCGTCGGGTGTAGGATCGCTAATGCTATAGCATTTAGGCATTTCGAGCAAAGCAATCGTTCCACGCAACGGATTATAGGCTTCGAGCCTGATGATGGTATCGGGCGAGATGCAGTTGTTGGCATCAATTACACGCACCATATACTGGCCAGCAGGCACGTTTACAATAGAATCGCTATTGGTAGCGACTAATCCTTCCTTTACGATGGTCAGGTCAGTCAGATTGATCCACATGAAATAGAAGGGTGCCCGTCCTTTTACAGTAATCGTAATCTTACCGGTAGGATTGCGCAAGCTACAGTTCGATTTTATCGTATCAACCGTCAGGATAGTTACCTCCGATACCACAATGCTATCGAGGTGAGTAAAGCTACAACCTGCGTTATCATTGACCGTAAAGGCATAGTATCCCAGCGGAGCATCTGTCAGGTTGAGCTGCTGGATGGATATGGTATCGCCTGTTAGAGCATTTCTCCAGAAGTATGTGTATGGAGGTGTACCACCACCCACTCGCATGTATATGGAACCGGTAGTACCACTATTACATTCGGGATATACAGCGCTATCTACAGCTGCAAATAATCCTGGTGTGGTTACCAGAATAAATGTATCAAGCTTAAAGCTTTTGCCTGCCTGATCATTGACATCGATCCGATACCAACCCGTGTGAGATACTGTAAATACGCTGTCTGAAATATGGTTGATAAAGAAATCGACCGAATCAGTTGTAATTTGATAATTGACCCTGCCATAGGCATTGAGCGGCGTTAAATACACAACAGCCCCGTTACATACGCTATCGCGGATGGTAACAGCAACATTTAGTATGGTATCCAAGCCAACTTCAACCGTGTCGTATGCAAAAGCACAGGCCGAGAAGTCGGTAACTTCAACGTAGTAAGTATCTGCTAAGAGCCCTGTAAATACGTTATTTGTGCCATTGTTAATGGTTGTAGACGTGCTTGCGGAGGTTATCTTGTAAATCAAGGGTGGGTAAGTGCCTGTAGCAAATATGGTAATGCTGCCATTGGCTCCACTCGATTTTACTACCTGAATAGAATCAATTACAATGGTATCGAAAGAGGGCTTAGGTAGTATATCAACCTGAATGGTATCATAGCATCCATTCTGGTCAATGAGTTTGAAGGTGTAATTACCCGGTGCAAGGGTACGCCGGTAACTGTTGCTGGAGGTAACAAGAGTATCAACGCCTACCTGTATAAAGGTATAATTGGGTTGTCCAAGGCTAACATCGTATTGTATAAATCCTTCTGCCAGGCAGGTTTGGTTATCGTAGGTCCATAGGTTCATCAGCGAATCGTTCGAGGCTACGGTAACTATACGACTATCCGAACAGCCCGATTCATTCATCACGGTAACGGTGTAAGTTCCAGCTCCCACACCCGTAATAACCGGACTGGTTGATGTACCTCCATCCCAGATATACTGCAGGGTACCCTTACCAATAGCAGTTACAGTGATGGTGCCATTGGTAATACCTACATTACAGGTTGAATTAGTGGTAGCTATATTAAGTATCTGAACATTACTTACAACTACGGAATCGATAGCCTGTACAGCACAGCCATAACTATCAGTAACCACTACCGCATACTTGCCTTCACCTACATTGAGTAAATTACTGTCAACTCCTATAACGGTTGTGAAGTTGGGCAATTTGTACCAGCGGTAGGAGTATGGAGCTTGTCCACCCGAAACGTTGGTAAATATGTTGGTCTGTCCTCCAGTTGAGCAGGGCTGGATAATAGGGTCGATCCCAACTACGATGGGGGTTACAATGGCAGTAACCGTTACCGTATCGCGGAAGTGCTTACCCTGCGAGTCAAATGCATGTATGTAGTAAGTTCCCGTATCATTAACCTCAACATTGCCGTTGTTGAACTGTACATAATAATCGTTCGTAACCGCATGTACAGCCTCATAGGTAACAAGTCCGGGTGCAGCATTTAAGGGTTCTATATTGATGAATGCTTGCAGGAATGGCTGAATACATTTTACAGGATCAATGGATACGTTGGCCAGCAATATAGTATCACGTGGCACAATAGCCGTTTGTTCGGCAAAAGAGCAAATATCATCAACTCGGACAATAAAAGTATCAGCAGGTAACCCAATAAATACATTGTTCGGGCCATTGGTAAATATACCATAATGATAGGATGTGGCTGTAAAGGTAAATATTCCTGACCCTCCACTGGTGTAAACGGTGAGCGTGCCATTGCTACCTCCCGAGGGTGTAGCTACAATGCTGTCGATGAGTACTGGCGAGGCAGGGTCAATTGTGGTTGCATAATAAGCAGTGTCGTTGTTTGCATCCACAATAGAGAGGGTATAGTTGTCCGGTGGTAACATGGTAAAGGTAAAGCTGTCGGGTGCTGACACATAAGGCGCACCATTGAATGAATACCTGTATGGTCTACGACCGCTTATAACCTTATAACGGATGGTTCCATCGCTCAAACCCGTACAGGTTTCATTGGTTTTGGAGAATTGTACGTTCAAGGGTAGACCATAAGGGACATATGCGGTGCTGTTTACGATACATCCAACCTGATCCCTTACAGCAATATTGTACGTACTGTCACCAACAAGTCCCGTAAAGTTGCCTGCATTCATGATGAAGGTTGTACCACCGTCGATCGAAAACTCGTACGATGCCATGGAGCCTACACCCCCCGTAGCTGTTATATGAATTTCGCCATTGGGTACAATATTGGTTTGCGGAACTGTATTCACACTGGTTATAGTGAGTAGGCTGGTGGCCAGCTCATTAATGGTAAATACCTCCGAATTAACCGAAGGTGGAGAATAGAAATGACGTACGTTGAATTGGTAGGTTCCGGCCGACAAGTTGGTAAAAGTGTAATCCTTCAGGTTTGTAACAACAGTAGCTAATGTGAGGGAACCCTTACGCAAGCGAATGGTGAAGGGTGGGGTACCCGATTTAATATGTACGGTAGCGGTACCCGTGTTACTACCATAGCAGGTTACATCGGTGTAAGTGCTTGGATATAATTCGAGTATTCTATCGTCAATGATTTCAATGGTGGTATCGGGGCCGCTGCAGCCCATGCCATCGCGTGTAATGACACGGTAAAATCCGGGCATTAAATCGGTGAAGGTATTGGTAGCACCAAAAGGCCCGTTGTTGAAGGAATATTGGTATCCTCCATTACCCCCGGTACCATTGACTACAATGCTTCCTGTGCCGGGAGTCCCATTATAACCAGTAATGGTGTAAGTAGCACCCACGGGGGCGGGTTGTGTAACTGTAACCGGTTGAATTACAGTCGAATTGTTGGCATCGGTAACCGTGATTTGGTAATTCCCAGCGGGTACCTGGGTAAGATCGGCCACAGAGGGAGTAATGCTAAAGGTATAGGGAGGTAGGCCGCCACTGATGCTGGTATCGATTCTACCGTCGGTACCACCATAGCAGGTTACCGGGGTGGTAGTAACATTGACTACAAGTGCCAACGTATCGGTAATGGTAAACTGCATGGAATCCTCGCAAAGATTTTGATCACGCACATGCGCCATGTAGGTGCCTGTGTCGAGGTTGGTAAAGGTGTTGGAAATTTGAGGTGGATTATTATCGTACCAGTAAACCAGATTTCCGGCACCAGAGGTGGCTGGAGGTACATTTATTGTCGCAGTACCTTTAATTGGACCATTTACCTTTGTCGTAGTAATGTTGGCGATTTGAAGCAGGTTAGGTTCGGTAACAGTGGCATTAGTAGTAGCCACACACATCGAATCGTCACGTACGGCTATGTTGTAAGTGCCTGCCAATAGATTGCTAAAGATATTGCTCGACTGGAAATTACTTCCTCCATCAATAGAATACACTAACGTACCCGAACCTCCTGAGGCATTGATAACGATAGCACCTGTAGCACTTCCCTTGCAACCCGATACCGGAATAGTATTCACCGAATTGATGGTAATGTTCGAGGCTGGTTCGTTGAGTGTGACATTGCCATAATGATGTGTACCACAAGCGTCTTTTACATATATATCATAGGTTCCAGCCGCTAAATTTGTGAAGATAGGACTACCCTGATATTGAGCAGGAACGTCGCCGTTGATACTGTATTGGTAGGGGGCCACTCCGCCCGAAACCGATAGGGTGATGCTACCTGTGTTATCACCTTTGCATTTAATATGTTGCAGTGTAACCTGAATATTGACACCGGTAGAAGTAACAATAGACACATTGGTATCGGCTGGGGTGCAATTTCTTGAATCGGTAACCGATACATTATAGGTGCCAGCGGGTAGATTAGTAAAGGTTCCAGATCCCTGTATTACAGGCCCAGGCGTGAGGGTATAGGTATAGGGTGCTGTTCCTCCGGATGCTACTACTGAAATGGTTCCCAGGCCACCACTACATACCGTGTCGCCAATGGCTGAAGCGATGGATACAGGCGCAGGTTCATCGACAGTAACGGGAGTGCTGTTAATACATCCTATAGCATCACGTATTTTTACATCATAGGTGCCTCCATCGAGTCCGGTAAAGTCGGTTGATGTACCGTAGGGTAGGGAATTTAGGGTGTATTGGTAAGGTGGCGTACCACCCGAGGGGTTGTGAATGTGTATCTCACCCGTCATATCGTCGGCGCATTGGAGTGCAACTGTGGTAATGCTATCGTAAACAATAGCTGGGGGCGAGGGTACTGTAACCACGCTGTCCTCTGAACAACCTCCGGCACCGACCACCAAGATGGTATGTGTCCCCGGTAGCAGGTTGGTAAAGTTACGGGTGCCATTGCTTATTCCATCGACATAATAGGTATAGGGACCACCCTTCCCGCCCGATGAGTTGCCCAGGAAAATTTTGCCATCGGCAGTGTTGTAACAGGTGGCAGCAACGATGCTATTGATGACGATAACTACCGGTGGTGCAGAAGCAATGCTGATAGCATTCCCATTATTGGCATAGCCTATACATCCGCTCACTACGTCGCGAGCAAATCCATAATAATTTATACCGCCTCGTAGCTTAAAGATGGTATTTGTTGTCCATGGACCGGGCACACCCGGGGTCGTAGAAATGGAAAACTCATAGTTGCCCGAGCCTCCAGAAGCAGAGAGGGTAAGTTGTCCGGAATCACCATAGCACACCAATGCTGGCGCCAATGAGTGTCCTACAAATATCTGTCCACCTTGATTAAGAGGTACAGTAATAGAATCGCTCAAGCAGCCATTGACGTCTTTTACAATGGCATAGTAAATGTCGGATACTAATGACGAAAAGTTGGGATTTGAAGAATATTCCCCCGGATCGTTACCTCGAATTGAATACTGGTAAGGTGTAGTGCCCCCTGTTACGTTGATAAAGTTAATGTAGCCATCATTGGTGCCCGAACAGGTAGGACTTGCCGAATCGATTGAGAAGTTTATCTTGTTGGGTTGCGTAATCGTAACGGGTGTTGTTGAGGAAAGACAATTATTGGCATCCTTAACAACTACCTGGTAGCTACCTGGGGTTACCGTCTGGGATAAGGCACCAAAACTTCCCGAGGGACCGGTGATTGACATGGTGTATGGGGGGGTACCATCGGAGGGGGTTGTGGTTATGGAACCATTCTGCCCAAAACATAGTGCATTGGTAGTTGTGAGATTTTTTTGTATTTCAGCTCGCTTAGTTACAATAGCCCTGTTGGTTACCGTGTAGGCACAGCCCTGTGGGGTAACTACAAGGCAGTAAAATTGATTGCTACCTACTGTCAATATACTTGCAGCGGGAATGGTGAATTGTAAACTTGTTCCATTGCCGTTTTGCGGCAGGGTAACCTGCATATTGTCCGATTCGCGGAAGATGGTGTATTGATATCCACCGCTTTGGGAACCCGAAACGGTAACCACAGCATCTTCGTAAAAACAAACGGTAGGATCGGTAAGGTTGTAGCTAATAATGGCTGGGGCATATACAGTGACCTGGGTTGAGTCGGTATTGGTACATCCATTGCTATCGGTAACCGTGAGTCGGTAATAACCACCAAACGAGGGTAAAGCATTAGGACGGGTAGGATTTTGAGCAGTACTGGTATATCCGAAGGGTCCACTCCACGAATAGGAGGCCATACCATTGGGTCCTCCATATAGTTCGAGCGTATTTAAGCCACAAACAGGGCTATTGGAAGATACGGTAACAGCAGGTTTGGAATATACAATTGCGTTAGTGGTTGTACTATCTTTACAGCCATTACTGTCGGTAATTACCAGCTTGTAGCTTCCACTCATGGTAGGAGTAGCAGCAGTCGACACTACAGGGTTTTGGGCGGTACTTGAAAACCCATTGGGGCCTGTCCACTGGTAGGTGACACCCGACGAGGGTAGTCCCGATAGGGAGAGTGTATTGCCTTCACAAATAGGCCCGTTGTTGCTGGCTGAAGGGGTAGGAGGGGTGTTTACTACTACCACTGCGCTTCCGTTCATGGTTGCTGTACAGCCTGTGGTGGTATTCGTAGCTTCAACGGTATAGGTTCCGGCCAGGGTTTGTAAACCAAAATTCAGTGCACTACCTGACCCGGGTACAGGCGCACCCGTATTATTTCCATTGCGTTTGAGCTGATAATTTACCCCTGTTTGTGAACCAGAAAGCCCCACTAATACACCACTCCCTCCAGCACAATAGCTACCTCCTCCGGTTACGTTGAAAAGAGTAGGTTTGGGATTAACGGTTACAGCTGTGGTTTTGGTGTCGCTGCAACCATTGCCGTCTACTACCGTTAGGGTATAGGTACCTGCATGGGCAGAGGTGGCACTGGAGGTTACTGTGGGGTTTTGGATACTGCTGGAATAACCATTGGGGCCTGTCCAGCTATACGAAACCATTCCATTGGGCAATGCCGAAAGCGTAAGCGTGCCCCCTTCACAAACAGGAGAGTTTGATGATGCAACAGCTGTAGGGTTAGCATATACATTGCCTATGGCACTTACCCAGTTACTCAAACATCCTCCCGAATAGCTTTTTACCCGTGCATAGACGGTAATAGTGGTAGGGGCAGTGAGCACACCTGTGGTAAACACAGAGGGCGTTTTAGCTGAAAATACCACCGTATTACCGTCGTAGCTCCATTGAATGCTGTCGTTGGAGTTGGCAGCCGATGCAGAGAAAGACAGGGTGCCATCCCCGCAGCGCGATTGGTTGGTAAGCCCACTAGGTGGAGCCGGTGCGGCTATAACAGTAGCGTTTGTGGTGGCCTGATTGGTACATGAGTTGCCATCGGTAACGGTAAGGGTATAGATACCCGACATTGCAGTTGTAGCACTGGACGAAACAACAGGATTTTGGTTGGTGCTGCTAAAGCCAAGCGGCCCAGACCATTGATAGCTGATAGGTGCTGTGCCACTACCACTGCCGAAAAGCTGAAGGGTACTTCCCTCACAAACCGGTCCATTGTTAGATGCTGATACGCTCGGCAGTGCCATCACATCTATCGTATTGGTAGCACTGTTGGAACAGCCATTGCTATCGGTGTATGTATAGGTAATTACTTTTGTTCCCGGACCCCCTGAAGCTGAGGCATTGAAATTGGTCCCACTTACACCAGGTCCACTATACACCCCACCAGCAGGACTGCCTCCCGAAAGCGTGTAGGTAGTACTGTTGGCACATTGTGGTGTGAGTGTACCACCGAAGGTAACGGATGGTAAATTATTGACCGTAATATTGATCTCCATACTATCGGCACAGCCCTTGAAGTCAACAGCCTTGTATTTTAAATTATAAGTACCTGCTGTATTGCTGTTGAAGATGGGATTTTCAATGTTGGTTTGATCAAGAAATGCTGCTCCGGTTCCACTCCATGTATGTGTATAACTCCCATTGCCCCCCGAAGGATTTCCATGTAACTGCACGTTGCTGTTTACGCAAAAAGGCGATGAGTTTGTAATATTTACGGTAAGTACAGCTGGTTGTTTTACTGAAATATAAGGTCCATACGACACAGGTGATCCATTCCCATTATCGTCGATAACAGTTAGCTGGTATAGATTACTTGGCTCAAGGCTGGAAAAGGTTACATTGGTACTGGCAGTTGTTTGGTAATATGTTTGGGGATTGGGGAATAAACGTTGTAAAACGTAAACATAGGGCGGAATTCCTCCCGAAATGGTCACATGAATTTTCCCATCGTTCAGACCGTTACAGGTAATTGAATCAACCTGAACGTTATCTATACTTAACTGTGCAGTTAAATTAGCTAAAACTCCTTGCAAAAAGGCAAAGACAAATATTAATATTTTTTTCATCATAATAAAATTAATTTTTAAAGGTATGATGGAACACCCATGTTCGCAGTTTTATCAGTATTGTGTTTGCGTTCGCAGGAACATGGGTGTTTCATAGCCATTTTTTTTCACATTGTCAATACCTCACAAACCCTATTGGTGTTCCGAAAATTTTATTTTGGTATAAAAAACTACAATTTAAAACTTGCGAAATATATTACTTTTTACGTTAAAATTGGCAAATGGTTACCTAAAATTCTTTGGTTATCAAATCAATAAATAATTCTATTTATAACCTTTTTATTATCAGTAAAAAAGAAATTGTGCATAAAAAAATAACTTGTACAAAAATATTATTTTTATCTAACAATTTATCCTCAGGGTTAATCTAATCAAGGAAAATATATTTACTGTTTTAAATATGCGATTGATTGTTCGCTTTCTTTGATATATTAAATTTTAAATTCCCTGTTGTATTATCTGCTTCAACGAAACCGGGTTATCATTTTAAGCATACTTTATATTACTTAGAATTTCATCATAAAAATTAATTTTAAAAGGTATGATGGAACACCCATGTTCGCAATTTTATCATTATTGTGTTTGCGTTCGCAGGAACATGGGTGTTTCATTGCAAATTAAATGTATCTTTACTATATTTAGAAAAAATAATTGTTTCGCATGATGGTTTCCAGGACCGAGCAATTTTTCGGCCAGCAAGAGCCGACATGTTATTTTTTAAGCCAGCCTTTTAATTTTCCGGTTTATGTGGTCGACAACTATGTTACCCTTGGCCAAATTACGGCATTACGTTTTCTGGAATGGGTATGTAATAATCCTGGAGGTGTAGTTGCCTTACCTACCGGTAAAACGCCTGAATTTTTTATTCATTGGGTGAAATATTATCTGGCTAACTGGGAGAGGGAAATCCAACGGGGTATACTGCGTGAGTTGGGTTTATCCCCTAAGGAAAAACCTCAAATGGACACACTTACTTTTTTCCAGATCGATGAATTTTTTCCTATTTCACCACATCATGAGCGTTCTTTTCAATATTTTATCAAAAAGTTCTATGTTGAAGGTTTTGGACTTAATCCTGAACGCGTTCATTATATCGATACCTTTCATTTACCACAAAGGTTGAGAGAAAAAATGGGTTTGACCAATACCTATGAAGTATATGGTAATGAAAGGGTTGATTTACAGTTGCGATGGCGAAAGCCGGCTTCGATGGCTGAGTATTATCAGAAGGAGGTAATTACCTATTTTGATGATTATTGCCAGGAGTATGAGCAAAAAATCAGGGAGGCAGGAGGGATAGGATTTTTTCTGGGTGGAATTGGTCCCGATGGTCATATCGCATTTAATATACAGGGATCGAGCCATTTCAGTACCACTCGTTTAACGGAGTTAAATTATGAAACGCAAGCTGCAGCTGCCGTAGATATGGGTGGGATTGAAGAAATTAGAAAAAAAGCAGTAATTACCATTGGGCTTTCGACTCTTACATACAATCCTCATGCGGTGGCCATCATTATGGCTGCTGGCGAGTCCAAATCACGAGTAGTTGCCGATGCTTTGCAAAAAAATGTTTCTGTTCATTATCCTGCAACGGCTTTGACTCAGATCCAGCAAGCGCGCTTTTATATTACACTTAGTGTTTGTAAACATTTGCAACTGGACCAAAACACTGTTGTTACGCTACAGCAGAAGGGTATACGTTATCCAGCTTTTTTCGATAAAATGGTATCAGATACCTTCATTGAACAAAAGCAGCCTTTGATTTGCTGGATCGAAAAACAATCAGAAGATATTCCATCGTCGTTAATACGATTAGCAGATACAGGGCAGCACTCGGTACAGGAATTGGCTGGTCGACTATTTCGTCACATCGACGAAGCGATTCAAAGGGGAATAACCATACCAACCCATCAGCGTATTTTGCACACTGCACCACACCACGACGATATTGAACTGGCCTATTTTCCCCTATTACATCATCTGGTTCGATCGGCTACCAATAAAAATTATTTTGTATACTGTACTAGCGGATACACGGCTGTAACAAATGCGTATTTGCTTTCGTGCCTGCAGGGATTATGCGAGATTCAGAAAAATTCTTTTTTGCAGAATCGTTTTTTATGGGAAAATATAGGTTGCCCCGATGATGCGTATACCGACATTACCGGCTACTTAAATGGACTTGCACAGCAAAAGAAGGAGTTGCAAAATTTCTATCTTTTTTGCCGGATAGCCAGGCGGCTCATTCAGCATTTTGCAATGCAAAACGAAGAGCAACTGTATGCAAAAGTTAGAGAGTTGATAGAAGACCTTAAAACCATAGAGCCGGGCCGAAAGGAACCTAGTATATTTTATCTGTTAAAGGGATGGATTCGAGAATTTGAGGCTGAGCTAGTATGGGCGCATTTTGGGGTCGATTACCAGCATGTACACCATCTAAGGCTACCTTTTTATTCCGATGAAATTTTTCCCCAGTATCCCGATTACGAGCATGATGTAAGGCCATTGCTACAATTAATGGAACAAATAAGGCCTACCATTATTACCATGGCCCTCGATCCTGAAGGTAGTGGTCCGGATACCCATTTTAAAACCCTTATAGCTATTGCCGAGGCTATAGATCAATATAAACAGGCGCATCCTGAAGATAGCCTTATCCTATGGGGGTACCGAAATATTTGGTCAAGATTTGAAATTTATGAATGTAACCGTATTTTTCCAACCTCTCTTAATTCATTTGCCGTGCTGCATAACATGTTTAACAACTGTTTCATTAGCCAGCGTGAAGCCTCTTTTCCGAGTTTCGAACACGATGGGCCTTTCAGCGAGTTGGCCCAAAAGATATGGGTTGAACAATTTCGACAGATAACCTTACTTTTAGGGGAAAAATATTTTTATGAAAGTGAGCATCCCATGCTTCGCAGAGCATACGGGGCATTGTTTATCAAAGAGATGACCTATGAAGAGTTTTGCAATGAAATCCGGTTTATCCGTCGTTTGCTGGCACTGAAAGATAGTATAAATCCTAAAACATGAAGTATGAATTATCAACAACGTCTTTACTCAATTGATGCCTTACGGGGTTTTGACATGCTCTGGATCATGGGGGGTGCTGAGTTTATTATGGCCCTGCACAAGTGGTTACAAACGGATTTTACAGCTGCTCTGGCAACCCACATGGAACACGTACCCTGGCATGGATTTCATTTCTACGACATTATTTTTCCGCTTTTTCTTTTTCTGGCAGGCGTATCATTTCCTTTTTCATTTCGAAAACGGCAGCAGCAGGGACAAAGCACACGACAAATTGTTGCGCATATTGTCAAGCGTGTGGTGGTGCTGGTGCTTTTGGGTATGCTTTACAATGGTTTTCTGAATTTTGAGTGGCCAGCCCGTTATGCCAGCGTACTGGGTCGAATTGGGATAGCCTATGGTCTGGCAGCCTTGATGGCTATTTTTCTGTCGCGCAAAACTCAGTATATCATTTTTGGGGCAATACTTATCCTTTATTGGGTTGCTCTGATGCTGATACCCGTTCCGGGCGCAGGA
This sequence comes from Bacteroidales bacterium, assembly GCA_049968755.1. Lineage (GTDB taxonomy): Bacteria > Bacteroidota > Bacteroidia > Bacteroidales > DTGW01 > JAKPGM01. The sequence goes on from JBMFQE010000003.1 coordinate 314,551, forward strand.
GCAGGTATTTTGACCCCCGACAAATGTTTGGTTGGATATATCGACCGGTTGTTGCTTCCCGGCCGTTTTTATTTTGAACACTACGACCCTGAAGGTATTCTTTCTACCTTTCCGGCCATGGCTACAGCTCAGCTGGGTATTTTTTGCGGGTTTATCCTTCAAACAAACACGGGACCCTATCGGAAAGTATTTCAGCTTGCTATCTTTTCCATCTGTCTTATTGCCGGAGGATTGCTGTGGAATATTATTTTTCCGATAAACAAAAATATCTGGACCAGCTCTTTTGTACTCTTTGCCGGCGGTATTAGCGTTTTGCTGTTAGCCCTGTTTTACCTTATCGTCGATGTCTGGAATTTTAGAAAATGGGCATTTCCTTTTGCGGTTATTGGGATGAATTCAATTACCATTTATCTGGCGCAGCCCATTTTGGGCTTATACACACCCCATCAGTTTTTCTTTGCCGGGATGAGTAAGTATTTGCCTGCTAACCTGCAGGAAACATTTTTGACTTTTACTTACATGCTTACCTGCTGGGCATTTTTATACTTTCTCTACCGAAAGAAAATATTTTTAAAAGTGTAACCCATGTTAGCGTTTCGCACTATTTTTTCATGCGTTGTTGGGCTTTCAATGACGATCGCGTCTATGTCTCAATTACCGGTAATACCTATGCCACAGCATGTGCAGACACTTAGGGGAACATTCCTGCTAAAACAGGGCATCCCGGTTTATTACAATCGGCATGAACTGGTATTTGAGGCAAATTATCTTGCACATAAGTTAGGCCAATCAGTGGTTATAGAAACTTCATCTGCTATCCGTAGTAAGGTACAAGCAAGCATATATCTTATTATTTCGGAGCAAGACGGGGTAATTGCCCATCCCGAAGGTTACGAGCTATGGGTATCTCCTGAACAGATCAGGATAACGGGAAAGACGGCAGCTGGAGTATTTTATGGTATACAAACCCTGTTGCAGCTGCTACCCCCGGAAATAGAAAGTGCAGAAAGAAGTGAAAAAATGAGCTGGTCTATATCCTGCCAGCATATAATTGATTATCCGCGTTTTGCGTGGCGGGGTTTGATGCTCGACGTGAGCAGGCATTTTTTTGGGCTGGAAGAGGTAAAACAGTATATTGAGCAAATGGTTCGATACAAGTTTAATACGTTGCATCTGCACTTAAGCGATGATCAGGGTTGGCGGATAGAGATCAAGTCGTTGCCTCGGCTGACCGAGGTAGGAGCCTGGCGCGTGGAGCGGTACGGACAGTTTGGTACACGCGAAAAACCCCGACCAGGCGAGAAGGCCACCTATGGAGGATATTATACGCAGGAGGATATTCGGGAGCTTGTTCGGTTTGCGGCTGAACGACATGTAACCATTGTTCCCGAGATTGATGTTCCGGGCCATAGTATGGCTGCCATTGCAGCTTACCCTCATCTGAGCTGTACTGGCGATACTTCGATAAAGGTTGATCCGGGCACTCACTTTGCAGAGTGGCATGCCGATGGGAGCTTTACGATGTTTGTGGATAATACGCTTAATCCAGCCAATGAGGAGGTGTATGAGTTTTTGGAAAAAGTGTTTTCAGAAGTAGCGGCTTTGTTTCCTTCAGCATACATTCACGTTGGCGGCGATGAGTGCTATAAAGGATTCTGGGCAAAAAATGCAGCTTGTCAGGCGTTGATGCGGCAGAATAATTTTACACGCGTCGAACAGCTGCAGGGATATTTCATGCGAAGAGTACAGCTTATACTCGATAAGCTGGGTAAGAAAATGATTGGCTGGGACGAAATAGCAGAGGACTCTCTTTCTCAGCAGGCTGCCATCATGTGCTGGAGAGATACGTCGATAGGCTATGATGTTGCGCGTAAGGGCTATAAGGTTGTCATGTCGCCTTCGGCCTTTTCCTATCTTGATTACTATCAGGGTGATCCGCTGGTTGAACCACCCGTGTATGCTGGTCTCAGGCTCAGTACAGTTTATAGTTTCGATCCCTGTCCCAATCCCAATCTGGAAGCAAATATGCTGGGAGGCCAGGGTAACCTGTGGACAGAAAATGTGCCTTACTTGCAATGTGCCTTTTACATGACCTATCCCCGGGCACTGGCTATTGCCGAAAATTATTGGACAAATGCTGCCCTGAAAAACTGGGATTCCTTTATCCTGCGCGTTGAAATGCATTTTCGTCGCCTCGATAGGGCAGGGATAGCTTATGCAAAGGCCATTTACGACCCCATTGTACAAGCTTTTTTTGAGAATAATCAGCTTAAAGTTACCCTGCAGGCCGAGGCATCCCGATTGGAAATTCATTATACCATTGACGGAACGGTGCCCACGCAGTATGCGCCTATTTATACCGGGCCGATAAGTATTCCGCCCGGACAAATAACCCTGCGTGTTCGTGCATACAGGGATAAGGAGCCAGTGGGCAATATGTTGAGCATTCCGGTTGAGAAGCTTATGGCACCTCCGTATTTGATTCAGGTTCCAAAAAGGTAATTTCAAATTCGTTGCACCCCCGAACGGGGTTTCCGTGCCATTGCTTTGGCAAGCCAAACAAACCTTTATTGCTGAAGGAGAGCGATAGGGCGAAATGTGGCATTTTCGACAGATTAATTACTGTCAAAAATCTATTTTTCAAAAAAAAACAGTGCTTTGCATCGTATCATGCAAAGCACTGTTTGCTAACTCCAACTACCCGTTGATTTCAAAGCCTCTTTAATCGCATACCAAGGGTTTATTGCAAGTCGAAGCGGTCGAGGTTCATGACCTTGTTCCATGCCGCCACAAAGTCGTTTACAAATTTAGCCTGGTTGTCGGTACAGGCATAAAATTCAGCAACAGCCCTTAATTCGGAGTTGTGGCCAAAGATCAAATCGACCCTGGTAGCTTTCCATTTGAGTTGTCCGGTTTTGCGGTCTCTGCCTTCGAATTTTGTTTTGTTATCATCTGCAGCATGCCATTCAGTGCTCATATCGAGCAGGTTGACGAAAAAGTCGTTCGTCAATTGGCCGGGGCGATGGGTCAATACGCCATAGTCGGATTCGTCGTAATTGGCAGCAAGAGCACGCATACCACCTATTAGCACGGTCATTTCGGGTACCGACAGGGTAAGAAGCTGGGCTTTATCTACCAGGATATGCTCGGCATGGGTAGCAACTGTGGATCGGGCATAATTACGGAAGCCATCGGCAATGGGTTCGATGACGGCAAACGATGTTACATCGGTTTGTTCCTGCAGTGCGTCTGTACGTCCGGGTGTGAAAGGAACAGAAACAGGATAACCTGCATCGTGCGCTGTTTTTTCAATTGCTGCACAACCGCCCAGAACAATCAGGTCGGCCATCGAAATCCTCTTGCCATCAGATTGGGTCGAATTAAAGTCGTTGTAAATTTTTTCCAGCACATCGAGTACCCTGGCCAGACGGGCAGGATTATTCACCTCCCAATTTTTTTGGGGTTCAAGGCGGATGCATGCTCCATTGGCGCCGCCACGCTTATCGGAGTTTCGATAGGTAAAGGCCGATGCCCATGCTGTTGTCACCAGATCGGACACCGATAGACCCGAAGCCAGTACCTTTAACTTTAGATGCTTGATATCATTTTCGTCTATCAGCTTATGATCGACAGGGGGAACGGGATCCTGCCAGATCAAATCTTCCTGTGGAACCTCGGGTCCCAGGTATCTTGATTTGGGTCCCATGTCGCGGTGCAACAGCTTAAACCATGCCCGGGCAAAAGCGTCGGCAAATAAATCGGGATTTTCATAGAATTTTCTTGAAATTTTTTCAAATTCGGGGTCAAATCGTAGCGAAAGATCGGTGGTAAGCATTGTGGGTTTGTGCTTTTTAGCGGGGTCGAAGGCGTCGGGTATTATTTCGGGGGCATTTTTGGCCACCCACTGATAGGCGCCAGCTGGACTTTTTGTTAGTTCCCATTCATATTCAAAGAGGTGCTTAAAGAAATCGTGTCCCCATCGGGTGGGGGTGGTGGTCCAGGTAACCTCGGGGCCGCCGGTTAAAGTGTCGGGTCCTTTGCCCGATTTATAGTTATATTTCCAGCCCAACCCTTGCTGTTCAAGGTCGGCAGCCTCGGGTTCGGGACCCATCAGACGGGGATCGCCTTGTCCATGGGCTTTTCCAAAAGTATGTCCGCCGGCAATGAGGGCTACCGTTTCTTCGAGATTCATTCCCATGCGTGTGAAGGTCTCCTTGATATCTCGGGCTGCTGCTACGGGGTCGGGATTGCCACCCGGGCCTTCAGGATTGACATAAATTAGTCCCATCTGTACTGCTGCCAGCGGATTTTCAAGGTCTCTTTCGCCGGTATAGCGATGCTTGTCCGACAACCACTCTGCTTCAGAACCCCAGTAAATGCTTTCGTCTGGTTCCCATACATCTTCTCGTCCTGCTCCAAACCCAAAGGTCTTAAAACCCATGGTTTCCATGGCTACGTTACCAGCCAGCACCAGCAGGTCGGCCCACGAAATTTTATTCCCATATTTTTGTTTAATGGGCCAGAGTAAACGACGCGCTTTGTCGAGGTTTACGTTATCGGGCCAGCTGTTAAGAGGGGCAAAGCGCTGTAGCCCTCCACTGGCGCCTCCTCGTCCGTCGCCAATGCGGTAGGTCCCCGCTGCATGCCACGACATGCGGATAAACAGCGGACCGTAATGCCCAAAATCGGCCGGCCACCAGTCCTGCGATTCGGTCATCAACCTGGCCAAATCTTTTTTCAACGCAAAGTAGTCGAGCTGCTTAAAAGCTTTCCTGTAGTTAAAATCCTTGTCCAGCGGGCTGGATGAGGGCGAATGCTGCCGCAATATGTTCAGCCTTAAACGATGAGGCCACCAATGCTCATTGGTCGTCCCAGCCTTCCCCAACGATGCCGAATGGGGGAAAGGACACTTGCTTGTTTTTTTATTATCACTCATGATTTTGTCCTCCATCTTTAGTTTAAATTTTTTTTACTGTTTCCTGCTGGCCAACAGGTATTTTGATTTAATAGTTTTCATTTAAAGCAAAGTTGCATCATTTTTGCTTATAAATCAAATCAATAATTTTTATATTTGCATAAGAATTTTTTATAAATAATGACTTTAGTTCAGTTGGAATATCTGGTAGCGGTCGAAAAGTACAGGAGTTTTTCGGAAGCAGCCAAGCACTGTTTTGTCACCCAACCCACCCTGAGCATGCAAGTCCAGAAGCTCGAAGAGGAGCTGGGGGTTATCCTTTTTTTTCGCGACCGATATCCTATTGTTCCCACACCCGTAGGTCTTAAGGTGATCGAACAAGCGAAACAAATCCTGAAAGAAAAGGAAAAGCTGCACATCCTGCTGCAGTCCGAGAAAGGAGAATACACGGGCAGCCTCCATATAGCCATTATCCCCACCATATCTTCTTACCTGTTACCCATGTTTCTGAGAAATTTTACAAATAGCTATCCGAAGGTCGAACTTGTTATCGATGAGCTTATTACCGATGAGATCCTTGAGGGGATTACCAGGGGGGATATAGATATAGGTATCATTGCCCTGCGATCGGAACAGGGGAATATACTTTCCAAAACGCTGTATTACGAGCCATTCGTTGCTTTTCTTCCACCGGCTCATTCGCTGTTGCAAAAGAAAAGTATCAGTCAGAACGATATGGATATAAGAGATTTTTTGCTGCTTAAGGAAGGGCATTGCCTTCGCGAACAGGTACTTTCGGTATGTAAAGCGAATACAGGCGATTGGCTTAAAAAAGACAGCCATGTAACTTTCGAGACCGGCAATATGGAAACTTTGATAAAATTGGTTGAGCAGCAATTTGGTATGACCCTCTTGCCCTTTCTTACCTTGCAATACATGGATAAAGAAAAAGTCGAAAGGCAAGTTCGAACCTTTGAACCGCCCATTCCCAAAAGGGAAGTTGGTTTGGTATATTCGCCGGTTTTTTGTAAAACACATTTGCTCGAGGCTCTTGCGGAAGAAATATTAAGGGTAATCCCCGACGATTTAAAGCAAAATGCCGACGGTCTGTTAGTGCATTAATTGTTCATAAAAAATTAACCCGAACCGTCAAGAATTTACTTTTTCCAAAAAAACCATTACATTTGCCACCTACTTTATTAAACCATACAAAAATGGCAGAAAAGAAAGAACAACTTGCTACGACCGAGGGTGTAGCTCACGCTTTGAGTTCAGTTGAACTATTTTTCGAGAACAACAAGAAGATTATAATTATTGTGCTTGCAGCCATTGTAGTGGTGGTGGGAGGATTTTATCTATATAAAAAAGCTTATGTAGGGCCACTGGAAAAAGAGGCTCAGGAACAAATGTTTATGGCCGAGCGCTATTTCGAGCGCGACTCCTTTAACCTTGCCCTCAACGGAGATGGAAACAATTGGGGTTTTCTGAAAATTATCGACGAATATGGGATAACCTCGAGTGCCAACCTGGCTCGCTACTATGCTGGTATCTGTTATCTGCACATGGGTAATTTTCAGGCGGCTATTGACCAGCTAAAGAAATTTCACAGCAGCGATAAGCTGGTACGTCCTATAGCCCTTGGTGCCACTGGCGATGCCTATGCTGAGCTGGGAGACTACGACAAAGCTTTAAAATATTACCAAAAAGCTGCCCGAAAAGGAGACAATGACTTTACGGCTCCCCTTTATCTGATGAAAGCTGCTGGTATATGCGAACTTCAGAAGAAATACGATAAAGCGCTGGAGATTTATCAGACCATCAAAAAAGAATATCCGCGTTCGAACGAGGCTCGCCTGATCGACAAGTACATTACCCGTGTAGAGTTTCTGCTGAAAAAATAGTGATACTCCCTTAAACTATGGCAACTGTACGCAAACCGCAGTTCAACCATATCCCAAGTGCTGCTTCCATGTCCTTTGGGATAGTGGTTTCGGAATGGCACACTGAAATAACCGAATCGTTGCTTGAGGGTGCATATAATACGCTTATCTCCAAAGGGGCATTGCCGTCTAATATAATCATAAAACGTGTGCCCGGAAGCGTAGAATTGACCCTTGGTGCGCAATATTTAGCCGAGTATACCGATGTGGATGCCATTATCTGTCTTGGTTGCGTTATTCAGGGCGAGACCCCTCATTTCCAATATGTGTGCCAGTCGGTGACCCATGGTATTACCGAACTCAACCTGCAATATGGGATACCCTTTATCTTTGGTGTTCTTACTACCCATACTTACGAACAAGCTAAGGAACGAGCAGGTGGATCGCTGGGCAACAAGGGCGAAGACGCTGCTATTGCAGCCATTAAAATGGTAGCCTTGCGTATGGAAATGGAAGGGGACGAGGATTAATCCTCAGGAATGATTATTCAGGAAAATCATCCACCTCAATCAGTGCAAAGGGTAGGGCAGAAATATCCTTGAAATCGGACCCTAATTCGTACATTCCCTTGTCTTCAGCAACATAGTACCAATTGACCGTGACGCTGTGACCACCAGCCTGAAGCTCCCGTAAAATTTCAAAAATCGATACCAGCACCCGGTTGGTACTGCTGTTGGAATACTCGAGCATTAAATTGACTTCGGTATGTGCAGCGGGATTTATGATATAGTGCGTCAACTCGTTAAACAGCGGTTCGAAAAAACCGATACTATCCTCAGGAATCGACCGACCAGCAATAGTTAGCCGTCCCTCCTCAAAACGTATCTTTGGCGTATGGTTGGTTTTTTCAATATACAACCCCATCGGTAATTACCTGATTTTTTGTAAATATAAAACTTTTTTAATTTTTTTACTTAAATTATACTTTTTCTTGTTTCTATTTTGTCAGACAGCCATAGCCCATAGGGCATAACGGCAATTTCGAAAGCTTCAATCCTCTCAAAACATTATACTCCCGCAAAGCTTATCGTACCTCACCCCAAACTTTGGTTGAAAAAATAAATTACCTTTGCAATAATTCAATGTACTGAAATAAAAATGTCGACAGTTATAAAGGTTGAAGGGTTAGGTAAGTTGTATCGGTTAGGCGAGGTAGGTACAGGTACCCTTTCGCACGATCTTAGGCGGTGGTGGTACCGGGTGAGAGGGAAGGAAGATCCCTATTTGAAGTTAGGACAGGTAAACGATCGCACCCAACGGGCCGAAAAAGGCGAGCTGGTATGGGCGCTCAGGGATGTATCGTTTGAGATAAAGTCAGGAGAAGTATTGGGTGTTATCGGTCGCAATGGAGCAGGAAAAAGTACACTCCTTAAAATTCTTTCCCGAATAACCTCACCCACCGAGGGGGTAGTAAAAGTAAAAGGTCGCATAGCCAGCCTGCTGGAGGTAGGCACAGGCTTTCATCCCGAAATGACCGGACGCGAGAATATATATATGAACGGCACCATCATGGGCATGCGGCGCGCAGAGATTGACCGAAGGCTTGATGAAATCGTTGATTTTGCAGGGGTAGCCAAATACCTCGACACGCCTGTTAAGCGATACTCGAGCGGTATGACCGTAAGATTGGGCTTTGCTGTAGCTGCCCATCTCAATGCAGATATATTGCTGGTAGACGAGGTGCTGGCCGTAGGTGATGCCGAATTCCAGAAAAAAGCCCTCGGCAAAATGCAGGAGGTTAGCCACGGACAAGGACGCACCGTGCTATTTGTGAGCCATAATATGGCGGCGGTGAAAAAGTTGTGTAGTAGTGCATTACTCTTAGAGCAAGGCACAATAAAGTTCAACGGTGAGGTAGAAAAAGCTATTTCATATTATTTAAATTTCGATAATTTAAAAACTTTGAGATTTAAGCCTCAAGGAGGAGAAATTATTGAAAATCATATTGGTAAAATAGATTTTTTGCAGGTGGAAGACTGCCATAACAATGCTATCAATGAAGTTACTATAGGAAGACCCTGGCAAATGCGTATAAGATTTTCCTTGTTTGAAAAAGTCAACTATGTATTGTTAGGCGTTAATTTTAAAAACATTTATGATGTTTCTGTTCGTACGGTTTTTAGCAATAGATTGGATTTAGAGGCTGGTTGTTATGAAGTAGTTTTTAAAGAAGATTCTATTATTTTTGGAGAAGGGGTATACAAGATTTCAGTTGGACTTTCCAGTTATGAAAAGGCTATCCATTACGTAGAAAATTTAGCCTACCTATCTTTTTCTGCAGTTAAATCAGAGAATCTGGATCCTCGAATCATTAGAACAAACAATGGGGTACTGCTTAACCCCATGCATACCCAATTAATAAAAATTTCATAGTACAACATCATTAATACAAAAATATTATTATTTATGATTAGCAGCGAATTATCAGCATTTAAAAGAAATGTTACTTCACAGAATGGAGAAGATGGCATTATAGAGGAAATATTTAGACGCATAAAACCAAATCATAGGATAGCTGTTGAATTTGGGGCATGGGACGGTATTTATCTTAGCAACACTTACAATTTATGGGCAAACGAACACTGGAAAGCCTATTTAATTGAGGCTGATAAAGAAAAGTTTGAAATTTTAAAACAGAACACTTTTAATTTTCCCCATGTGACGCCAATAAATGCATGGGTTGGGTTATCTGAGGAAGATAAATTGGATACCTTGCTAAGCAAATATGATATACCTGCTGATTTTGACCTGTTGTCGATTGATGTAGATGGTAACGATTATTATATATTTCAATCCCTCGAAAACTATAGCCCTACCTTAATAATCGTAGAATTTAATTTTACAATACCTTTGCCTTTAGAATTAATTCAAAAACCAGGAGAGTATTTTGGTGCATCGGCCATGGCAATGTATAATCTGGCAAAATTAAAAGGATATGAACTTTGTTGTATAAGTGGAGGGAACCTATTTTTTGTTCGTTCCGATAGGTTTAAAGAATTAGGTATCCCTTCAGTTGATTTATCCAAAGTTTTTCCTTATGAATTCTTATGCCATGTCATTAGCGCCTATGATGGGCGATTATTTTTAACGAAAAAGCCAATTTTCAAAAACCAACTCAGCCATAAGACACAATTTCTATACAGGGAAAAAATTCTTTTTCGTTTAGGGAGATTTAGTATTTTTTTACGATATAAAAGAAAGGCGAAAGAAAATCCGGCGGGTAATCATGTTAATCTTATTCCTGTGGAAATCATCACGTAAATCATAGGTTATGCAATTTCCTGAGAAAATAAAAAGTATCAAAGCGTCCGACAGAGTTCTCGAAATTGGTCCTGGAGCACATCCATTTAAAAGGGCAAATGTTTATTTAGATAAAGAATATACAAATTCGGATAAGCAATTTCAGCAATATGGTTAAGCCAGTAAGCACCGACAAGCCTTTTATTTACTACCGCAATCTACCCTTTCCTTTTAAAGACAATGAGTTTGATTATGTCGTATGTAGTCACGTTATAGAACATATACCTTTCGAAGAGCTTGATTTTTTTATTTCTGAACTTCAACGAATAGCTCCCAGAGGTTATATTGAATTTCCTACTGTTTTTTATGAGCTAATAAATTACCAGAGCGTGCATTTATGGTTGATGAACTATCGCGAAAATTGCATGTTTTTTCTCGATAAGTCAAAATTTCAATCGAACTTTATACATAAAGTTTACAGGGAACTTTTTTATACGGAGGATAAATACTTAAATAAAGCTTTTCAAAAATTTAAAGAACTTTTTTTTGTTGGTTTTGAGTGGTTTAACGACATCAATTATAAAATCGTTGACGATTTTGATGAACTGATAAATCAGCAGGACTATGAATATTATTCAAGGTATATAAAAATTAATGGCATTGGCCTGCCACAACCCGACTTATGGTATCGGCTCAGGCACAAAATTGCAAGAATATACAATGCAAAATTCAGGACACCGGATGTAGCAATTTCATCTTCAGCGGTACTTGAAAAAAAGCATTTAATCAAACTTGAAAAAAATGTTGAAATAAAAGAGGGCGTAATAATTAGAACATACAATAATCCGGTATTTATTGGCGAAAACACTCAAATTAATCCATATACCGTTATATATGGGGGTTCGGGAGTTTATATTGGTAAAAATGTAATGATTGCTCCGCATTGTATGATAGCAGCAGGAAATCATGATTTTACACAAACAAGTGTGCCCATGCGCTTTGCTGGAAATATATCAAAAGGGCCTATAATTATTGAAGAAGATGTTTGGATAGGTGCTAATACTACAATTACAGATGGTGTTACAATTAAGAAGGGTGCAGTAATAGCGGCCAATAGTGTAGTAAACACTAATGTAGAAGAATATGCGATAGTTGGTGGTGTGCCAGCGAAAGTTATTGGAAGTCGAAAAAAGTAAATTGACATGCATAGATTTTTTAAAATGTTTTTTAAAACCAATAATATCGGATTGACAAATGAAGAGAATAGACATGCCTGGGTAAAAAACACCTTATTGTCTTTACCCGCCGGTCTAACTATTCTTGATGCAGGAGCGGGCGAACAGCCGTATAAAAAATTTTGTACTCACTTAAATTATATATCGCAGGATTTTGCCCAATACGATGGGAAAGGTGATGGAAAAGGGCTACACAGGGGTGAATTTAATGCAAAAAATGTAGATATCATATCTGATATAACTTCCATTCCCTTGTCCGACTCGTCGTTAGATGCAATTCTTTGTACCGAAGTGCTGGAGCACGTTCCAAATCCTATCAGGGCATTAACCGAATTTCAACGTTTACTAAAACCTGGAGGTTGGCTCATACTTACTGCTCCATTTTCAAGTTTGACCCATTTTGCCCCCTATCACTACTCCACCGGGTTTAGCCAATATTTTTATGAAAAATTGCTACAAGACTTAAATTTTGAAATTATTGAATTAGTTGCAAATGGGGGATATTATGATTATTTGGCACAAGAATTAAACAGACTTCCCTTTATTGTAAAAAGGTACTCAGGCATGTCTATGAAAATTTACGACAGATTATTAATCAAATTTCTTCTGTATCGTATGAATTTTTTTGCACAGCATGACAGTGGAAGCAACGAACTGTTATGTTTCGGGTATTTTGTAAAGGCTCGCAAATTATGATTATTGTAGAATTAAAAGGTGGCCTGGGCAATCAGTTGTTTCAATGTGCTGTCGGCAGATATTTATCCTATATGCACAACACTGAGTTATTCCTTGATCTTTCTTTTCTACAATCACATCAGACAAGTTCAGGATATTTTACTCCCAGAAACTATGAATTGCACATTTTTCCCAATTTATATGCAAAAATAATTGACCCCATCCATATTAAAAAGTACTACATAAAACCTAACAATCTTAAAGAAAAAATTATCGGAAAAATTAGAAGAACTCTTGATGGTTTGAACGTAATATATGAAGCCAATGAGTTAAATAGCTCTAACATGCTTAAATATGGGCACAATTGTTATCTAATAGGATATTGGCAAAATGAAAAATACTTTAAGCCAATAGAAAATCTATTAAGAAATGAATTAACCCCTCAAATTGCACTATCACCCGAGCAGCAAGAGCTTTTAAATAGGGTCCAAAATACAGAATCTGTAGCAGTTCATATTCGTAGAGGCGATTACTTAAAATTAACCAATCATTACACCCTTCTTGACTGGGACTATTACTGGAAAGCGATACAAACTTTAACAGAAATAGTAAAAAATCCTTTTTTTTATTTTTTTACAGAAGATACTCAGTGGATAAAAGATATGCTTTTCAATTTTAAGTATGAGCATATGATAATGCCAGTTCAAACTACTGGTATCGATTTTATGCTCATGAGCAATTGTAAACATCAAATAATCGCCAATAGTACTTTTAGCTGGTGGGCAGCATATCTTAATAGTAATGCAAATCAAAAAGTAGTTGCCCCCAAAAAATGGTATGTATCCAAAGAAGAAAACCCATCCTTAACTCAATGGATACTTATATAACTAAAAAACCTACCTGATGATTCCTGAAAGTAATTCCTACGTAACGGTCTTGATGTCGGTTTACAATGCCTCGCCCTACCTGAGGGAATCTATCGAAAGCATCTTGAGTCAAACATACCCCCATTTCGAGTTTTTAATCATTAACGACGCCTCTACCGACAACAGTAGCCAGATAATAAAGTCTTATACCGATAATCGCATATGCCTCATAGAGAATATACATAACCTGGGACTTAACGAATCCCTTAACAAGGGGTTACGGCAGGCACGAGGCCAGTATATAGCCCGCATGGATGCCGACGATATAGCGCTTCCCCAACGACTAGAAAGGCAGGTAAACTTCCTCGAAAACAACCCCGACTATGGATTGGTTGGAAGCTATATGCAGCTACTTTCCTCGAAACAGTTAGTTAAGGTTCCGACTTCCGATGAGGCAATACGAACCGTCATGCTATTTCACAATCCCTTTGTGCATCCCTCGGTCATGATTCGCAAGGCTGTGCTCGACCGTTACCACCTGTGGTACGACGAAACACTGCTCGCGGCAGAGGATGAAGATTTGTGGTTTCGAATAGCCCAACACTGTAAAGTTGCAAACCTTCCTGAGGTATTGCTTCTTTATCGTATCCATTCGCAACAGGTATCGATAGCAAAAAAAACAACCCAACAAACAACGTCAAGGTTGATTAAAGTCAAAAAAATCAGGCATTTTATGCCCATTGACAACCACCTGAATATAAACTTCTACCAGCAATGGATAGTTCCCGATGAACGGATTAAGGTTGGCAAAGCCGAGCTACAGCAACTTAAAATATGGTTATCTGCCATTGTACGCTATAATTCAAAAATCAAAAAATTAAACGACCGGCTACTTCGGATTCAGCTCGCCAATCAGCTGATCAACTACCTGAGCCGACGAGATAAACCTTTTACACTGATACAGTGGGTGAAGTGTGCCTTGCTTTTTTTTACCATCAGGCGTTTTCCTTTGGCCTTTATTTTTTCATCCTTTTTAGATATTTTTAGGAAAAAATAAGATTACTAATTTGTAAACGATGGAAGAATTAGTTTCCGTTATTATCCCCTGTTACAATCAGGGCGAATATCTGCACGAAGCTTTGGAAAGCGTATACCAGCAGACATACAAAAATATCGAGATTGTTGTGGTTAATGATGGATCAACCGATGAAAAAACCCTGCAAATACTCAATACCCTTACTGATGAAAAAGTTACTGTATTACATAAAACCAATGGACACTTAAGTTCGGCAAGAAACTATGGTATTGCCCGATGTCGGGGAAACTATTATGTAGCTCTCGATGCCGACGACAAGCTTCATCCTACATTTATAGAACGCACGCTTAAAATCTTGCTCGAACACCCAAGCGTTGCCGTAGCATCTTCATGGGCACAATATTTTGGCGCCAAAATGGACGTTAAAATGGTCGCAGGCGGTACGCTCGAAAACTTTTTGCGTTATAACAATTGCACTGCTTGCGCCACTGTAAGGAAAAAAGTCTGGGAAGAAGTTGGCGGTTATGATGAAAATATGAAGGCAGGATTTGAAGATTGGGAGTTTTACATCAATATAGCAAAACGAGGACATAATATCCTCGTGATAACAGAACCACTTTTTTACTATCGGTTCAAAAAAAAATCAATGATTACCGAAACCATTTCAAAACGCCCCGAAATCTATCTATATATTATTAACAAGCACAAGGATGTTTACGACCGATACTATCCTCAAATCATTTACGAACTCGAAAAAGAACTTCAGCAAACCACTCAAACTTTTTTAAACTCTACAACATACCGGCTGGGTAACATGTTGCTCGATCCCTTCCGGAAAATTTTGAGTTTTATTAAATCTCTATTTCGATGAAACAATTGCTAACAAGTATCCTCACTTTTTATTTTAGGATAAGTTGCCGGTCGATTCAGGGCATAAATTGCAATTTGACCGTTATTCGGCTGCTGTATAAACTGCCCACCCTGCATGCATACATCGATCGATTGACCTATCTTTTTCAAAAAACATGTAAAAGCTGCTATGCCCGCCCCGTTATAAAAAAGGTAATCCTTAAAAATGGTATACGCATGTACGTAGATGTGACCGACCGTCTGGGCGGACTGTTGTACTTCTACCGTAGCTATAGCGAGCCTCAAACGCAGGCTTTTATAAGTGCTCGCCTCGGTTCAGGCGACATTTTTGTTGATGTAGGAGCCAACTGTGGATTTTATTCTCTTTTGGCTGCACGGAAAGTAGAACCTTCAGGGAAAGTTTATGCTTTTGAGCCTAATCCATCGGTATGTGAAGTGTTTCGCCGATCCATCACCCTCAACCAGCTCGAATCGGTAATTGCCCTTGAAAATTGTGCAGTGGCCGAAGTTAGTGACAAAACATTAAATTTTTACCTGCCTTCTGATGGTGTAAACTCGGCCATTGGAACGATTGTGGCCGATGGTGTAATGGCAAACCATGGTAACATTGACACCTCCCATTATATAAGCATCACCTCAATCTCGCTTGATGATTTTTTCTCCCATCATCAACCCGCCGGAAAAGTATTTATTAAAATAGATGCCGAAGGAGCCGAAGAACAGGTACTTAAAGGGATGCAGGGCTTACTCACCCGTAAAGTGCCCTATTGTATTATCCTCGAATCCGACAGCCCCGAATCGCTCGCCTGTAAGTTCATCAATGATTGTGGATATCAACTGGTACAGACTGAAATATTTAATAGTTCTAGCCATTTTGGTAACTATATTTTTACTTTAAATCACTAAAAAATTTTATGCAATTAATGCAATCGCCCAACCAATAGTGATATTATGAAACACCCATGTTCCTGCGAACGCAAACACAATAGTGATAAAATTGCGAACATGAGTGTTCCATCATACCTTTAAAAATTAATTTTATTATGATGAAAGTATGCATTGTAATTCCGGTTTATAAAGAATTACTCGATGAATACGAACAAATAGGTTTAGTTCAATGCGCCTCCGTATTATCGGCGTATCCAGCGGTTCTTGTATGTCCCGAACGGTTTGATGCGGTTCGTTATCGGCAAATATTTGGTGATAAGCTACAGGTGATGCAATTTCCCTCCAAATATTTCAAGAGTCTTCAAGCATACAACAGGTTATTGACATCCAGCGCATTTTATCGGTCTTTTGCTGCCTACGATTACATGCTCATTCACCATACCGACGCCTATGTGTTTCGTAATGAGCTGGAATATTGGTGTAACCAAGGATACGACTATATTGGAGCGCCCATATACGAGTACAATGGCACCATTCGGCCCGACAAATATATTGGTGTAGGCAATGGTGGTTTTGCCCTTCATAGGGTGAGTTCAGCGTTAAAGGTATTGTCATCATGGAAAATTGTTTATCCCTTGCAGGATTTGCTACAGTGGTATTTGAAATACAACTGGCGAGGAAGGCTGCGATACTTGCCATATTTTTTGAGTCGATTTACCTCTTACGGTCGATGGTCGCACGACGGTCTTAACCATCTACGCATAAACGAGGATATTTTCTGGGGAGTTTACGTCCCCAGGGCATTTGAATGGTTTAAAGTGGCCTCTTTTGACCAGGCCTTTAAGTTTTCCATGGAATACAACTGCGAAAAACTATTTGAACTTAACAACCACCAGCTGCCCTTTGGCTGTCATCAATGGTACAAAGGGGAGTTTTTGAAATTTTGGAAAAGATATATTTTTAATAAAAAAGCCAATTAGTTTCGAATGAACAAGGTGTATTTCCCTGGCCTAAATGGTATTAGAGCAATTGCTGCTTTAATCGTGCTCATTTTTCATATCGATCTTGCTTTACCAGCTTTTGGCCTTAAAGAAATTGGCATTCATAAAAATAATATGGCTGGTTACGGGGTTACGATGTTTTTTGTATTAAGCGGATACTTAATTACCTCATTATTATTATATGAAAAATCATATACGGGAACCATTAGTATTAAAAACTTCTACATCAGACGGATATTGCGCATATGGCCGTTGTATTATTTGGCCATAATCATTGCATTGCTGTTACTATTTGCTGGTTTTATTTCTTTGGATAAACATCAATTTTTTTTATTTTATCTGTTTTTTATCCCCAATGTTGCTTTTGTATTAAAAATGACAATTTTACCAATTGTCCCATTATGGTCGGTAGGAGTTGAAGAACAATTTTATGCATTCTGGCCATGGCTTATTAAGTATTCAAGAAACTTATACAAAGTGTTTTTATGTGTGATAATTGTGTATTTCATTTTAAAACTCATAGCAAGATTTTCTAATATGATTTTTTATGAATTAGTTTATATTACCACATTTGATTGTATGGCTATTGGTAGTATTGGCGCCCTATTAGCAATGGAAAAAAATAATAGTATGTATTTTAAGGTTATTTATAATAAATATTGTCAAATTTTAGCATGGTTAGTTTTACTATTTTCATGCATATATAAACCAATTCATATTTTTTCATTTATTGATCAGGAGGTTAATGCGTTAGTTTATTTAATTCTCATCCTAAATGTTTCCAGAAATCCCAAAACTATCATATCCCTGGAAAATAAATTTTTTGATTTTATTGGTAAAATATCGTATGGCATTTATGTTTATCATTTCATTATTATTGTTATACTTTCAAATTTAATTAAAAACAAGTTGCCTGATAACTACCTTGGATACACCCTGATTTTTCTTATCATTATTGGAAGTACCATATTGGTATCGTACTTTTCTTACAAATATTTTGAGAAAAGGTTTCTGAATCAAAAAGTAAGATTTTCATCTATCATAAGTAAACATGCCAGAAATGAGTAAAAATAATGATCAACCATGCAATGGTTGGAGCCCATACGATAGCTGAAAGTTTAAGAAAAATGTATACCTTTACTTTAAGGTTTAAAATTTTAATGAAATTTGTTTTTTAACATTAAATAAGTCACAGAAATAATAGAAAAATGCCAATTAATAATTAAATCTTATTTAGATTATTAAGAATAAAGGCCTTTCCCCAAATATGCACTACAAGATTTTCTGCTCAGAATAATTAAAAAATTTAGATTAACTTAGCATATCAGAATTGGGTATTTAAAAGTCGCTGCGTGTAAAAGAATTTGGTTTCGCTGAAGCCAATTTGCAAGCTGCCACAAGAAAGATTCTTGAAAATTTTTACATCTTGTCTTTTTGATTGCTTCATTCAGTAAAGGACAGCTAATAAGGTATAATCCTAACAAAGCAATCCAGAAGAACCTGTATAAAGCGATTGGTATGCTCTTGTTGTTTATTACGAAAAGTATTGTATTGAGAGGAATGGAAAAAGCTGCAGGATTAAAAGGTAAAAATGCAGCCAAACGCACAGTATAAAGATAAAACTTGAAATAAAAATGAAATTTCAAAAATGAATCGATGATAATGTTGCGACCCCTCGGGCAGCATAACCGTACCCTCAAGCGGTGTGTACAATGTAACCCTTAGCATATATTCCGATAGTAGCGACTGTTCCGACCAGGTTACCGAAAAAATTCAGGTGGGCATGGGCGATTGCAGTGCCTCCTTCAGCTATCTGGTCGATTCTGTCACCCAGCAAACTTACTTCTATGCGGGTCAGACAGCCGCTGGTACGCGATACTACTGGTTATTTGGCGATGGTAGTTTCAGCACCCTCACACATCCTGTACATACGTACCGTATGCCAGGACTGTACACGGCAAGTCTTACGATATACAATCCTGCTACCCAATGTATGGACAATATCGAACAGGTAGTAGTGATCAACGGACAGGCGAATGACTGTGATGCCAGCTTTGTTTATTTTCCCACCAACTCTAATCCTCAACAGGTCAGGTTCAGGGATCGCTCAAGGGGGAATATTGTAAATTATCTATGGAACTTTGGCGATGGTAACATATCAACCCAGAAGAACCCCACACATCTTTACAATCAGCAGGGAACCTATAATGTATGCCTTAGCATTTTCAACTCTGAAGGCATTTCAAATATGAGCTGCCAGACCATACGGGTAGGCGTTGATGCTAATAACATACCGAAGGCCGAATTTACCTACCAGGTTGATCCCGACAATTTGACGGTTTATCTGCAGAATACCTCTTCGGGAAATTACACACTGATGCAGTGGCAGCTGGGCGATGGCTATAGCACTACCGACATTAATCCGGTTTACACCTATTCCCAGGCCGGTCTGTACCTTGTATCGCTTCGTGTGGTAAATAGCCCCTATGTAAGTTACCGCTATAAATTGCTCAACGTAGGTCTGACAGATACCTTTGCGGTAAAGTTTGCCTACATCGTCAACCAGTATAGCAAGAAAGCAGGCGGATATCCGGTCGATTTCATCGGAGCCGGTCTGGGCGACGAGGTACGACTCAAATGGAATTTTGGGGATGGAAGCACAGATAGCACCTCCAGCACACCCACGCACGTATACGCCGATACGGGTAGCTATCAGGTGTGCCTGACCCTTTCCGACCCCATTACTGGTCAGCAAGCTACCTATTGCGAGACTGTCACCGCACAGAGTCTTTGCCAGGCTGATACCATTAAACCGGTGGCTCAGTGCAAATCGATTAATGTATTCCTCAATGCCTCGGGCGTGGCGGATATCACACCACTCGACGTAGATAATAGTAGCTCCGATGCCTGCGGTATTGCCAATCGAACCCTCTCCAAGTCGCATTTCACCCTGTCGGATATAGGTAACAACACGGTAACCCTTACCGTTGTTGACGCCAGTGGTAATAGTGCCTCGTGCAATGCCGTGGTGAATGTGCAAAAAGCAACCAACATTGACGGGTACTCGCCCATAGCCCTGGCTGCATATCCCAATCCTTTTGCAAAGCAGCTATATGTGCGACTTTACCTTGAACAACCCGACAGGCTTGAAATTACCCTCATCGACCTGATGGGTAAACAGGTGACCACCCTACGCAAAGGATACCAGGAAGCCGGAGAAAAACTATACCTGCTCGATATGAGTAACGTGCGTAATGGCAGTTACATCCTGCAGGTGAAAACGGCAAGCGGTCTGCTCAAACAGCGAATAGTGATTAAAAACTAATACAGACCAATAAAACCGCAAGGTAAAGCGGATTCACATAATTCACACGGGAGAGCAGCAGATTTCGCTCTCCCGTGTTGTTTTAGCAAAGATTTGATTCAATCATATCCCCGATAGGGGCGAAACAATCATAACGCCCTAGGGGCGAAATAATCATAGCCCAAATCATACCATAATAATTTTCTCTGTGGTTATTATTTTTCACCATACCGTGCACGTGTGAGCACAAAAATGCTCGTTTCTATTATTTACATCTTGTTGGCTATGTAATTTTTAGTTTTTTCATCATAATAAAATTAATTTTTAAAGGTGTGATGGAATACCCATGTTCGCAATTTTATCACTATTGTGTTTGCGTTCGCAGGAACATGGGTGTTTCATGCGACAAAAATCTGAAAAGGATTTTTACACACTGTATTGAGAACCGAGTCTATAGCTGCGATAATTAGCTGCATGTAACCGTGCATATCCTGCTTTACACTCTGGTAAAGCTTACATACCTTGGGGGTAGCTGTACCGTTGGGTGTTAAAAACCAAAATAATTTACTGCATTATAATAGCATATATTCTCCACCATTTTACCCAACCATTCCTTATCGTAAGGTAATTCGCCTTTTTCAACCTCATTGCCTAAGATATTGCAAAGTATACGTCGAAAATACTCGTGCCGGGGGTAAGAAAGGTAACTTCGTGAATCGGTAAGCATGCCCACAAATCGACTCAGAAGCCCCATATTGGAAAGGGCGTTAAGCTGGCGTTCGATGCCCTCTTTCTGGTCGAGAAACCACCACGCAGCACCCATCTGGATTTTTCCGGGCACCGAGCCATCCTGAAAATTTCCAATCATGGTTGCCACAAGTTCATTATCGGCTGGATTAATATTGTATATAACTGTTTTAGCCAGCTGATTAGTCTTATCGAGTCGGTCGAGAAACTGCGCCAAAGCTTTACCATAGCGTGTATCGCCAATAGAATCAAAACCTTTGTCGGGACCAAGTAGCTTATACATTCGGGTATTGTTGTTACGTAGCGGACCCACGTGCCACTGCTGAACCCAACCCTTAGCGTGATCCATCAGGCCAAATTCATAGCACATGGCTGATTTGAACTTTGCAATTTCGGCAGAATTGAGCGTATGACCCGATCGAATCTTACTAAAAATAGCACGAATCTCAGCAGAGGTATATTCATCGGCATAGAAAGTTTCTACGCCATGATCGGAGAGCCGGCAACCGTTTTCGTGAAAATAATTGTGTCGAATGTGTAATGCTTCCATCAGATGATCGAAGGTACGAATTTCGATACCGGCCATCTGACCCAGTCGGTCTAGGTAAGCATTGTAGGTTGCTGGTGTTTCGACGGCCATCGCGGCATCTGGGCGCCAGGTGGGTAAAATGCGTATTTCAAAACCATCTGCCCGAATTTTCTGATGATGCTCAAGCGTGTCGGCCGGATCGTCGGTAGTACAGACTACCTCAACCCTCATTTTTCGCAATAGATTCCTCACAGAATAGTCTTTCTGGCCTAATAGGGCTGAAGTAGTTTCGTATATCTCTTCAGCCGAAGCAGGGTTAAGCAGTTTATCGATACCGAAATAACGTTTTAGCTCAAGATGTGTCCAGTGAAACAAGGGATTTCGAAAGGTATAAGGCACAGTTTCTGCCCATTTCAAGAATTTATCTTTATCGGAAGCATTGCCAGTACAGTATTTTTCCTCAACCCCATTGGTTCGCATAGCCCTCCATTTGTAGTGATCGCCGCTAAGCCATGCCTGAGTGATGTTTGCAAAATTTATATCATGGGCTATCTCCTGCGGATTGAGATGACAGTGATAGTCGATAATAGGCATACGGGCAGCATGCTCGTGATACAGGTATTCAGCAACTGAAGAATAGAGCAGAAAATTGTCATCCAGAAATTTCCTCATGGTTTCCTGAGTTTTAAATTTCTACACGTTTCATTTTGGGTGCCAGTATATGATAGATCAGCCACGCAAACAAATAGGCCGAACCAGCAATGATAAATAGGATGGTATATCCGGTTTCGATATGACCTTTAACCTTGTAAAATTCAAGTATGTGACCGGCAAAAAAAGCGATAAGGGTACCACCAACTGCTCCAGCCATTCCCCCCAGGCCGGTAATTGAACCGACAACCTTTTTGGGAAACATATCCGATACGGTGGTAAAGATATTGGCCGACCAGGCCTGATGTGATGCAGCAGCAAGGCTAATAAGCAGAATAGCCCCCCAGAGACTAACCCCGTCGGATTGGGTAAAAACGATGGGTACAACCAGCATGGCAAACAAAAGCATGGTAATTTTTCGGCTCTTATACACGGGCAAGCCTTTGGAGATGAGAAAGGACGACAGCCATCCGCCCCCGATGCTTCCAATAGTTGTTGCAGTATATATAACCACCATGGGCAATCCAAAGTTTTTTAGGTCGAGACCGGTACCCCGCACCGTTGCCAGCCATCCTGGAATCCAGAAAAGGTAAAACCACCAAACGGGATCGGTAAGAAATTTACCTATCACAAAGGCCCATGTCTGAGGAAACCTTAGAAGGCGCCACCATGAGACTTTCTCCTCGCTTTCTTGCTGCTCATCCCTATCGTGCTTGATGTAAGCCAGCTCGTCGGCGGAAAGGTTTTTGCTTTTTTCGGGAACCTGATACCACATGAACCAGAAGATGAGCCAGATAAAACCAATAGTACCGACAAGTAAGAACGTACTTTGCCAACCCACATGAAAAGCAAGCCAGGGTACCACCACTGGTGCCAGTAATGCACCAACATTAGCACCCGAATTAAAAATGCCCGTAGCCAGTGCTCGTTCTTTTTTCGGGAACCATTCAGCAACGGTCTTAATAGCTGCAGGAAAGTTGCCCGCCTCCGATAATCCCAGCAGAGCCCTGAATACGCCAAATGAAAAGACACTGCGGGCAATTGCATGCAACAAAGCAGCAATACTCCAGAATATCAAAAAAAAGGCATATCCCATTCGTGTGCCTATCCAATCGATGAACCTTCCTGCGAAAATCATCCCCACAGCATAGGCCACCTGAAATGCCATCACTATATATCCGTAATCAATTTCGCTGAGCCCAATCTCTTTTTCCAAAATAGGCTTTAGTATGGCTATTACCTGTCGGTCGAGATAATTTATGGTGGTAGCAAAAAACACCAATGCACAAATAGTCCAACGAAAATTTTTCATTGATCATTAAACATTTTCAAAATCTCTAATTCGCTTTATTACTCACGAAAGTACAAATATTTACCATTCGCAGTGGAATACATGGTGGTATTTCGGTCAAATCGTGGTAAAATATATTTTTTCCCAAGTGAATTGCCCAATTTACAAGCCTTTCGCAAGGGAAACAAATCGTTCAAAAATGTATTACAAAAGTGTCACAATAACAATTAATGCTAAAAATCAATATCTAAATAATTTTCAAGCAACCATGCAAAAGAAATGTTCTGCAATCATTTTCAAATACATTATACCAAGAAATCAAAACAAGGTCGAGGTTAGAACAATTGTTTTTGAGTTCAAATGAGGCATCAATACCTCGTCCAAGTTTGTTAAGATTAAAAAAAAAGTGCAGATACTACGGGTAAATCGGCAGTAATTTTGATTCACTAACATCTATAAATATCGGTATAATTTTGTAATTATGCTTGGAAAAAAAAATTCAAAACTTAACCACAAAATCCACATAGGGTATACCTATGAAAAGGAATTCAAAAATGTCCCTATTGTTAATGAATGCCAGGTCGACTGCTATTTTTTCTCCGAAAAACCGGATACCATAGGAAAATATTCCGGTGTAGCCATTGAAAGGAACAATCCAGTTTTCACTTACCAAACCCACTTTTCGGCTGATGCGCTTCATGCCAGAGAGAGTAACCACCGGTCGGCTATTAAAACTAAAATCGCTGAAAAACCAGCCTAAACCAGCAGTAATATTGCTGTTGGTGTTTCCATAGGTTGCCATCCCGTAGCATATACCCCCATTGGCATCATTGTTGGGCACATGTATGTATAATATTCCTCCTCCCGCATGGAATCGCTCACTTACCTGAAAACTCACCTTCGGTGTCAGGAAAAATATAGGCCGAAAATCACCCTGCGTAAGGCTGCCAAAGGTCGAAAGAAACTCAAGACCTCCCCCTATTGAAATATGATTGGTTAACCCAACATTGAATGAATTTAAAAAAATCCAGGTATTTTGATAGTATCCTTCGCCTTTTTTTAAGTTAAAAGCCGATGGGCCAATCAGATAGCGCGATGAATGCGGATTGTCAAACCAGTATTCCCCTTTTTTAAGTTGCGATGTATTAATCTCCTCCAGGCGTTTAATTTTCGTTCGCGGAATTTCAAGACGCGACAATACCGACGTTTGCATTACCACCTGCAACGAATCCTGCTGAAGTATATGTCCGACAAACGTTGAACCATCGATGAGCTCAACTTTATACATTGCAACCGTATCGGCTATCTGAGTGTCCTGCCCCATCAAACCAGTGGATTTTAACATCGAAAAACTCACGACTATCGCTAACAAAAGGATAAAGCTATTTCTCATAACGAATTTTTTCTGTTTCTAACATAGAGAACCATAATTTAAACAAAGCTAAACATTTTTATGATGCCCAAAAATGCAAATTAAAAAGATCGGATTGTTTTATGAGAGTAAAATATTATTGATTTGATAATACCATTTCGTAGCTCAAACGGAGCAACACAGCATTTTGATTGAACAGGAATTAAGTAATGTTTAAAGACGTCATAGTAAAGATAATCGGGGGCTACTGATAACATGGAATTAATTTGCAACTTTACACCCTAAAAAAACGACAATTTTATGATAGCCCGTCTGAGTCAGAGTGAATGTAAGCAGTTAGCTTCCTTGAAGATAAAAAAATATAGGACGCAACATCAACTTTTTATGGTGGAGGGCGAAAAACTGTTGGAGGAAGCACTGATTTCGGACATTCCCGTAAAGGCTATTGTAGCGCTGGAGGAGTGGTGGCAGAAACACCCGCTTAAAATTGATGGTGTTTCCTGTTTAACAGCATCTCCTCAGCAACTAAAGTATCTGAGCCAGATGGTTACTCCACCGCCTGTAATCACGGTGGTGCATATCCCCCATAGGCCTTTTGGGATAAAAGATTTGCAGCATAAGATCACTATAGCCCTCGAAAATATTCAGGATCCGGGTAACCTTGGAACCATTATCCGGTTGGCCGACTGGTTCGGCATAGAGCATGTGGTTTGCTCGTCCGATAGCGTTGAGGCATATAATCCCAAGGTTATCCAGTCGAGTATGGGAAGCATATTCCGGGTAAAAGTACATTATGCCGATCTTAAACTATTCATCAAAGAAGCAATCTCGTTGCATATTCCAGTACTGGGCACCTTTCTGGATGGTAAAAATGTATATAATGAGCAATTGCCCAATATTGGTATACTGGTCATGGGCAACGAATCCAGGGGCATATCGGCCGAACTCGCCGCACTTATCGACAGAAAAATTACCATTGTTTCAACAAATGCTTCGCAGCGCCGCGCCGAGTCACTCAATGTTGCTGTAGCAGCCGCCATTGTGTGCGCCGAATGGCATAGACGAATTTATTGGCAAGGTCGCCAACTAAGTAATACAGAAATATAAAGGTGAAGTATCCTATTTAGGCTACTTCCAAAATATTTCTTTTCTTTGCAAGAAATCCCAAAGCCAATGGTAGCCGAATCAAAAAAAGAACGCGTAAAAGGAATGTTCAATGCTATTGCCCACCAATACGACTTTCTGAATCATTTTCTGTCGTTAGGTATCGATTATCGCTGGCGTAAAAAAGCTATCAGGCACTTGTCGCTCGAGGCTTCAGCTACCCTACTTGATGTAGCTACGGGCACAGCCGATGTGGCTATAATGGCAGCCAGGCAATATCCGGCCATCTCGGTGGTAGGCATCGACATTTCGGAAAAAATGCTGGACATAGGAAAGCAAAAAATTTTGCGCAAAAAATTATCCCAGCAAATCAGTTTGCAGCTGGCCGATAGCGAGCAGATGCCTTTTGCCGATAATGCCTTTGATGCAGTGATATCGGCTTTTGGAGTGAGAAATTTCGAAAATTTAGAAAAAGGACTGGCAGAAATGTTCAGGGTACTTAAACCGCATGGCAAAGCTGTTATTCTTGAGTTTTCCCAACCCACAGCACCCCCATTCCGTCAGCTGTATCATTTCTATTTTACGAAGATCCTTCCCCGCATTGGACAAACGGTTTCACGCAACGACAGGGCTTATTCCTATTTACCCGAATCGGTTGCTGTTTTCCCCTACGGAAACGATTTTCTGAATTACCTTAAAAATGCCGGATTTACGCAATGCGTGTATTACCCGCTGACCTTTGGTATTGCAACGATTTATGTGGCAACAAAAGTCTAAAATTATTTGATAAAACTGTAAAAAATAATAATTTAGTCCCCAATGCCGTTTTAGGAGATACATCAAAATTTGATAAACTTGAGAAGCGTTTGCCTTATCATATTATTTTGCAGTTTGGGTTTGAAGGGATTTTCACAGAAAGAAAAGGTTAAGCACAACCCCGAGTATGACGACAAACCCATACATTTTGGCTATACGCTTGGGCTCAATGTGATGGATTTTAGTTTTGGCCGTTACTACCAGCGAAATCCCAATACTGATACCCTGTATGCCGACCTTACTCAGCTAAACCCGGGCTTTCAGGTAGGTATGATAGCCGATTTCCGGCTGGGCGAGTATCTCAATTTTCGGGTATTGCCCAGCTTTAACTTTGGCCAGCGCAATTTGAGTTTTTTTGTGAACAAAGGGAGAGACGGCATGCAGACACAACATACGTTCCGTATTGAATCAAGCATGCTCGATTTACCCATACTGTTAAAGTATAAGGCCAAACGCATCAACAACTATCGTCCCTATGTAATTGTGGGTAGCAGCGTTCGATACGACCTAGCTGCGAAGAAAAAGTACAAAATCGACGACGAGGAGTATATACTCCTGCGCCCTTTCGATATATACGCCGAATTAGGTTTTGGTATCGACTTCTACCTTCCCTACTTTAAATTGTCAACAGAGGTAAAATTATGCCTTGGTATGTTAGATATTCTCAACCACACCCCCCCAGAGGTACACCCCGAATATGTCAATGCACTACGCAAACTCAACTCACAAATACTCATGTTTTCGTTCCATTTTGAATGAGGGAAGATGTCCATTTTTCCTTAATTAAATTTTTCTGCAAATTACGCAGAAAAACAACTCTTTAAACATCAACTTATTATAGCAAAATCTTTTACCCCAAGTTCAATTGATGTACAAATTCAACCTGGAAATATAAAAGGTCTAAATATTTTTAGCTAAATTCCGTCAATAGAATTTTCCGGAATCTAATATGCCTGGTTTAATACCAAAGAAAAAATTATCAGCATTAAAAAGTTACCACCAATTTTAGGTTAATCCGACGGGGCGTAAGATAGTTGGGTACGGCAAAGGTACCGGGAATACCATCCTGTTGGGCAAAGGTTTTTATCCACATGTACGAGGCTGTATTATTGACTCCGATAACATTAAAAATTTCGGCAGTCACCCACGCTTCATTAAAATGGTTGAGAAAGCCCCAGTTAGCTGATTCATTGGCTGCTTTGATGATTTTAGATATTCCTAAATCAACCCTTTTGTACGAGGGTAAAAGTTTTTGCACGTCGTCCCAACGATTTGAAAAAGGAAAGGTTACTGGTAGTGCGCTTCCGTAATGAATGCTCAGATAAACCTTATAGGAGGGATAACGGGGAATATAATCCTGAAAATAAATATTCAGATTCACCAGCTGGTCGGTTGGTCGCGAGAAATAGCCCGGATAAATTACTGAGTCGGGTTTAGATGGTAGCGTATAAGCATCATTGGGAATATCTTCCTTGGTATCGAGAATGGAAAGGCTGAACCACGATTCCGTTCCCTTTATAAATTCGCCGTTGAGTTTAAAATCAATGCCTCTTGCATAGCCTTTCGAAAGGTTTTCGCCGGCATAAATACTCCGCACATTGTCAATGCGGTATGGGATAAGGTTGTCGAGTTTCTTATAAAATGCTTCAACGGTAAATTTAAAGGGATGCGACCAGCTATAAAAAAGGTAATCTGCGCCAATCAGGTAGTTGATAGCTTTTTGGGCTTTTATGTTT
This sequence comes from Bacteroidales bacterium, assembly GCA_049968755.1. GTDB lineage: Bacteria > Bacteroidota > Bacteroidia > Bacteroidales > DTGW01 > JAKPGM01. Next base: position 342,767 of record JBMFQE010000003.1, read on the forward strand.
TTATTGACCTGCCCCGAGGGGTAGCGCATTTCTTTATAGGAAGGGGGTTGCTGATAATAGCCGGCCGAGGCATATAAGAGCAATCCCTTTTTCCACGAAGGTTGATATGAGAGCGATGCACGAGGATTGATGATATTTTGCCCGTTGAACGACCAGTAGTGACTACGCACACCAGCGTTGAGCGTAAACGTTTCGCTGCCAGCGATAAATGTTCTGGTATACAGGATATAACCCATCAGGCGATACGATTCTATTTGATTCTGAGCATGACGTAACGCCAGTGGCTGAATTGTATTTTCGTTGTACGGATACAAATATCCTGCCGAGTCGATAATTTCCCATTCTTTCAACCGGTCGTCGATTTTTTCGCTTTGCCATATAAGCCCATAACGCAGCCTGTTGTCGCCTATGCTGTTCTGACCAAGCAATTGCATGCTGTACGTGTAACTATTGAGAAAATTACGGGCATGGTTAAGGAAACCTCCTACACCTATTTTTTCTACACTATCGCGATTGTTGTAATCGATTTGTCCAATATTGTATTCGCCCAGCAAATCGAAAGTTTCCGACTCGTTGTTGGCATAGGCTGTGGCAATAATTCTGTACCACGACCGGTTGGTGGGGCGAAATTGAAGGGTAATGGCACCCAGGCTATTGAAGTAACGATCGGACTCCTGCCCTTCGTAAAAGATTTGCGCCCTCAGGGGTAGCTGAAAAGTACCAAACTCTACCTCGCGGGTGGTGGGCACAAAGGTATAGTTGTTCTGCGCAACATATCCCAGAAAATCAATCTCCCATCGAGGGGATAGGGTGTAAGTGAGATAGGTTTGGGCATCGAGGAAAGTCGGACGGTATTCTCCCCGCGCATCGAGGCCCGAGAGCAGATACTGGGTAGTTTTATAGCGCAAACCGGTTAGATGCCGGAAGCGCTGGTTTGCAGACACGCCCTCGTAATGCACGTTGGCTCCCAGAAAACTTACCGTCGCCGAGCCATCATTTTCCTCAGGACGTTTATAGGTAACATCCAGCACCGACGACATTCTGTCGCCATAGCTAACATCAAAGCCTCCGGCCGAAAATTTGAGCGAACCTACCAGATCGGGGTTCACAAAGCTAAGTCCCTCCTGCTGGCCGCTTCGAATAAGAACTGGCCTATAAATTTCAACGTTATTGACATAAATGATATTTTCGTCAAAGCTGCCTCCCCGTACCGAATATTGTGAGCTGAGCTCATTGTTGGAGGCAACACCAGGCAAACGCTTGATAATTCCCTCAATATTTCCACTAACATTGGGCATGGCCTTAAGCGGCTTTATGCTTACCCGCTGTATGGCACCCGTATTGTCGGAACGGGCAGTCACTTTTATTTCTTCAACATTTTCTATCGATTCGGTAAGCGTGATATCCAGCTGTCTCCTTTCTCCTGCCGATACGCTATCGGTGATTTGAATGGTCTTATAACCTACACAACTCACCAGGATGGTATATTTACCAGCAGGTAGCTTAATTTCAAAACGCCCGGAACGATCGGCAATGGCTCCGTATCGGGTATTGGGTACCACCAGCGTGGCAAAACCTACCGAATACCCAGAAGTATCCGATACTGTACCATAAATTACCCCCGTTTGTTGGCCTTGCAGTATGGTAACATTGATTAGCATTACAAAAGATAAAACAACAAGTTTCTTAATACCCATAGCTTTTTATTTTCCCAAACTATCAAACACAATTTTGCCCCAAAAATTGTGAAAGATTTTTACTTTTCGCATTGTTCATGCAATTTTTTTCAACCAACGTATTGATTTATACCAGTACAATACTTTGAAATATTTTATTATTAAGGTTTTAGAATTTTCTGTTTTTGTTATAGCAACGTTTTCCTCTAAAACTTACGGATTGAGTTTATGGTTCAGGGAATATGGTGTAATTGATTGATTAATAAAAAAATGTTGCATAGTTCATACAAATAACATACATTTATACATTAATTTATCATGGTATTTTACAATACTAAACCCTTATGATATGCTCGGACGTTGCGAATACTCTGAAAAATGTCCTATTTATTCGGGGATATTGAAGGATTATGCTGTAACGTCAATTAACTGCCGCAAGCTGTATTGCGAAGCAGGAGAAGCAGGGTGGAGTCTCTGCAAACGTTATCAGGTACGAAAGCGTGCAGGCAGAGTACCTGACGATCTTTTGCCTAATTCGTATAAAACGGTAGAAGAAATTATTGCCTCCATGGAATAAGCTCCAGCAATGGGACAATAGAACCTTAGCTAATCCGCAAGGCAAAATTTACATCACAAAATGCGTGTAATCTTTGGGAATGTTAAAGACTGAAGAATCAATCCGGTGTTGTTCTATTTCCAAAACAAAGGTTTTCATTTTTTTATCGCGCAGTAGGGTTCTTTCCTCATATAGCATGGGAAAATAGCCCGACGATTGGGGTATACTGTTGAAGAACTCCCAGCTTTTCTCGGTTTGGTTAAGTACTTTTACCATTTTGTCGAAAAAATCGAAATTTTTTTGCGCTACCCAGTAGGTTATCTCGCTGTTAAGATGAACATTTTTTACCCGCCATTGGTAGCATTTTACCCCTTTTATGATTTTGAAGTTGTCGGTTTTCTTAACAACGAAGTGTTTACTTTCTTTGGGAGCAGAGGGCATTTTTTTAAGCTTGGTATACATCTTTCGGCTGGGATCAATGATATACACGTCTTCTTTAGCAATATTTACAAGGTAAACTCTTCGCACCTCGTTACGGCTGTCTTTTTCATCGATACGAATGCGATCGCCCGATATATAATAGGTATAAAACGTAGTATCGTAAAGTGATTGTTTGACCCACGTAATGCTCCCTTCAAAACTGTTAGCCCAGCTCTGGCTTACAGAGAAAAATAACAGCCCCCACCACAACTTCCCTTTCAACACTTCCTTATAATTTAAGAAATATTTCATAAATTTTGCACAAATTTTACCCATTTATACGAAATGATTGCAATTATGATAAAAAAATTTTATGAACGGCCCAAAACTATCCATGAAACCCAATTTTTTATTGACGAACGTATTTTTTTGAAGAATATCTTTAGCAGTTATGGAAAAATCAAATATTGGCAACAAGGGTGAAGAGCTGGCTGCTGAATATCTTGCCGGAAAGGGATACAGGATATTAGCCAGGAATTGGCAGTGCTACCGACGGGAGCTGGATATAGTAGCACAGGATAACGATACGTATGTTTTCGTTGAGGTGCGTACCCGGCGTTTTGGCGGAATACTTACCCCTGCCGAAACCATTACCCCTAAAAAACAACGCTTAATTGTAGATGCAGCCAATCTGTATCTTCAGCAAAAAGGTTTGAATGGTGAATCGCGCTTCGATGTTATTTGTATTTCTTACCAATACGGCAAAACAGTCATCGAACATATCGAAAATGCCTTTTATCCTCCTGTAAAAAAATGACTTATCGGGGATGTTTATATTAAAACATTGATATATAGTAATTTAATAATAAATCGACAGGGAGGATTATCCGATTGTTAATAACTCTGGTATGAGAGTTGATAAATGAAGAGGGGTAATTTTGCAAACTTGTCGTACTTCATCATAAATTGCAACTACTTTTTTTGGAAGAGAAACACTAGCTAAAAGCCTAAATTATCAACCTTTTAAATATTTTATAGCAATGCAAGCTGATGAAGTAATGATGAAAGACAAGCAAATTAACACCGAAGAATTGACTGTAGAAATGGCAAGAGCAAAAACACAGAAAAAACAGGGTACTTATACCTTCGATGAGGCTTTTAAAAATTCGTTGGTTTACTTTAAGGGAGATGAGCTGGCCGCACGGGTATGGGTTACTAAGTATGCGTTGAAGGATTCGCATGGAAATATATATGAGCTTACGCCAGATGATATGCACCGGCGTATAGCAAGGGAGCTTGCACGCATTGAAGCCAAATATCCCAATCCCATGACAGAAGATGAGATATATGAGTATCTTCGTGATTTTCGTTATATCGTACCCCAGGGAAGTCCGATGGCGGGTATAGGTAATAATTTTCAGTTAGCTTCGCTATCGAACTGCTTTGTCATTGGCAATAAAGCCGATTCCTATGGAGGTATCATGAAGACCGATCAAGAGCAGGTACAGCTTATGAAACGTCGTGGTGGGGTGGGTCATGATCTGTCGCATATCCGACCCTCGGGAAGCCCGGTTCTTAACAGCGCACTTACCTCTACCGGGGTAGTTCCCTTTATGGAACGTTTTTCTAACTCGACCCGTGAAGTGGCCCAGGATGGGCGTCGTGGGGCTTTGATGCTAAGCATTTCCATCAAGCATCCCGATGCTGAGAAATTTATTGATGCCAAACTCGAGCAGGGTAAAGTTACCGGAGCCAACGTATCGGTACGTATCGACGACGAATTTATGCGGGCTGTGGTGGAAGGCAAACCTTATGTACAGCAATATCCTGTTGATTCGCCCAATCCCATTATAAGAAAAGAGATAGATGCACGTGCCCTATGGAACAAGATTATTCACAATGCTTGGAAGTCGGCTGAACCGGGCGTACTCTTCTGGGATACTATCATCCGCGAATCGGTTCCAGATTGCTATGCCGAATATGGATTTAAAACCATATCGACCAATCCTTGCGGCGAAATACCTCTGTGCCCATACGATAGCTGTCGTCTGCTGGCCATAAATCTTTATAGCTATGTCGAGAATCCTTTTACCCCTCAGGCCAGATTTGACTTTGAAAAGTTTAAAAAGCACGTGGCCGTTGCTCAACGTTTTATGGACGATATCATCGACCTTGAGGTCGAAAAAATCGATGCTATCCTCGATAAAATAAATCGTGACCCTGAGGATGAGGAAATAAAGATGGTTGAGCGAAGATTGTGGGAAAAAATCCGGGAAAAAACCCTGCAGGGTCGCCGTACGGGCGTGGGTATTACTGCCGAAGGCGATATGCTGGCGGCTCTGGGTATTCGCTATGGCAGCGACGATGCAATTGATTTCTCGGTCGAAGTACACCGGACACTGGCACTCGAAGCCTACCGGTCGTCGGTAACCATGGCCGAAGAGCGTGGTCCTTTTCCCATTTACAATCCTAACCTCGAAAAAAACAATCCTTTTATCCAGCGTTTGCGGGCCGAGGACGAGGAATTGTATCAAAAGATGGTAAAAGTAGGACGCCGAAATATCGCATTACTTACCATTGCACCTACGGGTACGACCAGCCTTATGACCCAGACCACCTCCGGCATTGAACCCGTATTCCGCCCCGTTTATAAACGGCGTCGAAAGGTAAATCCCAACGATACTCATGTGAAGGTTGCCTTTGTGGATGAAGTTGGTGACCATTGGGAAGAGTACAACGTCTTTCACCCAAAATTCCTCACCTGGCTTGAGGTCAACGGCTACAATCCCGAAGAGGTAAAAAACTATACCGACGAACAGATAGAAGAGCTGGTAGCCCGCTCGCCCTATTACAAGGCTACTGCTAATGATGTCGACTGGGTGAAAAAGGTAAAAATGCAAGGGGCTATCCAAAAATGGGTCGACCATTCGATCAGCGTTACGATAAACCTGCCCGAACATGTCGACGAAAAACTGGTAGCTAACCTGTATATAACTGCCTGGGAAAGTGGATGTAAGGGTTGTACCGTATATCGTGAGGGTTCCCGTTCGGGGGTACTGATCTCAAAGTCGGAAAAGAAAGGGCAAGCGAGCGAAACTGTCATCGGTCAACCCCTGAAACGTCCCAAGGTACTCGACTGCGATATCATTCGATTCAAAAACAATAACGAAAACTGGATTGCATTCATTGGTTTGCTCGATGGCCGTCCCTATGAAATATTTACGGGTTTGCAGGATGAGGAAATGTTTCCAATTCCCAAATCGATCACCAAGGGAAAGATAATCAAAACCAAAGACGAAGAGGGCAACACCCGTTACGACTTCCAGTATACCGACAAGTATGGTTATAAGAATACGCTGGGCGGCCTGTCGCATCAGTTCAACAAGGAATACTGGAACTATGCCAAGCTTATTTCGAGCGTATTGCGTTATGGCATGCCTATTCCCGATGTGGTTAATCTGGTAAGTTCACTCCAGCTCGATAGTGAGGCTATAAATACCTGGAAGAATGGGGTGGAAAGGGCATTGCGCCGATATATTCCCGATGGTACCAAGGCACGGGAAGGCGAACGCTGTGCTTCATGCGGCTCCGAAAATCTGGTCTATCAAGAGGGCTGCCTTATCTGCAAGAGCTGTGGCACATCGAAATGTGGATGAAATATACCTTAAGCAGGAATTAGTAGACGGGCCATGGTGCCCGTCTTTTTTTAATTATTGTTCAGGGATTTCTATTTTTTCTTACAAAAAAATATTCCACCCTTTGGGCAAAAGAAAAAAAAATATACCTTTGCAGCCAGAAAATTGGTTGGTGCCATAGCTCAGTTGGTAGAGCAACGGACTGAAAATCCGTGTGTCCCTGGTTCGATTCCCGGTGGCACCACCCCTTAAAGGTCATCGAAAGATGGCCTTTTTTTGCTATTTTTTCAGCAATTGCTTTATTCTTAACCACAGACTGTTTGCAACCTGATTTACATCTTCAGATATTCGCCATTGCAAAGCAACCACAGCAAAAATACCTGTCAGAAGTACCGAACGGACAACTCCATCCATCAGGGGATGTACAAGGAAGGGAATAAAACGATTCAGAACAAATAAACCTGTCAGCAGAAGAGCTGCCTTAAGGGTGGCGTAGGATAATGGCCAGATATTAATCTTATATTTCAGGAATAACATGAGTAAAAAGTTATAACTACCCAATGCCGCTACGGAGGCAATACCAGCCCCGTTAATACCATAAAGTGGAATTAGCCAGGCATTCAGCGATACCGAAACCAACGTAAGGTAGGCCACAAAAACAATCTGAAAATAATAAAATTTTGAATTGACTATGATGTACCAGTTTACCCCGGTAACCATATCTAAAAGTTTGGCTACACCCAGTAACAACACCACATACTTTCCTGCCTGGTATATGTGTCCGTTGGGCATCAGGGTGAAAATATTATCGATATTGGCCCACAAGAGCATCAAAATAACCCCGCCTACCAGAAATTGATTCAAAGAACTTTTCCGGTACAGACTGGCAATAGATGCCATGTCATTTTCTTTCCATGCTTTAGCTACCAATGGGTTAACAATTTGCATAAAAACGCGAGTAGGTATCTCCATGATGGTGGTGATGTAAAAGGCAATACTAAAAATCCCGGTCATCTTCAAATTGATGCTCGAACTAATCATAAACACGTCGACCTTGTTTACAATGTTTGATCCGATACCCACAAACAGTACGAAAAGGATGTAATAGGCAAAGTCGCGTCGCACAGCAGGTGGGATCTGTTTAAGGTCGATACGTATGGATAGCGGGGTTAACCGCGAAAGATAATATAAATTTAGTACAGCGCTTATGGCATACATGGTAACAATAGACCATACAAAAGCCTTGAAATCAATTATTTTTAAATAGAAAAGAACAATTGCTGCAATATTGAGCAGGCGCAATAAAATTTCTCGTACAATTTTGGGTACCACAACCCTGTATAGGCAGCTGGAGTATACCTCAAAAAGATTGAGATACATCATGAAAAAAGTGAGCAGCAATACATAACCAAAATGCTGCGCAAAAAGCGGCGAGTTGGTTTCAAATAGCCGGATAATGGGCTGATAAAATAAGAAAGTCGTCCCCGATAATAGCAAAAAACCCAGAATAGGAACAACGAGTACTATACCAAACAGGCCATGATGAGATTGGTTGGAACTAAAATACGGAAAAAAACGCACCAGAGCCGAACTCAACCCCATCTGTGCAACAAAGGTAAAAAGCACCGCTGCATCGGTAAAAACTTTGCTAAAACCAATTACATCGGGAGGGAGACAATAGGGCGTAATAAACATCAGGTTGAGATATCCTATGAATACCCCCACATACGATACGATAGTTCCCTTTATGCTTTGTCTTACAACAACGCCCATCGGCCATAAATTATGACGGCAATATTAAGCAATCTTTTTTTACTCCGTTGCCTGGATTAAATAAATTCAAAAATGAAAGTTTCAGTTCAAAAAAATCTCTATTGTCCAAAGATGGATTAATAAAAATATAATATATAGATTTTCAATAATTAATTTTCTGAATATGCAGGTAATGTAAGATCATAGGGCTAAGTCCATATGTTTCGCACCAATAACGTTAGCCGGTTTATTGCCGATGGTTTGCGCAACTTTTGCCTATAAAATGATATCGCACACGAATTTACCCATGTGGTTACCCCACTAGAAGGTTCCTATGTGGAAAGTCTCTTTGCCATACTGGATAAGGAAGTAATACAGTGCTATGGTTTTGAAAGCCTTACCATGCCCGCGATGTCTTCGAACGTTACTTTAGCTGGCATAATCACAAAAAACGTCGCCATGCTCCAGGCAGGATGACAAGGACTTGTCCTAAACTTTAAATGTACAGAAATAGGGGGTTAAACCACGCACTTTCCTGCTGGTTCTGCTTTTGTATGAAGTATAATTTTTCACATTGGGCTTATTTTGTGATAAAAAATTAGCATATATTACTCTAAAATTGGGTACAACTGTTTACCTTTGAGTAAAAAATAGAACGGGCGAAATGCTGATGTTTGGTTTTAAGTAAAAAATAGGGAAATTGGGATTTCGTTTGGTTTTGTCGAAAAATTTTTGCAGATGAAGAAGCATTATGATTTAATCATTCGGGGGCGCGTGCAGGGGGTAGGTTATCGATACCATGCCCGAGCCAGAGCTTTTCATCTGGGTATACAGGGTATCATCCGGAATATGGATGATGGAAGTGTGTATATTGAGGCCGAGGGTGATCCTGAGTCGCTACAGACTTTTATAGAGTGGTGCAAGGTAGGGCCTCCGCATGCGCAGGTAAGCCATGTCGATGTGGCAACAGGCCCCTTGAAAAATTATGAAACTTTTGAGATAGTTCGCTGAGAGAATTGGGCAGGCCAGGAGCTATTTTTTAATTAATTATCAACAGGCAATAGAAGCTCCAATTTTCTGTTTAACTTTGCAGCTATTAAATTTTTAGGAATGGAACGTGATCATTTGTTGTTTGAACTAATTGAGAAGGAGCATTTGCGCCAGTTACATGGTATAGAGCTGATAGCCTCCGAGAATTTTGTAAGTGATCAGGTAATGCAGGCCATGGGATCGTGGCTGACCAACAAGTATGCAGAGGGTTATGTGGGTCGTCGCTACTATGGTGGTTGCCAGTATATTGATGAAGTTGAGGGTCTGGCCATTGAACGAGCAAAGAAATTGTTTAATGCCGAATATGCTAATGTGCAGCCGCATTCTGGTGCACAGGCCAATGCAGCGGTAATGTTTGCTGTGCTTAAACCGGGTGATGTTATTCTTGGTTTAAATCTTTCGCATGGAGGGCACCTTACCCATGGTTCACCCGTTAATTACTCGGGCATGCTTTACAAAGCGGTGTCGTACAGCCTGAATCCTGAAACCGAACGGGTCGATTACGACCAGATGGCCCAGCTTGCAAGGGAACATCGTCCCAAGCTGATCATTGCCGGGGCATCGGCTTATTCGCGGGATTGGGATTATGCCCGTATGAGGCAAATTGCAGATGAAGTTGGTGCATTACTGTTGGCCGACATATCACATCCTGCAGGCTTAATTGCTAAGGGATTTCTCAATCATCCCTTCCCCCATTGCCATATAGTCACAACCACCACGCACAAAACACTTCGTGGTCCGCGTGGGGGAATGATTCTTATGGGAAAAGATTTTGAAAACCCCTGGGGTTATACCACTCCAAAGGGAGAAATTAAGATGATGTCGGCATTGCTTGATTCGGCTGTTTTTCCTGGCATTCAAGGGGGGCCTCTTGAGCATGTTATTGCTGCCAAGGCGGTTGCATTTGGAGAGGCACTGAGCGACACGTACAAAAATTATATTGAGCAGGTGATTAAAAATGCTAAAACCATGGCCGAAGCGTTCATTGCTAAGGGTTATAAAGTAGTTTCGGGCGGAACCGATAATCATTCCATGCTTATTGATTTGCGTACGAAGTACCCCAATATCTCCGGCAAACAGGCTGAAAATGCACTGGTTAAGGCCGATATCACACTTAATAAAAATATGGTTCCCTTCGATAGCCGTTCACCCATGCAGGCTTCGGGTATTCGCGTGGGTACTCCCGCTATAACAACTCGTGGCATTAAAGAAGACCTCATTCCGGTTATTGTCGATTTGATCGACGAAGTGTTAAAAAATATCGATGACGAGGCAGTGATAAGTCGGATTCGGGGCAAAGTTAATGAACTGATGAGTGGATTTCCATTGTTTGCCTATTAAAAAAATTAGCTAAAAACGGTATTTTCATTCGCATAAGAGCCAGACGATAGAGGACAAAAAGCATTCCCTCTATCGTTTTTTTGTTTTTTTGGGGTAAACCTTGAAGACAAGGATGGTGTATTAGTCGTAACAATTGAAGGGTTAAGAATTTTTGCAGCTTGCCATGCTGGCTACTCCAGCGGATAGGTAAGGTATCTATTTGCCGTGCGCAATCTTTTGAACAGTCGTAAATATCGTCGATCAGTTGAAAATAGCCTCCGGTGCGATAGATGAAATCATTGTGAAGGGGATTAACTTCGAGGTTGGCGCAGGTGGCAAACAGCAAAAGGGCAGCCGAACCCTTTCCGAGCTGACCCTGATGGGCAGACCTATTTTTTTCATGGCTAATAATTTGTTGCAATTGCTGATAAAAAGTATTGTGGTTCGATATACCTGATATCATGGCCATGAATGCTTTTGAAAAAAGAATCATACCTGAGTCAGTTAATTCTACGGGCTGTTGGTATACTATTTTTAGGTAGTTGTCTGCATTACCTGTTTCAAGCGCATCATCGAAAAGAGGGGTAAGTATGCCCGCCAGGAGTAAGTTCTGTATTTGTAATTCAGTTAGCTTTTCATCCAATAAAGCTTCAAAAAAGGGAATGATAAACACCCCCATCTTCTGGATATAGGCCCGGATACGACCGTTATATTTTCTTTCCTGAAGTAAAACAGCCAAAGCATTATGGTAGGCCCTTCTTTTTCGAGCATAATAATAAAAAAATTCCCTGCAGAAATAGGCCGCAGAGAAGTATATATGGCCTTTTTTTCTTCGATGTCTGGTCATCGAAAAGAAAGAAGCATGGCTAAATTTTTTCAGGCGTTTTCAAAGCTTTTCAAACAGTCGTCCACGGAAGGGTGAATGTCGAAAACATTGTGCAACTGAAGCAGCTTAAATAGTTCCATCACCTCGTGAGCAACGTTGCAGATTTTAAATTTGCCTGAATTATTAGCAGCAACTTTCATTACGGAAAGGAAAACACCAAACCCCGAGCTATCAATAAATTGTACTCCTTCGAGGTTGATGATTACTTTTGCGTTGGGCTTGTTGAACAAGCTTTTTAATTCTTCTTTAACCTGTTCTGCTACCAACGCATTTAAACGGGGCATGTTTTCAAACGATGCCACAATAATGTTATTAACCTTCTGCGTTTTAACCATAACCTTTTATTTTTGCATGGTACGAATATAATCATTTATTTCGTCAATAGCCAGAATAAATTCTTTTTCACACTTTTCAACCATTTCCTGAGCTTTTTCAAGGGTTATTTCTTGGGGGTTACAATGAGCAAAGTAATCGAGTTGTTTGCTAAGTTGCATGATCCCAAAAGTGCCAGCCGTAGTTTTTCCCCTATGCGCCCATCCTTGAAAAGCAATAATATTTTTATTCATTATACTGTTTCGCATTCCTTCCACTACCTCCGACACATCTTCAAGAAAAGTATTGTATAGATCTAAAAAAGCCTGTTCACCAAAATCTTCATGCAATTGTCTGACTATTCGAGTGTTTACAACCATACCCCACAGTATTTCCTTTTTTCTTGCCTTTTATTTCAGCTCCGGCTGTTAGCCTGGAAATATTTTCTAAACATATATGACTTAAAATCAAGATTTTAACCTTATATTCTGCCTCTTTTTTTCTATTTTTGAAATAGAGCCACTCGTACTACGTTTTTTCGATACTAAAATTCCATTGCATGCCATCCTTTAATCTGCAAAGAAATATGTAATTTTTAATCCGAGGTGCCATGCTGGTTAAAATTTAATATTACCAAAATAAATTAATTTTTTTTAATTATCCAAAAAGGGATGATACGGGCGTTTTTTTTTAATAAAGTTGTGACTCCATTTTTCAATGTAACTCCTTGATTACGATGGCCTGCAATATTTGAAATGAAATTTTTACAAGTTTGAACCACGTGGTTTTCTATGCGGCTGTTGAGGAGGTTATGAAAGTTTTTTCTATCATAGAAAAAATATACTTTTGTAAAGTGTTTAACGTTTTCCTATTAACCTATATCAAGGGATATGAGTTCGAATAGCTTGTGGCAATATTTAAAATCAAAAGCATTCTGGAATCAGATAAAGCTCATGGTGGCTATATTTTTTGCTTTCATATTTGCTTCTAGCGTATTTTTGCATTGCTATACCCGACACGATAGCTATGTAGAAGTACCAAACTTTAATAAGCTAACTTTCCGTCAATCGCTGGAGCTTGCCGAGGATAAGGATTTACGTGTTGAGGTAATAGACTCGGTATTTAGCCTTGATTTGTTGCCGGGCACGGTAGTGGAACAAGATCCAAAGCCAGGCACAAAGGTGAAAAAGAATAGGCGTATTTTGCTTATTGTCAATGCAATAATGCCTCAGAAGGTGGCCTTCCCCAATATTGAAGGTGTATCGTTGCGTCAGGCTGTGGCAGTTCTTGAATCGGACGGTTTGATGGTTGGTCGAATAAGCTATACTTTCGATATTGCTACACATATAGTACTTTCGTGTAGGTGGAATGGGAAGAAAATTAGTCCGGGTGATATGATTTACAAAGGTAGTTATGTGGATTTAACGCTGGGTAATGCTGGCTCGCTGAAAAATGTTGCTGTCCCTAATCTGAGTGGGTTATCGCTGCGTGAGGCTCGCAAACAGCTCACCCTTTCTTATCTTAATGTAGGCAAAATTAATTACGATAAGAACATTCAAACAGCTCAGGATTCGCTTAATTGTGTGGTGTTCAGACAAAAACCTGTAGCGTCCGAAAATGTTACCCTTCCCATGGGTTCGAACGTAGATATCTGGCTGACCCTTAAAAAAACTGAAGATGCTCCGTAAAGGATTTATCATAGCAGGATTGGCTTTACTTTTTCCATTGCTTACATTTACTCAGGAATTGTTAACGCCAGCAGCGGTATTCAATCATCAGGCGGGACGGGTTGTAAAAAAGAGTTTAAAATCGGCCACTGTCAATACATTGCCTTTTTTTGATGATTTCTCGTACGCTGGTCCCTACCCCAATCCGCAACTCTGGCTCGATAGAAAGGTATATATAAATACGCATTATGCCATAAAACCAGTTTCATTGGGTGTAGCTACCTTTGATATGCTCGATGAAACTGGTCAATTTTATCCCCAGCTCGAAAACGCCACCTATGCGGGTGCCGATACGCTGACTTCTGTACCTGTTGATTTATCTGTTTTCAACCTTTCTGATAGTATATATCTGAGTTTTTATTACCAGGCGGGAGGATATGGTGATTTTCCCGAAGAGAAAGATTCGTTGAAGGTAGAATTTTATTCGCTGCGCTCGGGAACATGGCAAAAGGTCTGGTCGGTGGCAGGACTGAAGGGTGATACCGCTGCCCCCCCCTTTAAAATTGCCCTAATTCCGGTGAACAGACAGGTTTGGCTCGATAGCATTTTCCAGTTTCGATTTGTCAATATTGCTTCAGCGCCTTCGGGTGTTGTGTCAATTAAAGGTGCACGGACCAATGGTGACATCTGGAATATCGATTACGTACTGTTGAATAAAAACAGAACTTACACTGATACCGCCTTTAACGATATTGCCATTGTTGAGCCCTTGGGAACCTTTTTAAAAAATTATCGTGCCATGCCATGGAGGCACTATCAAAATAAATTTTTTCAGGCGGTACGCGATAAAATTAATCTATACATTTTTAATCTGAGCAACTTCTCTTCAAGTGTTGAGGACAAAATCATAGTCAGCGATGTGTATGAGGGAGTATCTGATGAACCGATTGTTACCGCCATAGATATTCCGGGTCGGAGTTACTCGTCGTTTGAGGAAGATTGCCCTATATTGAAATCGGATCATAACGATTCAGCGCTTTTCAAAATTACGGCTGCCATCACCACCAATCGTTACGATCGGAAAGTAAATGATACGGCCGTGAGCTATCAGGTTTTTAAAAATTATTATGCTTACGACGACGGTACGGCTGAGTTTGGCTATGGGCTTAAGGGTAATAACATCACCGGAGGCTGGGTAGCCTGTCGTTTTGCAGCATATCAACAGGATACTTTGATTGCGGTTGATATGTTTTTTAATCGCTCGTTTAACAGCGAAAATGAGGTGTACTTCAATTTGTGGGTTTGGGACGATCGCAGCGGTCTGCCTAATGATTCAATCGGGGGCAGGTTGGGTTGCAGGGTTCAGACAGGCAGTTTTGTCCGCTACTATCTGCAGCAGCCGGTGCTGGTACCCCTAACTTTTTACGTTGGCTGGCAACAGGTAGATGATACCTACCTTAATGTTGGGTACGACAGAAATTCGCCTAATAACCAGAATATTTTGTACAACATAGATGGCAACTGGACGCCTTCCTCTTTACGGCAAACCGGTGCTCTGATGATCCGTCCCGTTTTTGGGAAACGATCGGATGTCGGCGTAAACATACCTTTAACACAGGCCATGCTGACCTGCTATCCTAATCCGGCAAGGGAAAGGACGACCCTTGTATATCCCCAAAGTGGAAATAACGAAAGGGATAGATTGTGGTTGCAGGATGTGTCGGGCAAGATAATTTTATCGCAACCCATTTTTTCGGGAGCAATCATTTCGCTGCAGCACCTGCCCGAGGGTGTTTATTTGGTGCGAATCACGCGTTCCGACGGACATGTTTATTATGGCAAGCTGATAAGAATGCGATGATGGAAGTTCTCGACCGAGACGAACAACAGGAACTATACGAGCACTATCGCTTTGTGGTGGATAAGGGTCAATCGCCCGACCGTATCGATCGTTTTTTGGCTGCGAGGATTGCCAATGTGTCACGCACGAAGGTGCAGTATGCAGCCGAGGCGGGAAATATTCTGGTCAATCAACAGAAAGTAAAACCCAGCTACAAGGTTAAGCCCGGTGATGAAATATCGGTATTACTTACCTATCCGCCGCGGGAAGAGGAGATTATCCCTGAGGATATACCCCTGAATATTGTGTATGAGGATGACGATATAGTGGTGGTGAATAAGGAAGCAGGGATGGTAGTTCATCCCGCTTATGGAAATTTTACGGGCACCCTGATTAATGCGCTTTATTACCGTTACAAGGATTTACCTCTTTTTCAGAAGGGTGAGCTGAGGCCAGGCCTGGTACACCGGATCGACAAGGATACCTCGGGCATTTTGGTAGTAGCTAAGAATGAGTTGTCGCTCAACCGACTGGCAAGGCAATTTTACGATCATACCATTGAACGTCATTATGTGGCACTGGTGTGGGGAACTCTGAAGGAAAACACGGGAACCATACGAGGACACATTGGTCGTAGTCCTCACGATCGTAAGGTAATGGCTGTCTTCCCCGATGGTTCACAGGGCAAGCACGCAGTGACGCATTATCGGGTACTGGAGCATTACATATATGTATCGCTGGTCGATTGCTGGCTTGAAACCGGACGTACCCATCAGATTCGAGCGCATTTTAAATACATCGGCCATCCCTTGTTTAATGACTCTGCTTATGGGGGTGACAAAATTCTCAAGGGTACCACTTTCAGTAAGTATCGTCAGTTTGTGGAAAACTGTTTTAAAATATGTCCACGTCAGGCGCTCCATGCCCATTCACTTGCCTTTGATCATCCTACAATGCGGCAACGTATGTATTTCGAGGCTCCTTTGCCTTCCGACATGTCTCAGCTCATTGAGCGGTGGAAGGATTATGCTCTTCAACTTTCAATACAGCCGTGATGATTTCGGTATGCATACCCGTTTACTGCTACGATGCCCGTAAGCTGGTAGAAACCATGTATTTTCAGGGGCAACAGCTATCTGTGGCTTTTGAGGTTATTGTCATTGACGATGGCTCGCCGGCTGAATGGCAAAAAATAAATGCCCCTATACGTGAAAAAGCACAGTACATAATCTTATCCGAAAATGTCGGTCGGGCAGCAGTCAGAAATCTCTTTTTGAAACATAGCCGTTACGATTGGCTGTTTTTTCTCGATAGCGACGTGATGCCTGTCGATAATGCATTTTTGAAGCGCTATCTGGAAACGATTGAACGCAATCCGGGAGTTGAGGTTATCTGTGGAGGCATACGCATGCCCAATAGGCCGGATAATGGTAAACAATTATTACGCTGGCACTATGGCAATGTACGCGAGTGTCGGCCTATGGCGGAACGACAGCAACAGCCCTATCGCTCGTTTATGACGGGAAATTTTTGCATTAGAAAAGATACTTTGAAACGTTTTCCATTTGATGAGCGACTGAGACAATATGGACACGAGGATACGTTGCTGGGTTTTAGGCTCATGCAGCATCGGGTGCCCTTACTGCATATCGACAATCCTGTATTTCATTTGCACCTGGAAGAAGCGGAGACTTTTATTAGGAAAACTGAACAAGCAGTAGCCAATCTGTACCATATTGCCAGCACCTTGCTTGAAAATGATTCCCTGTTTGTTTTGCAAAATAGGCTACTACGGAAAGGTTACATGCTACGCAGGTACAGGCTTCATGGGCTATTGCAGGGGTGGTTCTTTCTGTTTCGTCCCCTGCTTCGCCGGGTATTGCTAAAAGGTAAATACTCCCTGTGGTTATTTGATATTTACAAGCTGGGTTACCTTTGCTCAATTATGGGACGAAGCTTGCAGAAATCAGATTGATGTGTATTTTTGTAAAACATTACCTCATTTGATAGAAACATTAAAATTTTAAACACAATACCATGGAATTTTTAAAAGCTATTCGTCGTAGTTCATGGAAGAATGAGCTATTGTTTATTGTTATTGCTGCTTTTGCAGGTGTTAATTTTCAGCTCAACTGGTTCAGCCTGCTTATCGACGAAAGTAAGGGTAAAGCTATTACCGATTTTACATCATCCGAAGTCTGGCAACATTATCATATGGGACTAAGAGTGGTACTGGGAGCCATCTTATTGCCAATCATACTGTACCTATACCGGTTTATCATTTATTATTTTTTGACGCGGAATACAATTTTGAAAGAAAAACTTCACCTATATATACGTTCCGAAGTCTGGGCGTATGTTCCCCTTTTGCTCACGGGCATGGGCTATTTGGGGTACCAAATTAACACTTACCTGGTTTTGATGTTGGTGTTGATTATTCAAATGTTTATCATTTTTAATTTTTATGCCCGTGAGGCAGGGGTGACAATGAATACCGATCAAATTAAAAATCACCGACTTTATCTATTATTTTTTCTTTCAGGATTTGCAGCACTTATTTATCAGGTAGTATAGCAGCGTGCCTTATTCATGTTTTTTGGGTAAATATTGAGACCGTTACCGTAGTTGTGTCAATATTTATGTTGGGACTGGGATTGGGTGCGTTACTGGGAGGATACTTATCGCGCAGGTGGCCGCAGTATTTACCTCACATGTTTACTTTGTGCGAGGTCTTCATTGGCTTATTTGGTTTTACCAGCTTGTTTTTGTTCGAGAAGATCTATCACCTTACACTACACTCTTCGGCATGGACTATAGCGTTTATCATTTATGGTATTATGTTGATTCCTACCATGTGCATGGGCGCCACCCTGCCGGTACTGGTTGAATATTTTCACCGAACCATCAAAAAAGTTGGAACTACGGTATCGTTTCTTTATTTTATTAATACCATTGGTTCGGCATTAGCAAGTTTCTTTACCGTAAAGGTATTGTTTATGTATACCGGCATGCATTTTTCTGTATTTTTTGCTTCGTTGTGCAATCTTGTAGTAGCCTTTTTTGGGCTAAGATTTATCCGTACCTATAAGCAGCAGACTAAACAGGACATTTCAGCACAAAGTCACAACAATGTATTTCGAATTTCGTGGTTTTTTGTAGGTATGCTCTTTTTGTCATTCATCACCGGGTATATAGCCATGAGCCAGGAGATTTTATGGATACGTTTAATTTCTTATTTTACAGGAGGCAAGGCCGAAGTTTTTGGGATGTTGATTGGATCGGTACTTGTAGGCATAGCGTTGGGTTCACTTTTGGCTTCCTATATTTGCAAAAAATATGATATTCAGGGTATTGTGCGAAGTTTGTCGTGGATCATATTTTCGGCAGCTATTCTTTACTTTGTAAGTATACCCGCATTTGGGTGGCTGGCTACAAAAATTTACAATGAAAAAACTACCACCATCATATATATTGTGGCAGGCATCATCTCTTTGCTGATGGGTATGAATTTTCCCTTAATTACGCAGTATGCAGTGCGTTCGGGGGTGGGGGTTGGCAGACAGGTATAGTGGATATACTTTGCTAATATCGTAGGATCAACCCTGGGTCCTGTCCTTACAGGTTTTGTTCTGCTCGACCGGTGGACATTTGAACAAAATGCATTTTTTCTGAGTATTTTGTCAGTATCGGTTGCTGCACTGCTGTGGATAATTTCGCAGGCTGGTAAATTGAGTTTATCTCGCATTGATCAACCAGCGTTGTATGTACTTGCACTTATTTTATTGATATCATATCCTCAAATGTACAAGCATCTTTTTGAGAAAATTCAGCTCAATGAGTGGTATTGGGGGCAATCGTTTAAGTACATTATTCAGAACAAGCATGGAATTATTAGCATCATTGCAGAAGATGAGGGAGACGATATGGTAATAGGAGGGGGTGTGTATGATGGAAGGATGAATTATACCCTTTCGCATAATCGTAATATGATTGACCGGGCCTATGCAGTGGCTGCCCTAAAGCCTGATGCGGATAGTATACTTGAAATTGGGTTGAGTTCTGGTTCATGGTCTAATGTTTTGACTTTCTACCGCCCACTCAAATCGCTGGATATTGTTGAAATTAATCCTGGCTATCTCGAACTAATCAGACAATATCCATCCCATGTAGGTCTATTGAGTCATCCAAAGGTTTCGATACATATTGACGATGGTAGGCGTTGGCTTAGTCGCACCGATAAAAAATTTGACTTTATCCTGATGAACACGACCTACCACTGGCGCAGTCAGATTAATAACCTGGTATCGAAGGAATTCCTTGAGCTTTGCAAAAGCCATCTTACGCCGCGAGGAGTAATGTTTTACAATACTACTGGTTCAGAGGATGTGGTTTATACCGCTGCTCATGTGTTTAAATATGTTACCCGATATAGTAATTTTGTAGCAGGTAGCGACGCACCTTTTCCTGCTGATTGGGAGGTTAAGCTTTCGGCACTTAAAAATTTTTATTACGGCAATACTCCAGTCTATGAGATCGACTCGATAAGCGCTAGATCACTCGAAAATATTACCAATTCTGCATTCCATGAAAATTTGCGTGAAAAGATATTGGAATCGACTAACCGATATTTAATTACAGATGATAATCTGGCCAGCGAATTTAAAACGCCAGCCAAGTTTTATGAACCACAGAAGGCATGGTGGTTGTTGTTTAGCAAGTAGAGGAAAGGGAAATTGCATCGTGGCGATAAAACCGACCTAAAATCAAACTTGAGAATCCCAATCTACTATCCTGGGTGAATTCTCAGCCCGACTTGACAAATGTTCTATGGATGATGTGAAGAAAGTGAGTTTATATCAGATCAGTCATTAGCGAATTATTCCCAAAAGACGGAATTGGAATAAAAAAGCTGCCCCAAAACCTGGGGCAGCTCTTCATTCAAGTTTCACTGCTAACTATTGTTTTACCACCTTATAGAAGGCTACCTTGCTATCCTGAACCACTTTCAACGTGTAAATACCTGCTTTAAGCATGGCCACGTTGATTCTGGTAGAACCTACAAATTGACCCTGTGCAATTTGTTTTCCATCGGTAGCATACAACACATAGGCTACAGGCTCTGTGCTATTGAGGGCTTCCAGGGTAAGCTGCCCGCCGACAGGATTGGGGTATATTCTCAGATTATCCGATGCTATCGACTGGGCTATTGCGGT
>JBMFQE010000004.1:0-363014 GCA_049968755.1 Bacteroidales bacterium
GTAGATTACACCAACAAATGGTCGAACAGCATGCCGGCCGCCATTGGTGGTAAATGGTACATTTACTACAAGGGTTCATATTCATGGTCGCACTTTGAAGCACCGGCTGCCAAGAGCTTAAGTGTAAATATGGCCATGCAGGTCAAAATATATCCTGTACCCTTCGTCGATAAGTTTTACCTTGAATTCACCGATCCCGCAAAGGTAAACAGGATAGAAATTTACAATATACTTGGGGTACTGATCAAAAGCATAAATCGCAACCAGATTACCGATGCCCTGATTAGCATAGATGCTCCTGAAGCTGGAAAATTATTCCTGGTGCGGATTATCACTGATGAAGGCGTAATAGAAAGGAAAGTAATTAGATAGCAAGCAGGAAACTCGAAAAAAGGGTCGTTTGTGTAACGATCCTTTTTTCTTATTTTTACAGAAAGAAAATTCATGTTCATCAGGTTTTTGTTGTCGGGGTTAATTGTTGTATGGTCCACCTATCTGATTGGTCAGGTAAACTATCCGGGTAAGCCCGTCGGGTTAATAGAGCATTTACCGGTTGAGTTTGTAAATATTAAACGTCCCCCACACAAAGATTTTTTAGAAGACCAACCGAACCAGTATAAAACTTATCAATTTGCGGATGTAGTTCGGGTTGATCTGGATCCAGCTTCGGAGGGAGTGTGGTATCGGGTGTCGGCTACCTTGTGGGTATGGGTATCGGGTATATGTTCTCCTGGTGCCACTTCTATGGGCATTACTTTTTCACGTTTTCAGCTTGTTCCCGGAGTTAAGGTTTTTGTATATCCCTATCGATCGGCTGAGTATCTGGGAGCTTTTACGTTTAGAAATAATAATAAAAATGGGTTTTTTCCTATTAGTCCGCTTATGACCGATTCTTTGGTAATTGAGATGCAAGTTCCGGTGTATGTTAAGAACTATGGTGAATTAAGATTGGGAAGTGTTGGGTTGGGCTATCCCTTCCAGCAGCGAGGGAGGGATAGTAGTATCTCAGCAGTATGCAATGTAGATGTAGCTTGCTACATCAATCGGGAATTGCAAATACAAAAGCATTCAGTGTGTAAGATTATTTATAATAACTCTGGTTTATGTACGGGTACGCTGGTCAATAACACAGATAGGGATGGTAGGCCGTTGGTGCTTACCTCGGCGCATTGCATAAAAAATGATACGGCTGCTTGGTCGGCACTTTTTTATTTCGATTATGAGCGGGAGATATGCAATGGCAGACCTAAACCCCTGAAGTCGCTTGCAGGAAGCCGTTTGCTGGCCAGGAACGAGGACTATGATTTTGCGTTGGTTGAAATCAATGAGAAAATACCACTCGATTACCATCCAGTTTTTGCCGGATGGGACATTACGGGAAATGACTTTTCTAAAAGCTTTACCATCCATCATCCCATGGGGGATATGAAAAAGATTGCAGTAAATGAAGATTTGGTGTTGGATGGGCGTCAATTTAATGTGCCCAATGATCATTATTGGGTTATTCCAAGTTATGAGGTAGGAACTACGCAGGCCGGTTCATCGGGTTCTGCTCTGTTTGACTCATCTTTTCATATCAAGGGCATTTTATCCTATGGAGGGGAAAGTTGTAATCCGTTTATTTATGATTATTACATTCGCCTGGATCGGGCGTGGCAGCCAGCTACCGATACTACCCTTCAGCTGGCTCGTTGGCTCAATCCGGCAAGGCTGGAGGATAAAATTTTACCATCCTATCAGCCCAACCCTTTTTTACCTTATGCAGGTCTAATTAAACATGTCGACTCTCTTGATATACTCAAAAGCGAAAAATATTATGGATCGGGTTATGTGGCAGGAACCAACCCTTTGCCAGTAAAAGCACTTGCCGAACATTTCCGTATCAATGGGTCTAAGTATATTTATGCTGTCAAACTTCATGTGCATCGTTTATTTGCCAGTTCTAACCTATCGCTGTTAAAGCTGAAAATTTGGTCGGGAAGGAAAAAGCCTGAAAAGCTGTTATACGAGCAACAATTGCTATTGTTTGAGTTGGCGGCGGAGGAGTACAACCTGATACGGCTCGATACCATGAAGCTGGTAAGCGAAAGCTTTTTTGTTGGATTTGAGTTTAATACGCAGGCCGAAGATACCTTTTCGGTTTATTATGTCGAGCGATCCTTGATGCAGGACAATACAGCCTGGGCCTTTTATAATCAGGGATGGTATCCTCTATACTCGGAGTCGGGGTATATTTCAGCTGCGCTGGATATTGAACTACTTACCTTTGATTATTACATTTCTCCTAATGCCCGTCCTGGTGAGTTTCCTTATGCGGGTGGGGTGAATGTTTATCCCAATCCGGCTACGGATCATATACAGGTTCTGTTTAAGGATGTTCCCTCCCAGCCGGTACAGTGTAAAATATATGACTTGCAGGGAAGATTATGCTCTATCGTTAATCGAATAGATCCATCATCGAACTTTCCATTAAATATAAGTAATTTAAAATCAGGATTTTATATTTTATCCATCCAATGTGAGTGGGGACTATTTAATTTTCGGGTGATGATTTGTCGGCGTTAAGCCATAGGGGTACGCAGAAATTTTTATACTTTTGACAAAGCATAATATGTTGAATGAGACAAAAAGACCTACTAATCATGATTTTATAGCGATTAATTTTTCAATCATGTCAAAGTCAACACTATGGTATTTCTCTATGGTTGTGTTGGTTGCGTTATTGCATTTTTTACCGGCATATCCTGGGGAAGCTGATTTTATTAAAATTTCTGGTTATACGCAGGGAACAACCTATCATATTACCTATCAGAACACGCTGGGTAGAAATTTACAATCGGAAATAGAGAAGCGGTTAAATATTATCGATCAGCTTTTCTCGACCTACAATCCCAGTTCCCTCGTTTCGCGAATAAACAGGAGCGCTGCACCCATAAAAGTTCTCCCCCTGATGGAGCAGCTTTTGCAAAAATGTATGGAAATATATCAAGAAACGCAAGGAGATTTTGATATTACGGTGGGGCCGCTGGTGAACGCATGGGGGTTTGGGCCTTCCGGAAAAAAACAACCGACTGACGATGAGGTGGATTCGTTGCTAAAAATCGTTGGTTTCAATAAAATTTCCATTAAAAATCATATGCTAAAAAAAGCAGATAGTAGAGTACAGCTTGATTTCAATGGGATAGCTCAAGGGTTTACCGTTGATTTCCTGGCGCAATACTTTGATTCGTTGGGTATTCGCAACTATCTTATTGAGATAGGAGGCGAACTCTTTGCCCGGGGTGTAAATGCTTTGCAACAGCCATGGCGTATTGGAATTGAGTCGCCGGTTGACAATAATCAAGTGGAGGGTGCTCAAATTCAGAAAATCATAGCGGTATCCAATAAGGCTGTTTCTACCTCGGGCAATTATCGGCGATTTTATATCAGCAATGGGATAAAATATGCCCACACCATCAATCCGCACACAGGTTATCCTGCCCGAAATACCCTCTTGAGCGTTACCATTGTGGCACCGAATTGTACCGACGCTGATGCCTACGCTACGGCTTGTATGGTCATGGGGGTTGAAAAAGCTATTAAATTTGTAAAGACCAAACCCCTCTTGGGGGCCTACTTTATTTTTAGCCAGCCGGGTGGAAAATATGGCGAATACTGTACCGATAATTTGAAGAATCTTATATTGGAGTAAATTCAATAGTTCTGCATGGATGGCATAAACTTTTTGCTTAATTGTATAAAATTACTTTATTTTGTATCAGTTATTTAAGCAATAGCTTGTGGATATAAATCGCTCATCTTATAGGTACACAATCAATTACGGATGCCTTATAAGGAAAAGAAGATAGAAAAAGTATATTACACAATCGGTGAGGTAGCCGAAATGTTCGGGGTTAATACCTCGTTGATTCGCTATTGGGAAAAAGAGTTTGATATCATTAAGCCTAAAAAAAACAAAAAAGGGAATCGACTTTTTACCAAACAGGACATTGATAACTTTCACTTAATCTATCATCTGGTTAAGGAGAAGGGGATGACACTAAAGGGAGCACAAAAAAAGCTTAAAGAAAACAGGGAGGATACCGTCAATAATTTTGAAGTGATCAAAACCCTCAAGGCAATCAGGGAAATGCTTTTGGAGATCAAGGATAATTTATAATATTTATGACCATCCGTCAGGTAATTGAACCACTTGAACAATATGCTCCCCTGGCGTTACAGGAAAGTTACGATAATGCGGGGTTGATTTTGGGAAATCTCGACACCGAAGTAACAGCAGTACTTTTATGTATTGATGTCACCGATCAGGTTATTGATGAGGCCATTGTCAGGGGATGCAATCTGATTATTTCGCATCATCCGCTTATTTTTTCCGGACTAAAACGCATTAATGGTAGCTCGTATGTTGAAAGAGCAATTATCAAAGCCATAAAACATGGGATTGCTGTTTATAGTTCACATACCAACATGGATACTGTGTGGGGTGGGGTAAATGTGCATGTAGCGGCAAAGCTGGGGCTTCAGTCAGTTGAAATACTTCGTCCCTTGCAAAAGCAGTTAGTGAAGGTAGTTACTTTCGTACCCTCTGCCCATGCCGATGCGGTAAGGCAAGCACTTTTTGAGGCTGGGGCCGGACACATTGGCAACTACGACAGTTGTAGCTATAATACAATGGGTGAGGGAACTTTCCGTGGACAGGCGGATACCCATCCCTTTGTGGGAGAACCCCTAAAACTCCATTTCGAACCCGAGGTAAGGATCGAAACCATTTGTGAGCGACATAAACTTTCGTTGGTGATTCGTTCGTTACTACAGGCTCACCCTTACGAGGAGCCCGCATACGATGTTTATCCGCTGGAAAACACTTTCGATAGGGCTGGTCTTGGGGTGGTGGGGAATCTCACGCAACCTGCTGATTCCCTCGAGTTTTTAAAGTATCTTAAAAGAGTATTTAACGTCCCTACCATAAAGCATACAGCACTTGTTAAAAAAAGTATTCAGCGAGTAGCCTTCTGTGGGGGAAGTGGTAGTGATTTGTTATCCGATGCAATTCGGGCAAAAGCCGATATTTACATCTCTGCCGATTTTAAATATCATCAGTTTTTTAACGCCGATGGCCAGATTATCTTAGCCGACATCGGACATTTTGAAAGTGAACAATATACAAAAGAAATTTTTTATCAAATTCTGACAAAAAATTTTCCTAACTTTGCAGTCCATTTTTCGGAAATAAATACCAATCCAGTTAATTATCTGTAACCTATGGCACACATAGAAAGTGAAATTTCGATTGAGGAAAAGCTCAGAGCGTTGTACGAACTTCAGCGGGTACACAGTGAGATTGATAAAATTAAGATTTTGCGGGGTGAGTTGCCCCTTGAGGTTGAAGATCTGGAAGACGAGATAGAAGGACTTGAAACCAGAATAAAGAATCTGCAGGATGAGTGCAAAAGCCTTGAATCGGCAGTTTCGGCTAAGAAAAATGAAATTGCCAATGCGAATGCATTAATAAAAAAGTATCAGGAGCAGCAGGAGAATGTAAGGAATAACCGGGAATATGATTCTCTGTCGAAGGAAATAGAGTTTCAAACCCTTGAGATCGAGCTGTGTGAGAAGCGTATTCGTGAGTTTACGGCGCAGATAAAAGCAAAAAAGGAACTCATCGACGAGGCAACCCGTAAGCTCAATGAGCGTAAGCACGATCTGGATAGCAAAAAGAAAGAACTGGAAGAAATTATTGCCGAAACCCAAAAGGAGGAAGAGCAGCTACTTCAGCGGGCACAGGAAATAGAAAAAATCATTGAGCCTCGTTTGATGGCTGCATACAAGCGTATTCGTTCCAATGCCCGAAATGGTTTAGCTGTTGTTACCGTCGAACGTGATGCCTGCGGGGGTTGCTTCAATAAAATTCCGCCCCAGCGGCAGCTTGAAATTCGCTCTCGCAAGAAAATAATAGCCTGTGAATACTGTGGTCGAATTCTCGTAGACCCCGGTTTTGTCGAGGAAAGCAAATCGTAAATAAAGTTTATTCCTGACACAGGAAATGTTATTGTAGGGTAGGGAAATGATTTAAACTACCCTATTTTTTTTAAAACCAATAGGTTATATCAAATACCAATTTTCTGCTATAGGGTTATTACTTGCTCTTGCCCCAAAAAGAATTAGCCAAAAAGTCAAGTTTTTTTTCAGGGTACTGATAATTTTTATATTTTTATGAGTTGTAACTAAGCAACCTGTTTTGCTGCTTTGCGCACATTTCAGTATCAAAAAAGACGGATTGTGGGGGTTGAAAAGTTAAAGCTGGTTGGTATGCGGCACTTGCGATTAGTTGTACTCTTTTCTGTTGTAACAGCGTTGTTGACAGCAAACTGTTATCCTCAATCATTGGGTTCCAACGTGCGATTTTTTAATATCGAAGATGGACTATCGCATTCCGCAGTAAATTTTTTGCTGTTCGATTCAAAGGGTTTTCTCTGGATTGCAACATCCGACGGCCTTAATCGTTATGACGGTTATTCCTTTGTGAGTTTCAAGCACATGCTAACCGATACTACCTCACTTTGCGATAATTACGTTCGTCATCTGTGTGAGGATAGGGAAGGCAATATATGGGTAGCTACCAGCAATGGGCTGAGCTATTATGTCCGTTCGCAGGGAAGCTTCATAAATTATTATCATGACCCGGGCAATCCCCGCTCCCTTTCAAGCAATAATGTGTTTTATGTATACCAGGATAGGCAGGGAGATGTATGGGTCAAAACCATCGAAACCCTTGAGAAATTCAATACCCGCACACGCGAATTTACCCATTACCGGCATTATAACGATGTATTTAACTTTGCCTCTAACGATTTCTTCTTTTCTATCTATGAGGATCATAAGGGTCGGTTATGGGTGGGTACCAAAGACGGCTTAAATTTTTTTGATCGGCAGCTGGAGATATTTCGAAGGTATGAATGGAATCCGCTCAATCCATCCTCAATCAGTGATAATCGCATTAAGACCATATGTGAGGATAAAGCGGGTAATCTCTGGATAGGTACAGAAAATGGGTTGAATCTTTTTAATCCTGCATCAGGGAAATTTACTCGTTTTTTTCACGATCCGCACAATCCCAACAGTCTGGTGAATAATGTCATTAACGATATGTTTTTCGATGAAGAAGGTGTGCTGTGGATTGCGACCATGGATGGATTCTGTAGCTATAATCCGACCACGCATTCTTTTCAAGCGTATCGTACCCTGCAGTATAAGGGCATTACGTTGCCGCTCACAGGGATTAGTACACTGGTAAAGGATAAAGCAAATAATTTGTGGATTGGTAGTTACGAGGGGCTCACGATGGTCGATCTGAAACCTTATAAATTCGGGCTTTTTCCGATTGACAGCAAAAGTTATTCGATTAACGTTACTGCTGTGAGTTTGACTGATGCAAATGAGATATGGCTGGGTACTCGCAGAACAGTCCTAATACATCTCAGGCAGAAACCTCTGAGCAAAGACCTGATGGTTGTTAAAAGCTATGATCTTAGACCTTTGCTGTTTGATGGTATATTTGCTATTTTCCCTTATGACGCTGATAGGTTGTGGCTGGGTACTTCAAATGGTATTTATGAGTTTAATAAGAGTACGGGCAGCGCTCATAGCATCAGGCCAGAACAATCGGCAGCTAATTTTCTGGCAAACAACCTGATTTATGCTTTTTACCTCGACAAGCGAAATGTATTGTGGGTTGGCTCGGAGTATGGTTTGCACCAGTTTGACCGCAAAACCAACCGCTGGCAACCATACGTGCATTTGCCCGATTCACAAAGTTCGGCTATACATAGCGTACGATGTTTTGCTGGGGATGATAAGGGAAACCTGTGGATGGGTACCGACGATGGACTAATCTGCTATAATATCGATACAAGAGAATACAAAAAATATTTGTCAAACCCCCGAAAAACTATTCGTAGCCTGCCAAGTAACAGTGTATATTCTTTACTTTATTCAAGGAACAAGCAGCTTTGGGTGGGTACCAATGCGGGCTTATGCCGATACAATCCCGCTTCCGACGATTTTAGGGTATTGACCGAGGTGGAAGGCTTGCCCAATAATACAATCTATGCCATGCAGGATGATGCCCATGGGAATATTTGGATGTCAACCAACAAGGGAATCATCAAATTTGAACCAGATGGGGAAACTTTTACCAGTTTCGATCAGGCCGACGGATTGCAGGGTTATGAGTTCAACCTCGGAGCAAGTGCTCAGTCTGCTAATGATCAGATATTTTTTGGCGGGGTCAATGGGCTTAACTTTTTTTACCCCGATTCTATCAAGCCATATTCCTCTGAACCATCGACCGTGATAACCGCCCTTGAAATTGTATCGGTGGGTATCAAACGGATGTATTCCATTTCTCCAGGCATGGAAATCACTATTCCAGCCCGTACCAAATTGTTTACCTTTTATTTTGCATCGCTTGATTTTACTTATCCTGCTAACAATAGATACATGTATAAATTGTCAAGCTCGGCGACAGATGGGCTCTGGATTAGTCTGGGAAATAAAAATTATGTACAATTTTCTAACCTACGGCCGGGTAACTATGTATTGCAGGTGAAGGGTTCCAATAGCGATCAGGTTTGGTCCAGCGAACCATTCATGGTCAGGCTGATTGTTGAGACCCCCTTTTATAAATCTACCTGGGCAATTTTTATTTATGTAATGATGGTTATGTCCAGCGTATTCTTTTTTATACGCTGGCGGACCAATCGGTTGATACAGGAAAATCGCGAACTACAGGAACGTAACGCTGCTTCCATCGAAATCAATAGGCAAAAGGAAGAGCTGGCCGTCAAAAACAAAAATATAACCGACAGCATCAACTATGCACGCCGTATTCAGATGGCTATGTTTCCTTCGGAACGAAACTTTCGTCGAATTCTACCCAATTCGTTCGTTTATCATCGCCCCAAGGATATTGTTAGTGGTGACTTTTACTGGATACACGAGAAAGCGGATAAAATATTTCTTGCTGTCGTAGACTGTACGGGTCATGGGGTTCCGGGAGCCTTCATGTCGATACTGGGTATCGAACTGTTACGTAACCTGATGAACACCAATGTGGAGGATCCTGGTATGATCCTTGATAGCCTCAATGAGGAATTTTCCAGGGTTTTTGCCGGGATGGATGATATGAGCCTGAAGGATGGTATGGATGTTTCGTTTTGCACCTGGAAACGCCAGGAAAATATGTTGTTGTATGCGGGGGCCGAGCACGTATTGTACTACGCACGCAATAATCAGATTTTCGAGGTAAAGGGTGATCGCTTTTCGGTGGGTATAAAACCCCAGGATGAGACGGTTAAGTTTACTACGCACACTATTCAGCTGTTTCCCAATGATATGGTATATTTGTTTTCCGATGGATATGCAGATCAGTTTGGTGGCCCCGACGGCAAAAAGTTTAAATACCGTCGCTTTCGCCACATGCTGTTAAATATCTATCGTTTGCCACTCGACCAGCAAAAACAGTTAATTGATGATACCTTTGAACTCTGGAAAGGCAATCAGGAGCAGGTGGATGATATTCTGATAGTCGGATTTAGAGCTTAAGAAATTAATTTTCGGCCTCCTCCAATAATTCTTTCATTTTTTGGATAAGGGTTTCTATCTGGAAAGGCTTGCTGATGTATTCATTCATCCCTGCGGCAAGGCATATTTCTTTATCACCTGCCAACGCATTGGCCGTGATTGCAATAATTGGAACATGCGTGTTGGTAGATGCCTCAAGCTCCCTGATTTTCTTAGTGGCAGTTAGCCCGTCCATGATGGGCATTTGAATGTCCATCAGTATGATGTCGTACTTTTTATTTACGAACAAATCGAGGGCCTCTTTGCCATTGTTGGCAACATCTATATTGGCTACTATAGGTTTTAAACTCAGCAGCACAATCTTTTGATTGATAAGATTATCTTCAACCAGCAAAACGTTGGCATCCTTAAGTTCAATTCTGGGCTGGGAGGTTGGCATTGCGATA
This sequence comes from Bacteroidales bacterium, assembly GCA_049968755.1. Lineage (GTDB taxonomy): Bacteria > Bacteroidota > Bacteroidia > Bacteroidales > DTGW01 > JAKPGM01. Next base: position 10,029 of record JBMFQE010000004.1, read on the forward strand.
GTCGAAGTCTTCGTTACTATGGGTTTTATGGTGGTTTCGGCCTTTTTAAATTTCAGGATAAATTCCAGGATAGTGGTATCCTTCGACTTGCTGGCAAAAATTCGGCTACCAGCCAGCTCAATGAGTCGCTTGGCAATGAGAATGTCGAAATTGCTATTGATAATGTTAAGGGTGGTTAGCATGTTGTCACTTAGTAACCATCGTTCTTCGGTCAGATTAATGGCTGGAAGATCGTAATTGAAGTGAATCTCAAACGAAAGCTCAATCTGGTTGAAACCTTCTTTAATAACCTCAATGGTAAGTGTTAGCCTGTTCCCCGTTGATCGACGAAATTTTAGTACATTATCGATGAGGTTTAAAAATATTTGTTTCAATCGAATGGGATCGCCTATGACATTAAGTTGCTGTATCTGTGGAGCTACCGAAAGACTAATCTGTAAATCGTTACCCTGCTGCTGTTCAAAGAGCCGGACTACGCTGCGCAGGGTTGAAATCAACTCAAAATTAGTCTGCGTAGTTTTTTCGTCAATACCAGGAATAGAGACTTTTACAATGCTGTTGACAACATTGACCAGATTCTGGGTAGAGGCTATCAATGATTCCACAAGGTCTTTCTGATTTTCATCCAGCCGAGTAGCAGAAAGATATTCCGAGATAGCCATGATATTGTTCAGCGGGGTTCGTATCTGATGGGATAGCTTAGATAGAAACTCATCCTTGCTTCGGGCTTCGGTTTGTGCTTCCTGGGCATTGTGTTTGACATCCTGAAAAAACTGCTCGCTTAAATATAAATAGGCAAAAGTAAGGATGAGAATAAAAAAATATATCGAGAAAATTCGTACGGTAACAGGGAAAGAATAATCTACCCTGGCAAATGGTAAGGGGAAAAGAATAGCGATGGCCATAATACCCATGAAGGCCAGGGAAAGAATAGTACCTTTTCGTGTACCAAACAAAAACATGCTGATAACCGGATAGGAGAATACCCATAAATAACCATAATTATTATCAACTCCTCCGGAAATGATGAAATAGGTATATACTACAGTGGTAAGCATCATTAAAAACCGATTCGATAATCTATACTTACGGGTTCGGTGAAGGAGTATAAAATTTGCTAGGAGCAGTAAAAGAACAATAAAAACAACCAGTGCGTGAAAATAATTGTGAGCTAGTATCGATAATATATCGAATATTATCAGAAAGAAACCTGCAAGCACAGTGAAAATGTTGGTAATGGTAAAGCTGAACTTTAAGTTCCTTTCCGAAGTATCTCCTGCACCAAACGACAGATATTCAAATAATTTTGCCGTTAACGACATAGCCCCTTTTCTTTTTACTACGAAAGTATTAAAAATATCCTAATTAAAGTAATCGCAAGTCAAATTTCTTTTCGAATATTTTGACTATATTTGACCACAAGATGGGTATTGGATGCTGAAAATATACGGTGAAGCCCAAATTGGAAGTTTTCGAATAAAAATTTAAAATTAACATTATGAACAAGAAAATAATTTTCCCCGTGTGGGTTCTTTTTTGGATTGCCTTTTGCGGTCTGAAACCCGACTATGTTCCTACACCCGAGGAGGTTGATCGTTTCTACTCTACCAAAACGCTGGTTGTACTGGAGGACAATCCTATGGCCGAATACAACTACGTTATTAAGGATTTTATGGCCAAGGAATGGAAACTTACCCCATACGATTTTATCAAGTACAGTGAATTTGAAGAAAAGCGCATGGATCCTCAGTACTCATTTATTTTGCTCAATCAGGTTCGTTTTGATAAAGACAAAAGCCTGGCCAAATATATTTTCTTGAGTCTTGTATTGGGAGGAAATGAGCCCATTGTTTCAAATATGCCCGATCTGTGCCCGGTTCCCATTGCTTACGCCGAAGTAGATGAGGACCATTACAACTACAAGTTGCAAACGATACTGCGTTTTATGCAGCAGCATGTCGAGCTTATCCACAAGAATCCCAAACTGATTCGCACCAACATGTTTTCGATTTATAACGATAGCATTAAAAACATTAAGGAGAAAATATTATACGTGGTAAAGGACGAGCTAGCTCCCGATTGTAATACCGAGGCCAAGATTAAGAAAATTTATCCCTATCGTTTTAAGATTGTAACCCGGGAAGAAGTATCAAAGGCTATTGACGAGCGAAATCCCGACGTTGTGTTTTTGCACAAAGTGGGTCCTGAGGGTACACGTCTGGTAGCTCGTTGCTATAAGATAATTATCGGTGCGGCCGACTCAAAATTTTATTATTTCGATTATCACAACATCTCCAAAAGCAAGCCCGATGGTTTTCTGGCCAGTGACTTTAAAAAACTGGCTAAGAAATAGTTGCTAACCCATCTTACGGCAGATATACAACCCATCTCTTAGGGGAAGCAGAACTTTCTCCAGAGAGGGGTTGTTTTTTATTGCATCGTTGAAGGCACGCATGGCCAGTGTTGCCTTATCTTTATGTTTTTCGTCAAGTACTTTTCCATCCCACAGTACATTGTCGGCTATCAAGTAACCGCCCGCCTTAAGTACTGGCAAACATACCTCCAGATACCGAGGGTACTCTTTTTTATCTCCATCAATATATATCAGATCAAACATTTCTTTTAGCGCAGGAATCACCTCTATAGCATCACCCTGTATCACCTGTATCGACCCTGAATATCCGGCTTCGGCAATGTACTTTTGAGCAAACTCTGCTATTTCGTTGTCCACCTCAATGGTGTATAGTCGTCCTTCTGCCGATAATCCCTGAGCAAGGCAAATTGCCGAATATCCGGTGAATGTTCCAATTTCTAGAATAGTAGCCGGTTTTATCATCTTCGACATCAAGGATAGAAACAATCCCTGCAGATGTCCACAAACCATCCGGGGATTCAGGAACTTGATGTGCGTTTCCCTGTAGATTTTTTTAAGGATAGTTAATTCTTCGCTACTGTGTTCCTCAAGGTACGACTCTAACGCAAAGTTCATCATATAAGTGTATTTTGTACTTTTATTTATTTTTTTTCAAGGTAAAAATGAATAAATTTATCATATTTGAAAAAATATTGCGCTATAGTATGCGAGGCCTGGTTGGAATAGCAGTTTTTTGGATATCTATACCTTTGGCGGCTCAGATTGCCGATATCAGATTTTCTCGTTTGGACATTAACACCGGGCTTTCTCAGAATCATGTGAATTGCATTTACAAGGATACAATTGGTTTTATCTGGATTGGTACCATGGCTGGCCTTAACCGGTACGATGGAAATACCTTTAAGATTTATAAGTATAGCGCTACCGACACTACTTCCCTGTCAGATAATTTTGTTACCAGCATTGTGCAGGCTGCCGATGGAAAGATCTGGATTGGTACCCGCAATGGTTTCAACATATTTGACCCCCGCACCGAAATTTTTTACCATCGATTACCTGCCGAACTGCAAAATTCTCCTCTTCAGCTGAATCAGATTGTCAGCGTATTTGGGGATGCCAATAAAAACATCTGGTTCATTACCGATACATCGGGACTCATATTTTACCAGCCGCTGCTGAAAAAATGGATACCTATCTGCCATCGAAAAAACGATCCAGCTTCCCTGTATGACAATTCGGTAACCACAATGACACAGGATAATAAGGGTAATTACTGGTGTATCAATCGTAAGGGGATGCTTGAGCAAATCGATGCTTTTTCCTTTCGTGTTCAAAAAAGATTTATTATTCCAAATAGCCAGGCGCAAGAAAATTACTTTTATTACCTGTATGCCGACTCTGACGGCGAAATCTGGATCTATGCCGATGTCCCCATGGGACTCTTGCGCTTTAATCCTTCGACGGGTACTTTTCGTAGATATAGTCAGGGAAATGATCCGCAAAAACTCAACAATAATCTCGTTCGGGGTGTAATAGAGCAGACTCCCGGCTTCATCTGGATTGGTACCGACCATGGAGGCATTAATGTACTTAACAAAAAAAGCAACACCTTTCAGTATATCCTCAATCACCCCGACCGTGAAAATTCTCTTTCTGAGAATGTGGTAACCTCCATGTATAAGGATAATCAGGGTATAATATGGGTGGGAACCTTTAAAAAAGGATTAAATTATTATCATCCCGATTTGATTAAGTTTCGGCATTATAAGCACGAACCATCGAATCCGGAAAGTATTGGAAATGATGACATCAATTGTTTTGCGGAGGATAAGCACGGAAATATCTGGATAGGCACCAACAGTGATGGTTTGTATTATTTCGATCGAAAATCGGAGCGTTTTCGCCATTATAAGCATAATCCTGGTAATTCCAATAGCCTGTCGAGCAATGTGATAGTGAAGCTATTTGTCGATAAAAATAATATACTGTGGATTGGAAGCTATTTTGGGGGATTAAGCAAATTCGACGGTAAGCGTTTTACCCATTATCAGCATAACCCGGAGGTGCCTCATAGCATTTCCGACAATAAGGTCTGGGATATTTTTGTGGATTCCGAAGGGAATTTTTGGGTTGCAACCCTCGGAGGAGGGCTTGAATTATTCGATGTGCAACGGGGGCATTTTTATCATTTTCGTGCGGGAATGCTCAATTCCGTTAGTTCCGATTATGTACTTTGCCTAGCGGAGGATAAAAATAAGAATCTTTGGATTGCCACAGCTGTTGGGCTCAACAAGCTGGATATCTCCAATAGAAGGTTTGAACATTATAACTACGACGCAAAACAGCCCAATAGCATTAGCAATAACAATGTTATTTGCGTGATTGTAGATCATCGCGGTTTAGTTTGGGCAGGCACGCGCGAGGGACTTAATGTTATCGATCCCAAAAGCCATCGCATTCGGCGATTATATGCCAGTGATGGTCTGGCCGATAATATTATACAGACGCTTGTTGAGGATAACATGGGTAATATCTGGGTTGGAACTCCATCGGGTTTGACCCGTGTGGCGGTTCATGTGGATGCTGAAAAGAAGATGCGATTTGCTTTTCAGAATTATAGCAAGTCGGATGGCTTACAGGGAAAGGAATTTAATGAAAAGGCCTGTCTGAAACTTTCAACAGGGGAAATTTTTTTTGGAGGTACCAATGGGTTTAATATTTTCGATCCTGCAAAAATTCGGACCAATACGCATGTGCCTCCCGTAGTTTTTACGAATTTTCAGATTTTTAACCAAACGGTAGGGGTCAATAAGCCTTTTAACCGACGAATTATCCTTTCATCCTCTATTACAGAAACCCGAAAGGTGGTACTAAAGTATCGTGAAAATGTTTTTTCTGTGGAATTTGCCGCTTTGAACTATCTTCACCCCGAGAAGAATCAGTATCTATACCGGCTCGATGGATTTAACGATCAATGGCTCCGACCCGATCCGGGACAGAACAAGGTAACCTACACCAATCTTGATCCGGGACGTTATGTATTGAGGGTCATTGCCTCCAATGATGATGGGATATGGAACAGAAGCGGTGCTGCTATTGAAATAGAGGTATTACCCCCATTCTATCGCACACGATGGGCGATAGCATTTTATTTCCTTATACTGATAGGGTTATTGTTATTGGCCCGTAAGATACTGCTTGATCGTGCTCGCATGCGTTTTAATATCGAGAATGCCAAAAAGGAAAGTCAGCGTTTGCACGAACTGGATATGATGAAGATTAAATTTTTTACCAATATCAGCCATGAGTTCCGAACCCCATTGACCCTCATCCTGTCACCTCTCGATAAAATATTAAAAACGCTCAAGGAGGGTGAGCTAAAATCGCAACTGGTATTGGTTCATCGGAATGCTCAACGGCTCTTGCGGCTGGTCAATCAATTGCTTGATATTCGCCGTATGGAGGTTGAAGAGTTTAAATTAAATCCCCAATATGCCGATATTGTTGCTTTTGTAAAGGATATTGCTCATTCGTTTTCCGATATTGCAGAGAATCAGCATATTCAGTATAGCTTTCATTCCAATGTTGCCACACTTTTCATGTACTTCGATACCGATAAGATTGACAAAATTATGTACAACCTGCTATCGAATGCGTTTAAATTTACCCCACAGGAAGGGCAGATACAGGTTGAGCTGAAATATCAACAAACCGCTTCGAAAGAAAACAAGGGTGAGGTTGAAATTAGCGTAAGGGATACCGGGATAGGTATTCCGCCCGACAAGCATGAAAAGATTTTTGAACAGTTTTTTCAGCATGAAATTCCGGGCAATGTTGTCAATCAGGGGAGTGGGGTAGGGCTGGCATTGGTGAAGGAGTTTGTCAAACTGCATCAGGGGACTGTAAGGGTTGAGAGTGATCCCGATAAAGGTAGTTGCTTTATTGTAACTTTACCCGTGATAACCGAAGCAACAGTCGAAACCAGGATGATTGAAGAAGATATAACTCCCGCAGGCGTTGAGATGCTTGAAGAAAATCAGCTACGTCATCACAAATCCATTTCTATACTTATCATAGAGGATAATCACGATTTGCGTTTTTATCTAAAAGATAATCTTCGGCATCGCTACACCGTACATGAAGCCAGCAATGGCACAGAGGGGTATCAAAAAGTTTTGTTGCTTTTTCCCGATGTGGTAATTACCGACATTGTTTTGCCGGGGATGGATGGCATTGAAATATGTAAAAAAATTAAGACCGATAGGCGAACCTCTCACATCCCGGTTATCCTGCTTACGGCCCATACGGCAAACGACCAGAAAATATCAGGTTTTGAGGCTGGTGCCGACGATTATATCACCAAGCCGTTTACCTTCGAAATTCTCGAATCGCGCATACGCAATCTTATTCGCCAGCGCGATGCCCTGCGCAAGACGTTTCAGAAGCAGATAGAAATTGAACCCAGTGCGGTTGAGGTGGTTTCGCTCGACAAAAAGTTTATTCAGAAGGCCATTGAAATTGTAGAAAAAAATATCGACAATACCGATTTCTCGGTCGAGGAACTTAGCCATGCCCTAAATATGAGTCGCGTGAATCTTTATAAAAAGTTGTTGTCGCTGACGGGCAAAACCCCTATAGAATTTATCAGAACTATCCGGCTTAAACGTGCTGCGCAACTGTTGCGGGGAAGTCAGCTTACCATTGCCGAGATATCCTACAAGGTCGGCTTTAACAATCCCAAGTATTTTACCAAGTACTTCAAGGAAGAGTTTGGGGTGTTGCCTTCGGTTTATGCTCAGCAGCAGGATAGTAAATAGAAGAGGAAAATTAAATCCAGATTAGTACTTTGGAGTTAACAAACTAACGAGGATGTTGCTTACCTTAGCATACGAAAATATTTATGCCACAGAGGGTTTTTCATGCATATTATTTTATAATTTGTTTGATTGCATCTTTTGCTTGAGTAACAGGCAACTGACAAGCTCCGTCACGACAAACATAGATGGTAGTTTGTCCATTGACATATTTATTTTCGAGAAGTTCAAGGCTGCTCTCTTTTTTACAACCTAAAAATAAGATGTTTGGTAAATACTGATTGTCAAGTTCTTCTCGCTTTTTTAAAAAATCGTTGCCAACAATAGCAACTTCATAAAATGATAGAAAATACAATTCGAGGCGACCCCAATGGGAATAATAAAACATATTTTGATGAGCAGATTTCTGAATATTTGCAAGCATTTGCCTGGACATTGCCAGGTAATTTCCTTTGGGAAAATAATGACCCAGCAAAAATAGATTTATAGCCATCTGAGCGTTAGAAGAAGGAATAACATTGTCGGTAATTTCCATTTTTCGTGAAATTAAATCTGAACTTTGGTTATGCGTGTAATAAAACATGCCCGATTGGCTATCTAAAAAATGTTTAATTGCGTAATCAGCTAATTTTTGGGCATTGTATAACCAATTTTCATCAAATGTTGCCTGATATAGTTCAATGAAGGAAGAAATAGTAAAAGCATAATCGTCGAGAAACGCTGTCACTGTCGGCCTTCCATTTTTATAAATTCGATTCATTGAGCCATCCCGATTTATAGCATTTTTTAGTATAAAACTGGCATTAGCGGTTGCAGCTTTTAAAAATTTTTCGTCCCCGAAAACTCGGTAGGCCTGAATATATCCTGTGAGCATTAGCGCATTCCATGAGGTAATGACTTTATCGTCAAGGGCGGGTCTTGTTCTTTTGGATCGAATTTCCAAGAGCGTAGCTTTACATTTTTTTATAATATCAAGGCTTTGACTTAGTGTAAGTTTATGCTTTCTGGCCAAATCGTCATCAGTGTTTTTGCGAAACAGTATATTTTTACCATCTTCCCAATTTCCATCGCTGGTGATATTGTAATAATCATTGAATAAGGGTGCGAAATCTCCAAGGGCTGAGTCAATTTCTTTTTTGGTCCAAACATAAAACTTACCTTCTTCGCTTTCGCTGTCTGCATCCAGCGACGAGTAAAAACCATTTTCGGGTGATGTCATTTCCCGTTCAATAAATCCGAGCGTTTCGTAAACCACTTTTTTGTACAAGGGGTTTTTTGTTAGCTGATAAGCATGGGAATACAAACTAACTAATTGAGCATTATCGTAGAGCATTTTTTCAAAATGGGGTACATGCCAATCAGCATCTGTTGAATACCGTGCAAAACCGCCCCCCAGATGATCGTATATTCCCCCAAATGCTAAATTTTCAAGGGTCGCGTTTACCGCTTTCAATGCTTCTGGATTATTACTCAAATAATGGTAGTGTAGTAAATACTCCCATACTGAAGGCATTGGAAATTTAGGGGCTCCGTATGTGCCACCTTTTTTAAAGTCAATATTCGATTTCATTAAATTAAACACACTATCCATATCTTTAAGACTTGATAGGGGTGCGTTACCTACAGGTGGCACATTTTCAATAGCATGAATATAATGGGTGATTTGTTCAGCTTGTTTTTTTAAATCATTGGGTCTTGTTTTCTGAATATCAATAAAATAGTTAAGTATTTTTATCCAGTCACTTTTTGGGAAATAGGTACCTGCAAAGAATGGCTTTCCATCGGGCAGGGCCAAAACATTTAAGGGCCAGCCCCCGCTTCCGTGTATAAGTACAGCCGCATACATGTATATCTGGTCAACGTCGGGACGCTCTTCCCTGTCTACCTTAATGCAAACAAAATTATCATTCATAATACGGGCAACCGTAGTATCTTCAAAACTTTCCTGTTCCATCACATGACACCAATGACAGGCTGCATATCCTATGCTTATAATAAGCATCTTATTTTCATCTATTGCTTTTTGCAAAGCTTTTTCACCCCAGGGATACCAATGCACAGGATTATGAGCGTGTTGCAATAGGTAGGGGCTACTTTCATGAATAAGTTCATTGGTATACTTGTGTGACATATTTTGCTCTGTTTGGGTTTTAACATTCTGGGCGCAGGAATAATTTAGCGTTGAAGTTAAAACAACAATTATGGTGGTTAGTTTAAAATTATTTTGTGTCTTTGACATGAGAATGTAATTTTTTAAAAACGTTGATTTCTGAACATATTCATTGTATTTTATTTTGCATTCTATGCTTCTGATTAGTAGTGTTATTTCAAATTCCTGACTAATTTTCTTTGTTTTTTTACCCAGAAAGCATTTTATCCTTTTTGTGATGGAGCCAATCAACTATGCTTTAATTCGGTTTTTCTTTACCAGTTTCATAAAAAGAAAGTTAGAGGTTCATTTTAGGATAATTACGTTTTTTTAATTAACAAGCAGTAAATGCAAATGTAAAGAATTGGGTTATTTTGCCCCTTTTACATGGAATTGCCACCAAGGTATATCGAAAATAAGGCAAAAAAGCTGATGTTAAAAATGCCTGCCCTTGAACAGAATTTTAAGGGTGTAGTAGAGGATTAGAAAATCGGTATACAGCGACATGTTTTGCAGGTAAAGTAGATCGAAGCGCATGCGTTGTACCATTTGATCGATATCGCTGGCATATCCAAAACGAACCTGCCCCAGCGAGGTTATACCAGGTTTGATTTTTTGCAGCTGTTTGTATTGTGGGACTTTTTTTATTAGCTGATTGATATAATACTGTCGTTCGGGCCGTGGCCCAACCAGCGACATATCGCCTTTGAGTACGTTGATAAAATTAGGGATTTCGTCGAGCTTGGTACGTCGCAGAAAGCGACCAAAGGGCGTGCAACGACTGTCGTTGGGACTGGCCAGATTGGGGCCATTTTGCTCAGCATCTACATACATGCTGCGGAACTTATACAGTACAAAAGGCTTACCATTTTTCCCAATTCGTTCCTGTCGGAAAAATATTGGCCCTTTCGAGGTGAGTTTTATGCCAATGGCACAGAAAAGCATGATGGGGAAGAGAACTATAAGTGCAGTTGCAGAAAATACGATATCGATAATTTTTTTAATGGTTTGCTGCCAGTAGGGCATTAGCTCGTACTCTATTTCGAGCAGGGGTGTACCCATGAGGTTGGTAATCTTGGCATGCCCTTTGAACACCTGGTGTAGCCCAGCAATAGCCTTAATACTTACCTCGGCGTAGCCCAGCCAGCTAACAATGTTGAGAATATCCTTCTGTTCCTCGGGTTCTATGGCAATGATGATTTCATCGATGTTGTATGTATTGATGAGGTCGGGGATATTTTCAACCTGCCCCAGATGAGGGAGATGCTTGCTCAACAAGTCGTTACTGCACGGTTGATTATTCACATATCCTACAAAGCGATGTCCATATTCCGGCTTATCGAGCAGTTCGGTATATATTTTTTCGGCCCTTTCGCCACAGCCAATAATCAATGTGTCGAAAAATATTTTGCCCTCACGTATAGCATTTTGTTTTTTATGGGTAAGTATCAGTCGAGGGATGAGAGTGAAAGTAAAATGTAGCGTAAATAATACAGAGTAGGTAGCGTAGTAATTTTTGTAATTGCGTACCGTGTCGTTGAGTAATAGGGTGAAGAACAAAATAGTAACCCCCAGTAGGGCAGATTTGAAGGTTTTGAATACATCCCTGTCGAGGGTTTTCTTAAAGATATAATGATAGTAACCGCTGAGTGAGTAAATGAATATCCAGAAACCACCTACTACAAGACTGCCTACATAGAAGTTAACATTATGTAGCACTTGTTCCGGCAGCTGTTGCAGGGAGATATCTTCAATAATGATTTTTCGAAAAATGAAAAAAAATGCCCATGCTACAACAGCGCTACAAAAGTCGCTTACTACATATCGGGTACGTTGTTGCTTATGTAAAATGCGGTTCATATTTTTTTACAAAGGTAATATTTCTTTCCTCGATACGTGTGGTTATTTTGACTATTGACGAATCAACCACAGCCCCAGAAATGTTATTGCTCCATTAATGATAAGCATTTCGAAGCCAAATACGTTAGGGAAAAGATAATTCAGCATCAGACACACAACAGGAGCAGCACCTGTTACCCAGGGAACCCATTTGTCGTTTACCTGATAGCGAGTAAGAAGCCCAAAGGCAAACAATCCAAGTAAAGGACCATAAGTATAGCCCGCAGCGGTGAAAAGGGCGCTAATAACACTCTGATTATTGATGAGCCTAAAAATTAAAATAAGGATAATAAGTATGATAGCCATGACTACATGAACAATCTTGCGGGTTTTTGACAGAACAGCCTCGCCTTTGCGCTGAGCTTTAAGAATGTCGAGGGTAAAAGAAGTGGTAAGCGCAGTTAGAGCAGAGTCGGCACTTGAGTAAGTAACCGATACCAGACCCAAAACGAAAATTATGATAAAATAGGAAGGCATAAAGGGTTGCATGGCAATGGCGGGAAACAAATCGTCGGCTGCAGCAGGCAGGGGAAAATGAGTTTTTGCACTAAATATGTACAGCAAAGCACCTAGCGAAAGAAAAAGCAAATTAACCGGTACTAATGCAATACTATACCATATCATGTTCTTTTGGGCCTCGTGGATATTTTTGCAGCTTAAGTTTTTCTGCATCAAATCCTGGTCCAAACCAGTCATTACAATGGCTATAAATGCTCCGCTAAGGAATTGTTTGAGAAAAAAACGTTTGTCGTGCCAGTCGTCGAGAAAGAATATTCTCGAATATTCGCTGTTTTTTATGGACGAAATCATTTCGGTGAAGTTGAAATGCAGCTTCTGGCTGATAACTACCAGGCAACTCACCAGCGAAAGCAGGAGCAGTAAGGTTTGTAGGGCATCGGTGTATACTACCGTGCGGATACCCCCCTTAAAGGTATAAAGGTAAATGAGCAATACCATACTTACCACGGTGACCCAATACGGAATACCAAGATGTTGGAAAATGATAAAGTACAATACATTAGCCGAAATAAATAATCGGAAGGCAGAGCCTACCGTTCGGGAAATTAAAAAAAAGGTAGCGCCCGACAGGTAAGCTCGGGGGCCAAAACGATGTTCGAGATAAGTGTAAATTGACGTAAGATTGAGGCGATAGTAGAGTGGCATTAATACATATACTATCACTGCATAACCTGCCAGGTAGCCAATAACCATCTGCATATAAGAGAATTGACTGCTACCCACCCATCCGGGCACTGAAATGAAAGTTATGCCAGAAATAGAAGCCCCAATCATGCCAAATGCTACCAGGTACCAGGGAGATTTTCGACGTCCGATAAAAAATGTAGCGTTGTCGGCGTTTTTACTGGTAATATGTGCTACTAGGTATAGCAAGGCAAGATATAATAGAATGATAACGAGAATAATTGTAGGTGACATGTAGTTTTACATTTGCGTGCTTGCAAAAATAAAAAACTAAAAACAATATCCAAGATTTACTAATTTCGAAGCCAAAATCGTTTCCATGAATACCTTTACCTATCCTTCACGTTTGCTCGAAGACGCGGTTGAACAGTTTGCAAAATTGCCGGGTATTGGACAAAAAACAGCTTTCCGTTTGGTCTTTCACTTGCTGCGCCGCCCGGTTGGCGAGGTTGAAGCATTTAGCCAGGCCATTGAGCGTTTACGCAAGGAGGTCAAATATTGCCATCGATGCAATAGTATTACCGACACCGACCTTTGTCCCATTTGCTCCGATCATTCCCGCGATAACTCGGTAGTATGTATTGTTGAGTCTATTAAGGAAGTGATTTCCATCGAAGCTACTGGCCAGTATAGGGGGCTATATCATGTGTTGGGCGGTGTTATTTCCCCAATAGATGGCATAGGCCCTTCCGATCTGAGCATCGATTTACTCGAAAGCCGACTGGCAGAGGGGACTATACGTGAGCTCATTCTGGCTCTTAGCCCTACCCCCGAAGGCGACACTACCGCATTTTACATTTTCCGAAAATTCGAAAAATACGGACCTTCCTTTACTACCATTGCCCGCGGCATCCCTATTGGCGATGAAATAGAATACACCGATACGCTAACCCTTGGTAATTCAATAGCCCATCGCGTGCCCTTTGGGTATGGAAAAGAATAAAAATGCCTGGTATAAATATTTAACCTTGATATTGTTGATTAGCAATGCAAAGTAGACCGATTTTTGGCTTAAATTAGGCGTAATAAAGAAAATGTGTGAAAGCAATTGTTTTCATAAAAAAATGATAAATGAGACAACTAACAAAAAATTAATATTTGAATTTTGTATGGGCTTACTAAATTTACCTATCAATTTTTTTTTATCGTGAAAATGCGTATTTTTATACATGAAAATTAAGTGTGAAATTAAAAAACCTTAACCCATGAAAAAGATTATTATTACCTCCTTTATGTTTGCCTTGGTGCTGATGCTGGTCACCAATTGCGGAGGCCCCAAGAAGTTGGAAAAGCAGGCTGGAATGGAAGAAATTGCTTTACCCCTTTCGGGCAAGGAATATCAGTCGGATAAGGAATTTTACCGGGCTAAAGGATCGGGCAAAAGTCCTGATATTGCTACGGCTAAAAAGATTGCGCTGAACAATGCCAAGGCCGAAATTGCGGGTTTAATCAACTCGACTATCAAAGCAGTAACTGATAATTATGTAAATCAGCGCTCTATAGCCGATGCTCAGGATTTCGAAAGCAAATTTGAGAGTCTAACTCGTGAAGTAGTCAATCAGCAGCTGGTAGATGTTAGCATTATTGGTGAAAAATTGTTCCAGAAAGACAAAACATACGAGTATTGGGTTGCTATCGAGGTGTCGAAAAAGGCTATCCTCGATGGTATCAACAACAGCATTTCAAAAAACCAGAAGCTGGCTATAGATTACGACAAAAAGAAATTTGAGGAAATTTACAACCAGGAAATGCAGAAAATGGAACAGCAGAGGTAAATGCTTTAAGTCTTCGTTCAATGGCAAAGGACGTGAGAACCACGTCCTTTGTTGTTTTTTGTTTGATATGTATCTAATGGATAAAATCAGATATTTTCAAAGTAAGCAATATGCTTGTTGAGGTTTTAACTTAGGCTATAGTGGTACTTTCACCCTCTCTTTCAGGGTAAGACCCTCGACAACCTGAATATTGATGCCATCCGATAAACCTGTTTTGATATAACGTTTTGTAAAGACCTGGGGTTGTGTTTCAATCTCAACGAAGGCCGAATCACCATCGAACTGCAGAAGTTTTTCGGGTATAGCAAGAACGTTTTTTCTTTCGTCGAGAACAATATCAGCATTGGCGCTATAACCCGAACGGATAAAGAATCCTTTTTTAAGATGAATTTTTGCCTTGATCTCAAACTGAATGGCGCCATTTTCTGCTATGCCTTTGGGCGAAATGTATTCGAGTGTAGCATCGAACTTTTCGTTTTCTATGGCACCGATGGTAAGGATAATGGGCATACCTTCATGTAATTTTCCCACTTCGGTTTCATCTACTTTACCCTTAAAAATCATTTCGCCCATATCGGCCACATAGGCGATGGTGGTACCTGCGTTAAAATTGTTGGCTTCAATCACCGAGTTGCCCTCTTCAACGGGAACATTCAATACCATGCCGTCGATGGTAGAGCGAATAAGGGTATTGGTGGCAGTGCCCATGCGCTTATTTACTCCTTCGCGGATGAGCTGCAGGTTATTTTCAGCTGCTTCGAGCTCGGCCATAGCATTTTCGTATGCGACTTTGTACCGTTGAAAATCGGCTAAAGGTATTACTCCTTCCTCATAAACCTTTCGTTGGCGCTCATAAATTTCCTTTGCATCTTCAAGATTTATTTTGGCCTTGTTTACCCGCGCTTCTGCCTCGTTAAGGCTTACCATGTTGGGGATGATTTTAACTTTTGCAATCAAATCCCCTTTTTTAATACTCATGCCCGGCTCAACATAAATCTTTTCAATGATCCCCGATACCTGTGGCTTTATTTCTATTTCCTTGCGGGGCACAATGGTGCCGGTGGCAACAGTTTTCTTTACAATGTCGGTAACGAAAGGGGTTTTGGTTTCAAAAATCACAGGCTGTTTTTTGTTTTTGCTATACAGGTAATAAAAAATAAATACCATTCCAAAGGCAATCAGTCCAATAAATATGAAACGTCCGATCTTTTTCATTTGTGTAAGCATTTTAAATTTTATGTAATTAGTTTATATTTCTGTACGCAGCGCATCTACGGGTTTAATACGTATGGCATGCCAGGCTGGCAGGCTTCCGGCAATTGTTCCGGCAATGATAAGCAGTACAAAGGCGCTTATTACAGCCTGCATATCGACTTCGGGGTTTAGGAAATAGGCACTATCGGGGTTTACGGTATGATGCAGAATAGTATCGACCCCCTGCATGATTCCAATTCCCAGTACCATCCCTATTAATCCAGCCACGAATGTGAGCAGAATAGATTCAAAAATGATTTGCGACAGGATATGCAAGGGGGTAGCCCCCAGTGCACGCTGAATACCAATCTCCTTGGTTCGTTCGCGGATAATCACCAGCATGATGTTACTTACCCCTACTACGCCTGCAAAAAGCGTGAGCGTGCCCACAAACCAAGTAAGAAAACGTATACCAATGAAAACCCCATTCATACGTTTGAACTCTTCCTCGATATTTTGCGACCCAAAGGCCAGATTGTCGTTGGGCGATATGCTATGTCGTGAGGCAAGCAGCCTACGTACTTTTTTTTCTACATCGGCTACATGGTATTCGGGCTTTATCATGATTCCAAAATAGAATACGATATTGCCGAGGTTGTAGGCTTTTTGCAGGGTTGTAAAGGGCATAAAAATGGATTCGTTCTGAAAGCGTCCCCAATCCTGGGTGTGCTTCGATTTAAATACGCCTACTACCTGAAAATACATACCCGAAATTTGGAGGTATTTACCCAGTGCGCTTTCTCCGGGTTCAAAAAGCTGTTCCTTGACCCTTGAGCCTATCACCACTACTTTTCGTTTTTCAATCAGGTCGAGATAGTTGATAAATCTGCCTTCCAGTATGGTAACCGGATCGAGTCGGTTGGTTTCGGGATAATCGCCATTGACAGCAAAGCTGCCATTGTTTTTCTTGTAAACAACCAGCTGGTTACCCTTAGGTGCCTCCACGCGAGGGGCTACTACGGCTATTTCCGGAATATTTTCCCGTAATGCCCTGGTATCTTCGTTGTTGAAATACCATTGCCGGTTTTTGGGAAAACCTTTGTAGGGTTCGGTAGTAGGCTGTGTCCAGATAAACAGGCTATTGGTGGCAAAATCGCCTAAGATATGAAACATGCCATTTTGCAATCCTCGTCCCGAACCCAGCATGATGACCAACATCAGAATGCCCCAGAATACTCCAAAGGCGGTTACAAGAGTACGTACTTTATTACGGGTTAGCGAGGAAATAATTTCCTTCCATCTATCGGTGTCAAACATGCTATGTTAAGTTAAGTTTATTCATCCCTTAATACCTCAACTGGTTTTATTTGCGCGGCCTTTCGGGCTGGAAAGAATCCTGCAAGGGTACCAGCAATGACCAGTATAACTACGGCGGCAATAGCCAGATTAATGTCGACCGTCGGATTGCGAAACATGTCGGAGGGGGGCAGCTTAGAATTTATTAGCTCCAGCAGTCCTATACCCAGTACTACTCCAATGTATCCCGCAATGCTGGTCAGGAATATCGACTCCTGCAGGATGAGCGAAATGATCGAAAGGGGTTTGGCACCTACCGCTTTACGAATCCCAATCTCCTTCGTTCGTTCCTTTATTACAATGGTCATGATATTACTTATGCCTACAATGCCGGCTATAATGGTCATTATGCCGATTATCCATACGAAAAGCTTGATAGCAGAGATAATTTTTTTAGTCTGAATATAGTTTTCCAGCGCATTGCTTATTCCTATCGCACGCGTATCATTGGGGTCGAAATTGTGATGTTGTGCTATTTGCTTACGGATATTTTCCTCGAGCTGTTTACTTTCTTCAATGCCAATATCTTCGCGCATCATGACAGACAACATTTGAATGTTGCGACTACCATACACCTTCTGTGCTGTCGTTACCGGAATATAAATGCATTTATTGTTATTCCAGTTGTCTTTATCCTCGAATATACCCACTATCAACATAGGAAATCCGTTGGCCTTGATGTATTTTCCAATTGGATTTTCGTTGGGGAAAAGCTCGGTACAAACATCGGTGCTTATCACAGCTACTTTTCGGGTTTCGGCAATATCGATGTTGTTGAGAAATCGACCCTCTTTCAATTCAATATTCTCAATAATCTGATATTCGGGGTATACCGTACGAATCTCAAAGCGGGCACTTTTTTTACCATAGCTTACCAGATTGTCGCCCGGGATTTGAAACCGCGAGGACAAACGGCTGATATTTTTCGACTCTAATTTTTTTATCCGGAAATAGTCGTCGTTGTTCATTTGAATATTTCTGCCGGGTTTGAGTCCCTTGTAATTCATACTTGTTTGGCCGTTCCATATCCACAGGCTGTTAACTTTTGAGCTACGAAAGCTGTATTCGATGGCGTGTTGAATCCCATTGCCGGCACCCAGCAGGATGATAAGCATGAAAACTCCCCAGGCTACCGAGAAACCAGTCAGGAAAGTTCGCAATTTATTTTGCCGCAGGGTAGCAAATATTTCCTGCCATTTATCGAGATCAAACATACGATTGTTGTTTAACGGGTTCGTCGTGATGGGCAATGATGCCGTCGCGGATATGTATGACCCGCTGGGTGAGCGCAGCTATATCGTGTTCGTGGGTTACAATTACAATGGTGATACCCAGCTGGTTCACTTCTTTTAGCAGTTTCATAACTTCGAGCGAGGTTGCTGAGTCGAGGGCACCGGTAGGTTCGTCGGCCAGGATGATTTTGGGTTGCGTAATAAGTGCCCGTGCAATGGCTACCCGTTGTTTTTGTCCCCCGCTCAACTCGTTGGGCAGATGATTTGCCCATTCAGTCAGGCCCATCCGCTCGAGATATTCCATGGCCAGCTGATTGCGCTTTTTACGGCTCACCTTTTTATAGTAAAGGGGTAGGGCTACATTCTCAAGTGCGCTCTTGTAAGATATGAGATTAAATGACTGGAAAACAAAACCAATGAACTCATTTCGCAGCAGGGCTGCTCTGGTTTCGTTCAAATTCTTTATTAGCATATTATCGAGATGGTAACTACCCTCATCGTAGTTGTCCAGTATCCCCAGAATATTTAGCAGGGTCGATTTTCCCGACCCCGACGATCCCATAATCGAAACCATTTCCCCCTCTTCAATCGACAGATTTACCCCTTTTAATACATGCAACCGGCTGCTACCGGTACCATAACTTTTATGAATGTTTTCGAGCTCAATCATTTTCTTTCGTGACATATACGCGTAAATTTTTATGGTGTGACGAATGGCGTTTAAAATAGTTACAAACCTATGGAAATTTATTGGCTACTCGTGGTTATATTTGCATGTGATAAAATATATTTGAATGAGATCGTTTGCTATTTGCGCTTTTTGGAGCTTATTGGTCGTTAATCTTTCTGCCCAGCGATATACTACCGTACGAAAGTATCCTTTATTTGCTGAGTCGTCTTTGCACACCTTTGTATTTCATTTTCCTACCGAAAACGATGCCTACAACGATCTACCTGAGCGCAGTCCCTGGTATCTTCCCATGACATCGGGATGGAAATATACGGTGATAACTGACGAATCGAATATCCCCCGGTATGCCACCTGGCGATATGTTGATACGCTGTGGAAACCCATGCGTGCCCGTATGGCTGCCAATATAAAAACAGCTAATCAGGGAACAATCATTATGCGAAAGGTGGTTCCTGTTCCTGAAGAATGGTATGGGTTGCAGGTTTTTGTACATTTCGACTATATGAGTTCTCCTGTTGTTCTTTGGGTCAATGGCATACGTATTGGAAACTCAGCTACTGCTACCTGGGGATGCGAGTGGAATGTTACTCCGTATCTGGTTTTTGGACGATTAAACACTATCCTGCTGCAGTGGGATGCAGCTCAGGTGCCTATGCCCGAAATGGGTAACGCATGGTTGTATGCTTTCCCTAACGTGGCCATCTGGGATTTTTATATGACGGTTAGTAAAAATTCTAAAAATAAGCTGGTGTTTGAGGCAGCGGTATTACCCAAAACTTTTTTGCCCGGCATTGAGGATAAATACAATCTGGAGTTTCAGCTATACAACCGTCGGGGACAACAGGTTATTTTCGCAAAAAGAAAAGGGATTAAGCCAGCAGAGGCGAAATGGGTGACTTTGCAACAAATATTACCGGCCTACAATATCTGGGAAGCCGATACTCCCTACTGGTACACTGCCATTTTTGTATTGAAAAATAAGGACAACGAAACCGTTGATGCCGTAAAATATCGGATAGGCATACGAGATATCAAATACAACGACACAGCGTTGCAGATTAATAGCCAGCTGTGGCCAATAGATTCATTATTGCAAATTAATTTATATACTATCCAGCCGACTTTTTTGACGAATTATCCCTATCGATGGCAAATTTTTGATTTAACTCCACGCAGCTCTGGCGACGACGACCTACTCAAAGCTATTGAAAAGCAGGTGCTTAGTTTTCGCAATTATACTCCTATTGCCGCATGGCTAATTACCCAAAAAATACCGGCCGAAAAACAGCAGTCGATTGTCGATCTTATTCAGAAGCTTGATAATTCAAGGCCTATACTGTGGGCAAGCCCTCCAAATCGTTGAATTTAAGCTTATTGTCGATATTATTCCAACATTACACCATTCAAATTACACACGATGAGGGTATATTCCCGTTTTTAAAATATTACCGGTACATCTTGTTAAGATAGAGTTAATTTGTCTAATATGTGCATGATTTTCAATTATCTTTGTAAAAAGATTGGAACAAAAAGTACATGCGAAATCGTATCATCATTTTAATAGTTGTATTGTCGGCGGTGTCGTTGGTGGGTCTTATGATTACTCAGGCTTTTTGGGTAAATAAGGCTATTGAACTTTCGCAGCAGCATTTCGAGCAGCGAGCGTACAATGCTTTATGTGGAACGGTAGATAGAATTGTTAAACTCAGTAAGATTCAGCCCTATCCTATCTCCGATAGCAGCGCGAGAGGGGTTTTATTGCAGCTGGAACATTACAATTTTGATTCGACTTTTAAAAAGTTGGTAGAGTTTAATAAGATTCATGAACCGTATGAGTATGCGGTTATACTCAACTCGAACGATTCTGTAATATATCATACTTCGGGTTTTTCGCTACTGAACGATGAAAGAAAAAAGTTTAAAAAGTGTCTGTACGACCTTAATCCGAAGGCATCGGCGCGTATCGAGGTTGTTTTTCCTAACGTTTCGCGTAGCATCATTTGCAGCATATGGAACTGGCTTATTCTGTCGGCGGTATTTCTTATTATAATCATTCTCTCATTTACCTATATAATTTTTTCTGTATTCAGGCACAAGAAACTTTCCGAGATGAAGTCGGATTTTATCAACAATATGACACACGAGCTCAAAACTCCCATTAGTACGATTGCTATTACCTCAGAAATGCTGATGAAATTGGATACAACCAAAGGTGCGGAAAAGATTCAGAAATATGCCCGCATTATCCATGAGGAGAATCATCGCATGCAGCTGCAGATTGAGCAAGTACTACGGATGGCCCAGCTCGATAAAAAGGATTACGAGCTTAACAAGGAAGAGGTTGATTTGCACGAGCTGATTCAAAGTGCCATAGAAAATCTGTTTGTCGATTTGCAGCAAAAGCGTGTGAGTCTGCATTATCACTTCGAGGCTACACGCAGCACGGCAGTGGTCGATCCCCTGCATTTTTCCAATATTATTAAAAATTTAGTCGAAAATTCCTATAAATATTCTAAGGACGACCCGGTAATTGATATTTATACTGTGAATATTGATGGCGGTATTCAAATTTCGGTGGTTGACCAGGGAATTGGTATTGCTCCTGAAAATCAAAAGTATATTTTCGACAAATTTTATCGGGTGCCTACGGGCAATGTGCATGATGTAAAAGGGACAGGCATAGGCTTGTACTATGTGAAAATTATGACCGAAGCCCATGGAGGCACCATTTCGGTTCAAAGTGAACCCGGAAAAGGTTCGAGGTTTAACATTTTTATACCTTTTCAGTAATGAATAGTTTCATCCTTTAATAAGAAAGCAATGAAGAGTTTGGCTAAAATTCTTCTGGTAGAAGACGACAAAAATTTGGGTGAGGTCATACGCGACTTGCTGATAGATGTGGGCTATACAGTGGATTGGGCAGATAATGGTCAACAGGCACTAAGTATGTGGGGAACCGTACTCTACGATTTGATATTACTTGATGTGATGCTTCCTGTTAAGGATGGATTTACAGTTGCCGAGGAAATACGCAAAAAAAACGATCGGATACCCATCATTTTTATTACCGCCAAGGCCATGCGTGAGGACAAAGTACGTGGTTTTCTTGTCGGTGCCGATGATTATCTTACCAAACCATTTTCGACCGAAGAAATGTTGTTACGTGTTCAGGCCGTACTGCGTCGTACCCAGCAACAGGGTTCGGATGTGGTGGTAGAGAAAGAAATATACCAGATAGGTCGATATACCTTCGATGCCAGTAATCAGGTGATTAGCATCGACCAGAACACCCGAAATCTTACCAATAAAGAATCGGCTCTGTTACGTCTGCTTTGCGTTAACAAAAATCAGCTGGTACGGCGCGATTTTGCCCTAAAATTGATCTGGGGCGATGATGATTATTTCATGGGGCGAAGCATGGATGTATATATTACCAAGCTGCGTAAGATTTTAAAAGACGACCCCAACGTGTCGATACAAAATATTCACCGCACAGGTTTTAAGTTGGAGGTAAAAGAGTAAATTTGCTGTCCAACGTATAAAAAACCGTATGGCTTTGTCTTCAACAGTCTACATCAAGAGGAAGGTGCTTGCAGGGAGCCTTTTACTAATTAATCTAAGTGCGGGGATGTCTGCTTTTGCCCAGGATACAGTTCCTAAAATATCCCATGAGGTTTTTCTTGCATTTGATGGCTGGGGCCTGGCCGAACAGCTGGTGGTCCCAGGGAAATATTCGATTAATGGAAAAATGGGTTGGATTCACAGGACGTCTTTTGCCATTACTGTGGATGGGGGATATATGCATTTTTTGCGTCAGGTGAACGATAGTATTAAAAGCTTTGATTACCGTTCGTCGGGTTACTATGTTCGGGGAGGGGTCGAACGGAATATTTTTCGTCGCAACCGCCCCAATGAACGAAATTTTATATTCTTAGGCTTGCATCTGGGATATTCAAATACACAGCATCGGGCCGACAACATTGTTATCCCCGATAAATTCTGGGGTACACGCTATTTTAGTATTGGTTCATCTGTTCATCAAAGCGTGTGGCTCGATTTTTCGATAGGCCTACGGACCCAGCTTGCCCGGTATTTTGCCCTGGGATGGGAGGTTAAACTTAGCCGTATTATCTACACTTCCAGTGGGGGATCAATTACCCCCTATTATCTGGCCGGATTTGGAAAAAGCAGGAATGCTCTTTTGCTTGGCGTCAATTATTACTTGTATTATACATTCGGCTGGTAAGTATTTAAATACCATCCACACGGGTGGCCGTGTATACCCCTTTTATCTTCAGCAGCTTGTGAATCAGCATGTCAAGATATTTCACATCTTTTACAAAAAGCTTGATGATGCCTACAAACTGATTCTCGTGGGTGTCAATGTTGATGGAACGCATGCGTACATGAAGGTCCTTGGAAATCACATCGGAAATCTTACTTAGTATGCCAATCTCGTTACTGCCGGTAATTTTGATGGCTGTTTGAAAGTTTGTACTACTATCTTCGCCAATCCACCGGGCTTTCAGCACACGGTAACCATAACGATTGAGCATGTCACTGGCATTAGGGCAGGTAAGACGGTGAATTTTGATGCCATCGTTGATGGTAACAAAGGCAAAAATTTCGTCACCAAAGATGGGTGAGCAGCATTTGGCAAGCTTGTAGTCAACATTATTCAGCTGTTTTTCATCAATTTCCAGTACCTCTTCTGCGCCTGCGGTCAAACCCGGTACAATTTTTTCCAGGGGTACGTGCTCGATTTTTTCGGGCCCGGCGGCTTCCTCTTGTTCTGCCGATTTGATGATGCTTTTGATCTCGCTGAGGCTGACTTTCTCGCTGGCAATGAGCGCATAAAAATCAATGGCATTTTTCAGCTTATAATGTTTAAGCAATCGGCTTACCAGCAAGTCGCTGTAAATGATTTTCCAGTTGCGTAGTCGACGTTTGAAAATTTCTTTGCCAATTTCGGCTTGCCGGATTACTTCTTCTTTTAGTGCCAGTTTGATCTTCGATTTAGCTTTCGAAGTAATTACAAAATCCAACCAGTCGGCCTTTGGTTTTTGGGTTTTTGAGGTGATAATTTCTACGCGGTCGCCATTATTGAGCTCGTACCGGATAGGGACACTTTTCCCATTAACTCGAGCCCCAATGCAGGTATTTCCGATATCGGTATGGATTTCATAGGCAAAATCGAGGGCGGTAGAGCCTTTGGGAAGGACCTTGAGTTGGCCTTTGGGCGTAAATACGAATATTTCTTTGGCATACTGGGTAAGCTCTGTTTCTTCGCCCGATTCATCCATTTGCCCTTTTTCAAGGATGTCCCTTATTTTATTGAGCCACTCATCAAAATCGCTGTTGGTTCCTCTGCCCTTGTATTTCCAGTGAGCAGCCATCCCTTTCTCAGCAATCTCGTCCATGCGGGTAGTTCGAATTTGTACCTCTACCCACTTTTGCTCGGGACCCTGAACTGTGGCATGTAACGATTCGTAACCACTCGACTTGGGCACGGTAATCCAATCGCGCATGCGTTCAGGATTAGAGGGATACAGATTGGTTACCACAGAAAATACTTTCCAACACTCGCTTTGCTCATGCTGGCTTTCGGCTTCGAGGATAATGCGGATGGCAAAAATATCATACACCTCACTAAAATCGATATTCTGTTTGCGCATTTTGTTATATATCGAGAATATCGATTTAGTTCGGCTTTTTATCGTATATCGGATATGTTGTTTATCCAACTCGGTTTTGATGGGGGCAATGAAATCCTTAATGTAGCGATTGCGGGTAGGGGCTGTTTCCTGAAGTTTTTTTACAATATAGTTGTACATTTCAGGATTGGTATACTTCAGAGCAAGATCTTCCAGTTCGGTTTTGATGGTGTAAAGTCCCAGCTGGTGCGCAATTGGAGCATAAATATCGAATGCTTCGTAGGATAAGCGATTTTGTGTGGATGGCTCTTCATTGTCGAGATTGCGCATAGCATACAGCCGGTCGGCAAGCTTAACCAGTATAACCCGGATATCGTTGGTCAGGCTGAATAGCATCTTGCGATAGGCTTCAGCTTGCTCGTGTGTGTAACTCGAAATAGTTGAAAGCCTGGCCAGTTCGTAGGTCTGCTGGGCAATTTTTTCACCTAACAGCGTATGAATCTCATCGATGCTAAGAGTTTGGTTTTCAGCAAATTTATACATCAGGGCGGTGCAGGCTGGGGCGGTACCCAGGCCAATTTCTCCCACAACAATTTGCGCTACCTGCAGCGATTGTACCAGCATGGGTTCATTGATTTGTTGCTGCACCCTGCGGCAGGCCCGCCCCGAAAGCATCAAAGCTGTTCGAAGCTGGTTGAGATCAATGGGAACCGCCGACTCACGGGCATAACGTAACAACTTTCGGTATTCCCGTGACGCATATTCTGATACGTATATTTTCTCTTTTTCCATCCCCCGACTTCAAATCTCAAAGGCTAAAAATGGTAATGGTTAGGCTGCAGCATTATCAACAAACCATTTTTTTGAATACTTATAAATGACAAGCCCCAATACCGGTAACAGGGTTATAAGCAAATATGCAGCAATTTTTAGCCATTTGTTGCGGAAAGGCAGTTTCATCCATTCTACCAGATAAATGAAGTATATCACAAGGATGGTGAGAACCACAATTCCCATCAATAGGCTAAAAATGAAGTTTACCATAGCTTTCGATATTTAGCTCAATGTATTGTAATTTCGAAGGGGAGGCGGGTTTGGATACCTTGCATTCGGCTTAATGATACCATATGCTGGATGTAAGGTATTTTTTCGGATATCGATTGCAATACTTTCATTTCTCGACTTTCGGTTAATTCTTTGAGCAATTTCTCAAAGGGTTCTTCGAGTTTGGGTAGTCCTACCACACGATAATCGGTAACTTGAGCAAGGCGTGCGGCAATACGTATGGCATCGTTGATGTTTCCGAGTGTATCAACCAGTCCTATGGATAGAGCGTCAATTCCGCTCCATACACGTCCCTGGGCGTACGAGTCGACCTGCTGTGGGGTCATTTTACGTCCTTCTGCCACATGTTGAACAAAGGTATTGTAAATTCGGTCGATTTCCATCTCCAGCCTTCTTTTCTCAGTGGCCGCAAGGGGTCGTGATAAGGATGGGAAGTCGGCATATTCGTTGGTTTTAACCACGTCGGTAGTTATGCCCAGTTTTTTGTTTAAAAGTTCTTTAGCGTTGAAGAGTAATCCAAAAACGCCAATGGAGCCGGTTATGGTAGTGGGTTGAGCCACAATGGAGCTCGAAGCGCAGGCAATGTAGTATCCACCCGAGGCTGCGACATCGCCCAGCGAGGCCACTACAGGTTTTACCGGTGTGGTAAGTTTAATTTCCCGCCAGATAATTTCCGAAGCCAGAGCACTTCCGCCAGGCGAGTTTATTCTCAGCACAATAGCTTTTATCGACGAATCCTCACGTGCTTCTCTTATGGCCCTGGATATATGCTCCGACGAAACGGTACCCTCATCGCCTTTGCCCAAAATCACATCGCCATAGGCGTATACGATAGCAATCTTATTCTTCGCCAGTCCCTTTCCTGCATAATTTTTGGGAGCTTTTGTGTACTTCTGATAATCAACAATATTTAATTCTTTTTCGTTGCAGCCAACTTTACTGCTTAGAATCTTTTTCATGTCATCCTGGTAGGCCAGGCTGTCGATTAGTTGAAATTTGTAACAACTATCGGCGTTGTAGGCTATGAGCTGGTTGGCAGTAAGCTGCAGGGTATCTTTCCCTATGTTGCGGCTGGTAGCAATATCGTTGAGCATATCGTGCCAGATGTTCTGTACTAATTGCTGAAGCTGTTGACGGTTTTCGGCACTCATCCGGTCGTTGGTGAAGGGTTCAACGGCGCTTTTATATTTTCCGTGTCTTATCACAATGGGTTCAACCCCGAGTTTTTCCAGTGTACCCCGGAAAAACATGATTTCCGAACGTAACCCCTGCCATTCTATGCTTCCCTGAGGATTTAAAAATATGCGATCGGCTACGCTGGCTAAATAATAACCTTTCTGAGTAAGATAGTCGCTATAGGCTATGACAAATTTGCCACTTTGTTTAAAATCAAGCAGGGCTTGTCGAAGTTCTTTTACTGTGCTGATTCCTGCATCAATGGAGGTAATCTCAAGATAAATCCCTGCTACATTCGGGTCGTCTTTTGCCTTTGCTATATTGCTCAGAAGCTCATTCAGCCCATCGACATTCCTGCGGCTCAGGGAGCTAAGATCTATTTCATCAAAGGGATTATGCGAACTACGTTCTACAATAGGACGGTCGAGGGTAAGCTTTATTACTGCGTTGGGACTTATGCTGACAACTTCCTGTTTCGGAACAAGGCCGGATACAATTCCAATCATGAAAAAGAAAAGAAGCAGGCTGGTAAGAAAAAAACCTACTACCACTGCCAGCACCATTTTTATAAAACCTTTCATCGCAAATCAATTTTAGTTTCAGTTTAATACGCTGTAAAGGAAATACAAATGCTTGCCTTTTAAGCTTTCTTATTATACCAAAAGTATTATTTATTTTTGGGTTATATGGCAACATTTGTACCACTCTTTGCAAAGATACTTTTTTCAGCCGTTATTTCATAGGAAGATGTTAGCGATGGTGAAATTTTATCTACGTTAATCTAATTTCTTTTAAGCGGATTGTAAAAAGAATCTTTTGCGTATCTTTATTGCCATACAAAATATAATTGCTATCTTGCAAAAAAGCTTTCCATGGAATCGGCACATGTCGCTTTAATTGAAAAGGATCCCTGGCTTTCGCCCTACCGTGAGGTAATTTTGCGCAGATGGAGGTCTGCTTTACTTAAGGAAGAGGTATTGTGTGGGGGTCGCCGGCTTCAGGATTTTGCAACGGGTCATCTGTATTATGGACTTCATAAAACGCAGGAGGGGTGGATATTTCGCGAATGGGCACCCAATGCTACTGCCATTTATCTGGTGGGTAACTTTTCGGCCTGGCATAAGGATCAACGTTTTGCGCTTAAAAAGTTATCGCATGGTAATTGGGAAATTGCGCTTCCACCAGATACACTTCATCATGGCGATAAATATAAGTTGTTGGTTTGCTGGCAAGGCGGAAGTGGTTACCGATTACCCTCATATACCCGTTATGCTGTGCAGGAGCCGGTGTCACTGGTGTTTGATGCCTGTGTATGGGATCCGCCTGCCTCCTACCAATGGAAGTGCCCCGAATTTATCCCTACCTTTAAATATCCCCTTATCTACGAGGCCCATGTAGGTATGTCGTCCGAAGAAGGGAGAATTGCTACCTTCCGAGAATTTACAGCACAAGTTTTGCCTCGAATAAAAGAGTTGGGGTACAATACCATTCAGCTCATGGCCATTCAGGAACATCCGTACTACGGTTCTTTTGGTTACCATGTGTCGAATTTTTTTGCGGTGTCCTCTCGTTTTGGCACCCCCGACGATCTTAAGGAACTTATCGATACCGCCCATCAAATGGGTATTGCAGTTGTTATGGATCTGGTGCATTCCCATGCGGTAAAAAATGAGCTGGAAGGGTTGGGCAATTTTGATGGAAGTCCCTACCAATATTTCCACACGGGAAGTCGTCGCCATCATATTGCCTGGGATTCCTTGTGTTTTAATTATGGGAAAACTGAGGTAATGCATTTTCTTTTGTCGAACTGTCAGTTTTGGCTTAGCGAATATCATTTTGATGGTTTTCGGTTCGACGGGGTAACCAGCATGATATATCTTGATCATGGTCTGGGAAAAAATTTTACCCATTACGATATGTATTTCGATGGTAATCAGGATGAGGATGCAATAGTTTATCTGATGCTGGCCAATAAGCTCATCCATGAGATTCGACCTAAAGCGTTAACAATTGCTGAGGAAATGAGTGGGATGCCGGGTCTGGCCGCTCCCTTTCATGAGGGTGGTTATGGCTTCGATTATCGGCTGGCCATGGGAGTGCCCGACTACTGGATAAAGTTAATTAAGGAACTGCCCGACGAGCAATGGCGGATGGGTGAGCTATACCACGAGCTTACCACGCGGCGTCCGGAAGAAAAAACCATTTCGTATGCCGAATCGCACGACCAGGCATTGGTAGGAGACAAAACGCTTATGTTCCGCATGGCCGACAAAGAAATGTACTTTCACATGGCCAAGGAAGATACCAACCTGATTATCGACCGGGCTATAGCATTACATAAGATGATCCGGCTGGCTACCCTTTCCACGGCAGGTGCAGGATATCTTAATTTCATGGGAAACGAGTTTGGACATCCCGAATGGATTGATTTTCCACGCGAGGGGAATAACTGGTCGTACCAGTATGCCCGGCGTCAATGGTCGCTGGTTGATAATCCTAACCTTAAGTATCATTACCTCAACGATTTTGACATTGCCATGATAGCCTGGGTTAAACAGGCAGAGTTGTTTGACGATCCCTCCACAGTATTGCTTCGTGCCGACGAGGAAAATAAGATACTGGCCTATTCACGGAAAAACTTTCTGTTCCTGTTTAATTTTCACCCCACGCAGTCGTATACTGATTATAGCTTGCCAGTGGCTGCCGGCAAATATCGGGTAGTGCTCAATACCGACGAGGCAAGTTTTGGAGGATTCAACCGTGTAGACAAAGAGTATATTTACTACACCTATTCGGGTAGCGTTATATCTACCTCAAAAGTCAATTTACTTAGAATTTACCTGCCCAACCGTACAGCAATAGTGCTTCAGCAGCTCCCGATAAGAAGGGTTTATGAGATTGCACAACAGTAACATGGCTATAAAAATACTTCATCGAGCAAGGTGGTCATTTTTGAGCATCGCTGCGCGTCGGTGGATAGTATGTTTTTTCGGGATATGCCTTGGTGACTGATAAAAATCATTGTAAAAAAGGCTACTTCTTCAAGTTAAGAGAAGTAGCCAAAAAATTATTGATATGCAGCAGGACAGTGTACAATTATATCAGCACTATTTGATTTTTGCGGCATTCGGCAATCATTTCTTCAGGCCAGATGCTCGACTGTATTTCGCCAATATGGGCCTTACGTAGCAGGAACATGCATACCCGTGACTGTCCTATTCCGCCACCCACCGATTGGGGCAATTCGCCAGCCAGCAAGCGCTTGTGAAACATTAATTCCTTGCGGTCGGTGGTTCCTGTAGCTTCAAGTTGTTGCAGGAGCGACTCGGGGCTTACACGTATACCCATCGAGGAAATTTCGAAGGCTGTTTCGAGTATCGGATTCCATAGGATGATATCGCCGTTGAGACCACGATATCCTTTTTCGGTTTCGGTAATCCAGTCGTCGTAGTCGGGTGCACGGCCGTCGTGGGGTTCGCCATTTTTCAGCTTAGCTCCGATTCCAATAACAAATATAGCTTTGTGTTTTTTAACGAATTCGGTTTCGCGTTCACGTGGGGACAGATTAGGATACATCTGGTAAAGTTCTTCGCTATGAACAAAGGTAATATCTTCTGGCAGGATAGGATCGAGTTCGGGATACTGTTCGTATACCAGATATTCCGTGCGTCGTAGTACACTGTACACTTTACGGACAATGTATTTAAGAAAGTCGAGATTACGGTCGGAAGGTGCCATGTGTCGTTCCCAGTCCCACTGATCGACATAGAGTGAATGCAGATTATCGAGTTCTTCATCGGGACGGATGGCATTCATATCGGTGTACAGGCCATATCCGAGCGGAATATTGTACTCAGCCAGCATCATGCGTTTCCATTTGGCCAGCGAATTTACTACCTCGGCAACCCTACCGTCCATGTCTTTTATTTCAAACGAAACCTTTCGTTCCACACCATTTAAGTCGTCGTTTACGCCTGTGCCTTTCAATACAAACAACGGAGCCGTAACCCTGCGAAGCTGCAATTCTGCCGATAGGTTAATTTCAAAAAAATCTTTAATCAGTTTAATCGCTTTCTCAGTTTGTGCAAGATTAAGAATGGGCTTGTAATTTTTTGGAATGTATAGCTTCATATGATTTATTTTTAATTATGCACACAAAAATAATTACATTTATTAATATTTCATGCCTTGATAGCTAAAATTTATTTATTCAATTAAATAAGCGCATTTAAAACGAACAGAAAAATGAAAGAAAAAACAATTAAACAAGCCCACGCACAATGGTTTGTCTGTTCAATGTTGCTGTACCTATAGATAGGAGAGGCATACACTCTTGCTCGTTTTAGTTTAGCTTGGCAATTGCGACTTGCAAGAGTGAATGCCTGTGAAAGGGAATTAGCTTGCACAACAACTCAATTTTGAAACGTCTTTCCCAAATGCAATAGCTGCTAATTTTATTCCTTCTCCTAATGTCAGGTAGGGGTTAAAGACTTTCTGCCAAGTCTTTTACCGTTATTCCGTATTTGATTGCCATACTTAATTGTTGGATGAGTTCTCCGCCTTCAGGTGCAACCACTCTTGCACCTATCAGCTTGTCGGTTTCGGTATTGCGAATGAGTTTGATAAAACCTCTGGTATCGTTTGCGGCTATGGCCCTCGGCACATCCTTCAATTCTATTTTAGAAACTTCGAACGGAATGTTTTGGGTTTCGGCTTGTACTTCATCCAATCCTGCACCTGCCACTTGTGGGTCGGTAAAAACTACCCAAGGCAATGAGGAATAATCTACCTCGATATTAGCACCTGTAAAAGCATTTTCAACAGCAACTTTCCCTTCCATAGCAGCTGTATAAACGTATGCCGGCGTATTGGTAACATCGCCCGCAGCATATATGTTAGGGATGTTGGTTTCCATTTTCTTATTTACCACAATGTGTCCGGTTTTATCGAGTTCCAATCCAATATTTTGCAATCCCAACTTTTGTGTGTTAGGTTTTGTTCCTGTGGCCACTACCACTTTTCCTTTTTCTACTATTTGTGTAAATGAACCGTCCGGACATTTACAATGGATAATTGTTTCGTTTCCTTTTTTCTCAAATTTTACGGCTCGGAAGTTCGGTAAGATTTCTATCCCTTCTTTTCGCATTTGCGTTTCTAATGCTTCGCTGATATCGGGGTTTTGGGTTCTTAAAACTCTGTCCGTAAATTCTATGATGCGAACTTTCACTCCTAAGCGGTTGTAAGCCATGGCGATTTCCAAACCGATATAACCCGCACCCATTATGGTAAGGCTTTCTGGTTTTTCTTCTAAATCGAATAAGGAAACATGGGTCAAATAACCAATTTCATTTAATCCTTCAATGGTTGGAATGTTGGTAGTTGCACCCGTTGCGATAATGAATTTAAGTGCTGTATATTCTTCTTTTCTATCAACAACTATGGTTTTTTCATCAAGAAATTCTGCCCAGCCTGTTATCATTTTTAGGTTTTCAAAATCGCGTACCACATCCATGTATTTTTTTTCTTGAAGTGTGGCGACTAATTTCTTCTTGTCCCTAATAATTTGGGTAAAATCAATATCAACGCCTTTGGTTTTTATCCCTGCAAAGTTGGAATGTGTAGCGTGGTCGGCTGCTTCTGCTGCACGGATTAAGTTCTTTGATGGCACACATCCTACATTTACACAGGTTCCACCAAAATCCAAACCTCCATTTACCATTAAGGTTGATAGCCCTAAACTTTCGGCTTTTATAGCCGCCGAAAATGCTGCTGAACCACCTCCAATTATAATTAAATCGAAGTGATTGGTATCTATATTACAACATACCATGTTTTCTGATGTTTTTACTTTGTAGTTTTTGGTCTCGTTAATGTTTTTTATAATTTCATTTTTGCTAGTTTTTGATGGGTCAAACGAGCATTCGCAACTTGCGTTTGCGTAGCTTGCTTTTGCCTGTGTTACGCCTTCAATTTTTGAAAGTAATTTTTCAATTGTATTGGCACAATGGTCGCAGGTCATTCCTGTGATTTCGAGTTTGATAGTTTCTTTTTTCATTTTATTATTTAATTAAATTCTTAATAATGTGGTCAAAAAAATTATTTACAATCATTCGGACCACAAACGTGTCCTACTTCACCGTGTGCAGGATTATCTTTGGCTACTTCTCCTACCACTTTGTACCCCGTTCCATCTATTGCCTTTGCGATAGTTGCTTTGTCAGTTTTGGAACGGTCAAATTTTACATGGGCAAGTCCTTCTTCGCTATTGGCCGATACATCAATAATTCCGGGTAATTCGTTTACAGCATGTCTTACATGTTCTTCACGGTTGGAACAGGTCATTTCACTAACATTGAATTTTACTTCTTGAATGTTGTCAGAAGAAACGAATACAACCTCTTTGTCTGCTTTCGGATAAAAAATGTGTCCGTAATAGGGAAAAGCCATCATCAAAAATGCAAATATGGTTACCATTCCTAAAAACTTTTGTTTGCATAAAAGGAAGTTTCTCATCTTCTTCGCAGGCACATTGTATTTCTTCGTCAGTTCGTGGCTTTAATTTTTGATACCAGGCAAAACCTAAAACTAAAAGGGTTGTAACAATCAGATAAGGTCTTGCAGGTTCTAACCAAGAAAATAATGAGGCAATGCCTCCTGCACCTGATATAAGGGCTAAAACTGGTGTTATGCAACAAAGTGATGCTGCAATGCTGATAGGATACTTGCTCCTGCAAGTTTTCCTGATTTTAAACGGTTGTTCATACTTTTTCCCTTTTTAATTTGTTAGTAATCACATTGAAAAATGGTCGCAGCAAAGTCAGTTGTTCGGGTTTGAGGGAATAGAAAATGGTTTGTCTTTCTCTTCTTGCTTCAATGATATTGCCGTCTTTTAGTTTTCGCAGATGTTGAGAAACGGCTGGAATGCTCATTCCTAAAATGTCTGATAAGTCGCAAGGGCAGAGTTCGTTTTCTTCTTCCAAGAGGAACAAGATTTTTAATCTCACTTCATTTCCTGCAAGTGCCAATAAACTGCTCAATTGTTTAAACTCCTTTTCGTTTTCTTGCACAATCGCCCTACAATGGTCTATCTGAACTTTGTCGGCAAACAGCCTAATGCACGATTGATTGTTGCCCATATTTTTATGTTTTGAAATATTTTCCAACAAATATATAAATATTTTATTAATTAAGCAAATAATTAAATATAATTTTTCAACAATTGTCATTTTGGTCAGAGCTGTGGAATTTAGCACCTTGGGTTTTACTCACGGTAAGATTTTAAGATTATTTATATAAGGTGTTTGTGATAGCTACGAAGTTAAGAAGAATCGATTTGTGTGCCGAACAAACCAAATGTGCAAAATGTGCGGTTGCTTTATGTATCTTTTTGGTTGTTAATGTAGCATAGTCGTCTTTTTAGGGTAAAGCATTATGGTTACATGTATCTAAATATGGAGAGTGAGGGCCTCGTATGTGATTGCCAATACAAAAGACGATGCGGGGCTTGCACAAGAAATAACTAATTAAATCACAATGATTTATAGATGAATTTGGAGGAAGGATAATTTCCCAAAAAAGTTATAATTGATCATAAAAAGACACTCATCTGCCATGCGATTGTCCACATTTTACTAAAATCCAGGATATACGAAATTTGTGTATACGATCTTAGCTGCCGGGTAAAGGTTCGCAGAAGAAGATTAGAGAGATTTGCATTCCCGGAAAATTTCTACTCAATATTTTTTCAAAAGGGCAAAAAATAGTCTAATTTTATTACCCAAAAATCATAGCTACTGGTAAAACAAAAAATTTGAGAAAATGGGAGAACTAAACAGAAAACGAGGCACAATAGCCATCCTTACAGGAGGCGGCGATGTTCCGGGATTAAATCCTGCCATCCGCGCTATTACCTTGCGTGCTATCGACGAGGGTTTTCAGGTAATTGGACTACGTCGGGGATGGCTGGGTATCATGGAACTTATCCGGGACAAAAATGCGGATAACAGCAATAATTATATGGTACTTACCGAGGAGATAGTAAACAAGGCGGGAAGAACCGGTGGATCGTTTCTGCATACCTCGCGCACGCGCCCAAGCCATGTGCCCAAAGATCTTGTACCAGTTCATCTGCAAAGCAAATACACGAAAGAGGTCAATGACCTGACTTCCGAAGTGCTGAAGAATCTCGATTATCTTGGTATTGACTATCTTATTCCCATCGGAGGTGACGAAACCTTGAGCTATGCTGTAAGAATGTATCAAGAAGGGGTTAAAGTGATAGCTATCCCCAAGACGATGGATAACGATGTGGCAGGAACCGATTATTGTATTGGATTCAGCACGTGCATTACCCGTACCATAAGCATGGTTAATACCCTGCGTACCACTGCCGGTTCGCACGAAAGAATACTGGTAGTTGAGGTTTTTGGTAGGTATGCTGGATTTACAGCCATGCTACCAACGCTTGCCGGGGTTGCTTCGCGATGCCTGATACCCGAAGTTAAGTTTGATATAGAAAAAGTTACCGAAATCATTGTGCACGATCGAAATAAAAACCCCAGCAAATATGCGGTGCTTATGGTCTCGGAAGGTGCATCGATGATAGGCGGTCCTGAAATTGCTCTGCCGTCGAAAGAGGCAGAAACCCATATTTACGAACGTACAGGCAGTATTGGTGATATTGTTTCGCGCAAGATTAGGGATCTATCGGGGAAATATAACAACGGAAAAACAATCAACGTAATTGAACAAAATCTGGGCTACCTGGTTCGGGGCGGAGATCCTGATGCCATCGACTCTATTGTACCCATCGCTTTTGGAAATCTGGCACTTGATCTTATCCTTAAGGGCATCCATGGACGTATGGTTGCCTTACGAAACGGCGTATATGATAATGTACCCCTCGATGTTGTAACCAGCCAGCGAAAGACCGTCGATGTAAAACGATACTACAACACCGAACGTTACCGACCGCATTATAAAAGCTTTGAGTTCCAGCCTCTGTTCTTTCTTACCGGAAGTATGAGCTAATTCTAATACCAAAAGCACAGGTCAAACAATTTACTTTACTCTGTGCTTTTGGTATCTTTATCTTTAACATTTTTAGCCTTAACAGCTTTTCCTTTCAAAATGCATTTTCCTATGGCAGGGTTACAGGCGCCCTGCTGTAAGCGGCAATAATGGTCGAGATAATATGGACACTCAAAGCTCATAGCGCATTACTCTACATACAAAACCAGCCCCTTCAGGTATTCGCCTTCGGGATGATAGATATTGACAGGATGATCGGGAGCCTGATTTAGCTGATACAGAATGCTTACCTTACGTTTGGTATTGGCTGCAGCGGCAAAAACTGTTTTCCGGAAGTTTTCACGCGTCATCACCTGTGAGCAAGAAAAGGTAAATACCAGTCCACCGGGATTAACCTTTTCAATAGCCCGCTGGTTGATCCGCTTGTAAGCTTGAATAGCATTATTGAGCACCTGTCCGTGTTTAGCGTATGCAGGCGGATCTAGAATAATGATATCGTAACTTTCTTCAGCATTCTGTAGAAACTGCAGGGCATCGCTCAGGTAAGCTGTATGATTAACAGTACTGCCAAAATTGAGCTCAACATTTTTCTCCGTCATTTCAATGGCGAACTTTGAGCTATCGACCGAATGTACCAGATCGGCACCGGCTTTGAGGGCATATACCGAAAAACCTCCCGTATAACAGAAAAGGTTGAGCACTTTCTTACCTGCAGCAAACTGGGACAGTAGCTGTCGATTATCGCGCTGATCGATAAATAATCCCGTTTTCTGACCTTTTTCCCAGTCGACCCAAAAAAGATTACCGTTTTCCTTCACCTGATTGTCTACCAGCATACCGTAAAGATACTCGTTTTGCGGATTAACATCGGACTTATAGGGAAGCGTAGCCTCGCTTTTATCGTAAATGGCATCGAGCTGGTGCTGATAAAGCTCTTGCAATAAGTCTACAATAATCGATCGATTTTGGTATATGCCGATTGAATGACACTGGATTACAGCCGTGCGATCGTATATGTCGATAATAAGCCCGGGTATCTCATCTCCCTCTCCATGAACAAGACGATAAACATTTGTATGTTCATTTTCGGTAAGTCCCAGCTTTTGTCTTAGACGATAGGCTGCCGATAGCCTACTGTACCAAAAGTCGCGGTCAATTTCAATATCTTCGAACGAAAGTACACGAACGGCAATAGTGCCTTTCTGAAAATGACCCACAGCAAGGAAATTATGCTCTTTATCGTAAAGCTTAACCAGCTGACCCTCTTCCAGGTTTTCGGGTATTTGTTCAATAGCCCCCGAAAAAACCCAGGGATGACGCCTTTTGATGGATTTCTCCTTGCCTTCCTTAAGAATAAGTTCTACCATGGCTGACATGCTCTGTTTTTAGGTTTTGTAATTAGTGTGTTGTGTCCAAAGTTAAAAATTTGTAAAATAGTTGCGTAAAAATAATATTTTACGGATAAATTTTTTGTGCTGCTGCCAATAAAGTGTTATAAAGTAACCCCACTCGGGTCATGGGGCCCACGCCGCCGGGAACGGGTGTAATGTAGGAACACTTAGACGCCACTGCCTCGAAATCGACATCGCCCGTTAGCTTCCAGCCGTTTTTGGTGCTTTCGGAAGGAACCCGTGTGGTACCCACATCAATTACTACGGCACCTTCTTTCACCATATTGGCCTTGACGAAATGCGGTTTTCCCAGGGCTGCAACCAGAATATCGGCTTGTAGGGTAAAATGTTCAATATGTGGAGTACGGCTATGGCAAACTATCACCGTGCAATCGCCCGGCTCGCCTTTTCTCGACAGCAGTATACTCAGCGGACGACCAACAATATTGCTACGACCAACCACCACACAGGTTTTACCGGCCGTAGGAATATGGTATCGTTTGAGCAATTCGATAATACCCAGGGGAGTGGCCGATACATAGGCCGGAAGCCCTATGACCATCCTGCCTACATTTACCGGATGAAATCCATCCACATCTTTCCTATGATCGATAGTTTCAATCACTTTTTGCTCGTTGATATGGTTGGGGAGAGGAAGTTGAACAATGATACCATCGATACGTGGATTAGCGTTAAGGGTGCGAATTTTATCCAAAAGCTCATCTTCCGAAACATTCTCTTCAAATCGTATCAGTGAAGAATCAAATCCAACCTCTTCACAATCTTTAACCTTGTGGGCTACATAGGTTTCGCTACCCCCATCGTGTCCCACCAAAATAGCAGCCAGGTGGGGACGATATCCCCGCTGTTCGTATATCTTCAGTGCTTCCTGTGAAATTTCTTTTCGGATCGTTGCAGCCGTAGTCTTACCATCAATCAAAATCATACACTCTTACTTTATAAACGTTTCGATAAATTTAACAACATATTTTTTTTCCATGATGCAAAAGTATCATTAATTATATTTTTACGGGCTTCTTTCACCAGCCACAGGTAAAATTGCAGATTATGCAGGGTGGCTATTTGTGCGGCCAGCATTTCCTTAGCCACAAAAAGATGGCGTAAGTAGGCACGGCTGCATACCCGATCGATATAGCAATCGCTATTTTCGTCGAGGGGGCGGAAATCTTTCTTCCATTTTTCATTGCGCATATTCATAATTCCATACGGGGTAAAAAGCATACCGTTGCGTCCATTGCGCGTTGGAAGCACGCAATCGAACATATCGACACCCAGACCAATAGCCTCAAGGATATTAGCAGGGGTGCCCACCCCCATCAAGTAACGCGGCTTGCTGGCTGGCAGAATTTGGTTAACCACCTCTATCATCTCATACATCAGTTCGGCCGGTTCTCCTACGCTTAAGCCTCCTATAGCATTACCATCCATTTCGCACAAGGCCACTTTTTCTGCCGATTGTATTCGTAAATCCTTATATACGCTACCCTGTACAATGGGGAAGAAACTTTGCTCGTAGCCATACAGGGGATCTGTGCTACGAAAACGCGCAATACCCCTGTCGAGCCAGCGGTGGGTAAGTTCCATGGATTTTCGGGCATATTTGTAGTCGCACGGATAAGGAGCACATTCGTCAAATGCCATCATGATATCGGCGCCTATAACCCGTTGGATATCTACCACATTTTCCGGTGTAAACAAATGTCGTGACCCATCGATATGCGAGGCAAACTGTACCCCTTCTTCCTTTATCTTGCGGATATCGGACAGCGAAAAAACCTGGTATCCCCCACTATCGGTAAGGATGGGTTTGTGCCAGCCAATAAAACGATGTAAACCACCAGCCTCACGAATCACCTCCAGGCCAGGACGCAAGTACAGGTGATAGGTATTACCCAGGATAATCTGGGCACCCACATCATTTTCCAGTTCCCTGAAGTGTATTCCCTTCACTGAGCCGACCGTACCTACCGGCATGAAAATAGGTGTCTCTATGGTACCATGCGCAGTTTCTATCCTACCTGCTCTTGCAGCAGTATTGGAATCGACTTTTTCTACTTCAAACTTCACCAGCGTTGTGTTTTAATTGTTAAAAAGAATTTCGTCAAAAAAATATATATGTTCGTCAATAAAAAATGCATGTTAATCAAATTTTTTTTCATAACGTATATGCTTTGACTGCAAAAATAGTATATTTGAACACACACAACACCAAACTACTACACAACCTATGAAACGAAAGCATCTGCCCCAAGGTAGAGGGATGTTATGTCTTTTATTAGGATTAATTCACACCCCTCTGATAGCCCAGATTACCTACGAAGCCCAAGATACCGGTAACTGGAATAACGCAGCTACCTGGATAGGCGGTAACATTCCTCCTACTACCAACAGCAGCAATGCAATTACTATATTAATGCAGGGTGCCGACAAGGACATTTTTCTAAATGGCAGTATCAGCATTACGAATGGAAATGCTTACAATTTTATGATTAACAGCGGAACCCTATCGATCTATGGCGATGTAGAAATCAATGGTCCCTGTAACCTTACCACCCAGGGCAGTGGAAAATTAAAGATTTATGGGAATTTGACACTGACTGGAGCTACTGTAACCTGCAGCCAGTTGATAGAAGTTTTTGGTAACGTAAATATTTCGGACACAGGGTCGGTAAATGTGAATGGCGGTCCCTTCATTGTGCATGGAAATTATACCTCGAGCAGCCACACACAAATCACCCCCGATGCCGTGTTTGCCGTAGCAGGCAACTTCGAGGGTCAGCTGGCATCGTACAATGCCAATGGGAACCTGTATGTTGGGTCGGGCAACTACAATCTATTGCCCCCCGTGCCACCTGCAGCTATCTGTGACTCTGATTACAGTGGACCAAATACCTCCTCGCAGTGTCCGGTGGGCGACTTTACAGACCTGGCCAACCGCGAACCCAGTATTTACTCGACCTATTTTGGAAGCACTACTCTTACTTCTTATCAACTAACCTATACTATCAATTGTAATACCGCTACCCTTACCCTTAGTGGAAGTAGTGATAGTATTACCTATGAGCTATATCGCAATGGGGTTTATACTGGTCAGAGTCAGACGGGTACAGGAGATTCTCTTACCTTCACTGTAAACAGCGATGGTAATTACATGATACGAGCCACCAATGGAACCCTATGGCGCTTTATGAATGGGGTTGCAGTAATTTCACTGGGCGTTCTTCCTAGTATTACGTCGGTAACCAATGGAAGCAGTTGTGGACCCGGTACAGTTACGCTATCGGCAACAGCCAACCCGCCAACAGCAACGCTATACTGGTACACCCAGCTATCGGGCGGAACTAGCATAGGTACAGGTACGAATTTTGTAACACCTTCTCTTGACACTACAACCAATTACTACGTCGAGGCTCAAACCACGCCAGGTTGTATTTCGACCCGACATCAGGTAGTTGCCTATATTTATAAAGTGCCAGACGTAAAACCTATTACCCACAATTAGACTTCGTAAATACTTTCTAAAAAAAACTTTACATCTAAAACGCTTTGCATGAAAAAATGCAAAGCGTTTTAATGTTTAGGAGTTTTTTAATCAAATAAGGCTATTATTAATTTTCACGCCGCTTCGGCGCAAGAATCATCATTTTAATATTCGCTCTTAAAAAATGCTGACGTAGAACTGTGGTTTAGTGTAAAATATGCTCACCACCGAAATTTAATAACCTCCCCGTAGCAGCATTTGGTTACCATCAAAAAGTTCACTATTATTGCAACCAGTTCACTTTACCAAACCAAAGCAATGATTACCAACGAAATAATACTCTGGACCCTTCTATCGATATACCTGCTATCCTGGCTTGTTCAGCAAATTCATTACAGTTGTGTATTTTCACGATTTATCAGGAAAGCCAAGCCTGAAAAACCTATTTCCGGGGTTGTGCCTGTTTCTGTTGTGATATGTGCCCGCAACGAGGCAGAGAATCTGGAGAAATATTTACCGATGGTTCTTGAACAGGATTATCCTGACTATGAGGTAATTGTGGTTAACGACTGCTCGGACGATGATACAGAAGACGTACTCAAAAGACTAAAAGAGAAATATCCCCATCTGCGAACAACCTTTTTAAAGGAGCAGGAGAAGTTCTGGCATGGAAAAAAATTGGCTTTAACGGTAGGAATTAAAGCGGCCCGCCATGAATGGCTTTTACTTACCGATGCCGATTGTGCTCCATCGTCGAACGAGTGGATCAAAACCATGGCAAGACATTTCACTGAGGATAAGGCTATCGTACTTGGCTATGGGGGTTATCTCGAATACCCGGGATTTCTAAATCGGTTGATACGCTACGAAACTGCTTTCATTGCCCTACAATACTTTTCGTACGCTCTGTGCAAAATGCCTTATATGGGCGTAGGCAGAAACATGGCCTATCGCAAATCGTTATTTTTTGCTCACAAAGGCTTTGCCTCGCACGCCAGGATAGAATCCGGCGACGACGATCTTTTTGTCAACGAAGCTGCCACTCCTTACAACGTAAGCATCGAATGGTCGAACAAAGCCCATACCTATACCGAACCTAAAAAGACCTTCGCACAATGGGTTGAACAAAAAAAACGGCATCTGACAACTTTCATCAGGTATAAAAAATTTCACAGGTTCGTTCTTGCTACTGAGGTAATATCGAGGGTTTTGTTTTATGCAGCCCTTGCTCTTTTGCTTATCAACAAATTTTATATTGAGGTTGTTTTAATTTTGTTTGGAATACGATTAATCAACCAGTTAACCATCATGCATATTTTGTTGAAGCGATTACAGGAAAAACGCTTGTTTGTGTGGGTGGTGTTTTTCGATATTATTTTACCATACATTAATCTTTACATTTACCTTTTAAACAAGATAAGACCCTATAAACGATGGAGGTAAGCCCCAACCTTTCCGACAAAGCCTTGCAGGATTTGCAATTAGTAAAACGTGCCCTTGCGGGCGATCAGAGAGCTTATGCCGAGCTACTTAGTAAGTACAAAGATGCCATATATTTCATGCTACTTAAGATGGTGAATAACCAAGACGATGCCGAAGATTTAACCATCGAAGCATTTGGCAAGGCATTCAAGAATTTGCATCAGTACACCCCTAATTTTGCTTTCAGTACCTGGCTTTTTAAAATAGCTACCAACAACTGCATTGACTTTATTCGAAAGCAACGGGGAGGCAAAACGGTACCTATTGAGCAAACCACCGAGGATAAGGAAGAAATTATCATCCCCATCCGGGCTGATGATCTGAATCCTGAGGAAAACCTTATCACTCAGCAGAAAATAAATATGATGCGGGAAATAGTGTATAAGCTAAAACCCCGGTATCGAAAACTGATAGAACTGCGCTATTTCGAAGAATTGTCGTATGAAGAAATAGCCGAAAAGCTGGAACTGCCCATTGGTACCGTAAAAGCCCAGCTTTTTAGAGCACGCGAATTGCTGTACAATATCCTAAAAAACGCCAATCATCAATTTTGATGGAAATTATCTGGAAGTACTTCCCCCAGCTATCGCAAAAGCAACGTGAACAGCTAACCCAACTGCCTGAATTGTACAGGTACTGGAACGAAAAAATTAATGTTATTTCGAGAAAAGATATCGACCACATTGTTGAACATCACATACTCCATTCTTTGGCAGTTGCTAAAATATATTTTTTCTATGCGCAGCAGCAAGTATTAGACATTGGTACCGGCGGGGGATTTCCAGGCATCCCGCTGGCTATTCTTTTCCCACATACCTATTTTACCCTGGTCGACTCGGTGGGTAAAAAAATCAACGTTGTAAAAGCGATTGCTGATACCATTCAACTATCCAATGTGCAAGCTATACATGCACGGGTTGAACATGTAAACAAAAATTTTCACGTTGCCTTGAGCCGGGCAGTTACCGACATTCCTACCTTACTTGGTTGGATCAAAGGAAAAATGGTGGCCTTTTCGCACACCCCAAATCCTATTCCTCCCACGCTAATTACATTTAAGGGTGACAATGTACTTACAGAGATGAACCAATTAAAAATACCCTGGAAAATTTTCCCCATTGCCGATATGTTTGAGGAGGAATATTTTCAATCAAAGGTGCTGGTAAAGATTGAAGTTGAGCATTAAAAACTTCTTTAAATGAGTTTTATTATTCTCTAAGTCATCATATCTTTGCAACAAAAGGTAAATTCAGATGTTTTAAGCATAATCATTGGTTTCTTGTCTCATGAGGAATGCATACATAGCAAAAGCTTGTACAATAATTGTAGTCTTTTTGATGAGCTTGTACTGCTTTCCTTGCCATAAAGAAGGTCATTGTACATTTTCTAAGCCAGCCAATACGTGTTATTTAACCGTGCAGAATCATGTGCAGCATTCAAAAGATATTTCATGTTCCCCCTTTTGCATTTGTGATTGCTGTAATTTTGTCTTAAATTTCACATTCTATTCCCCCGATTGTTATTTTCCTACTTTAATTACCCCTAGTTATCCATCCATTAAGAATCATTTTATTTCCAACATTTGCAAAAATTACTGGCAGCCACCCGAAATTTATAGTGTTTCCTAATATCATCTTATCTTTTATCTTTTATCTTTCCTTATTATTTCGTTATAATCTCTTTTGTTTAATCACTTAAAAATTAAAAGTATATGAAATATGTACTTATTGTTTTGCTATATATTACATCATCTAGTATACATGTTTATGCTCAGTACACCTTCAGGGCCGTTGTAAAAGATAGTGAAACATTAGAACCTTTAACCGGCTCAACAGCCATCGTAAAAGGTACGGGTCATGGTGGCATTGCAGACGTTAACGGGATGATTGAGTTAATCGGTATCCCATCTGGTACTCACACCATTGAATTCAGTTTCGTAGGATACAAAAGTCAAAGTTCTTCTTATGTTTTTCCATTAGCGACATCTGACACTTTTGATATTTTTTCTAAGTCCTGCGACCGTGGAGATGGAGGAAGTAATAATATCGACTACCAGGAGTACACGAACTATTCAAGAAATTCCGACTCGTTTGGAACTTATTGGCGCT
Organism: Bacteroidales bacterium; assembly: GCA_049968755.1. Lineage (GTDB taxonomy): Bacteria > Bacteroidota > Bacteroidia > Bacteroidales > DTGW01 > JAKPGM01. Next base: position 54,124 of record JBMFQE010000004.1, read on the forward strand.
GAAGAAATAGAAGAGAAAGCAAATATGAGAGCTGGTGACATTAAGATCTTATTGAGCGAAAGTACTGGAATACAAGTGCAGCAAACTTCGGCTACTTCGGCCAATGCATCCATTCGTATCCAGGGGCTTGATGGACGATATACACAACTTATGAAAGATGGATTTCCTGTTTATTCAGGCGCGGCAAGCGGACTGGGACTACTGCAAACCCCACCGTTGGATTTAAAACAGGTAGAAATAATCAAAGGTTCTGCCTCTACCCTTTATGGTGGAGGAGCCATTGCTGGGCTTGTTAATCTGATTTCAAAAACACCTTCCGAGGAAAAAGATTTACGCTTTCATCTCAGCGGAAGTTCCAGTAAAGGTGTTGACTTCAGTTCCTTTTATAGCCAGCGAAACAACAGCATTGGCACAACCATTTTTGCTGCATACAGTCGCAACGATGCTTATGATCCTTCAGGCATTGATTTTACTGCTATCCCTAAATTCGAACGTTATGTTTTAAATCCCAGGCTGTTTATATACTTTAGCAATCGTACACACTTATCCGTGGGTTTAAATTCTACTGTAGAAGACCGCATAGGAGGGGATATACAATTTATTCAAGGTAAGAGCGATTCTATTCATAGCTATTTCGAAAAAAACAAGACCCAACGTTATTCAACACAGCTATTTCTGAACCACAAATTTGACAATCGTAATAGCATTAATTTCCGAAGTAGCGTAAACTATTTCGAACGAACGATAACCATACCGGACTACCTCTTCGATGGTATACAAATCGGTTCATTCAGCGAAATTAATTTCATCAGCGTCGGGGAAAAAGCCGAATGGATAGCAGGGGTTAATTTAGTAACCGAACAGTTTTATGAAAATATTCCTGATACTTTTCTTACAAGAGACAATAAACAGTATATTTATGGGGTTTTCCTCCAACACTCCTGGAAAGTAACTCCAAGATTCAATTTAGAAACAGGCTTGCGAGCCGATTATGAAAATCGATACGGTATACTATTGTTACCTCGCATTTCAGCCCTTTTTAAATGGACATCTAACTTAACTTCACGTATTGGTGGAGGATTGGGTTACAAAACATCCACCATATTTACCGAAGAAAGTGAACGAATTCACTACAGAAATGTACTGCCTATAAACTATCAAACCAATAAAATTGAAAAAAGTTACGGCGGAAACATGGATATCAATTTCCGTACCCTTCTGGGAGATAAAATAACATTGAATTTCAACCATCTTTTTTTCTATACTTACCTAAACCATCCATTAATACTGGAAAGGCAAACCGGTGGTTTTTTTAGCTTTATCAACTCAAGTGGACATGTCGATACTCGGGGGACCGAGACCAACATTAAAATTGGATACTACGAATTTAACCTTTTTTTGGGTTACACTTATACCGATGCACGCCTTCATACAAATGGCGTTTCCACTCCTTTCCCTCTTACCCCGCATCATCGCATCAATTCGGTGCTTATTTTTGAAAAAGACGAAAAATGGAAAGCTGGCGTGGAAGCTTATTACTATAGCCGACAAAAATTAAATGATGGCACAACCGGCAAGGCATATGTCATTGGTGGAATCATGGTAGAAAGAACCTGGGAAAAGCTTGCCATATATATCAATTTTGAAAATATTTTCGATGTTCGACAAACACGATTTGGCCCCATTTATTATGGTTCCCATTCAAGACCGCAATTTAAAGACATATACGCACCGCTCGATGGCTTTATAATCAATGGTGGTATCAAACTAAAATTATGATATTACTCCTAAGGCATGGCCATAACCTTATTGTGAGCAGTATTATCTGTCATTCGGTTGTTGGAGGACTTCCAAAATATTTATGACTATTATGAAACACCCATGTTCCTATGAACGCATACACAATAGTGATAAAATTGCGAACATGGGTGTTCCATCCATACCTTAAAAATTAATTTTATTATGATGAAAGGATCGAATGGCCCCCAGAACCATTTAAAATTTTTGATTAAAAAAATTCAATACTTCATATTACGTAAATTTTAACATATTTATAATCTAATAATACTGTTAATTTATTTTTGCCGGTTCACATTAATTGAAGTTAAAAATTCCTTAGAAAAAGTTTAATATTTTCGTATAAACATTATATTTGAAACCTAAAGAGCAGCTATTTAAATCTTATAGAACATGGAGCATTCGTGGCCGGTAATGCATCTTTCCTCGATTGATTCAACGAATAATTTTTTGTTGCGTTTGATCGAAAGCAGCCAGGCAACTCATGAAATGGTGGTTAATGCCCGTTTTCAGAATCAGGGACGTGGTCAGGAAACTAATGCTTGGGAAAGCGACCCCTACCAGAATCTTACATTTTCGCTCTTGCTCAAGCCCGATTATCTGAAAGCTTCCTCGATGTTTTTCCTGAATCAAGCTATATCACTTGCCATAATCGATTATCTGGAGGACAATCATATTTTTGCTCGTATTAAATGGCCCAATGACATTTTGGTGGGATGCAAGAAGATAGCCGGCATACTCATTGAAAATTCATTTCTGGGTGACCTGTATCAATACGCTGTGATTGGTATAGGTCTGAACGTTAACCAAGAATATTTTGCCGAACTTCAGCATAAGGCTATTTCCATGAAAAACCTTCTAGGTAAGGATACCAATGTCGACATTGCGTTACACAGACTTCTAAATGCCATTCATCAGCGGCTTAAATTTTTAAAACGGGGTGATTTTTCTACACTACACGAAGATTACAAAAAGCATCTACATCTCTATCAGTGCTGGGCTACCTATCAGAACAGAGAAGAATATTTTAAGGGAAAAATTATTGATGTAAAGCCTACGGGTGAGCTTTGCATGGTACTTGAAAACGGAGAGATCAAAGAATTCCTCAATAAAGAGGTAGTGTTTGTATAAACCATGCCAGTATTTCAGCTATCGGAGGAAATGATATTTCCCCATCCTTCCCTGGCCGACGCCGATGGTTTATTGGCTGTTGGAGGTGATTTATCACCTGAGCGACTGCTATTGGCTTATGCTAATGGTATCTTTCCATGGTATAACGACGATGATTTAATACTATGGTGGTCGCCCAACCCGCGTTGTGTACTTTTCCCCGAGAAATTTAATGTACCCAAAAGCCTGCGCAAATTTCTTCGCACCCATTCTTATAAAATCAGGTTTGATACGAATTTTGATGCGGTTATTCAATATTGCGCCGGGGTTGAACGAGCTGGTCAGACGAGAGGCACGTGGATAACCCCTCAAATGCAGTCGGCCTACATGACTTTACATCAGCTCGGGTATGCGCACTCGGTTGAGATCTACGATAATGATCAATTGGTTGGTGGACTGTATGGTGTAGCACTGGGCAGGGTGTTTTTTGGAGAGTCAATGTTCCATCTGGTACCCAATGTCTCGAAACTGGCCCTGGTGGCTTTGGTTGTGCAGCTAACGCAATGGGAGTTTGAATTGATTGACAATCAGCAAACTACACCCTTGCTCCTGCAATTTGGTGCCGAAGAAATCGACAGGGACTATTTCCTGGAACTGGTTGGGAAAGCAGTGAGTCATGAAGGGACAATAGGAAGATGGATACTTACCGACGAAAACGGTATACAAGCAAGGATCCAAGAAGCAATATTTCGCCCACGGCAAACATAAGCCAATTATAACTGCGCGGGACATATTCCATGGAATATTGGATAATCAGATTTGTTTTTGCTGGATTCCAAAAATCAAAAAAGTGAATGTGCCTGAGCATAAAAGCTGAATAGTCGTATACAAAGCTGATAAACAATACTACAGCGCCAGCTACAAGCAACAGCCAGCTAAGTCGCGGAATTGGGTGTAGGTAGCGATATTCTATTACAATAATTCCCAGCGCCAATACAACAAAAGTAATCGATACTATTACGGGTGCCAGCACCGGTGATGTCCATGCTACAGGGATAAGAAAAAGTAGGTCCCAGGTAAATAACGATGTGGGCCATCCCAGAAAAATATATAAAAACAGGTAATAGCACAGATCCCAGATAGCAAAACTATATAAAAACCATGCAAGACGCTGAGCAATAGTTTTCCCTGCTATCCATGCCAAACTGGCAAGCATAACCAGCGTAGCCAGCTCCCGGCAAAGCTCAACGCCCAGAATACGAACAGGGATAGCAGTCATAGGAAAGCCAAAACCCTGGGGATAATACAGCTCGCGCAGATATACAACCACTGCTGCCTCGAGCACTCCCATGGCGATTCCATAAAGTAGCAGCCACAGCCATTTTTTGGGCTCGGGTAATTTCACTAATAGCATGAAAATAACACTTAAGATTAGTCAAAGTTAATCAAAGTACGATACAAAAACACATGTTTGGTTAGCCAAGATACTCTGAGGGTGATCGTCCATAGAATTTTTTAAAGCACTTACTAAAATATTTTGGATCGTTAAAGCCCACCAGATAGGCTATTTCTGAGATAGATTTACTATTGCTATTGAGCAGCGCAAGCGCTTTTTTCATACGCAACGACAGGATAAACTCATTGGCCGAAAGCCCGGTGATAGCAGTAAGTTTCTTGTGCAACAGGCTACGGCTCACGCACATTTCCCTGGCAAAATCTTCGACGCTGAAATCGGCGTCGGCTATGTGCTCTTTGACCACGTGCAGAGCTTTGTCGATAAATTTTTCGTCAGCAGTGTTGGTTACCATTTCTTTAGCAGTTGGGTACAATTGTTCAATAAAAGATTTTTTCAGCCGTTCGCGGTTGTTAATAAAACTTTTAATTTTTGCAGCCAATACGGGCAGATGAAAAGGCTTAGCCATATAATCGTCGGCACCGGTTTCAAGACCCTCAACAAAGTTCTCTACCTCGGCTTTGGCCGAAAGCAGAATTACCGGAATATGCGAAGTAGCCATATTGTTTTTCAGTAGATTACATAGCTCAATCCCATCGATCTCGTGCATCATTACATCGCATACAATCACATCGGGGATGTATAGTTCGGCCAGCTTCAGTCCCTCGTTGCCATCGGTAGCCGTTATTACCTTGAATGATTGGGCAAGATAATTCGCCATAAATGACAAAAGTTCACTGTCATCGTCAACCAGCAGCACCGTAGCATGTGCCGAAACCGTTGGTTCGTGAATGTCGTCCTGCCCATTAACATGTAGCAAATGCAAACAAGAGAGCTTTGATGTTGATGGTATGGTTTCAACCCGCGAAATGGGTAAACCTATATTTTGATAAAAATCTGTTAGGGGTAACAACACCCTGAAAGTAGTTCCCTCGCCGATTTTGCTCTTGACAAACAAATAGCCGTATAAATCCTTTACCATCTCTCGGGTGATGTACAGGCCAATGCCCGTTCCCTTGGTTTTTTGCATGTAAGGCGTATTAAGCCGGTAAAAGCGTTTGAAGATATCTTTTACCTGTTCAGGCGAAATGCCAATACCTTCGTCTATAACTCTGATTTCAAGATATTTATTACAATCGGGTAGTTTTTCCTGGGGCGACACTATCAAAATTTCCTCTTTCTCGGGGATATTTGTATTTGATAGTGCTGTAAAAAGCACTATGCTCTTATTTTCAGGCGTATATTTAAAGGCATTGGACAGAAGGTTGTAAACGATATTTTCGATCTTATCCTTATCAAACGCTGTGATTAATGACTTGGGCTGATAGTAGGTGCTGAACTCGATATTCCGTTCGTGGGCGATTGCTTCAAAAGACATGGCAATATCATGCAGATAGCGCATGATGTCGGACTCGATAAGCTGAAGTTCGTTTTTACCCGATTCTATTTTTCGCAGCTCCATAATCTGGTCGACCAGGTGCAACAATCGTTGAGCATTTTTATAGATAATTTGAAGCTGATTATGCACCTGGGTGGGTAATTTTTCGGAAATTAGCTGCTCCACCGGCGAAAGTATCAGCGTTAGCGGGGTTCGGAATTCGTGAGAAATGTGGGTAAAAAGTTTCAACTGTTGTTTTTGGGCAAGCTGTACCCTTTTGTTGAGTTCCATCAAGCGGTTTCGTTGCTCAACTATTTCTGCGTTTTGTACTTCAAGCTGGGCTTTTTGACCTTCGATCAGCTGCTGGCGCTGCATAAGTTCTCTGTTGGTTTCGCTTAGCAGGGTTGCCTGATGGTAAAGTTCCTGTTTCTGTTGTTCGATCATGGCCGTGCGTTGTTCGACCAGGCGTTCGAGTTTTTGCTTTTGCTGCTCGAGCCTATAAAGTTTAATACGGTTGTAGGCAACTACCGATGCTATTACAATTACAACTACCAAAATCCTAAACCACCAGGTTGCCCAGAATGGTGGAATAATTCGAATGACAATTTTTGCGGGTTGTTCGTTCCATACCCCATCATTGTTAGCTGCCTTTACCCAAAAGGTATATTTGCCCCCCTTGAGATTGGTGTAAATAGCAAACCTACGTCGGGCATTTACCTGATTCCAGTTTTGATCGAATCCTTCGAGTTTATAAAGATACTGGTTCTTTGCAGGTTGGTTATAGTGCAATGCAGAAAATTCAATAGAAAACTCATTGGCCTTGTAGGAGAGTACTATCTCATTCAATTCAGAAATGGTTTGAGGCAAAGAAATTTTTCCAAAATATTTTTCTCCAACGCGTGCCGAGTTATTAAATATTTTAAAATCGGTAAAGACAATTCGGGGTGGATTGGGGTCGTCCTTTATCTGTTCTGGAAAAAATGCGGTGAGTCCATTCATGCCCCCGAAATACATTTTACCTTCTCGATTGCGAAAATATGCTGACCAGTAAAACTGGTTGTTCAGCAACCCGTCGCTTTCATAGTAACATTTCACCTCCTTTTTATCGGGATTAAATCGGGTAAGTCCATTATCCGTGCTCAGCCACAGGTTACCCTCATGGTCGGGTAATATTCCGTATATCACATTACTCGACAGTCCATCCTTTTCGTCAAAGGCAATAAACCGGATAGTTTTAGCATTTTCACTGGGTATCATCAGATTAATGCCATTACCATAAGTACCCAGCCACATTCTACCCCTGGGATCGGAACAGATGGAAATAATGTAGTTACCACTCAGGCTATACTTATCACCGGGTACATTACGATATACGTTGAAGCTGCTTGAAGCGGGGTCGATTAGTCCTTTTTGTGCAGGAATAATTTGATAAAGGCCATTTTCGGTACCTACCCATAAATTTTCCTGAATATCAAATTGCAGACATCCTATACGTTCAATCCGTTCGGTTCCCCTGCCAACAAAAGTTTGAAACACGTGACTTCGAGCGTCTTTTATTGATAATCCTCCCAGTGTACCTATAAACAAACGGCCATAGCTGTCCTGTGTAATGGAAGAAACAAAGGCACTTACCAGACTACCGGGTTGACCATCGGCTGTAAAATGCACGAAATTTCCACTTAGCTCTTGCCCCTTTTTTAACATATTTAGCCCCTGTCCCCAGGTGCCGATCCACACATTACCCTGTTGGTCCTTAAAAATTACAGAAATAAAATCGCTGGAGATCGAGGTCGAACGATGTGCATTGTAACGAAAATGGTAGAATCGCTGCTGTTTTTTATGGTAAACATTCAATCCCCCGCCAGCAGTACCTATCCACAAGAAATTTTCATCTTCAAATATTGAATTTATGGTATTGTAGCTAAGGCTATTGGGATTTCCCATTTCGTTTTCGAAAAATTCAAACTGATGCTGAAAAACATTGTATTGATTAATTCCTCCTTTTTCCGTTCCAATCCATAAGTTTCCTTCCTTATCGGAAAGCAGGCAATTGACAAAATCGTTATTCAGTCCAAACTTGTTATGTAGCGTATGCTTGTAATTTATAAACCAGTTGTTGTTCCGGTCGAAAACACTCAAGCCCCCCAGTGTTCCAATTATCAAGTTGCCCTTCTGGTCTTCCACAATGTCGCGAACCACATTATGAGGCAAGCTATTGGGATTATCGGGGTCGTAAAAGTATTGTTCTATTTTATAATTACTGTGATGTAGCCTGTTAAGGCCAAATTCTGTTCCAATCCAAAGGTCCCCATACTTATCCTCGTATATTGCATTAATCACATTCGACGACAGGCTGGTAGCTTCAGACGGGCTGTTATAGAGTTTGATGAAGGTATGGGTTCGGTAATTATAACGGTTGAGACCAGCCTGGGTGCCAATCCAGAGGTTGTGCTGGCTATCCTCATAAATGCATAGAATAGTATTGTTTGAAAGCTGACTTTCCGATGGGCCTGCAACAAAATGCTTAATGCTCAATATTTTGCTATTTTTATCGAGCGTAATTCTATCGAGACCCTGTGCCGCTGTACCTACCCACAGGTACCCATGACTATCGTAAAATACTACATTAATTTCGTTTGAGCTAATACTTGTCGAATCTTTACCAGCAAAAAAATTGAGAAATTTATCCTGTCGGTATAGATAGAGATTAAGTCCATTGCGTGTACCAATCCATATATTATGAGCAGCATCCTGGCACATGCTTCGTACAAAATTGTTCGAAAGATTGTAGGGTTCGCTACTGCTTTGTTTGTACCAAACAAAAGTATATCCATCGAAACGATTCAGCCCATTCCATGTGCCAAACCACATAAACCCCTTATGGTCCTTCAGCATGCAATCAATCATATTTTGCGACAGACCGTCATCGGTGGTGTAATGCTGAAAACGTAGTTGCTTTTTCTGGGCACTGACTGCCACAACAATTGCCAGCAGCAAACCGATCAGCAAGATTTTCCTGAGCATGAAATGTTGTTTTACAACCTTTTTTTACCTATTTTGCCATGCAAAAGTTATCCAAAGGTATAGCAAAATTAAGCGTTAATCATACACTTTTTACAAAAAATATGATAAATTTTGATAACCAACTACTTAGCGGAAAGTAGCCAATCTATAGCATGTTTTAGAAGCATGTCACGGTTGTGTTGCCTGTCGTCTGAGGATAAAACTACCGAAATATGGGGGGGATAACCTGTAAACTGAAAGTCTTGGCCGCCTGAAGATAAAAACTGAGTATTGGGAATGCTCAATAGCCAACCATTGGGCAGTTCTCTAACAACAGGCAATGATATGCCCCCACCGGTGGTATCCCCAACAATAGTTATATGTGATTGATTAGCCAGAGCGATAACAAACCATTCGGCAGCACTATAGGTAAACCGGTCGGTTAGAACAACCACAGGCTTCTGAAAAGTATGTAAATGAGCAGGCTGAACAATAATACTGGCCCATGAGGTGTACAATCCTTTCCGGCCATCCACACAGCGTCGCAATTTTCCTATACAGCGAGTTGAGGATAAAAAAAGAGACGACACTCGCAAGCTGTTTTCCACCAACCCACCGCGATTGCCCCTAATATCAATAATTAACCCGGTAAAAGTATTAGACCACAATTTTACTAGCGAATCCAGCATGTCGAAATTATCTGAATTGCCTTCAAAAGTTCGGATATACAGGTATGCCAATGATGAATTTAGGATTTTACCCCACTGGACCGATGAATTTAAAACATGATAAGTATCAAAATATGCAGTATTGTCATCTACTGAACTGGAAGAAAATGAACTAAAATAGTTTTCATTACCCAAAATTCCCCATGGCGTATACAGATGCAAGTGTCCATCGTGCAGGCCGGTAAGCACTGTTGCTTCCCATATTGGGGGCATACTGTCGCCACCACGAAAGTTCGTTGGCAAAAATCCTGACGCCTTGCGTCCAATTACGACCGTCCGACGAGTATTTTACGCCAATACCCGTGCCCGTCTGAAACGACCACCAGGTACTACCCTCCTTGATAATACAGGGATCGTGCGCTACAATGTTGCCTGTGAGATTCCAGAAAGCAGCCTGCCCGCTCAGCGATGCCTTTTCTTCGCCAGTCTTGCTACACGATAGCACAACCAGCATGGCCGTAAAGCATGCGGCCATCAAACTCATGGTTAGTTTAGTCTTCATAATTTTTGGTTTTTGGTTAATACAGGTCAAATGTAAATTCATCCCCTTTGCATCTTGGGGTAAAATTGTCGCCATTCGGAGTAAAAATGTTGAATTTATTAATGTTTTAATATGCTGTATATAAATAAATTAACGCATTTTTGTTCATGTTTTACATTCAGAAATGTAGGGTAAATGGGACAAAAATTAGTCCTTTACAGAATTTTCCGTCCCACTTTTTCGTTAAAAGAAATAAAATGATTTTAAAAATTGAATGATTCAAATTAACTTTGCGGCATGCGAAAAAATAACCTATACATTTTACTGACATTAGGACTGGTGCTACTGATTCTGGCCTCGTGCAGCGAATACGAGAAAGTTCTTAAAAGCACCGATTATAGCTACAAATACCGTAAAGCTTTGCAGTATTACGAAAAAAAGGACTATGCAAGGGCTATCACAGTATTTGAACAAATTGTAAATTTCTACCGGGCCTCCACGCGGGGCGACTCGGTTATTTATTTTTATGCCCAAAGCCTCTATGGCGAAGGGGATTATACGATGGCAGCCTACTATTTTAAGGAGCTTTCCGATAATTACGCACGCAGCCCATTTGTCGAAGAAGCCGATTTTCTCCAGGGCTATTGCTACTACCTGATGTCGCCCCGGCCCAGCCTCGACCAGGAAAATACCAATATGGCCAAGTCGGCTTTTCAGAAGTTTATGTATAAACACCCTACCAGTCAGTATGTGCCTGAATGCAAACGAATTATTCAGGAACTCGATACCAAGCTGGCCACAAAAGCTTACCTGAATGCTCGTCTTTATTACGACCTGGGATATTACAAGGCTGCAATCATTGCCCTACGCAACTGCCTGAATGATTACCCTAACTCGCCCTACCGCGAAGAACTAATGTTCATGCTGCTCGATGCTAACTTTCAGTTAGCCGATAATAGCGTTGAAACTAAGAAAAAAGAACGATTCCAAAACACACTCGACGAATATTATAGTTTTGTTTCTGAATATCCTAAAAGCAAGTATTCAAAGGAAGCAGAAAAAATATATAAGAAGACAAAAGATATTCTCGGAATTTAAATTTAAATACCTATGCCAGTAGATTACAGAAAAACCAAGGCCCCTGTGACCACCGTAACACAGGATATTGAAAAAATTGAAGCCGTTACCGGCAATATTTACGAAAGTGTTGTCATTATTGCCAAGCGTGCCAATCAAATTGCTATGGACCTGAAACAAGAGCTGAATAAAAAGCTTGAAGAATTTGCCAACTATACCGACAACCTGGAAGAAGTCTTTGAAAACAGGGAACAAATCGAAATTTCACGCTACTATGAGCGCTTACCCAAACCTACCCTGATTGCTTTGCAGGAATTTAAAGATGGCGAGATTTATTTCCGTCGTGTCAATAAGGAAGATACTAAGGAATCGTAAACCGTCCCTATGTTAAGGGGTAAACATATTTTGCTGGGGGTAACCGCAAGTATTGCTGCCTACAAAGCTGCACACCTTATTCGTTTGCTGGTAAAGCAGGGTGCTGAGGTTAAAGTAGTAATGACTCCCCTGGCAAAAGAATTTATCAGCCCTTTGACGCTGGCAACGCTTGCCAAAAATCCCATTCTGGTCGATTTTTTTGATCCCGAAAGCGGGCAATGGAACAGCCATATTGACCTGGGCTTATGGGCTGACCTTTATCTGATAGCCCCCGCTACGGCTAACACAATAGCTAAAATGGCACATGGTGTGGCTGATAATCTGCTACTTACTACTTATCTTTCTGCACGTTGCCCGGTAATGGTTGCGCCGGCTATGGATCTTGATATGTTTTACCACAAGGCCACGCAGCAAAATCTAAAAATTCTAAAATCATACGGCAACATCATTATCGAGCCCCGCGAGGGCGAGTTGGCAAGTGGACTGGAGGGCAAGGGAAGAATGGAAGAGCCCGAAAATATCGTTGAAAAAATAATACAGTACTTTACCGCTACGGCATCGCTGAAAGATTTTAAAGTGCTGGTCACTGCCGGGCCTACCTACGAACCCATCGATCCTGTACGATTCATAGGTAATTTCAGCTCGGGAAAAATGGGTTACGCTATTGCCAACGAACTGGCTGACAGGGGTGCAGAGGTTGTGCTTATCAGCGGCCCTGTGCACATTGAATCCGATAAAACTAATATTGAACTTATCCGTGTAACCACTGCCCGGCAAATGTTCGAAAAGGCTTTACAATATTTTGCCCAATGCCATGCCGCTGTCCTGGCTGCTGCGGTAGCCGATTATCGGCCCAGCCAGACAGCTTCACACAAATTAAAACGAAACGAAAACTCCCTTATCATTGAGCTACAACCAAACCCAGATATTGCAGCCGAACTGGGCAAGCAAAAAAACTCGCAGGTACTTGTCGGATTTGCTCTCGAAACCGATAATCATATCGATAATGCACGTAAAAAGCTGAAATCCAAAAATTTAGATTTTATTGTCCTGAATCCGGCCAATGAGCCCCAGGCAGGTTTTATGACCGACACCAACCGTATTACCATTATCGACAAAGATGAAAATATAGAAACATTCGATTTAAAATCAAAGCAAGAGGTTGCTAAAGATATTGTCGATCGTCTCGAAAAAATGCTAAAACATTAGAAATTCATAATAAACCTTTGTTAATAACAACATCAATGCGCCGTAAGATGAAAACGTCAATTCTCCAGAAGGCAGGCATCAGCATTATGATACTGTTGCTACCTACCCTGCTTTTGTCACAGGAGCTTCGGTGCAATATAAGCATTAATACCCAGCAGGTACAGGGGACCAACAAACAGGTGTATACAACGCTGCAAACCGCCCTCAACGAGTTTGTGAACAAAAGGGTATGGACGCGTCATATCTATCAGGTAAACGAACGCATTGAGTGTAGCATGATTATTACCATACAGGATCAATCGGGTGCCGATGAATTCCGGGGCACTATACAGATTCAGTCGCGTCGCCCTGTTTACAACTCGTCCTATAACACGGTGATGTTCAACTATCTCGACCAGAACTTCAACTTTCGCTACGTAGAATACGAAACCATCGAGCTTAATGAAAACACCCATCAGTCGAACCTTGCTGCTGTGATTGCTTACTACGTGTATATAATCCTGGGACTCGACTACGACTCTTTCTCACCCCTCGGTGGAACCGAATTTTATACCAAGGCAGAACGCATTGTGAATAATGCTCAAAACTCGAGCGATCGCGGATGGAAACCCTTCGAGGCACGAGCCAACAAAAGCCGTTACTGGCTTATTAAAAATATTCTCGATAAACGCTATGAACCTGTCCGCGAGTTTATCTATCGTTATCACAGGTTGGGACTTGATCTTATGTACAGTAAGGTGAACGAGGGTCGTAACGAAATTCTCGATGCCCTGCAATTACTCCTTGGAGTATACCGCCAAAAACCCGACCCCTACCTGCATTTTATGAATGTAGTTCTGGAAGCTAAAGCCGATGAATTGGTAAATATATTTTCCGAAGGCCTACCCGATGAAAAAAATCGTGCCTTCCAGATTCTCTCGGAAATAGATAACAGTAACCTGAGTAAATACAAGAAGCTTACCGGACAGCAGTAGCAGGTGCCAGTTTACTCAGTTAGCTACAAAAATCTTCTTAATTATTTATCCCAGCTAAGATAAATATAGTGTTCCTTGCAGCTTAACTTACGCTGCTGTTCCCGACAGTCATTCCTCTTTTTTTGCCTTGATGCAAAAGAAGCAAAAGATCAGGGCTCATCGAGTGGTTGGCGCGCCATGTACTCGCGGCCTCCAGATAGGGTCGGACTGCCACAAGTCGGTGCTTGATTGAAGCGTGCATGATTGTAACGTAACTTTCCAACTTTATGAAACATGTTAGCTTACCTACTTTTTGGAACACTATCTGTTTTTGCCCTCTGATTAGCTGGACAAAATTTAACGGGGCTATCTTTGCTTGGTCAGAAGGACAAGGGATTTGTCCTTAACCATTGTTTTAAAAAAATATCCAGAAAATAGGGGCCAAACCCCAACTTTGGCTCGATATACATTTCTCGATGCAATACTTTCACAAAAAGTAAAAAATGTGACCTTTTTTCAAATCTCTTTAAAAAATCACTAACCGACCGACCTAATTTTTCCTTACCACCATCAGGGAAAAACGAATTATCCTGTTAGGAACGCCAAAAACAATAAAGTATATCAAGGCTTGGATATAAAACCTGCAAAATTTTCAAAAATACGTGATTAGTCGTACCTTCGGGGCAAAATTTAAAGTTATGCAGCTTATAACCGATATCATTGGCTATGCAGCCGCAACCGTGGGGACGATTCTGATGTTACCCCAGGTATACAAGTCGTACCGTACCCGCAGGGTCGACGATATTTCAATGGCAATGGTAATCGTATACATTGTTAACTGTACGCTGTGGGAAATATATGGCTGGTTGCTGGATTCTATGCCCATTATCCTTTGTAACCTGATAGCGCTTATTATTGCTTTTATTCAGCTATATCTTAAGTTGCGTTTGGGGTCAAACCGACGAACCCCTGTTCAGTCTGATGAAGTTGCATAACCTAAAGAGTTTTTAACATTTTTTGCTACAAACTATACGATTCTTTTTTTACCTTGCACCATTGCTTTGTCTGTCGCTCTCAGTACGGCAACTATCTGATTATTGAGGTAATAAAACATAATACTGGCAGCTATGTACACAACCATAGACTGGTCGGAGATGTTAAAGCATTAATCCATTAACTTTGAAGGAATGAAAATACAATTTTTAGGAGCTACCCGCGAGGTAACCGGAAGCAAACATTTGATTACCACCGATACGGGCAAAAAAATCTTGCTTGATTGTGGTCTGTTTCAGGGTAAGGGGCTCGATACCGATGCTATGAATCGTGATCTGGGTTTTGACCCAGCTGCTGTCGATCATCTCATTCTCACCCATGCCCATATCGATCATGCCGGACTGATTCCTTACATTTATAAGTTGGGATTCAGGGGAAGTGTAATTTGTACCAGCGCTACACGCGATTTGTGTGCTTTAATGCTGGCCGACTCTGGACATATCCACGAGCACGATACACAAACCTTTAACAAGAAGCGTCAGCGACAGGGTTTACCGCCCGTTGAACCGCTGTACGATCAACTCGATGCGCAGGCGTGTATGGAGCTTTTTATTGGCGTACCTTACAACCGCAAGTTTTATATCGACTCTAATATTAAGGTAAGATTTACCAATACTGGCCATTTGCTTGGAAGTGCTGTGGCCAATATCGAAATTACCGAAAATGGAACTACCAAGCGAATTGCTTACACGGGTGATATCGGCCGGCCTGTAAATCGTATTCTGAAGCATCCTGTACCTTTTCCTCAGGCCGATTATTTGATTGCCGAGTCAACATACGGCGATCGATTGCATGCTGCCTTTGAGGAATCGGATGAGCAATTACTTGAAATTCTTCGACATACCTGTGTTGAAAAAAAGGGTAAACTCATCATACCGTCGTTTAGCGTAGGGCGTACGCAGGAAATTGTTTATTCGCTGAACAATTTTTTTAATGCGGGTAAGCTGCCTAAAGTGGATATTTATGTAGATAGTCCTCTGGCAGTGAATGTTACCGATGTTTTTAGGTTACACACCGAATGTTTCAACGATGGGGTATGGGATGTTATGCTTCACGATCCCGATCCCTTTGGTTTCTCGAGCCTGCACTATATTCGCAGCGTAGAAGATTCAAAAAAACTCAATGATCTCGACCGTCCCTGTGTTATTATTTCTGCTTCGGGTATGGCCGAAGCAGGCCGCATTAAACATCATCTGGCCAATAATATTTCCAATTCTCGAAATACGGTGCTTATTGTGGGCTATTGTGCTCCTTCAACCCTGGGTGCTCGCATTGCTCGTGGCGATAGGGAGGTTTCTATTCATGGTAACATCTATCAGGTAAAAGCCGAGGTATTTAAAATTGAGTCGTATAGCGGTCATGGCGATTATCGCGAGATGGCAGAATTTTTAAAGTGTCAGGATCCGCAAAAGCTCAAAAAGACATTTCTGGTGCACGGGGAATGGGAAGCCCAGCAAGCCTATAAAAAATATCTTCAAGAACAGGGTTTTTACTCAATAGAAATACCCGCGAAAGGCGATGAATATGAACTGTAAACAGTAAGAACGGCATTTTATTTTTTTCGTTCTTCCATGCAGTTGATGAGAATCATTTTGCAAGCATTGTTATTGCCCATGGAACAGGCTTTATGGAATCGCTCGCATGCATTTCGTTTGTCGTCAATTTTAAAATACGCCATCCCCTGGTTAAAATATGCTGCCGCATTATCAGGATTAAGTTCAATGGTCTTCTCATAGTCGGCAATAGCCTCATTGTATTTTTCGGTTTCGTAATATACTTTTGCACGGCTACTGTAGGCTATGGCACTTTTGGGTACAATTTCGATAGCTTTTGAAAAATCGGCCAGAGCCATTTCATATTCTTTCATACCCAGATAGGCTGTTCCACGCGCCAGATAGAGATAAAACGGGTTGTAATCCGCATTTAATTCTAAACTCTTGTTAAAGTCGCTCAGCGCTTTTTCAAATTTTTGCTTGCTATTGTTCAAAATTCCTCTCCCATAATACAGGGCAGGCTGATTGGGTTCTTTCGAAATAGCATTGTTAATCAGTTCAAATGCATCCTTTTCTTTGTCGCCTTGATACAACGCAATGGCTTTTTGTACGATGGCTTCAAACAACGATGGCTTAATCGAAAGAGCTTTGTCAAAATCTGCAATTGCCTCAGAAGTTTGCTTTTGAGCCACATACAACATCCCTCGGATCAGGTAAGCTTCCGCATAGGCATTGTTTATTTCTATCGCTTTATTGATATCTTTTAGCGCTTCATCGTATTGCGACAGGTAATATTTGGCCTCGGCCCGTCCCTTATATGCCTCGGCAATGCGCGGCTGCATGCGCAACGCTTTATTGAAATCTTTGATGGCAAGGCTGTATTCCTGGATAGCAATTTTCTCAAAACCGCTCTTCAAAATTAGATTAACATCGCTGTTTTGTGCCAAAGCTAAAACACTAATCCAGAGGACGACAAAATAAGTAACTAATTGTTTTCTCATGGAATTCAATCTTTCTTCAAACTTGTATTTGTCACAAAACAAAAATAGAATTTTTCGACAAAAAAGCGCAATTTTCATGTTTTTTTTAACCCAGATATTATTGTCGATTATTTAACTTTGTTTCTGTAAAATTAAAAAGCCACGGCTGAAAAAAATAATTATTAATAGCAAAAACATTATAAATAATTAGCCATGGCAAAAAAAGGGAGTAACGTTACATACGATTTTTCAGAAATGATAGCGGGTATAATTGGAGGTACTGCAGAGAGCGGGTTATTGAGTAAGATTTTGTAGTTGGGTTACAGAAAATAATGGAGGCGGAACGAGATGCGTATATAGATTGAGAATGTGCTAATTTTGGCATTAGCGGAGGCATATATACAGTGGGAACAGGCATGTGATACACTGTAAGAGATGGCCGTGAGGTGGTCAAGGGAAATGAGGAGTTTGGTAATTTTATTTCAGCGGAGGGATGGGAGACCTTGACAGTGTACAGGGCGTGTCCGAAGGAGCATCGTCGTAAGCTGCGAACCAATAATATTTATTTTAGAAGAAGAAAAATGTTTATCTCTCTAATTAGCTGAACAAAATTTAATGGGGCCATCTTTGCTTGGTCAGAAGGACTATGGATTTGTCCTAAACCTTTTCACAAAAAATTTCAGAAAATAGGGGGTTAAACCACATTTCTGTTATACCTATTTTGGTCGGTAATGGGACACGACTATTTAAAGACAACAGATCTGAACTGCAACTTGAATTTGTAGGTGCAAAAACTTATGAAACAGGACTGACGCAACTTCATTACAGACGAAAAAGATAGAGTTAATAATAAGACATTAAAAGCCCGAAAACGTTAGCAACAACTAATAATCTGCTCCGGTGATAGCGTACATCAGAATTGAAAAGAAAATATCAAACATCCAACTCACAAAAGAAACAGTTTAGCTGCTCATCCTAATGACCTTCGCTGTCAGGTACATGCTTTTTTACTTCCTGCAATAAAAAGATTCAAATTGCTTACTTATAAGCATGATACCCTTATTTATGTTTTATGGAAAAATAGGTAATTCCCAAAAAGTGTGAACAAACTATTTGTTCTCAGTTCAAAGCTTTCTCAGCTTTTTGCGTTTATCCGTTGCTAATTGAAGTTTAGGTTCGGATGGAAGACAAAATTTCTCATAAATCCTCGATTATGCGGCTTTCTTTAAAGATTCGTCGAATATAAAACTTATAAAATTTCTGTATTTGCCACGATATTTTCCGCTTCAAGGTAGCCGACTGCGAAGATATGGTAGAGCTTAACATTCCATTATGAGAACCTTGCTCGACTAATGGAGGATGTGCCCAATAAATGCGAATTATTCCCCTTTCTGCCAAATCGTTATGCCACCAATCTATTACCCTGTCGCATTTTTTATGTCGAAGACTGTCCAGTATATTGTGCGCCCCCTGCCTATCAATCAGGTATGCTCCTGCCATTCTGCCTACTTTTGCGCGATATAGCCGCTTGCTTCTATGGATTTGACCATATGATGGAAAACGCATGGTGCTGTTTTCGAGCGAAACAATAAATCCGGGAGATAAATTTTTGATTTCATCAGCCAGATTGGTTAAGCGTTGTACGAAATTTCCCAGAAAAAAAGGATCGTTCTCAAAAATGAGAGCATATTGTAAATTTTTTGCGATCATTTTTTCGTAGGCAAGAATATGATTAAGGGTGCAGGAAAGCGTTCCTGGGTTTAAAATATCGTGGATATGTTCAACAAAATATTTCTGTAAGAGAGTATCATTAAAATTTGATGGATCCCCTTCTATAACGAACTCGAAATCAATATTTTGTTTTCCAAATAGTTCAATTATTCTTTTTTCATGCATCTCGTACCCCTGCAATGCATGTACAACAAAAACACCTTCCTTTAAAAGAACATTTATCATTTACTGAAATGATAATATTTTCGAATTAAGTCCTATTTCGGCAAAAATCATCAAATGATTGTAAAAATGCGCCTCCATTATCTTTTTACTTTTTTTGATTTTTCCAGTACCTGCTGTTTTAGTTCTTTTTTGTAGTTTATGATTTTTTCAAGAATTTTATCCTCGGTAGCTGCAATGATTTGAGCGGCCAGAATACCTGCATTTTTGGCAGCATTAAGGGCGACAGTAGCTACCGGTACGCCATTGGGCATTTGCAGGATGGACAGAATAGAATCCCATCCATCGATTGAGTTGCTTGACTTGATAGGAACACCAATTACAGGAAGGGGCGAAATAGCGGCAATCATTCCCGGCAGATGAGCTGCACCTCCAGCACCGGCAATAATTACCCTGATTCCACGTGTGTGAGCCTCGGATGCAAACTGAAACATCTTGTCGGGGGTACGATGGGCTGAAACGATGTCGAGTTCATAGGGAATGCCGAACATTTCAAGCATTTCGGCGGCCTGCTTCATCACTTCAAGGTCGGAGTCGGACCCCATGACGATACTGACTAATTTTTGCTGCATGTGGTTACTTTTAGTAGATTTTTTACCTTTTCTGCCCTGTTGATAGCTTCTTCAAGCGTTTCGGCTACAACGGTAACATGACCCATCTTACGATAGCCCCGGGTTTGTTTTTTCCCGTAAAGATGTATTTTAACACCTTCAATAGCCATGGCATCATACAATCCCACATATTGAACCGGCCCCTGAACATCGGGCTGTCCCAACAAATTGACCATTACTGCAGGCTTGAGCATCTGCGTACTGCCCAGTGGTAGATTCAATATTGCCCGCAAATGTTGCTCATATTGCGAGGTGAGATTACTTTCGATGGTATGATGTCCACTGTTGTGGGGACGAGGAGCACTCTCATTGATATATAGTTTATGATTTCGGTCAAGAAAAAATTCTATGGCCAAAAGTCCCACCATATTTAGCGATGTAATGAGCTTAATTGCAATATTTTGTGCCTCCACAGCAATAGTATCAGGAATGCGGGCGGGACACAGCAATTTATCGACCAGATTGGCTCGTGGATCGAATTCCATCTCTACCACAGGAAAGCATTTTGTCTCTCCATTAGTACTGCGGGCGACAATTACGGAAATTTCCTGCGCTATATCTACCTTGTCCTCAATAATACAAGGAGCGTCAAGCAACTTAGTAAGGTCGGCTTTGCTATCGACTGCAACCACGCCACGCCCATCGTATCCCCCCTTACACTGTTTCTGGACAAATGGAAACCCAACTCTCCCTTCATTAATTGCCGCAATTATCTCGGTCTTTGAAGCAAAATGCTGATAGGGCGATGTTGGAAAACCATGCTGCCAGTAAAAATCTTTCTGTTTTCCTTTATCCTGGATCAATTCGAGAATTGCAGGGTCGGGCAATAGCAATAACCCTTCCGATTGAAGCCGATGGAGTGCCTCGACGTTGATACTTTCTATCTCGTAGGTAAGTATATCGACCTGCTTTCCAAAGTTGTACACAGCATCGTAATCGAACCGACTACCCCTGATGAATCGTGTAGCTATCTGCCCCGCAGGACAATCTTCCTCGGTATCCAGCACGTAGGTTGCGATGTCCCACTTGCTGGCTTCCTGGATAAGCATCTTGGCCAGCTGCCCACCTGCTATAATGCCCAATTTTAAGTTACCTGAATTCAGTTTCTCCATCACATTTTTCATCATGCAACAAAAATACAAAATACTTCTTCAATATGTTATGGCTATTTCGACGACAGAACAATTATGGCTATCCCCAATAGTATTCCCAGCAGTATTAAAGCCTTCTGCAGTACATTATTTTCCTTAAAAAGCATTGCTCCAACCGAAAAAGAAACGAGAACACTGCCCCGGCGGATGGTACTTACAATGGCTATTAGCGAATCGGAATATGATAGTGCCCAAAAGTATATAAAATCGCCTAAAGTTAAGCAGAGGCTAATGAAAGGAATAGACCAGCGCCACTGAAACTTTTCGTAACGATGCCGGGGATACCATATTAACATGAGTAATAATAACATGAGGGGTACCATGTATACATGATACCATGCTTGCATAGCCAGACGATTGTAGTGGGCTACAAGATATTTGTCGTATAGCGAACTCACCGAACCGATAAGGGTTGAAAGGGTCATAAAGATGATCCAGCGATTCTTCTTGAACGAAATACCCTCCTTTTGTCCCGATAGACTGAAAAGGTAGTAAAAAATTAGCGTTATGGCAAGGCCTATCCATTGCCAGAAAGTAAGTTTTTCGCCAAATATGATTACTGCCCCCAGCAACGTCCAAAGGGGTCCCGACGAGCGTATGGGCGAAACAATAGTAATGGGTAAATATTTCATGGCATAGTATGCCAGGGTCCATGAGCTACCGACAATCACTGATTTTAAAGCAAACAAAAGATGGTCGGTTGTAGATAATGAGTTAAACTGAAAAAGGGGCTGGTGCCGGAATAAATCGCTAAAGTATGCAAAGTATAGCACCGGCATAAATAGCAACGCGTTGATTAGTGTAGAAAAAAACAACACGGGAAGTACTGCGTTACGGGTAAGAGAAATTTTTTTAAATATATCGTACACACCCAGCAGCGTAGCGGATAATACAGAAAGCAAAATCCAGACCATTTCGTATCATTTGGCGCAAAATAAGTCAAAAAAGTCGTCAGTAGGAAAAATAAAAGCGGCAATATTTGTTCATTTAAAAAATCTAAGGCTAATCAAATGGGGAAGAGTTGAGACGGCGAAGATTAATTTCATCGATCATGGCATTGCCGCGCATGGAAAGGAGAAAAGCAATTACTTCTGCAATTTCTTCGGGCTGCATTAGTCCATTCTGGGTAAGATCGGGACGTGTACGGGCCAATGTTTCGGTAGCAACCCCTCCAGGCGAAATAAGATGAACCCGTATTCCCATGGGCTGGACTTCCTTGGCCAGTGCTTTAGTGAATCCGGTTAGCGCATGTTTGGAAGCGGTATAAGCAGCCTGATTAACATATCCCTTTCTGCCCACCACTGATGAAATGTTTATAATCGTTGCCTCCGACGATTGCCGCAAATAGGGGATAGCTTTTTTACATAGCAAAAATGGTGCGCGGGCATTAACGGCCATCATCAAATCCCACTGTTCAACTGGCGTATTTTCGATGCTAAAAGGATTAGCCACCCCCGCATTGTTGATGAGTACATCCAATGTAGCATAGGTTTCGATGCACGAATTGACAATAAGACCTGCCGATTCGGGACGGGCCAGATCGGCTACAACATAGGTGGCTTCACTGTTCAAGACTTTGGCCTCTTCGCACAGTTGAGCCAGGTCGGCTTCGTTCCTGCCTACCAGCAAGAGCCTGTGCCCCATCCGGGCAAGCCTGAGCGTTATGGCCCTACCCAGTCCTTTGCCAGCCCCGGTTATGATAATGGTTTTTTTCATGGCTGTACCCTTTTCATATATTTGTTATTGACCTCAAGAGCCTGCTTTCTGTTCCTAATAAACAGCTTTGTTTTACAAATGTTCAGCTTGTATTATCGTAATTGAGGCGAGAAGTTTTCGAAGAATCAAATGCTTGTGATCTTGCTAAAACTGTTGTGCAATGAAATACTCAATTTTGATTAAAAAAAAACAAAATGTCGGCATACTGCGAAGCCCAAAATGAATAGTCGTGCCTGCCTCCTGAAACAAGGTGTAGCTGATGCGGCAAAGCTGAACATTTTTTTAAGGCGCGGTAAAATACTTCTGTTTGTGTCGCTGGTACCACCTTATCCTCAGTTCCATGGGCCAGGAAAAGGGGAATACGAATGCGGCAAGCATTTCGGGCAGGATTATCCTCTTCTTCCCATCGCTGAGGATATTGCTGATAACTACCGTAATATCCTTTCATCAGATTATCATCGGGCATAAGCGTCTGATCGAAGTCGCCAGAAAGCGCTGCTCCGGCTCTGAAAAGATTTGCATTATCGTAGCAGGCAAGTAAAGCTACACCTCGCCCCCCGGTAGATATGCCCATGAGATAATTTTTCTGTTCAGGCAAAAATA
The DNA here is from genome assembly GCA_049968755.1 of Bacteroidales bacterium. Taxonomy (GTDB): domain Bacteria; phylum Bacteroidota; class Bacteroidia; order Bacteroidales; family DTGW01; genus JAKPGM01. Next base: position 77,248 of record JBMFQE010000004.1, read on the forward strand.
TCTTAAGGTTACGTTGCAAAAAGGGAATCAAAGAATCGGTAATCCAGCCACGAGTATGGTTTTTAAGCCAGTCGGATCGTGTTTCGGGATAAATTGTTGATGAATAAACACTTTTTTGCATATCGGGCATCACAAGAACAAACCCCTCCCGAGATGCCTGCTTGCAAAAGTCGGTTTTGTTACAAATATCGTCACCAGGAAAATTCCAGCCAGGAAGCACCAGTATGTTTTTTTGCATAAAATTGCCGGGAAATACTATAGTGATTCTCGTCCCTGAAAATACTATCATTGTATCGCTTTGTCCCGATACAAATAAAATGCTATAGCACTGAAACAACCCAGTGCATAAAATAAATTTAACGTTTAATGCTAATCTTAACATGCCCCGTTCATGACGTAAGAGCAATAGGTAGTAAAAATATGCTTTTAATTCATGAGAAATACTTATCCGCGGATAATATAATTTTCGAGTTGTTGAATGGTATTACGCTGTTCGCGGATAATGCGACTGACAATATCTCCAATAGAAACCACACCAATAACTTTATCTCCCTCAAGCACAGGAAGATGGCGAAAGTGCTTATCGGTCATGATCTGCATGCAGTCGTTTAAGCTAGTGTCTTTGGTAACCGTAATTACCTCGGACGACATAGTTTCAGAAACTGGCGTATTGAGCGATGATTTACCAGCCAATACTACCTTCCGGGCGTAATCACGCTCTGAAAAAATACCCACCAACCGGTCGTTGTCCATGACCAACACTGCTCCAATATTTTTTTCTGCCATTAGACGTAATGCGTCGATTACGTAAGCAGAAGGGGAAGCAAAATACTGATTCCCTTTTTCTTTCAGGATGTCATTGACGTTTATCATGGGTTGTAGTTTTTTTTGTTTCTGCGGTTAATTTCATCGCGAATATGGGAAGCACGTTCATAGTTTTCGGTTCTAATAGCTTCCTCGAGACTTTCCTTAAGCTCTTCGAGCGACATGCTACGCAGTTCTTCAAATTCTGATTCTTCGGGTTCGGGATGACGTACAGAGTGCACGCGCGCTGAATGCGATTCTTTTTCTACCTCCAGCACAATACCTGCACGCTCCAGAATGTCCTCATTGGTGTAAATGGGACATTTAAAACGCAAGGCTAATGCAATTGCATCGGATGTACGTGAATCGATGTTTATCGTATTTTTTCCGTCGTAACAGGTAAGTTTTGAGTAAAATATTCCCTCTTCGAGTTTATAAATGTTTACTTCCAGTAAATCTATCTTAAATGCAACGGCAAAATTGTAAAACAAATCATGCGTCAATGGGCGGGGTGGCGTCAATCCTTCGAGTTGAATAGCAATAGCTTGCGCCTCAAAACCTCCCACAATTATGGGTATTCGTCGGTCCCCATTCTCTTCTGTAAGAACCAACGCATAGGCTCCCGATTGCGTTTGACTATAGGAAATTCCTAACACATTTAACTTTATCTTACCCATATTGTCCCTCACTTATAAAAACAAAGTTAATCATTTCTTGCAGAAAAAAAACCTCATTCCGGTAAAAAGTATTATGCAAAGATACAACAATACCCTTGAGCTTTCAAGGACTTGAAAACACTTCAAGATAACAAATAGCCGGTTAAAAAATTACGAATAGCCGGACCTACACCTCGGGAACTATAAGCTTAAATCCTTTCCCATGAATATTCAGGATCTGGATGGAAGGCTCCTCTTTAAGGTATTTTCTGAGCTTGGTAATGTAAACATCCATACTCCGCGCATTGTAGTAATTGTCGTCCGACCAGATAGCCTTCAGAGCAAAGTTGCGCTCGAGCACGCTGTTCTTGTTCAGACATAGTAATCGCAATAGTTCCGCCTCCTTCGTGGTAAGTTTTTGTATCCGATCGTTATAGGTAAGCGTCTGTTTTTCGCTGTCGAAGGTGTAACCACCCAGCTGAAAAACTTTTTGTTCGGTATTGTTCTTATTGTATGTTCGGCGTAATATGGCCTCAATGCGAAATATCAGTTCTTCCATGCTAAACGGCTTGGTCAGATAATCATCTGCACCGCTGGCAAACCCTTCCAGCACATCATCTTTCATCGATTTGGCCGTAAGAAAAATAATTGGAACCTCATTTTTGAGCTTGCGAATTTCTTTGGCCACAGTAAACCCATCCATATTGGGCATCATCACGTCGAGTACACAAATGTCGTAATGGTTGCGTTGAAGATTTTTGAGGGCTTTTTCACCATCGGTACAAAGCTCGGCCTCATAATTTCGTGCCTTTAGATATTCTTTTAGTAGATTACCAAGATTTTCATCGTCTTCTGCCAACAATACCCGTGTTTTGATAGTATTCATAGCTAATATTTTTGTCTGTTATAAACTGGTTAATTATTCACATTTTTCTGAGTAAATGGTAGATATACTGAAAAAGTACTTCCGATGCCAATGGCGCTTTCTACCCATATCTTACCATGATGGGCTTCGACCATTTTTTTTACATAGCTCAGCCCCAATCCAAAGCCTTTGACATTATGAACATTCCCGGTGGGAACGCGGTAAAACTGTTCAAAAACCTTGTTGATATGCTCCTTACTAATCCCTATACCATTATCTTTTACCGAGAAGACAATACCGTGGTTGTAATTGTGGGTGGTAACATGAATGATAGGGTCCTTATCGGAATATTTAATTGCATTATCCAGCAGGTTAACGATAATGTTTGTAAGATGGGCTTCATCAGCCTCAATCACAGGATGGATAGCCTGTAGATTGGTAATGAGTTTCCCGTTTTTGTTTTTAATCTGGATAGAAAAGTTGTTGGTAGCTTGCTCAATCAGCTCATGAATATTGACATTCTTCAATCTGAGCTTTAAGCTATTTTTTTCGAAAACTGCAATATGAAGCACCTTTTCGACATGAGCGCTGAGCCGTTTGCTTTCATCCAGCAGAAGGCGTGCAAGATGGTCAATGTTTTTGTTTTCAAGTGGCACATTTGGATCTGCAAGTAATTGCGATGCCAAAGATATGGTTGATATAGGCGTTTTTAGCTCGTGGGTCATATTATTGATAAAGTCAGTTTTAATTTCCGATAATTTTTTTTGTTTTAAAATAATATACACAGCGTAAGCTATTACCAGTATTATTATTAATGTAAGTGCTAAAGAAGAAAAAACAATCAGTGAGATGGACTTGTAGATGTGCTTATTGGCTAATGGAAAATAAATATACAGGAAATAGGGACGATTAAATATATCGTTGGGGAATAGTCGAGCCATAAATTTGTGGTATTTGCCGGAATCGGTATAATTTTCTGAAGCCATATGAATTTCGCCGTTTTCATCCTTGACAGCGTATTCAAAGGGCAGTTTTATGCCTTTTAACTGTAGCTCAGCAGATATGGTTTGTTCTAACAATCTTTTGGGTACCCGCTCCTCAATGTCGTAGTTACTATTTATCATCCGGTTGACTATCCTTTCCACCAGCTTGGCTTTATGGTATATTGAAATTACGTATTCGGATGAAGTACCATTGCTTTTCAACCGTAGGGAATCGTCATGCTTCTTTTCATGAGGCAGAACTGAGATTTTTGCCGTAACTTTTGATTTACCCGAAGGCTTTGGATGTAGAACCACCTCTTTGTTTACATTAAATCGGGGGGTATGTTGCAGGGATGCTTGATTTTCTTCCTTACTAAGACTTTGCATCTCGTTGGAAATATACAAAACAGTTTCCTCTTTTTCCAACGACGATACCACATCGACCATTGCCATATTAACCTGATTCTCAAAAAGAAGACGATTCTGGACGATAGTATTTTTAATCCAGATAGCCTGCAGCACAATAAGTCCTACCAGACTTATTGTCACTATGATTAACAATATCCAGAAGTACAACTTTTTCATCACTCAAAAGTAATAATTTTTCAGGCTGTTGTACGTTAAAGTCTGTTAAAGAGGGATATGTGCCCTTACCAGCGTAAATCGGACAAAATTTGTCGGAGTTGATTAGGGTTATTTTCGATGGAATTTCCAAGCACAATGATGCGAGCGCCGGATCTAGCGTAATTTTCAATTTCGTGTGGTTTTCGTATGCCTCCCCCCACCACCACAGGAATATTAACATTTTTGCATACTTCGGCTACCATGGCTGATGGAACAGGTTGCTGTGCACCGCTACCTGCCTCGAGATAAATGAGCTTATGCCCTACTAGTTCTGCTGCTACAGCTGTTGCCACTGCGATGTCGGGTTTGTCGGCAGGTATAGGTAAGGTTTGTGTAATGTATTGTACCGATGTGAGGCCTCCTCCGTCAACAAGCATGTAGCCGGTTGGAATCGCCTCAATACCTGTATTTTTTATGTAAAGGGCAGCCGCTACATGTTGCCCAATAAGAAACTCCGGATTTCGCCCCGATACCAACGAAAGTAGCAGCATAGCATCTGCATATCGAGAAAGTTGCATAAGGTTACCGGGGAAAAGTACAAGTGGCAAGGATGTGTACTTTTTAAGGACCAACAGGTAGGCGTCGAGAAAGTTCTGCACCAGACTGCCTCCGATAAAAAGAAAGGGTATTGAAGATTTGTTACACAACTCAAGAACTGCGAGCGTTGCATCAATATTCTGTTTTGCCGGGTCGAGCAGAACAACCACCCGAGGACTATCAAAAGATATAATTTGCTGATAGATAGACATATGCTACTTTTTGCACCAAACGATTACGTATCCGTCGTAGGTAGTGTAATGCAAACGGAACTCATCATGCCCAAAGCGGTTATCCACATAACCCACAATGGTTCCCTGTGAGTCAACCTCAAAGGGCAGTATTGTAAGATTCTGCTTAAAATTAATATCTTGCTTGTCGCAAATTTTATACAACGCTTCTTTGGCACACCAATGAATGTACAAATGTAGTCGCTGCAAGCTGATATTGGTAGTGATATACTCCTTTTCATTGATAAATTTATGCGCTATCCTGTGTATTTGATGCGACATGTATTCAAGGTCGATACCCACCTTATGGCTGGTGCTCAAAAGCACCGCAGTAAGCTGATGCGAATGAGAAATACTGATATGATATGTATTGCATTCCAGGAAAGGTTTGCGGCTACCATTATACACTATTCGACAGGGACGATTGAGCATTTGATTGATCAAAACCCTCACGCTCAACCATTCGAGCTTACGCTGGTAATTTCTAAACCCCCCTACTATAGCCATTTCGTCGGGTGTCAATTGCAACTGCGACAATAGTTGCTCGTAGTCTTCCTCTATCTCCCACATCCCCAGGAAACAATCCTCTTCGATCATTTTATTAAAAATCATTCCCATTGTCGTTCTTACTTTTTCCAGCGCAACGATTGAATGAAACGGTCGACATCCTTGCTGAAAAAGTCCACAACCGGCATCAACGAGTCCTTGTTGGGTTGGGACGAGAAATACAATGCTCCTCTTAAAAAATGTTGTACGCTATCGGTCAAAAAAAACTGTATCGACGAGGCCGCATTCCCCTTGATGTCGTAAATCAAACCATATACCCGGGCAGAGTCGTTACGAATACGTATTTCCTCTATGGCATCAGCTTTAATGGTATGTTTATAGGCTAGTTTACGCGCATCTTCAATATATTCAGCAAGATTGCCATGAATCTTTTTGTAGCTTATATGTAATTTACCCTTATAGGCCGGAAATTCAATGTTTAACCAAAAGGGTTCGGCTCCTTTGGAACTATCTCTGCGAATTATTCCATACACGGGATATTCAAAGCGATAGGGTAAGGTGCTGTCGCATAACCGATATTTCTTTTCAGGAAAATCGATCCGAAAATAACCCACCGGACGTGGTACCTCATGTTGCCGACACGATGTAAGTCCTATAAATAACAGCAGTGACCAAAAAATTCTTCTTTTCATCCGTATATTATTACTTCTTAAAATCGATGGAAATCTTATTATCTTAAAGGGTACATTTTTTCAAAATTATCGTTTCTATTCCATACTTTTTTGACTCATTTATCCCAAATTTTCATTTTCCTAAAAAGAAATCAATCAATGATTATTCAACAGTGTCAAAACATTTACATTTTTCATGTAATCTAAACGAGGGAAATAGCCTTTCTGAATCATTTTTGACGATTGTTTTTCGATTTAATATGATCTCCATGATTGGATTCGTTTTTGTTTAAGTAAACTTTTACCTGCCGGATGCGCTTTTTATCGGCACTTTCGATTTCAAAAGTAAAATTATTGTAGCTAACTTTGGCCCCCTTGGATGGAATTTCCCCCACCAATTCAAGAATGAATCCTGCCAGCGTTTCGTAATTTCCATGGATATTCTCAAAAACCTCATAGGGCAGTTGCATGACCTTGCAAAAATCGTTCATGGTAATTTTGGCTTCGAACAACCAGCTATTGGGCGATAGTTTTTTGTAAAGTTTTTCTTCATCAATGTCGGATTCGTCTTCAATTTCGCCAACAATTTCCTCTAAAATATCTTCCATGGTTACCAGTCCGCTGGTACCCCCATGCTCATCTACTACAATAGCCAGATGTATTTTGTTTCGCTGGAATTCGGCAAGTAGGTCATCGATTTTTTTTGTTTCGGGCACGAAATAGGCAGATTTAATTAAACCCTGCCAGTGAAAATCATCTTTCTCGTTAACATAGGGGAATAGATCCTTGGCTATAAGTATACCCTTAATGTTATCAAGCGTAACATCATACACCGGCAGCCGTGAATATCCCGATTCTATAACCGATGAGAGCACCTTGCTGAAATGATCGTGCCAGTTGACCGCAACAATATCGAGCCGCGGTTTCATTATCTGACAAACTTCGATATTACCAAATTTTACAATACCTTCCAACAATTTTCGTTCATCCTCTAATGATTCCGAAGTAATTTCAAGGGCATTTGACAAATCATCGACTGAGATTCCCGAACCTAGGCGCTGAATATGCTGGCGGACAAATACCGAATAACGCATGAGCGGATAGATAATGGGACTTAGTAAAAACATAAAAAACCGAAGCGGAGTCGCCATCAGATGTATTACTCGTATGTTGTTACGGGTAGCAAATATTTTGGGCATTATTTCACCTACAAGTACGATAACAAAGGTAATTACCACCACCTCTACCACAAAGCTCAATACCGGATAGGCCTGATGATCAAGTAATCCCGTAGTGATATATGTAGAAAGTATTACTATTCCAATGTTTACGGTATTATTGAGAATAAGAATTGTAGCCAGAAGCTTTTCTGGATGCTCAAGGCATTTTAATATGTTGGTCGTTACATGAGATTTTTGTGTTTCCAGCCGCTCGCGGTCGGCAGGGCGCAAAGAAAAAAAGGCAACCTCACTGGCCGAGAATAAGGCTGATAGCAATAACAATATAAAAATGACCAAAACTTCAACGATATATACGTACGCAGCACCACCGTCTTCCATGCAAAGTATAATAAAAACGATTACAAATTTAGGTAATGTATAAACAATTTGCATGTAATAAATGATAGAAAAGGAAATAGAGGCATTGGAATAACGCCTCTATTTCCATGCATCACGCTTTCGACCGTTTTATGCTTAACTTGGGTTAGATTGCAGTCGTCCAGTGTTAAAAAGGTAAATCGTCCGTTCCGTTAGTGGGAACTGAAAAATCATCCGGAGGGTACGATTCCTTTGCTTCGGCAACTGCATCCGATGTCACAGCAGTAGTGGCAGCAACAGCATCGTCGGTACGACGACCCAATAACTGTAAGTTATTGGCAATAATTTCGGTTACATAACGTTTGTTACCATCCTTGTCGTCGTATGAACGAGTACGAATGCGCCCCTCAATGTACACTTGCGTGCCTTTTTTTATGTACTTCTGGGCAATCTCGGCCAGCGAACGCCACAATACCACATTATGCCATTCGGTTGACGATACGCGTTCCCCGGCTTTATTTACATAGCTTTCGCTTGTAGCAACGGGCAGTGTACATACGGGAACCCCGTTTTCTATATAACGAACTTCGGGATCTTTCCCAACATTGCCAATGAGTATGACCTTGTTTACCGACATAATAGTTTGTGTTTAAGAATTAATAAATATATTCATAATTTTTCGAGAAAGGTAAAAAAAATATCAACTCAAGTCAAATTCTTTTTTGACATAATTTGCTATCACCTTTGGAATAGGCCAATTGCCAATATTTTTTATTTGTACTTTAACGTGATTTGCTGGCAGAGGCTCGGGCAATTTTTTGATTTTTAGTCTTACAAACCAGATATTCAGTTCCTGGTGGGTAAGCATGTGTCGCACCGGAGGACTTATTTCGGCCGGTATGCCCAAAAGTAAAGGACCTGGCCAGTTAGATTCTTTTAGCTGTTCAAGAGGGTTTTCGAGTTTTTGAGGAAATTCGCATAGTGGAAAATCGTAAAGCATCTGCCAGATATCATTGCCAGTTCGTTTTCGCAATACGATTTGATCGTTATCATGAAGGATAAAATAGTAAAAATATCTTTTCTTAATCGGAAGTGAATGCTTTTTGACGGGTAGCAGGTGTTGTGAGGAATGTTTGAATGCCAGGCAGTATTTACTTACGGGACAGACAGGGCAGCTGGGGTTACGAGGCAAGCAAATCAGTGCACCCAATTCAATAATAGCCTGATTGAAAAGCGAAGGACGGGTTTCATCAAACACTTTCATTAGTAATTTCTCAAAATACGGATAAGCATTACTACGATCTATGGGGGTTGAATCGTTGAACAATCGGGCTAGTACCCTATAAACGTTACCATCAATGGCCGCATGGGGAAGGTTAAAGGCCATTGAGGCAATGGCACCAGCAGTATATTTGCCAATCCCCTTAATTTTCAATAGCTGTTGATAATCGGCCGGTAGTTTACCGCCAAAATGCTGCATGACTTGCCGGGCGGCCTGCAGCAAATTCCTTGCTCGGCTATAATATCCCAATCCCTGCCAATAAGCCAGTACCTCATCCTCTGAAGCCTGTGCTAGTGATGTGATATCGGGAAAACGTTCAATGAAACGGGAATAATAGGGCATTCCCTGGTTGACCCGCGTCTGTTGAAGGATAATTTCACAAATCCATATATGATAGGGATTACTGGTTCGCCGCCATGGAAGGTCTCGTCCCTCACGCACGTACCAGCTGATTAGCTGATTCTGAAAATCCTCACGATTGGTCATGTAAATTTTTGATTTTTTCAGCAGTTCCCTATACGAACAATTCCAACAAAATAGCAGGAAAAGAAATTATCAATCAGTAAAGCCAAACGTGCTTCAGGATTATAATTGTTTAATCATATATTCTACGAATTGAGAAATATCAACTGCCTGCTGGTTTCCATTGGTCATGTGCTTCACCAGAATCTGGTTTTTCGATATTTCATCTTCTCCGGCTATGGCTACATAGGGTATGTTGCGGGCGTTGGCATAGCTGAACTGTTTCTTGATCTTGGCCTCTTCGGGATACAACTCGGCCGATATTCCTTGTTGTCGGAGCTGTTTAATAACAGGTTGTATATATTGCAGGGTAGAGTTACCAAAATTTACGAACATAATTTTAGTTGCCTGAAGCAGCGAATGTGGAAAGCCGTTGAGTTGAAGCAACACATCGTAAATACGATCGGCGCCAAACGAAATTCCAACGCCCGATACACCATCGAGGCCGAAAATTCCTGTTAGATTATCGTATCGCCCACCGCCAGCTATACTTCCAACTTCAGCATCCACTGCTTTGACCTCAAAGATGGTTCCGGTATAATAGTTAAGTCCCCGGGCCAACGACAGGTCAAACTCGAGCGTATTTTGCAAATCGCCAGGCCGAATTAATCCCAGCAAGGTCTGCAGCTCCTCGATACCCTTATTCCCCGTATTTGAATTAACAAGCCATTGGTGCAGGTAGCTAATTTTTTCTTCATTCGTCCCTCTGCCCGTCTGAATCAGTGTGCTTAATTTTTCTATGGACTCTGCTGCTAATCCAGCCTCCGTCAGCTCTTCTTTCACCTTTTCGATACCTATCTTTTCAATTTTATCGATGGCCGTTGTAATGGAAACAAGCTTATCGGGGTATCCAATTGTTTCGGCTATCCCTGCCAGGATTTTTCGGTTGTTTATTTTGATAATCACCCTCACCTGCAACTTTGTAAATACCTCGTCGAGAATTTGAATAAGTTCGTATTCATTCAGCAAGGAGGAGCTGCCAATAACATCGGCATCGCATTGATAAAATTCGCGATAGCGTCCCTTTTGTGGACGATCGGCACGCCACACCGGCTGAATCTGATAACGACGAAAGGGAAAAACTATCTCATTGCGATGCTGAACCACATAGCGGGCAAAAGGAACCGTAAGATCATAACGTAATCCCTTTTCACATATCCGGTTCGAAAGCACGGCGGCATTCGAGGAAATGAAAGCTGAAGCAGGTAAATCGCCAATAAAATCGCCCGAGTTTAGAATCTTAAACAGCAGCTTATCCCCCTCCTCGCCATATTTGCCCAGTAGCGTAGAAAGATTTTCCATGGCAGGGGTTTCGATGGGCTGGAAACCATGCAATTCAAAAACCTGACGTATTGTTTTGAATATATAATTACGTCGAGCGACTTCGGTGGGACCGAAATCCCGTGTTCCTTTAGGAATCGATGGTAAAGTCATAGCCTATTTTTTAGCAGCAAGATGTTATAATTTTATCGTGTCAATTTTTTATATCTGACCCGGTGGGGGGTAAAGTCACCCAATCGCTTGCGTTTGTGTTCCTCGTATTCACTAAAGGTTCCTTCAAAAAACACTACCTGGGCGTCATCCTCAAAGGCCAGAATGTGAGTAGCTACACGGTCGAGGAACCAACGATCGTGCGATATAATGACGGCACAGCCGGCAAAATTTTCGAGCCCTTCCTCAAGAGCACGCAGGGTATTCACATCGATATCGTTGGTAGGTTCGTCGAGCAGCAAAACGTTAGCTTCTTCTTTCAATGTCAGGGCAAGGTGCAAGCGATTTCGCTCCCCACCCGAGAGGGCTCCGCACTTCTTTTCCTGGTCAGCACCCGTAAAATTGAATCGTGCTACGTATGCCCTGGCATTGACCTGCCGATTGCCTATGGTGATATAATCGAGCCCCCCCGAAATAACCTCAAAAACGGTCTTGTCGGGATCGATAACCGTGTGTTCCTGGTCAACGTAGCCAATTTTTACGGTATCGCCCACAATAAATTCTCCAGCGTCGGGCTTTTCATAGCCCATAATCAGGCGAAAAAGCGTAGTTTTACCTGCCCCATTGGGACCAATCACTCCTACGATGCCTCCGGGAGGCAGGTCGAAACTAAGGTTTTCGAACAAAATACGATCTCCATAAATTTTAGTCACATTACGAGCTTCTATTACCTTACTACCCAGGCGTGGGCCATTGGGAATGAATATTTCCAGCCGTTCTTCTTTTTGCTTAACATCCTCGTTCAACAACTTTTCGTAAGCATTTAGTCGTGCCTTACCTTTTGCCTGACGCGCTTTTGGTGCCATTCTAATCCATTCCAGCTCGCGTTCAAGGGTTTTCCGACGCTTGCTTTCCTGCTTTTCTTCCTGAGCCAGGCGTTGTGCCTTTTGTTCCAGCCACGACGAGTAGTTGCCCTGGTAGGGAATGCCTTCGCCCCGGTCGAGTTCGAGAATCCAGCCCGCCACATGATCGAGAAAATAACGGTCGTGGGTAATACAGATTACGGTACCTTTGTACTGCTGTAAGTGCTGTTCGAGCCATTCCACGCTTTCAGCATCAAGATGGTTGGTTGGCTCGTCGAGCAATAGAATATCTGGTTCCTGTAACAAAAGCCTACAAAGTGCCACCCTGCGTTTCTCACCCCCCGACAGAACACTTACCGGAGTATTCCCATCGGGACACCGAAGTGCGTCCATGGCCACTTCGAGCCGGTTGTCAAGATTCCACGCATCGTGTTGTTCTATAAGATCGGTTAGCTCGCCCTGCCTTGCTATGAGCTTATCCATCTCATCGGCCGAAAGATTGGGGTCGGCAAAACGAAGATTGACCTCTTCGTACTCTTTCAGCAACGCCACAATGTCTTGTACACCTTCCTCTACTATCTGCCTAACGATTTTGCTCGGATCAAGCTGAGGTTCCTGTTCCAGGTAACCTATCGTGTAACCAGGCGACATCACTACCTGACCATCAAAATTCTTTTCTACCCCAGCAATAATGCGCATAAGGGTCGATTTGCCACTACCGTTCAGACCGATTATCCCAATCTTGGCACCATAAAAAAATGAAAGGTATATGTTATTCAAAACTCTCTTATGGGGGGGATATGTTTTTCCAACCCCTACCAACGAAAAAATAATCTTTTTATCCTCACTCATAATAAATTATCTGCTAACTTTTCATCACAATAAAATTAATTTTTAAAGGTATGATGGAACACCCATGGTTCGCAATTTTATCACTATATGTGTTTGCGTTCGCAGGAACATGGTGTTTCATAGCGTGCAAAAATACATGAAATAATTCATCACCACAACCCTTGCGCTGTTTTTACCAGCAAAAGGATGTACCATTAAAAACGCACAGTAGAGTCCAGCGTTATTTTATGAAAAATTGATTAAAATTCGAGCACAACCCTTACGTTAAGGAATTTTCCATACCTTTTGAAATATAATTTTTGCGACTCAATGACCTCAGTTTTTACCTAAATGAGATTTTAATCCTGTAGGTCGAAAAAAATTTATATTTTTGCGGCAAGTAAACAATGGTCTGGTAGCTCAGCTGGATAGAGCAACAGCCTTCTAAGCTGTGGGTCGTGGGTTCGAATCCCGCCCGGATCACAAAAATAGCAGTGAGACAATCTGCAAAGAAATTTCAACTTACGGACAGCCAAAAGGCTTACAAATCTTTATATTCCTTAATGAAATCCTGATACCAGATTATTTTCCAGTTTCCGTCTTCATCCTCCACCAGCGCCGAAAGCGACTCGACCCAATCACCTGAATTGAGGTACATAATATCGTCAATGTGCTCAATGGCAGGAGTATGGATATGTCCGCATATGACCCCCTGATAGCCCCTTGACCGGGCCAGGGAAGCCAGCTCATTCTGAAAATCGCTAATGTAAGAAACAGCTTTTTTTACCTTGGCCTTAATCTCTCGCGATAACGAAAAATAGGGCAGCCCACGTTTGGCACGATAAATATTGTACCATTTGTTAATTTTCACCAGCAGGTTATACCCCATATCCCCCAACTTCGAAAGCCACTTCATGTGTGTGGTAATGGAATCAAACACATCGCCATGAATAACCCAATATTTCTTGCCATGGCTTTCGTACACATATTGTTTTACTATCGACAGGTTACCCAAATAAAGCGGAATGGCATTATCCAGAAAATCGTCGTGATTACCACGAACATAAATTACCTTCGTGTCTTGTTTTTCCATTTTTTTTAATACCTGGCGGATAAATCGGTTGTGCTTTTTTTTCCATTTGCTGCCCAGCCGCTTCAAATACCAGCCATCAAAAATGTCGCCATTAAGAATGAGTAAATCGCAGGTGTGAGCTTTCAAGAACTTTGTAGCCTCTTTGGCCTTTGATTCTGGAGTTCCTAAATGAATGTCAGATAATACAATTGTCCTGTAATGCATAAACTGGTTTTTTGCAAAATTGATAAGTTAAGGTAAATAAATTCTATGAAAATTATTAATAATTTGTTAGTAAAAATGGTTTAACACCCTATTTTCTTGAATATCAGTCCAATAATATTTTTTTCTGTAATGCCATAAAGAAAAAAAACCGTTGATTCTGGAACAACGGTTTTTATGACAATAGAATAATGGCACTTTTTCCTTACTAGTACATCATATCGGGGTTTATGTCGTCAGAGGCGTCGTTGTTGTTATTTTTGCGGGGTTGTTTTCGGTTATTGTTACCCTGGCCGAATTTGTAGGTCAGGCCTACTGCGATTGCCTGAGAATCAAATTGGCGGTAAAGCTCACCAATTTGCTGGTTGCTGCTCATTTTCATACCAAAATGCATAGTTCGGAACACATCGTTAAAGGCCAGCGTTCCGGTTAATTTCCCTTTAAAAAAGTCTTTTCGGAAGCCCATGTTAACAGCATAAAAGGGATCGGATTCGCCTTGTGGGGTAATGAAGGGCGAACGATAAAAGGCAGAAATCTGAATGGCCAGGCCCCCGGGGAGCATGGTATTGGACATAATTTTTCCGTTATATCCCAGCTTTTGTTTTACCGTATTGTTAAGGTTGGTGGCGTTAAGTTCCATCTGGTATGCCGACAAACCTGCGTTGATAAACCAAAAACGCAAGGGTTGGTAGGTGATTGAAAGTTCCGAACCCCATGAGGAAGATTTCTGGGAATTTTGGAACGAACTAACGGTAATCTGCCTGATTGTATCGACCGTGACCAATCGGCTGAACATATTGTCGGTGTAGCGGTAAAACAGGGTAGGCTGGAGGTTCCATTTACCTATCTTGTAGTTGTAGCCTATTTCAAACGAGTTGATGTATTCAGGGTGTAAATGAGGATTACCAATTCGAAGATTTTGTGGGTCGGTATAGTCGGGGAAAGGATTGATCATTATTGAACGTGGGCGATTTACCCTGCGCGTGTAGTTGAGAGTAATTTCGTTGTTGTCGTTAAATTTGTATGAACTATGAATGGTGGGGAACAAGTCTGGGAACGTATTAGAGTACGAGGGTTGATTTTGCAGGTGAAAATTGTTTTTAAAATATTCGTAACGCAATCCAAGCATTACACCTACTTTTTCGCCCGAATAGGAAAGCGTGGAATAGCCGGCATAGTTGTTTTCGTCGTAGTAAAAAGCCGAGGTGCGGGTAGTATCGTTCCTATAAACGAGGTTATTGAAGTCGTACAGCCAACCATTGAGCGTATTTTCCGTTTTTAGCAGCATAATTTTTATTCCTGCCTCTAACTTAATTTTATCGTTGATGGGCCAGGTATAGTCGCTTTGCAGGGTATGTCGGCTGTTTTTCGACGAGTTCGACTCCTTTTCGTTTCCAAAAATCGAATCATTCGGAAAGTAGCGGTTTATATATAAATTATTTTCCTCTTCGTTTTCAGTATTGTAGCTGTAGTCGACACGCCATTCATGGCCATCGGTGTTGAATTTTTTCAGCAGGTATGCGGTGTATTCGGCTCTGAACATGTTTTCTTTTTCGTCAGAGGTTCTAAGCCATAGATGCTGGTATGAGTTTACTATGTCGGTATAGTTGACACTTTCGTCGTTGAGGCGGTCGCCCCAGTTAAAGTTAGCGCCCGTTCCTGCTGACAGGAGTCGTGAAAAATTATAGTCGACGTTCATACGAGCCATTTGCGACTGCATGTGTCGTTTCTCAATGTTGTCCGAATTATGGATTGAGTTGTCAAATAGGTAGGTTCGTTTGGTCCATCCACTTGAATTTCTTTTATCGTCGCGCAGGCTATACGAACCATTTAACGTTAATTTTCCGGGATTGTATGAAAAATTGGCAGAGGCATTATATTGCTCATTGGTTGTAGCATTGAACGCTACTGAGCCGTTGGTTCCGGTGCCCGATCCATCTTTAAGCACTATATTTATGATGCCTCCTGTGCCTTCGGGGTCATATTTGGCTGATGGATTGGTAATAACCTCAATCTTTTCAATGCTGCTGGCAGGAAGCTGCTGTAAGAGTACAGTTTTATCTATTGTTGAGGGTTTACCGTTGATGAGGATGTTTACATTTTCCGATCCTCTTAGCGATACATTTCCTTCAGCATCGACCTGGACCGAGGGTACCTGTTGTAGTACATCTGTAGCGTTACCCGACTGGGCAAGCACGTTTTTATCGACGTAGAAAACTTTTCGGTCGATCTTGCTTTCAATCATGGGTCGTTCGCCCTTAATCACTACCTCGCCTATTTCCTCGGTAGTCGAGTGTAGAGCTATGGTGCCCAACTGTATGGTTTGGCCTGGCATTAGCCGTAC
Source organism: Bacteroidales bacterium (assembly GCA_049968755.1). Lineage (GTDB taxonomy): Bacteria > Bacteroidota > Bacteroidia > Bacteroidales > DTGW01 > JAKPGM01. The sequence goes on from JBMFQE010000004.1 coordinate 93,230, forward strand.
TGAATCGACAACATGATTTTTGTATCCAACAAAACTGATTTTAACCCTGTAACGTCCCGGGGGAATATTCTGAACGGCAAAGCTTCCGTCACTTGTAGTGCTGCCAACACCCACTGCACTTGAATCCCTGCTACGCAATACAGCAATTATTGCAAATTCAATGGGTTCGTTGCTCGAAGCGTCTACTACTTTGCCGGCAATGCTGCTACGTTCTCCACCCCCATAGGCTGTGGGACGCTGGGCGCTTATTGTGACAAAGAAAAAGAAAAATGTCAATACGGTGCTTGCAACTTTCTTTAAATAAAACACGTTCTGAATTTTCCAGCTGCTACAATGTTTCATATGATTAGCTTTATTCAAAAAAACGTAGTTTTTCATGTTGATAAAATTTATATTAAAATCGTTTGCTTTGTTTGACACAAAATACGGAAAAATCTTTTTGGCTATTTTCTGCAGTTTGCGGTAAAAATGTCCTGTACACATTTATTGCCAAAGGAAATCCAAATAATGTTAAAAAAAACATAAAAAGATAACTATTTTCTTAACAGGAAGTTAAACCAGGGTAATTCATTAATTTATTTTTAATCATAAGGCTTACTTAGTCCATTGCGGGGGTAATGTTGCGTATGGATTTGTAAATTTCACTTCCTTTGCCGAAAATTGTAAAAAAAAGTTAAGTTTGTTCGAGTTTTTGAAAATACTTATGCATGTTGAACATTCAGCAACGTATTATAGACTATATTGAGCAGTCGCATAAAATTTTTCTGCCTGGCATAGGTCTTATCCGGTATACCTATCAGCCAGCTGAATTATTGCGATATACCCGGCGGGTATTGCCCCCTCGGTATAAAATTGAATTTACTGCCGATGCTGATGGTTCGGCCGATGATTTCGTTCAATTTTTGTCGACTACAGAACATGTTTCTCTCTCGGAGGCGCATGAATATTTTAATGCTTTTCTATCGCAGTTGAAAGAGCAGTTGACCACACACCATTCATATCGCATCAGCCAATTGGGCACATTTCGGTATGTTGATAAAAAGATTGTGTTTGAGGAGGATAAGGATAGTCGTTTGATAGCTTTTAATCTGGGATTTAAGGATATCCCATTACCGCCCCTTGAGTCACAGCAAGCGACACAAGAATCATCCAAACCGGTTTCCATTCTAGTTGCTTCTAAGAGTGCTACACTACCCACTGCAAAACAGCGAAGTGGAGTTTCTGTGTTTGTTAAAATTGGGCTTGCTATAGCAGGCTTAATCCTGGTTGTTTTCTTTCTTCTGGCCCAAACCAATATTGCCGAAAATATTCATTTAGCGAAAATTTATCATTCGATTGAGGGTTGGGTAACTTCCTTACCCTGGTTTCATCGCACGCATTCTGCAAGCATTGAGGAATTGCGTAAGGCCAATCGTCAGGCGCTTACCATACCTACTACGGCTTCCGATTCAGTACGGGTTGCAACCCCTGTGGAAGGCAAGCAGAAGGTTGCTTCGCCTCAGCTTGTTTATCATATCATTGCCGGTAGTTTTAAGAGCTTGAAAAATGCCGAGCAATGTGTTGCTGACCTTCAAAAATTGGGTTATACCCCCACTATTTTAAATTTCAACGATACCCTGTTTCGGGTATCGCTGGTTTCGTATTCCGATAGGCAAAAAGCAGTAGATGAGTACATTCGCATTACGCAGCAACATCCCGATCTGAAGATATGGTTTTATAGTCGGTATGAGTGATCATTGACCAGCCTTGTTTTTGGCCTGATTGGTACGTTCGATAAGTTCGCGGATAGCCTTATTCACCTCTGCAGTGTCGGTAGGAGGGGTGTCGCTGTAGGCTATCCCCTCAAGCTCCCAGCCTGGTATTTCCCCATAGCCTCCTTTCATCTCGGAACGCACCAGCAGGACGATGAGTGCTCCCATGTTGGCTGCTTTCTTTTGCATCCTTATCATGGCACTTTGTTTGGCAGCCTTAGGACTGCGGCTTCCCGACGAAGCATTGGATTTGATAACCCCTCGTTGATATAGGCCGGTAACATCGGCCGGATTTTCCGTTATCATTACTGCCTGCCAGTCGAGCTTATCAACCACCGAAAAAATGGGCTTGTTGAAAATATCTACCTTTCCCGTTTTATAGATGATTTTTTCAATATCCTTTCGTAAAATATCTAATTGCACATTGGAATTGGGTAGGGAATAGGTAACAGTAGTTGGGTTAACTTTTTTTACGCTGCAAATAATACGTTTTCCGCCTAACTTAATGATAGTGTCCATTTTTTCTCCTGTGGACTGCTGAGTTTCTTTTGAGGTCATAATGGGGGAGGTAGCAGGCTTAACCGGCTGTGTGCCCTGATGCTTTGTGGCCTGATTTTGTGGATTGTTACGTTTGTAGGTAACAGTGGCTTCTTTTATTTCATTGGTTTTTGTTTGGCCAAACATACTGGATGGGAGTAACGGGTACACTCCCAGGCATAACAGAAATATGGCTATTCTCAAATTCGAGGTGCTCATTTGTTTGTTCCCTTACAGGCGAAGAAAAATCCAAGCGTACAAATTAAAAATAACGTAGCCAGCGAGGCGTTGAAACCATTCATCGCTTGCAGGACTATTGTGTATATTGAAAGAAAACAGATAAGAAGTCCCGGAAGTACCGTAAGGGTAGGCTTCGAGGAGAAACCTCCCAGGAAAATTAAAGCAGTTAAAACAACATATAAGCTGGCCACAAAAAATTCCTTGCTGCGGTATTCAAATGCCAATAACTCTTCCCCAAAGGTGACCAAAATAAGCAATAAAAATGAGAGCCTAAGCAGCCATACCGATATGCCTAATGCGCTTTTAATGGGTTTCATGGTTTTAATATTAAGGTTTTTACAAGGTTTGATTTCTTCCAGAACTCTTATAAATTCTGTATGGACAAAAATAGATTTTTTTGTCAATTACCTGCCAGATCGCAACATTTTTTTAACCTCTTCCAGCCGACTGCCCCTATAAAGGATTACCTGGTTTTCGTCCAGCAGGATATAGTAGGGTATAGCCCTAACCCCGAAAATGCTGGCAGCTTTGTTTTTCCAACCCTTCAGATCCGAAAGGTGTTGCCAGTTCATGCGATACAGCTTAATGGCTTCTTTCCATCGTTTGAAATTGGTATCCAGCGATATTCCTACAATAGTCAATTGATTTTGATGCTGTTGGAATAGGTGAACTACTTCGGGAATTTCGTCGCGGCAGGCATCGCACCACGAAGCCCAGAAATGCAAAAGTATGTAGCGATTGCGTATCAATTGCAAATCAACACTTGTGCCTGTTGTATCGGGGAGCACCAGCGGATAGGCTTTTTGTCCCACCCGTGTATGTTTCATAATGTCGAGCTGGTGTTCAATGTAAGCGGCATACGGACTGCTGTATAAGGCAGTATTCATTTGCCGGTAAAAGTGTTCAAATTCTTCAACCGGTAGTTCACTCGAAAGATATTTATACAAAACATACAGCGATACTACCGACCGACGATGATCGAGTACAAAAGCTTTGACGTATTCAATTTGTTGCTGCGCAAGGCTATCCAGGCGCATTTTAAAAAATTTTTTTTCGGCATCGCTAAGTTGCTTGTTTCCCTTCATGACTTTTAGCAGCTGAGCTGCAACCTGGTTGAAACTATCCACACGGCTCACAAATGCCTGATAAAGGGTATGACTTTCTGAGCCATTAACCCGGGCTGCACGAAAATTACGCAGGGAGGTATTGATGGTAATTCGCTTATTTTCAAGAAATACTGGAAAATAGTCCTCATTGTTGTCGAGATAAAATCTGAATAGCTCGGGGTATTTTAGCTTTCCGCTGTACGAAAATTCCCCATTGCGCACACGAACCGAGTCAACTATCTGATAACCCTCCCCATCAAACTTTTTCACAAGTAAAATACGGTCGGTCGCTCCTTCCACAAAACCATTGACCTGAAATTTTTCTGTTTTATTTAGCTGACATGATACAAGTATTACCAGTAACATAGCCAGTATATAATTTGTAATCGAAAGCTTTTGGTGTGAAAGGCATGTAAGCATTTTTCCTAACGACCCCATTTTTTTGTTTCTCAGAATATGATTGATGGTTGCAGAGTTTAACATATTTTACTACTTGATGTTCTTTTGATAGCATGCTAAGAGCTACATGGCAAATATACTATCAAACGAGGAGTTTTATGGCATTATTTTGTGTGGTTAAAATATAATATTAATTTTGCAGCAAAAATTGGAGAGCTGCCAGAGTGGTCGAATGGGGCAGACTCGAAATCTGTTGACCTGCTTATGTGGGTCCGGGGGTTCGAATCCCTCGCTCTCCGCAAATAAAAGTTTGAAAAAGAGTAATCTGTTTAAGTATCGATTAATAAAAATCTTTCCTTTAAAGGTTTATCCTCCCTGCTAAGTTATGAGCAGTTTTTTTACAAAGCTACTTCTGTCCTGCGGGTTCGTTATTTTCTTAGGCCAGGGTATTTTCAAAAATTCTTTTGAGGGCCTGTGTATTGATATCTTCCTTGATGATATAGTTACGCGCGCCTGCCTCAAGCATTTGCATCACGTACTGCATTTCTTTGTGGAACGAAAGGGCAATGATAATGATAAACCTATTTTGTTCGGTAGCCAGGCGTGTGGCTTCTATCCCATTCATATCAGGCATTTCAATATCCATAAACACCATATCAATATGGTGCTGGCGTATGAGCTCTATTGCTTCTTTGCCGGTACTGGCCTCAAGAATAGTCTCAATCCCTTCGGGATTTGATTCTTCGAGCATATACCTCAATGCTTCACGAAAATGCTGATTGTCATCAACTAATAGGATATTGTATTTTTTTCGCGGGAGCATAAGACTTTAATTTCAAAACAAATATCGCTGATATTAATCGGAAAAATATGCGAAAAATCACCCAATTTTTCTGGGGATGCTATTTTTCTAATCCAAATGGACAAGGTTATTTTTTATAGCAAAAATGGCCAGGCTGATAGAATTTGATGAGTTGGTTTTTTCGAGCAGGCTGGCTCGATGCCGTTCTACGGTCCGATGGCTAATATGCAGAATCTCGGATATCTGCATCGTAGAGTAACCCTTGCAAATATACTCAAGCACCTCCCTTTCCCGTCGCGATAGCTTTATGCTCGGAGCAGCATGTTTGTCGCGAATAAGCTTAAGCAGTAACTCTTGCGAAAAATAATTTTTACCGCTGAGTACCGATTTTATGGCATCCTTCAGCTCATTGGCATCACAATCTTTGAGTATAAACCCTTTGACCCCAATTTCGATCATCGAATTGTAGTAGGCATCATCGCCAAACATCGAAAGTACCAGTATTTTTAAATCCGGATATTTTTCCAGTGCAATTTTAGAGGCTTCAACACCATTCATGCCTGGCATGCTAATGTCCATTAGCACTATGTCGGGAACTATATAATTCAGTAGTTCGAGAAACTCTTTGCCGTCAGAAGCTTCTCCAACTACCTCAATATCACCACTTTCTTGTAGAATAAATTTTAAGCCATCGCGGAAAAGCTTGTGGTCGTCGACAATGAATAGCTGGGTTTTTCTTTTGGGAACTGCCATAACTTGCATTTGTTATTTCAAAAATAGTAATTTTAAAATAACCATGCAAATACCGGTGAGATTTATCAGATTTAAGGAAGGAGAAAATTAAAGCGGAGTGTGGAGGATAAGGGAATCGAACCCTTGACCTTTTGCATGCCATGCAAACGCTCTAGCCAACTGAGCTAATCCCCCGGCTTTTTGCCCTGCAAAAGTAGGAAAAAGAAATTTTTTTGCAAAAAAATATTTAACCATTTATCATCAGCTTGACTATTTTATTGAGTGTCGGGTAGATAAATATTGTTTTATTGTTGATTTTAATTTTTACATGGATGGATCGATTCATTGATCGCAGCCGGCATTATAACCATGCTCAAATAACTATTTATACTTACCTTTGTAGGATTTAGAAAACCTAAGCCTACCTACGAGGCTACTTGATTAAAAAAATGAAGCGTTCGAATGGCACTGAAAAATATGTTCATCTCTAGAATGCAAAGACTACTCTCGATTGTGCTGAATTATTTTATTAAAAAGTCTCTGTTAGTTGTCAGTATAGGTCAGAAATTTTAAAAAAAATGTTGTTATTTTGAGAGTAATTATATTATTTGGAGAAGTCGATATGGTACAACGGGGAAAATATAGGGGGATATTTCGCAGTTTTTTGAGCGTGATGTTAGTGTTGGTATGGATTACCGAAGCATTATCCCAACCTTTGGGAAGGGTTATATTTGAGCATTCAGCATTAACTGGCACTGCATCGGTTACTTCAATCAATACCATTGTGCAGGATAGGGGAGGGTTTATCTGGTTGGGCACGCACGATGGGCTGTTTCGATTCGATGGTTATGATTACAAAATTTTCAAGAGCGAACCCAATAATCCCAATAGCCTGTCGAATAATCAGGTTTTAGCGCTGGCTGTCGATGCCAGCGGACGCTTGTGGGTTGGTACCCTTGGCGGGGGGGTGAATATATACCTTCCTGAATCCGGGCGGATTATCCATAGCCAGAATAGTTCGCAGATTCTGCCTCGTTTGCGCAGCAACGAAATATGGTGTCTTTATTTTGATTCGAACAACCGGATGTGGGTGGGAACCTCCGATGGTCTTTACAGGGCCGAGGTAGTTGAAAAAGAGGGGGAAATTGAAAGCATCCGGTTTGTCGAGTACAATAAATTTAGTTCGACATATCCCAATGATCGATTCTGGGTACGAACCCTGTTTCAGGATGAGCGGCAGGTTTTTTATGTGGGTACCATCTCTGGTCTTTATCAGCTTGACCTTTCGCGCAACCTGCTGAGTCCGGTCGATATTCCCATCGTGCAATACAAGATGGTTACCACCATTTGTATGGGGAAAAAGAATGATATCTGGCTAGGTACCATTGAGGATGGGGTTTATCATGTGAGCTTTGATAAGAATGGTAAGGTTATTGAATTGGAAGAAATGGCTTCACCACGGAGCAAAATTTATATGCCCCTTAAGCGAATCGAGAAAATGATTGTTGATCGGTTTAGTAACCTATGGATAGCCTCCCGTCAGGGACTTGGGCGCATCAACCTGCTAACGGGGCAGCACACCGTATATTTTTCCGACGTCAACGACCGTACCAGCTTGAGCGACAATCGTCTCAGCTCAGTGTACGAGGATCGAAATGGTGTGGTATGGATAGGAACCGAAAACAGCGGCGTCAACAGGGTTGATCTGTATCAGAAACAGTTTATTACCATCCGTAAAACCCCACAGGCTCAGTATTCACTTAGCGATAACTACGTAACCTCGATTGTAGGCCGAACCGACCAGCGCATCTGGGTAGCTACCGATGGGGGCGGTATCGATCGACTCAAATTCAAGGATGGTACTTTTATCGTTGAAAAACCTGCCTGGAACAGCCAGCTGCTCAATAAGAACATTCTCAGCATGTATGAAGGGCAGGATGATATCCTCTGGTTTGGTTCGACCCGTAATGCTTTTGGACGGGTAAATCTTAAAACTGGTCAGGTAAGCTATCATTTTGTTTTTGGCTATGTGTTTTCAATTTTGGAGGATAGCAATGGTAATGTATGGCTGGGTACGTGGGGGAGTGGCCTTTACCGCTACAATAAACAAACAGGAAAACTTGACAACTTTCGAAAAAGTTACCAGGACACAACCTCACTGAGCAGCGATATTGTTATAGCTATTTACGAGGATCGTAATACACAGCTGTGGATTGGTACAAAAGGGGGTGGTCTGTGTCGAATCATGAATGATCCCAATGATGCAACCATAAAGTTTGAGGCTTATACTAATAGATACAATGATTCCCTGAGTCTTTCGCACAACGATGTGTATTGTATCCTGCAAAGTTCCAAGGGCGATTTATGGCTTGGCACCGGTGGTGGCCTTAACAAAATGCTTATCAGGCACACGCCGGAAGGCACCCGAGTACTTTTTAAATCATACATGGAAAAAGATGGATTACCCAATAATACCGTATATGGAATTCTGGAGGATAGAGAGGGAAATTTATGGATGAGTACCAATAAGGGACTTTCGCGTTTTAACCCTACTCAATCCATTTTTACCAATTACGATATTCACGATGGTATTCAATCGAACGAGTTCCATCTTAATGCTTTTTTACAGGACGATAAGGGTAGAATATACTTTGGTGGCAGTGCTGGTGTTACTGTATTTGATCCCAATTCCATTCAGTATAATCCATTTATTCCCGAGGTTATATTTACTGCCCTAAAAATACAGGGCAATGAGATTGATGTGAATCAGAAATTCAACGGCAGGATCGTCCTTTCGAAGTCTATTAATTATACAAAAGAGTTGGTAATTACATACAAGGATAAGGAATTTACAATCGAGTTTTCTTCAACTCATTATGCTATTCCCGAGAAAAACAAATTTCGTTACCGTTTGCTGGGTTTCAATGATAAATGGCAGGAATTACCCAGTAAATATCGCTCGGTAACCTACACTAACCTTAGCCAGGGCGACTATATATTGCAGGTTATGGCATCCAACAACGATGGCGTATGGCCCGATAAACCCCGCGAGCTGAAAATTAAAGTATTACCCCCGCCGTGGCTTACTATCTGGGCGTTTCTTGTTTATGCGATCGTGTTTGCCATGGCTATCGTCCTGTTTAAAAAATATACGCTTATAAAAGTCACGCGTAAGCATCAGCTGGTTATTGATAGTATCGAAAAAAGCAAGATTGAAGAGCTGTCTAAGATGAAAATTCAGTTTTTTACCAATATTTCGCATGAACTTCGTACCCCATTAACCCTTATCAGTAATCCTTTACAGGATTTAATCTCCAGCAAAAAGGTGGATGCTTCCATCAAAAAGGAGCTTTCTGTTATTCAGCGAAATGTCGATCGTTTACTCCAGCTGGTAAATCAGTTGCTCGATTTCCGTAAAATCGATAGCGGAGAACTTAAATTGAAGATCACCCAGACCAATCTGGTTGAATTACTTGGGGAAATATGCAATTCGTTCGAACAATATGCACAAACAAGGAATATATCATTACAATATATACATAGGGACGAGGAGATTATTTTATGGCTCGATAGGGAAAAAATTATTACTGTATTTTTCAACCTTATATCCAATGCTTTTAAATACTCGCCTGATAATTCTACTATAACGGTTGAAATAGAACGTAAGCAGGCACCGGAAAATGACCTCGATGCGTATGTTGAAGTTAAAGTAACCGATGAGGGTATTGGTATCGAAAAGGAATTTCAGCCCCATATTTTCGATCGTTTTTATCAGGTGCAGGGTCCCCATCAACGGGGCAAGGCGGGTACGGGAATTGGTCTGGCTATTTCGAAGGAATACATCGAAGCGCATCAGGGCAAGATTACCGTAGATAGCGAGCCTGGGCATGGCAGTAAATTTACGGTAATTTTACCCCTTCGTAAAGAACAGTTGACCGATTTTATTGAATTATCCAGTGATGCATTAACCGAAAAAGAAAATAAAGAAGCTACCACCCAGCTTATTAATGCCCTGTCGGCCACTATTGACTCAGGTTGGTCGTCAGCTTCAAACGATATAAAAAAATCGATGCTTATTGTTGAGGATAATACCGATCTGTTACATTATTTAGCTAATCGATTCTCCGCTAAATATCATGTATCGGTGGCCGATAATGGAGCCAGGGGCCTTCAGCTGGCTCTTGAGAAAAACCCCGATATCATCATCACCGATATCATGATGCCCGATATGGATGGTATCAGCCTGTGTAAAAAGCTGAAAAACGATTTGCGTACCAGCCATATACCCATCATCATACTCACAGCTCGCACAACAGAGGAAAGCAACCTGGAGAGTCTCGAGGCGGGAGCCGATGTGTATATTCAGAAGCCCTTCAACTTCGAAATTTTAAAAGCACAGGTTAAATCGTTAATCGACTCGCGGGAAAAAATTCGGATCAATTTCAGTAAAAATATCATTCTGCAGCCTAAAGAGATTGTTGCCACTTCGCTCGACGAGCGTTTTATGATGAAGCTCATGGAGGTGATAGAAAAGAATATAGCCAACCCCGACTTTGGTATCAAACACCTTACCGATGAGATGAACATGAGCCATTCGGTTATTTTTAGAAAGGTAAAGGCACTTACGGGCTCCAATGTTATTGAATTTATCCGTTCGGTACGGCTCAAAAAGGCTGCGCAGCTGTTGCAGAAACAAAAATTACCCGTGTCGGAGGTGAGCCTGATGGTGGGGTTTAACGATGCCAAATATTTTAGCAAATGTTTTATTAAGGAATTTGGCGTCTCGCCACGCGAATATGCCAAGGGTATCACCCCCGAAAACCAGTCGGAAGATAATAACAATAATTTGTAAATATTTTGCCTGGGTTTACTTTTTGAACTTATCTGAGTTTCTTTTCATTATAGAACGGGTACAGTATTATGAACCGATATGTTACTTTTTGAACTTATCTGAGTTTCTTTTAGTCGTACTCCTGCCATTTTCTGATCGGAATGGCAGAAATTTTTTGATTCGATGGGGCTGGACTTCGCCATCATCAGTGATTGTGCCTATGGTCTATATAAGGAAATTAAAAAGGTCGGGCTTGTCGTTGAGGTATTCCTGGAAGAAATTAAGTTCTTTCATTTTGGCTACCAGTGGGTCAAAATCTTCTTTATGCTGAAGTTCTATGCCCACCACGGCAGGGCCCAACTCGCGGTTATTTTTCTTGGAGTATTGAAAGTAGGTAATATCGTCGTTAGGGCCGAGGACTTTTTCCAGAAATTCGCGGAAGGCACCGGGTCTTTGCGGAAATCGTACAATAAAATAATGTTTGAGTCCTTCGTATAGCAGCGAGCGTTCCTTAATTTCTTCGGTACGTGTAATATCATTGTTGCTGCCGCTAACGATACATACTATGTTCTTGCCTTTTATTTTATCTTTATACAGATCGAGAGCAGCAATAGATAGGGCACCAGCCGGCTCGACGACAATAGCCTCCTCGTTGTACAATTGCAGGATAGTGGTACATACTTTTCCTTCAGGCACCAGGATAATATCATCGAGTATCCGTTGGCATATTAGAAAAGTAAGGTTTCCTACCTGTTGTACGGCTGCACCATCGACAAATTTATCTATTTCCTCGAGCTTAACAACCTTACCCTCGCGCAGGGCTTCCTTCATGGAAGGTGCCCCAGCGGGTTCTATGCCGATGATTTTGGTATCGGGACTTAAAAGTTTGAAAACACTTCCAACGCCAGCTGCCAGCCCGCCTCCACCAATAGGAATGAAGACATAGTCGATATGGTTGTGGGTATCGGCCAGGATTTCAAGTGCAATGGTAGCCTGTCCTTCAATAACATGTGGATCGTCGAAGGGATGGATAAAGGCCAGATGGTTTTTCTCGACATGTTGCATAGCAGCATTGAAGGCGTCGTCGTAGGTATCGCCTGTGAAGATGATTTCAATGTTTTGTCGCCCAAAAAATTCCACCTGTTTAATTTTTTGCTTGGGGGTTGGGGCGGGCATAAATATGGTACCCTTGATGTTGAGCTTACGGCACGAGTAAGCAACTCCCTGGGCATGATTGCCTGCACTGGCACATACAATGCCATGGCTGAGTGTTTCTGAATCGAGTTGGGCTATTTTGTTATATGCTCCGCGTATCTTGTACGACCGGACAATTTGCAAATCCTCCCGCTTGAGCAATATGGTTGCATCGTATTTTTCCGATAGGTTTGCATCGTGCATCAGTGGAGTGTCAACAATTACATTTTTAAGCCTTTCGTGTGCTTTTTGCACCTCATTGATCTTCACCTGGTAATTGTGGCTCATATGCTTGAAAATTTCGTTGTCGTTTTTGAAAATGCAATGAATCGCCGCGGGTATTTTTTCCAATCCGGTGATTAATCATTGAAATCCTGGCTTCGAGGCAGGTAAGGCAGTCGTCGGCATTCTCGTCGGTACAGGGTTTATTTTCGTAAAGCAGGTAATGCTCACGATATTTGGCAGGGGTAATGTTGGGCATGATAATATTTGCACCAATTTTAATAGCTTTTTCTCGCCCCATGGGGTCGATAGCCTGTAGTGCTGTAGTAGCTGCAATATTGATATCGGGCATTAAGATTCTTAAAAGGGCTATCATTTTCAGCGTCAGATCAAATCGTTGCTGCATGGGGAGAAGGGTACTCCGGTAAGCAAATAAAGGGGTTTGAGCATGCTCAATGTAGGGCCCCATCCCACACATATCGATATCGAAATGGTACATGAAAAGCAAGTCGTTTGCTAGATCATGGATGGTTTGAAAGGGAAGGCCTATCATGACCCCTGTTCCTATCTGATAGTTGAGTTTTTTGAGGGTTATCAAACAATTCAGCCGGGTAGTGTAACTGTGCAATTGGTCGTTTGGGTGCAATTGCTGATACAGCTGTGGATTGGACGTTTCTATACGAAGAAGGTATCGATGCGCACCAGCTTCTTTCCAGCGTCGATAGGTTTCTTCCGGCTGCTCTCCCAGGGATAGAGTTATCCCCAATTTACCACCAGTCTTAGCATGAATTTTTCTGATTATCCTTTCGATAAATTCGGTAAATGCAGGCGAGGTAACTTCGCCACTTTGCAAAACAATTGATCCGTATCCATTTTCATACGCAAATTGCGCAGCCGATATTATTTCATCTTCGGTAAGAGTATAGCGGTTTACCTGTGTATTGTCCCTTCTAATACCACAATAGTAACAGTTTTTACGACAAATGTTACTAAATTCAATCAGGCCACGAAAATGAACTACATTGCCAATATGCGAAAGTTTTATGTCTCGAGCTGTGGAAAATAATCGTTCTTTCGTTTCTCCTTGACTTTTAAGCAAATATACAAGTTCTTCGAAAGAAACGATAGTTTCAGAAGTGATATGTTTCAGTGGTTCAGACACAAATCAAAATTAATTAATTCTGGAAAATTTATTGTGAATTACAACGCAAATTTAGGTAACTTTGTACCAAAATAAAAATTATCGTCGATTATAATTGTGTTTGGTGCAATTTTTGATCCATTAGCAGGTTGTTTATTTAAATAGCTATGAAATTTACTCCCGAGAAATATAGGATAGAGGATCGTTCGCAGCAGGTTTTTATCGACGAGGCAGAGATATGGGAAATTTTGTCGCAGGCCAGACCTGATAGATATAGGGTACGGGAAATTATTTCAAAATCGTTATCGAAACAAAGATTGTCGTTGCACGATACAGCTGTTTTACTGAAAAGTGAAGATCCTGAGCTGGTCGAAGAAATCAAAGAGGGTGCACGTCAGCTGAAGCAGCAGGTTTATGGAAAGCGTATCGTATTGTTTGCTCCCTTATACGTGGGAAATTATTGTGTCAACAATTGCCGATATTGTGGGTTCAGGGCAGAGAACAAAAAACAGCAACGCACAACGCTGAGTATTGACGAACTGGTGCATCAGGTTGAGGCGCTGGAGGATGCAGGTCACAAGCGATTGATCCTGGTGTATGGAGAGCATCCCCGATATAATGCCGATTTTATTTATGAAACTGTTCGGGTGGTTTATGGGGTCAAAAAAGGTGCAGGGGAGATTCGTCGGGTGAATATAAATGCTGCTCCACTGGATATTGAGGGTTTTCGACGTGTAAAGGAGGCTGGCATTGGGACTTATCAGATTTTTCAGGAAACCTATGATCGCCAGCGCTATGCCTATTTTCACCCTTCGGGGCCAAAAAAATATTACGATTGGCGTCTGACTGCTCTTGATCGGGCACAGGAGGCCGGAATTGATGATGTTGGAATCGGTGCCTTATTTGGCCTGTACGATTGGCGTTTCGAAGTGATGGGGCTGGTTCGGCATGTCAATCATCTTGAGGCCGTTTTTAATGTAGGTCCACATACTATCTCGTTTCCACGCTTACAGAATGCGTCTGGAATAGAACGTAGCATGCTTATGCCGGTATCGGATAGCGATTTTTTACGGCTGGTAGCTATATTACGGCTGGCAGTTCCGTATACAGGTCTTATCCTTACAGCTCGTGAACCTGCTCACATTCGCAACGAACTATTGACTTTCGGTGTTAGCCAGATTGATGGCGGCACCAATATTGAGCTGGGTGGATACACCCGGCAACGAAACGAACAGGATCTTGATCTGGAACAGTTTGAAATTAACGACAACCGACCACTCGAAGAAATCATTGATGAGCTCATACGACAGGGATTATTACCATCGTTCTGTACTTCGTGTTATAGAGTAGGCCGTACGGGTGAACACTTTATGGAGTTTTCAGTACCCGGATTTATCAAGCGTTTTTGCCAGCCCAATGCTATCCTTACTCTGGCCGAATATCTCGAAGATTACGCTCCCGCCGATGTTAAGCAAAAGGGCTATCAGCTGATTGAAAGGGAAATGGAACAAATGGATAATGTACAGCTAAAGCAAAATCTATCAAAAAAACTTGAGCTTATCAAAGCTGGCAAACGTGATTTGTATTATTAAAACAGATGAATTTAGCTTAATTTACTTTTTCTATAGATTGTTTGTAAGTGCTTTATATCTCCATAATAATATCTTATCGCAGGGTAAACAGAATGCTATAATATTTTGTAGGTAATAGTTTTGCTTTTCAATAGTCATTTATTGTTATTGGGTTGCTATAGGAATAATTTCTATTTTTTGAATGACTTTGGAACCTGCTGCTAAATTAAAATCATTCTAAACTTTGCTAAATCCTTAGTGATTCTTACGCAATTTCGTAGAAGGATATTATATTTGTTACTTGGCAAAGTTCCATGGCCATGAATGATGACAATATAGATTTGTGGTTGAAGACATACCCTGCTGGTAGGCGAGAGTATTTGATACCGGCTTTGCAGGAATTACAGCAACGTTGGGGGCATATTCCAGAAGAAGCTATAAAAAAACTCGCAGGGTATCTCAATATTCCCGCGAGTACTATTTATGGAGTTGCTACTTTTTACAACCAGTTCAGATTTAACCCCCGGGGCAAATACCATTTTCAGCTATGTTATGGAACTGCATGCTATTTGTTTGGTTCGTCGACCCTGCTGGAAGAGCTGCAATTGATGCTTGGTATTAAGGATGGCGAAATCTCGGACGAAGGCCTTTTTAGTCTCGAGGTTGGTGGATGTCTTGGTGGATGCGCTCAGGCACCAGTAATTGCTATTAATGGGGAATACCATACGCATGTTACATTAGAACAGTTGCGTCAAATTGTCGAAAATATTCGCATGGAGGAAAGTCTACAGTAATGTTTGAATATAATGGCCAGGATTGCTGAATCGGGTAGCTCGCAAAAGTATCGACGTCATGTTCCAGTTCCATACATTACCGTGGGGATGGGAACCTGTGGTACTATTGCTGGTGCACGTAAGACTTTTGATGCTATTCAGCAATATCTTACTGAAAGGAATATAGTTGCACAATGCATTAGGGTAGGATGCCTGGGGATTTGCAGTCTTGAGCCATTGGTGGAAGTTCAGCTTCCTGGACGTTGCCGCCTGTTGCTTAAAAATGTTCATCATAGTGAGGTTTTTCCTATTCTCGACGACATGTTTCATCATGTTGTTCCAGAAGATCATGTTTTTGCGCAATATCGTGACGATGCTCTTTCGGCCTGGGATAATGTGCCCTATGTAGAAGAACTTCCTTTTTTTTCGTTGCAAAATCGGGTGGTATTTAGCAATTGTGGCAAAATTAATCCATTTGATATTGAAGAATATATACAGTTGGGTGGTTACGGGGCCTTTCAAAAGGCTATTTCTGCCTATACTTCGGTAGAAGTATGTGATATGATAGAAGAGAGTGGTCTCAGAGGACGCTCGGGTGGGGGTTTTCCAACAGGAAGAAAGTGGAAATCGGTACTATATAGCAGCGCTTCGCAGAAATACTTGATATGTAATGCCGAAGAGAGCGATCCTGGGGCTTTTATGGATAGAGCCATCATAGAGGGGGATCCGCACCGCGTGCTGGAGGGTATGGCCATTGCTGCTTATGCTGTGGGTGCCACTAAAGCTTACATATACATCCGCTCCGAATACACAATAGCTATTCAAACACTTGAGCAGGCCATACGGCAGGCCAGAGAAAAGGGTCTACTGGGACAGAACATTTTGAACAGTGGTTTTAGCCTCGATATTTCGATTCAAAAATGCCCTGGCGCATTTGTGTGTGGCGAAGAAACGGCGTTGATTGCCAGCATTGAGGGTAAAAGGGGTATGCCCGAAACCAAACCCCCCTATCCCTCGATACAGGGACTATTTAAAAAACCAACGGTGGTGAACAATGTGGAAACATTTGCCAATGTCCCACCCATTATTCATAACGGGCCAGCCTGGTTTGCTTCTATAGGTACTGCTCAAAGCAAGGGAACAAAAATATTTGCTGTATCGGGGAAAACCAAATACACTGGGGTGGTTGAGGTAAACATGGGAACCACCCTCCGCGAGATTATTTATAACATTATTGGTGGTATTAAGGATAATAAGCGTTTTCGGGCTATTTTTTTAGGAGGCCCTATTGGTCACTGTGTTATCGAAAGTGAGCTGGATACGCCTATTGGCTTTGATGAATTACGGCAGGCGGGGTTGTCGATGGGTTCGGGGGGTATGGTAGTGCTTGATGAGGATAACTGCATTATTGATACGCTCCGGTATTTTAGTCATTTTATGCAACATCAGAGTTGTGGCAAATGTATTCCTTGTAGGGAGGGTACGCGCAGGCTATCGGAAATCTTCGACAGGCTGACCCGTAAACCCGATCCCTTCTACAAAACCGCTTCTATTGAGCGAATTAAAGGTATCATGCAGCTGGAACCCCTGGCTGATGTAATGCGAACAACCTCGCTGTGTGGTCTTGGACAATCGGCGGCTACCCCTATTTTGAGCGCTTTACAGAAATTAAAGCCCGATTTTGAAGAACATCTGTACGAACGAAAATGCAGTGCTCAGGTATGCAAACAGTTACGATCCTATTCCATTAGCCCGAAAGCATGTACAGGTTGTGGGGTGTGTGTCCCAAAGTGTCCAACTGAAGCCATAAAGGGTTCATTACGATCGACTTATTATATTATCGAAGAGTTATGTATTAGCTGTGGCAAATGTGTCGATGCCTGTAAATTTAATGCAATCCTAATTCAATAGGATATGACCTTTGATATAGAAATAAACAATAAACCGGTAAAGGTTAGGCGGGGGGAGACCATTCTCGAGGTGCTCAATCGGATAGGTATAAAAGTACCAACCCTTTGCAGCATGAAGGAGTTTGTGCCTACGGGAATGTGCCGGTTGTGTGTGGTTGAGCTCGAGGGACAGGATATGCTTATTCCTTCCTGTTCGTTTAAAGTAGAGGAATGGATGAAAATAAAAACTCATTCACCCCGCGTGGTTTTGGCTCGTAAAACCATCATAGAACTTCTGTTAGCCAATCACCCCGACGATTGTCTGTACTGCGAACGTAATGGCAACTGCGAATTGCAGCAGCATGCCGAAGATATGCACGTGCGCGAACGTCGTATTACAGGCCACAAAACACCTACACTGGTCGATAAGTCGAGTGTTGCTTTAGTTCATGAACCCTCCAAGTGTATTCTTTGTGGGCGTTGCGTTAGGGTATGTAACGAACAGGTTGGCGTATTCGCCCTCAGTTTTGTTCGTAGGGGAATTGATACTGCTGTACGAACAACCCTTGAAAAACCTATCAACTCATCTAATTGCATATTTTGTGGCCAATGTCTTAAGATTTGCCCCACGGCAGCCTTGAGCGATAGGGTTAATTTTTCGGAGATGCAGGTATATTTCCACGATCCGCGCAAAAAAATAGCAGTAACCTATTCTCCGGCAGTTGCCGCTATTATTGCTGAATATTTTGGTTTTAAAACCTCACGAAATGTAAACGCTGTAATTCATTCCATCCTTCGAAAGATAGGTTTTGAGATTGTATTCGATTCCTCACTGGCCACCGATATCATGATGGTGGAGATGTGTGGCGATTTTATCAAGCGGCTCAAGGAAAAAGGACCCTTTCCCATGTTTACCTCTTCCTGCCCGGCATGGGTGAAGTACATGGAACAAACCCATGCGCCCTACCTGAAAAACTTGTGTACTGCTAAATCTTTTTCGCAGATATCAGGCGTTGTTGCCAAATATGTGATTGCCCGTCAAAAGTCGTTGCTCCCCGATGACATTTATTTGGTTTCAATTCTTCCATGCACGGCTGCAAAATTTGAAGCTTCGCGACCCCAGATGACAACAATGGGTATATCCGATGTGGATTCGGTAATTACCGTGCGCGAGTTTCTCCGCATGATTAAAATGTATGGTATCGATGTTGAACGCATTGTAGCTGAAGTTGAAGAGGATATATCCTCATCGGCCAGTTTAGCCGGCAAGCTGGTTAACATTGTCGGTGGAACTACTGAAACTTTTCTTCGTACGCTGAATCATTTTATTTCGGGTAAACCTTTTGCTGCGAACAATCTTTCTGTTCCTAAAATGGTGAATAAAGGCATCAGGGAATTTAAGGTCGAAATCGGAGATTATACGCTGGGAGTTGCCATTGTCAATGGACTTGCCAACGTTCCCGAATTGATGCAAGGGCTATCCGAACGTGCTGATTTGCATTTTGTAGAGGTTATGGCCTGTAACAACGGATGTATGGGGGGTGGAGGTCTTCCGCTTGGTTGGTCAAAGGAATCCGAAAAACGTAGCATCAAGTATCTGCTCGATTGGGCAGAAAATGATACTGTGAAGTGGGTACATCACAATTCCATGCTTAAAGATATTTATGAGCGCTATCTCAATACCTCCATGCCTTCGGAATTTCATGAACATTTGCATACCTATTTTGTCAAACGTGATGTGTTCATTTGATCGGAGATGTTACAGGGGAAGTATTTCTAAAATTTTTTGTAACTTTTATGATGGTTGGGAATGAATAAAAAAGTGCTTCTGGCAGATTACGATTTTGCATATAGGAATAGGCTCGGTTCGGCTTTAAAGCAAATGGGTTTTGATGTGTTGGCTACTGCCGATCCGCTTGAGGCCTTTACATTAGCCAGCCTTAATGAGGTGGATGTGGCAGTGATTGATTGCCTGAAAGAAAATGATGACACAGGGTTTGTGCTGGCCTACCGATTACGCAAACATGCTCCCTTGTTGCCCGTAATTCTTGTGTCATCGATATCCTCGACAACGGGAATTTCCTTTAATTCCGAGTCGGAACGAGAACGTAAGTGGATGAATGCCGATGTTTTCCTTAACAAGGATATATCGGTGGAAGGGGTGATTAAAGAAATTTTTCGTTTACTTAAGCTAAAAAAATAAGCATCGCTGGCCAGCAGCGATGCAACACACACAACTAACTTAAAACCCAAATCTACTACGAGAAAAACATAAACTAATATACGTTTCAAAAATACACTCTTTTCAAAATTAATACCAAAATATAGCTACGTAAAAAATACACATACCTTACGATTTTTATACTACATGATATGATAGTTTTTCCAAATGCCAAGATTAATCTGGGTTTGCATGTGGTAGAAAAGCGCACCGATGGATACCATAACCTGCAAACGGTATTTTTTCCCATCCCCTTGTTCGATGTGCTTGAAATTGTGGAGTCTTCAAACGAAGGACTCAGGCTTTTTAATTACGGGCTGACAATTGATATTCCCCCACAGGAAAATATTTGTGCGCGGGCCTATCAGCTTATTGCTGAAAGGTATCACCTCCCTTCCCTCGATATTTACCTGTACAAACATATCCCATTTGGTGCAGGGCTGGGAGGAGGTTCGAGCGATGCTGCGCATACATTACTTTTGCTCAACAAGATGTTTCGACTCGATATCCCATTCGAAACTCTGCTTGAGATGGCTCTGCTATTGGGCAGTGACTGTCCGTTTTTCCTATATAACAAAGCGATGTATGCCACAGGACGGGGTGAAGTATTACAGCCCATTGAGCTTAATTTGTCGGGAAAATATTTGGTTGTCATTAAGCCTGCTGTTCATGTATCGACTGCTGAAGCCTACAAAGGTGTGTTGCCTCAAAGACCAGCCCATGACCTGCGGGAAGTGTTAAAGTTGCCTGTAGTCGAATGGAAGCACTACTTATCGAATGATTTTGAGCCCTCTGTATTTGTCAAATACCCGCTATTGCAGCACATTAAGGAGCAGCTCTATGAAATGGGTGCGCTATACGCTGCTATGTCGGGTAGTGGTTCTGCGCTTTTTGGCATATTTGAGGGTGAAGTAAGGGTACCCGCATCACTGACTAATTATTTTGTCTGGGCAGGGACATTACCTTAGCCCTGTTACAGGCGGATACCCATAAACAGTACATCGTCGACTTGCTCGAACTGGCCGCGCCACAGATTAAAGTTGTTCTTAATCTGGAAGTACTGCTCTTCCATGGGCATGTCGTGTATGTCCTCAAGAAGGTTTCGAAGGCGAACCATCTTGAACTTTTTGCCCAATGGTCCACCAAACTGGTCGGGGTAACCATCGGAGAACATGTAAATGAGATCACCCCTGCTTAGCTGATAATTTTGATTTTCAAAGTTTTTATACTCATTCTTGTAAATGATACCACCAATAGAGCTCTTGCTGCCAGTTACATAAATTTGTTCCCCGTTATGATATAAGATTACCGGACGCATGGCCGAGGCAATGGTTATCCGATAGGTTTGTAGATCAATTTCACAGGCTATCAGGTCCATGCCATCCGACGATTCGGCATGCTCAAAGTTTTGGTTCAGCGTAGAGCGCATCTCTTCGTCGAGCTTTACCAGAATATCGGAGGGATAAATAACATCGGGCCGGTTGCATATATCTTTTATCAGCGTTGTTCCAATCATCGACATCAATGCGCCGGGAACACCATGGCCTGTTGAATCGCCGCAAACGATAACAAATTTATTGTCGCTGATTTTATCGAACCAGTAAAAGTCGCCACTTACAATGTCTTTGGGCTGATAAAATATAAAGCTGCCCGAGAAATGTTCCTGAAGCTTTTTTATGGAGGGTAAGATGCTATTCTGAATGCGTTGGGCATAGGTAATGCTGTCGGTGATGTCTCTATTTTTCAGTTCAATCACCTCTTTCTGTTGCATAACCTCGCGGGTACGTTCGTCGAGCAGTTTCTCAAGGTATTCCTGGAACTTGCGTTGTTTGCGTTCACGGTACTTGATGTATAAATAGAGCAGGGCAATTAGGGTAATGATGCTAAGAGTAATAAACCACCAGCGCTTCCATATTGGCGGCAAAATGGTAATGCTCAGTTCAACCGGGGTTTCGTTGCTTAATCCTTCAGCATTAATAGCACGGACCAGAAACTTATATTTTCCGTCTTCAAGTCGGGGGTAGTAGGCATAGTTAGCATTGCTAAACTCCGACCACGTCATATCCCATCCTTCAAGTTTGTATTGGTAACGAACCGATTTAGGTGAACGAAAGTTAATACCTACAAATTCAATTCGTATGCGGTATTTTCCATAGGGCAAAAGGATGGGCTTGTTGGGTTCGTATTCCTTGTCCGAGATGCGCACCGATGTAATGTTGACAGGAGGTGGAATTCTGTGTTGTTGTTTTTGCGCAAGAAAATTATAGAGAATAATTCCATTGGTAGTTCCCCAGCGGATGTTACCATTATCATCTTTGTTTACCGCTAATGGATTGCAGTCGCCTAAGATGCCGATTTCGGTACTGTAGGTGATGATACGCAGGGAAGTGGGTTCAATGCGGCTTATCCCCAGTCGATGTCCTACCCAGATGCTGCCTTCTTCGTCGGTAACGATGCTGTAGCCGTAGTCCGATTTGAGTCCTTTTTTCTCGGTAAGATTAATGATAGAATCCTGCATAAAACCAAATACCCCATCCCCGTATGTACAAGCCCATAAATTCCCTTTTTTGTCTTCGGTGATGGCTGTAAATTCTATCTCGCTGCCACCATCGATTTTTAGATGTTTGTTCGAGAGTACTGAATAAAGGCCCTGTCCTTTGGTCGCAACCCAAACATTACCCTTTGAGTCGATGAATACGTCATTGATTTTATTATGGGGCAGGTCGGTATCAGTGGAGTATTTGTTTATCTTACCTGTACGCAGGTCATGGGCAAAAAGTCCACCCTTGGTAGCAGCCCACAGTATATTATTGTGATACAATAGCTTGTTAATGGAATTTTCAACAGAATTTTTGGACAAGAAGAAACGTTGCGGACGACTATTGATGCCGGTCATTTTATAAATACCGGAACCTTCGGTACCGATCCATAGCGTTTGTGGATCGGATAGCGAGAGAGCAGTGATGGCTTCAGCTGGTATTCCCTTGTTAGTACCCAGGATTACCGGGATAGTTGTGTTTTTTTTAAGGTAAAAGAGTGTCCCCCTTGATCCCAACCATATATCCTCAGAACTAACAGCTAAGGAGAGGATGTCGTTTGGAGAAAATTTATAAAATACAAAAGCTTCATCCATGATGGCAGTTAAGCCATGGCTGTAAGTGCCCAACCAGATGTTTCCTTCATGATCCTGAAAAGCATTTTTGATATAGTTATCGTCTAAGCCGTTGGTTTGATTGTAATTATTGGTAAATGTGAATGTTTCTTTTGTAGCATTTTTGCTGAGCTTGTATACCCCTTTTCCGAAGGTACACACCCACAGGTTATTACCTTTGTCTTCGAGTATCCATTGGATATTGGCATTAGCCAAGTCTGACACCGGAGTAAAAGGTTGAACCTGAAGGGTGGGCGCTATGGTGAGTTGATACAGACCAGCGTCGGAGGTTCCTATCCAGAAACCTTCGCTGTTTTTTTTACGAATAATGCAATTGATTTTAGTTTCGGGAATGGCATTCACTTTAGTATCGTAGATGTACGAAAGTTCTCCGTTTTTTCGTGCTATCCATAGACCATCGTTGCAGCCAATCAGAAGGCGGTTCTGATCTATTTCCTCAACCGTATAGGTTATTTTTGTATCATTTAGCTTAATTAATAAGGGAGATCCATTGCTAAAGGCGAGTATTCCATTCGACTGGGTGGCTACAAGAATGGTACCGTTAGATAGCTCGGTAATCCAGGTTACCATGCTGGGGGCATTAGGATTCCTGTATATCTTATTAAGGTGCAGGTTTTCAACCGTAAAAACACTACCATCGTCGTAGCCCACCCACATAATGCCTTTGCTACTTTTGAAACAGAAGCTGGTATAGGCGCCGGCTAAGGTGTCCCGGGTCACCGGGCGGGAAAATTTAATCCCGTCAAATCGACATACGCCTTCTCCCGTTCCAATCCACAGAAAACCATTGTTGTCCTGATTGATGGAGTAGACGGAGGGATGAATTAGACCCTCTTCGATACCATAATGCTTAAAGGTTATGGATTGTGCCTGAAGAACGATAGAAACTATTGCAAGTGCAGAGGTTAAGAACAGCCATTTTATCACCCGGTTCATTCGGAAATATGTTTTGTTGCAATTTTAAAAGTATATATTTTCTTGCAAAAAACCAACTGATTGCTAAGATTTTATTCTTTCTGTTTTACCCCAATGGAGTATTTATATTTGGGTACCCCTCCAATGGGTACAGTGTAGAAGGGCAGGAGCTCGCCATATTGGTTACGAACATTGACTACTACATTGTTGTTTCTAACAGGCTTAGTTTTGTTTTTGATCATCTGGATGTCGAGGGAAGTGTTTTTTTCTTCTGGCAAAATTTTAAATTCTGAGTTTGCCCAATTGTTATCGCCAGAAGCAGTCAGGATTTGTCCTTTGCGGGCTACAGACACTATCCGAATAAATCCGTCGTCGTCCCAGTCGAAGTTGCTTACCTTTACGGAAATAGTTCGATCATCGACGTAAGGATATATGTGCGAAACCTGTTTGGGGTCGTCCCACATTCGGAAGGTATACTCGTAAGCAAAAGCATTTCCACCTTCAATGGGCTTGTTCTCATCGGCTGATGTGGAAAGGAAAAATTTATATAGATTACCGTCATCACCGGATATACCCTCCACTACAATTTTAAAGATATAGCCTCCAAATTTTTGAACAAGCTCGCCTTCGGTAGGATTGTAAGGGCCGAAAGTATACCATTTTTTGTCCCATTTGGGGTCTTCCCCAAAAGTTTTGGTATCGAGCAGGTTTCCGCTTTTATAGTTTCCCACAGGGTCGGGACTTTGAGCAGCCTCGTCCGACCAGCACCGTCGTCCACCATATACCGAAAAGCGCGTTTGTGAATCAAACACCCCGTTTAATTCGTCTACATCTCCGCCACAGTCGGGGTCGTATACGCGTATATATAAAGGTTGCTTATATTTTTCGGGTACTAGGAAAAAAAATATCTGTACAAAATCATCATCCCCCCACGAGGTTTCTGCTTGTTTCGAGAAGGTTACCAGATAGGGAATATTTTCATCGTCTGCAGGTGCTGATTGGCTCAAGATATCGAGGCAGTGAGTTAGTAATGTATAAATTATTAACATCGTAATATATCGAGTCCGCATATTTTTAATTTTGTAATGATTTCAGGGGTAAAAATAATCAATCTGTTTTTTGTGTTGAGGTTTTTTTTTACCAAATTGTAAGAGTCTATTTGTTATTTGGTAATAATAATAGTTTTATAAACGCATACTTTTTGCACCCCGGTGCGGGTAGGATGGCTTTCGACGAGGAGTTTTACGTCGTATGCACCTTCCTCATAGTACACATGATTGGTGCTTTCGCCTATAGCCTTAGTTCCATCGTCAAAATCCCAGTAATAATGGGCTATGCGAAAATTTTTAAGATTTGTTTTTTTGGCATCGAACGTAATGGTTTCTCCAACGGTAGCCTGGTCGGGAGCGGTTATGTAGGGTTGTTCGTAGTCGGTAACTTCCAGCTCGTATTCAGCCTGATTGAGCAGTACCTCATTGGTCAGAGAGTCGATGACATTGAGCTGGATACGGTATTTCCCCTTTTTAGCAAAACAATGTTCTGCTTCTACAGCCCTTACTTTAGTTCCATCTCCAAAATCCCACTCGTATTTCATGGTTCCTTTTACGTCGTCCTCTGAGGTACCGTTTTCGTAAAACACATAGCAATAAGTGTTTTCTTTTTGCTGTGTACAATTTTCAAAATCCGAAATTATAGTTTTAAAAGCAAAAATGTCGTCATTTTTATTTCGGCTTGAAGAAAAATAACCCGTTTGCAGGTAGCGGTCGGCAATGAATCCAAAGTCGTCGGCAGTTGAGGAGAATGGTTCTTTCATGTTTTGTGGGGTTAGCCAATCGCCTTTGAAGGGTTGCGTAAAGAAAATGTCGAATCCTCCTTTTGAGTTCCAGCCCTTTGAAGCAAAAAAGAGTCGCCCCGATGGGTGAATAAAGGGGAAGGCCTCATCTTTTTTCGAATTAACATTGGGGCCTAAGTTCACAGGTTGGGTCCATCTGCCATGTATCCGTTTTGAAACATAAATATCGTATCCTCCCAGACCTCCTGGCATGTCCGATACAAAATATAGTGTGTTTCCATCCTCTGTAATAGCAGGATGCATTACGTTATAATCTTCTGAGTTATACTCGAAGGGCTCAATATTGTCCCAATTTTTGCCGGAGAGCTCTGCAAAAAACAACCCTAACCGATTGCCACTTTTTAGATAATTGCCTATAGTTTTATTAACGTAAAGGTTTCTTGTAAAAACCACTTTGGTATAATTATCGAAAAAGCAAGCTGGACCTTCCTGGAAAATGGTATGAAGTGGCTTAAAAAGTATGGGGGTTTGCCACTTTTTGCCATTGCGGTTCGATTTTGTAAAATAGAGGTCATAAAGCAAATGGGGTTCGGAGGAGGTATCGACAAAGGAAAGCCAGAAAGAATTCTTATAATTTGCACAGAACACGATACCATCGTTATAAAAAGAGGGTGAAAATTCATCGAACAGGCTACTGCAGAAGGGGAGTTTTTCAACAGAGTATTGTTTTTGTGAAAATGACAATATTGTCCCTGCCAGGGGGGTGAATAGGAAAAGCAATATGTAGTAACGGATTTTTTGCATATCGCTCAGAAATATCGTGGATTAGATGCTTTAATTTTATACATCAGTTCATAGCGAAGCCCTATCTCATGTGAGGTGTAATTGAAAAACTTTGCCACTCTTCCTGCATATTCGTAAGTATAGCCTAACCTGAACTGGGGATTCAAACGAATATCGAGTGATCCCACCCAGGCTTCATTGACCCGGTAGGCTATTGAGAAATTAAATTTGTCGTCGAACAGGATGAAGGTAGAGTTGATATCGAGCTGCGACTGAGCTTTGGTGTGAATTTTATACAAAAACGAGGGCTTGTATTGCAAATTGCCAGAAATGGCAAATACATACCCCCCAGAGAGTAAAAAATTGTAGTTTTTAAAATCGTTCTGAAAAGAAATTGATTGATAATTATTTTTTTCGGTATAGGATAAGAAATAAGGGATAGAAAAGCCTCCAAACATTTTAGAGGAATAGTAGTATATGCCGGCTCCGAAATTGGGCATTAAAAATGTTTGTACATCGCCCGAGAAGGCGGGGTCAGGGGCATCATTAAGGTAAATCTGCCGCCAGTTATATTGTGTATATACAACGCCAGCCTTGAGTCCCAACGACAAACGGCCATGCTGGGTAGGAATACGGAAAGCGTAATGCAGGTATAAATGGGAATTATGAATAGGCCCAGTTTTTTCTTCGAAAAGAAGCATTCCAACTCCCAGGTTAGGATTTTTTAAAGGCGAGTGTGCCGAAAATACCAGATAGTTCGGAGAACCCGTAAAGCCAAGCATTTGCTTCCGGTACAATAAATTAAGACTTAATACTTCTCGGCTGCCTGTGAATCCTGGATTGATAATTAATCCATTGGATATATATTGGCTGAATACAGGATAGTATTGTGCTGGTGCTGTAAGCCAGTTCAAACCATGAAGGACAAAAAATAATATGTAACTCCTGTATTGCATTGGTTATTTTCTGATAACTAAAAAACCCTTATAGGTGCGTCCTATTACATTGAGAATCAGATAATATGTATCGAGTGGCAATACATTGCCTTTGTATTTACCATCCCAGTTATTCTTATAGTCTTTTGAATGATAAACCTCGATACCCCAACGGTTGAGTACGATTAATTCTGCGTTGGATACCTGTTCCAGCCCCTTTATCACCAGTGTGTCGTTGATGCCATCGCCATTGGGAGAGAATCCTTCGGGAATGCGGATGTCGTTGACTGTAACTATCAGTGTATCGCTGGCAGAACGACAAACCCCATTTTCGACGTACCATTGGAAGTAATTTTTACCAAATTTTAAGTTCTCCACAGTAGCTTCGGGGTCATAAACGTCCGAAATTTTTATGGTAGTATCGGGTGTAGTCCATCTTCCTGTTCCAAGCATGGGTAGGTATGCTTTCAATCGGGTTTTAAACAGAAATGGGCCTTGCTGGTCTTCGCCTACAAGGGGGTCGGGTGGGGGCTGGTCAAAAGTTACGTAAATGGTCGATGAATCGATGCAACCGCCATTATTTAGCGTCCAGGTAAATGCATGGGTGCCAAACTGGCTTGATATTACTTTGGTTTCGGGAGCGTGAATTCCGCTATCGAATGTAGCTGCAATGCTGGATGACCACGTACCTATACCTATACCCTTATTGGCGCGGAGCATTACTTCCTGTCCGCAAACTTCGGTATCGGAGCCTGCAAAGGCAACGGGGACTTCAAATACCTGCAGTAAGCCTTTTCCTGGCATGGAATCGGGAGAGCAACCGTGTCCATCGACAACCTGGGCTAACGAATATTGGAATTGGCCGGGAGCATAGGGATAAATTGTCCATCCAAATAAGCCGGTATTATTTATAAGGGAATCATACACAGCGTTCTGGTCGGTATATTTGACTATAAAGGGAGTGGTGCCGTTGACCTGTATTTTAAGCTGGTAGAATTGTCCCAAACATAGGCTATCGTTGAAAGGGGTTAAGAGGGCCGAGGGCAGTTGATGAATCCCAACCGTCACGGTGTTGGATGTATCGATACAGGTATTGTAGGGACCCGAGAATACGATGCGTCGAAAGCGCGTTACCGAGTCGAGGCCAGATGGCTGATAATTTTTTTGATTGATTACTCCAGCGGGTGTTTCCCAGCTGTTTTGTGTGGACGATTGCCATTGATAGCGGTAGTCGAAAGGGTCGCCCCCTGATGGGGTGGTTCCTTGCAATGGATGGGGAGCTGTATGTTTGCAAACCGTTGTATCGCCTGCTATGAAATTGTTAGTTATCAAGGGCAATACTCTCACCAGCACAGTATCGCTGTAGCTTGTACATATACCGGACATTACCTTTCGTCGAACATAGGTGTTTTCGAATAAGAATGGAGCATTGTAATGAATGCTATCGAAAATGCCGGGTGCAGGAACAAAGCTGTCGGCAGTTTTGGTTTCCCATTGGTATTGGTAAGGTCCATCTCCCTGAACGGGTACGCTGCCCATAAGCGTTCCAGGAGTTTGGCCATAGCATATGGTGGTATCTTTGCTGTGCTGAATGAAGTTATTTTCTATAGCAGGCTTAGTAACGATTTGAATCACATTGCTGGTATCTACACAGGCATCGTTACGACCCGAAAAAACGATACGACGATAAAAAGTGTTCTGGTACACTATTCCAGGACTAAGGCTGGTACTATTGCTTGCCGACAGGGTATCCCAGATGAGCCCATCGTTACTTTGTTGCCAGAGAAAGCGAAAAGAATTGTCACCCCCAAAGGGGACAGTTGCTGTGAAAGGCACAGGTTCGGTACGTGCGCAGATGGTATCACTGCCCGAAATCAGGTTATTGTGGATGGAATCGAGTGCATACAGGGGTAATGCTTTCGTGGTATCCTTACAGGTATTGAATAGTCCCGAATAAACAATGCGTCGGAAATATTGTGTATCAGGAAGAGTAGGGGGAGCTATTATCTGTATATTGTTGTTACTTGATGAATCAATGGTTAGCCATGTGACTCCGTTGGAACTTTTTTGCCAAATATAGGTATAGCTACCATCACCGCCGGTAGCATTCTGAGCCTGCAAGGGTGCAAAGGTATTACCTAACGAAACCCATTGTGTATCGGTGATGAAAGTGTTCTGCAGGGGAGGAAGTACCATAATTCCTACCCTGTTGCTAATGCTTTTGCATACCCTGGAGGTTACATAGCGTCGTAAATAGATGGTGTCGGTATAGGTAGGTTGGTAGTTTACACCGTTGTTTATTCCGATTGCAGGCTTCCATGTTGGTGAAGTTCGCGAGCTGTCCTGCCATAGATAGGAGAAAGAGCCATTGCCACCTGCAGGCAGGGAACCGTTAACTTGTGGCATGGGAATTCCTTTACATACGGCAAAAGTATCGGTGTGGATGGTATTGCTGGTAATTTTGGGCCATACCTTGATGGTATAAATAAAGCTGGTATCGGAAACTAAGATATTATTTCCCGTATCTACGGCATGCACAATGCGTCGATAGTAGGTAGTGGAAAAGAGAGCTGGTGGTTGATATACCCGTCGTGTAGCGGTGTCGATTTTGGTCCAGCTAACTTTGTCGGCACTCTGCCACCATTCATATTTAAACACATTGGTGGAGCCTTTGGGCACAGAAGCCTTTATGAAATTAGGTGTATCACCCTCGCATATTTCCTGGTTGGCAGGCATAAGGTTGAAAAGAAAATCCTTTACGGGCATCACAAAATTTCCTTTTGCGAAACCAATTATCCCTGCACCCGCGTTTTTATTTATTGGGGGTAAAATGTTTCCGGGGTTGCCGGGCGTGATATCGAGCGTTATGTTGTCGCTTTTATTATTGCCGTTGAAACGCAGATAACCGCCTGCTCCGCCTCCGCCCATGCCGGGGATAGGGGGAGTAGTAACTACACTTCCGCCATTACCCCCTCTTAGTTGGACTCTTACTTTTGTCAAATATTCATTAACATCCAGTACGATGGTACCACCCGCGCCTCCACCGCCAGCACCGGCTGTGGCCGTGTCGGTAACGCTTTGACCATTGGAAGCAATAATGTAGTTATTTCCTACCAACACATTGGCCATGATAATAATAATGCCGCCTCCATTGCCGCCTTTAGTAGCAGTGAATCCATTTTTTTGAGTACTGCAGCCACCTCCTCCGCCAAAAGTTACAATAGGTCCAAAGCCATTTAAAAGGCCACTTCCCATTCCTTTTCCCCCTCTTCCGCCTATGGTGTCGGGACTGGCGCCACAAATCAGGGCCTCATATCCACCCAGGCCACCAGGGTAAAAATTACCTCCCCCTCCACCGCCGCTGTGGTAGCCATTGCCTCCACCGCCACCCGAGTATTGTGGAGCGTTACCTCTGATATAGCTGGTATCGGCATCTACTACCGATTCGCCCTTCAATCCCGCCCACTGAATCTTACTTAGAGGAAAATTTTTCTGATCCAACGTAACACTATCCGACTGTCTGCAAACTACGGTTGATGAATTTACGGGTTGTCCCCCCTTATATCCACAGCCGCTCGCGCTAATATTAGCCAACAACTTCAGCGTGTCGGCAATGATGCAAAGGATACCTCCTTTCTCTCCATCCCACGGCTCGGCCTGAATGGGAGACGATATAATTTTAGTGGTGCGAATATCGGTAAACCGGCCAACCCTTACCAGCTGTAATCCTTTGGGTACATAGCTTTCAGATTCATTGCGGGTTACATTGCGAACAATCACGCTCTGCCCACTGCGCTTTAGAACTATCAATAGTTCAAATCTGCCTGCAAATCCATAATCACTGGCAATAGTTCCACTGGCATAATTCCATTTTATCCCCTTAGCCTGGTGAAGCAGCACTATGTCGCTATCCTGAATACTCGAAAGAAGATTGGCTATATAAATGGTATCTTCATTATTCTGGTTGTAGTTATGAATAGAATCAACCCTCACGCTTTCGTTGTAATATTGACCAGAAAGCATGAAAACATTGGCTATCAAAATCAAAACCAATATATACTTGTATGGTAACAGCACTATTTTTAAACGAAGTGAATTGATAATAACCCTTAAGGATACAAAAATAAAATAGTTAAGGAAAAAACCTGATAAAAAGATTAAAAATTATAAGGAATAGATGAAATATTGCGGAGAGAATGGGATTCGAACCCATGAAGCCCTTTTGGAGCTTACACGCTCTCCAGGCGTGCGCCTTAGACCACTCGGCCATCTCTCCTTTAATACAAATTTCAATTTTCGCTGCAAAGAAAACAATATTTTTTTAAACTACCATCATTCCTGTGCAACTTCTTCGTTCAGGCTAATTTCGCCTCGAATGGATTTATTCAAAGCGGCTATGATGTCATTATTGTTCGAACATTTTCCCAACAAAAACATAAGTTTGGTTACCATGGCTTCTGTAGTAGAGTCGTATCCGCTGATAACTCCCATTTTTTCAAACATCAGACTGGTATGGTAGCGTTTCATATCCACGCTACCGCCAAAACACTGCGATACATTTACTACCAGAACGCCTTTGCTGATAAGTTTTTCGATTATTGATAGAAACCAGGGGTGGGTCATGGCATTTCCCGAGCCAAAGGTTTCAAGAATCAAAGCCCGCATAGAGGATATTTGCGCAAAGGCTTCAACTTGCTCCTGCGTGATGCCTGGGAAAATTTTTAACAACCCAATGTGTGTATCCAATTTCTTATGGACTATCAGGGGGTTGTTAGTAAGGGGATAGGAAATAGCTGGATAATTGTATCGAATATGTAAGCCTACATCGGCAAGCGCGGGGTAGTTGACCGAGCGGAATGCGTTGAAATGTTCGGCGCTGTATTTGGTAGAACGGTTGCCCCGTAAAAGTTTATTTTCGAAATAAATGCACACTTCTGGTACGACTGCCATCCCATCTTTTTTTTCGCCGGCAATTTCAATCGAGGTCACTAAATTTTCTTTACCATCGGTACGCAGGGCTCCCAGGGGCAGTTGGGCACCTGTAAAAATTACGGGTTTGGTTAGATTTTCGAGCATATAGCTGAGTGCCGAGGCAGTATATGCCATAGTATCGGTACCGTGTAGCACGACAAAGCCATCATACAGAGCATAGTTTTCTTCAATGATGGTAGCCAGCTGTACCCACAGCGATGGACCAGCATTGGCCGAGTCTACAGGGGGATTAAATGCATGGGTCGATATGTGGTAACGACTCTTGTGTAGTTCAGGCAGTTGGGTAACAAACCGGGCAAAGTTCACGGGCTTTAGACTTCCAGTTTCCGGATCGGTTTGCATCCCGATTGTCCCCCCTGTATAAATTAGCAAGATAGAACGTTTTCCCATTTTTTAAAATTTAAATAACTGCTTGGCATTGTGCGTAGTAAAATGGACGACCTCTTCAAAATCAATACTCTTGATTTGGGCAATTTTCTTTGCTATCCATTGCAGGTAGGCTGGTTCATTCCTTTTTCCCCGATGGGGTACTGGTGACAGATAGGGTGAATCAGTCTCGAGTAATATGCTTTCCATGGGTAGGGTAGCTACTATCCGGTCGAGGCCAGCGTTTTTGAAAGTAACTATTCCGCCTATCCCCACGTAGAATCCTCGTTCAATAATCCAGCTAGCCTGTTCGGCAGTGCCGGTAAACGCATGAAAAACTCCTCTTAGCCTCGGAAATGCTTTGACGATGTCCCAGGCAACATCAAATCCTTCGCGTGTGTGTAAAATTACCGGCAAATCGTGCTCTACTGCCCATTGAAACTGAATCTCCAGCGCATGCCACTGTTCTTTTTGATAGGTTGCATCCCAGTAAAGATCAATCCCTATCTCCCCAATGGCTATCATAGACTCATGTTGGGCAAATTCTTTTATCCGGTTAAGCTCATCCCGATAATCCGAACGGACCGAGCAGGGGTGTAATCCATAAGCTGCATAAATGTGCTCAGGAAATTTATCGGCAAGCGACTTCAAAGCGGAAAGCGTAGAGGTATCGACATTGGGGTTAACCATCTTTTCTATACCTGCCGCTATACTTTTGTTCACAATTTGTTCCCTGTCGTTGTCAAACTCGGATAGGAAAAGATGGCAATGCGTGTCAATCATATATTTCAGATTTTTCCATACAAAGAAACAAAAAATTGACCACTATGTTATTCCATTGCCGCTGACAGGTATAACCATTTAGTTGGATTTTTTCATTATAAGGGTTAGTTTGAATTCGGTACGTTCAATTATACATGCTTCCCAGTCGCTGTTTAAAAGCCTCGTTGTTGGATACATTGATAAGCTCTATGATTCCTTTAATAATATTGATGCGTTGCATACGTTGTTCGGGGCTCATCGCATCTTCGTCTCGGAAAACAATTTTCTGCGCTTTATATCCCAGTCCATCGAGGGTAACTACAGCGGCTGCATTGTACTTATCGAAAACAAGTACCGATGGCCGATACTGCGCATTGTAGTTTTGAATTGCTTGCAAAATGCGACTTTTGATGTATTCAATTTGAGGTTCTCCAAGGTATTGTGCGCCTAATAATAACTTAATAAGGTCTACCCGTGCCAGGGTACGGTAATCCCCTTTTTTCAACAATTGCTTATATCGGCGATCGTTTGTGTGCAAAAATGCATAAAGGTAACTTCTGGGTAGGCTTTCAATTTCGGCCAGTTGATTCTTTTTTTTACGAGCCTTGTATTCTTTGAGGGCATATTTGTGTTCCACTGGTAAGTAATATTTCCATCGATGAGTGCGTTTCCATGTTTCGGTTACCGGATTTGGTTTCCATTTGCTTTGCGGCCGGACAAAAATGGGTGCATCAAGGGTAAGCTGTCTGGTTTCGAGGGCAAACAGCATGCAATTGATAAAATGTACCCATCCGCCGCCAATTTCTTCACGAACCGCTCCCCAGAGTGACACTTTTCGAGCCGCCGTATTGGGCGATTCGGCCGTGAAG
This sequence comes from Bacteroidales bacterium, assembly GCA_049968755.1. Classification (GTDB taxonomy): domain Bacteria; phylum Bacteroidota; class Bacteroidia; order Bacteroidales; family DTGW01; genus JAKPGM01. The sequence continues at coordinate 127,225 of JBMFQE010000004.1, forward strand.
TCTTTTTTGTTTTTTAGCGTCAGCAGGCTATCGATGTAGTTGATATCGAAGGTCACAGGGTAGAATATAAAACGCGTAGGGCGGTCAAAAGCCTCATCGGGATTGGCCATTATAAGTTGGTCGAAATCGTATTGAAAAACCGAATCGTTGCTAAGTTTCAGGTATATCTGGTAGTCGGGGCCCCATATCAGCTGTTTAACCTGTATAGTTTGTGGTTGTGATAATGCCTGATAATAAAGGCATCCAGCTAACATGAGTGTCCCGATTGGTTTAAGCATACCATGAAATTTTTTTATTTCGTTGAACCCCTCAGGCATCGATGCGAGCGTATTTAGCATGCGATTCAATGAATTCGCGACGGGGCAAAACTTCTTCGCCCATGAGCATGGAAAATATTCGATCGGCTTCGGCAGCACTTTCAATGGTTACCTGTCGTAGCGTACGGGTTTCGGGATTCATGGTAGTTTGCCAGAGCTGTTCCGCATTCATTTCACCCAACCCTTTGTATCGTTGTACATGAACCTCGCCTTTTTCTTTGCTCAGCTCTTCAATGGCCCGAATTCGTTCTTCTTCGTTGTAACAATACCGTTCTACTTTGCCTTTTTTGACAAGGTAGAGGGGAGGTGTTGCGATATACAAATGTCCATTTTTAATCAAATCGTACATAAAACGGAAAAAGAAAGTCATAATCAGGGTGGTAATGTGACTTCCGTCTACGTCGGCATCGGTCATGATGATTATTTTGTGGTAGCGAAGCTTTTCGAGATTCAGCGCTTTAGAATCTTCTTCCGTGCCAATAGAAACTCCCAGGGCGGTAAAAATATTACGTATTTCTTCGTTGTCGAAAATTTTATGTTCCTGGGCTTTTTCGACATTGAGTATTTTTCCGCGTAAAGGCAGGATGGCTTGAAAACGGCGATCTCGTCCCTGTTTTGCTGTACCGCCTGCCGAGTCGCCCTCGACGAGGAAAATTTCACATATTTCAGGATTTTTTTCGGAGCAGTCGGCCAATTTACCCGGCAGCCCCGATCCAGAGAGGACATTTTTACGCTGAACCATCTCCCGCGCCTTGCGAGCAGCATGCCGTGCCGTGGCAGCAAGAATAACTTTATTGACGATGGCTTTTGCATCTCTCGGATTTTCTTCCAGGTATTGGGCCAATTTTTCCGATACGGCTGCGTCTACAGCTCCCATTACTTCGTTATTGCCCAGCTTGGTTTTGGTTTGCCCCTCAAACTGGGGCTCGGCAACTTTTATCGAAATTATCGCTGTAAGTCCCTCGCGGAAATCATCACCGCTGATTTCGAATTTTACGTTTTTAAGTAAGCCTTCTTTTTCGGCATAATTCTTCAGGGTACGAGTGAGTCCCCTGCGAAAACCTGCCAAATGGGTACCTCCTTCGATGGTATTGATGTTGTTGACGTAGCTAAATATATTCTCCGAAAAAGAGGTATTGTAATGCATGGCAATTTCGATGGGTATGCCATTTTTCTCGGTTTCGATGTAAATGCTTTTTTCGATGAGTTTTTCCCTATTGGCATCGATGTAATCGACAAATTCGAGCAAGCCTTTTTCTGAATAAAATGTGGCCTGCCGGTATTCGCCCATATCGGTTTTTTCCCTTTTATCTACGAGTTGTAGTTGCACCCCTTTGTTCAAGAATGCCAGCTCTCGCAAGCGCGATTCTAATATTTCGTAGTTAAATTCGGTAGAAAGGGTAAAAATGGTGGGGTCGGGTTTGAAGGTAATAATCGTTCCTGTTTTATCGCTATCGCCCACTTCATGGACAGGTCCCAACGGCTTACCCTGGCTGTACTCCTGCACATAGCATTTACCCTGACGGTGTATTTCGGCACGGAGATAAGAAGATAGTGCGTTTACGCACGAAACCCCAACTCCGTGTAACCCACCAGATACCTTATAGCTGTCTTTATTGAACTTACCCCCAGCATGCAATACAGTTAGCACTACCTCAAGCGCCGATTTTTTCTCTTTTTCATGAAAATCAACCGGTATACCTCGTCCATCATCGATGACCGTTACCGAATTATCCTCGTTGATGATTACCTCGATGTTTTTGCAAAAGCCAGCCAGCGCTTCGTCTATTGAGTTGTCTACCACCTCGTATACCAGATGATGCAAACCCCGCGTGCTGGTATCGCCTATGTACATCCCCGGACGTTTCCGTACAGCTTCTAGTCCCTCAAGTACTTGAATACTTTCTGCACTGTAATTGTCAGCACCATTATTCCCGTTCACGTGCAAATTATCCTGATTTTCCATGCTTTTTTTTCTTTTTCCGACACAAATATACGATTTATTATCCACCCAACCTATTTTACCCGGTTTACCCTCCTGTCCTATTTATCAACATTAAATTAACATCTCGGCAATTTCCTGAATCGAGGATTATTGGATAACCAATTAAAGTCCATTTGCTTGCAAATACTTTTCGGGTATAATCTTTTGAAAAAACCAGCCGACTCGAAAAAATAGTGTAACTTTGCAGCCTGTTGATTTAGTTGGAGCAATGATTAGTAGACACCTGATTAGAACGAAAATTTTGCAAATTTTATATGCTATATCCCGAAAGGATGATTCCTCATTGGCTTCAGCCGAGAAAGAATTATTTTTTAGCTTGCAAAAAGCTTACGATTTGTATCATTTGATGTTGCTCATTCCGGTTGAGCTGCGTAAAGTGAATGAGCTGAAGGTAGAGGTAGCACGTCAAAAACTGCGTCCTACCTATGAGGACCTCCACCCGAATATGCGGTTTATTAATAACCGGCTGATCGAGCTACTGAGGAATAATAAGCAATTGCTACGATATATTAACGAAAACAAAATTGGGTGGGCAGGCTATTCCGAAATTTTTCGTCCTCTGTTTAATAGGATTGAGCAGCAGACCTACTTTAAGGATTACCTGTCAAAAGAAACGGTGACTTTTAAGGATGATGTAAAGGTAGTGACCGATATTCTTGAGCAGGAGGTTCCGCAGTGGACCGACCTGGAGGCTGTACTTGAAGAAATGAGTATTTTCTGGAACGACGATGTTAATTTTGTACTGGGGATGGCCCTTAAAACCATCAAAGGGATGAAGGAGTCCGACACGGCCGAGAAACCCCTATTGCCCATGTATAAAACCGAAGAGGATATCGACTTTGCAAGAAAACTACTCCGTAAGGCCATGCTCAACCGCGATGAGTATTACGAGCTAATTCAGAAACATTCAAAGAACTGGGAGTTTGAACGGATTGCATTGATGGACCTGTTGATCATGCAGCTGGCTTTGGCCGAAATTATCGAGTTTCAGACTATTCCGGTAAAAGTATCACTCAATGAATATATTGAACTGGCCAAAATTTACAGCACAGAAAATAGCAACAACTTTATCAACGGTGTTCTCGACCATATTGTGAAAGAACTAATGGCCCAGAATAAAATTGTGAAAGTTGGCAAAGGACTTATAGAAACATAAATTTTATTAATTCAGTACTAACTTAAAAAAGACAAAGTATGTTAACCATTTTTTTGCAGGCTGCACAGCCGAACCCACTTTCAGCATTCTTGCCCTTGCTGCTCATCATTGTGGTGTTCTACTTTTTTATGATTCGTCCCCAGATGAAAAGGCAAAAGGAGCTTAAAAAGTTCCGTGAGGCTCTCAAAAAAGGCGATAAGGTGATTACTACCGGTGGTATTTATGGTAAAATTGTTGATATCGAGGATCATACCGTACTGCTCGAAGTCGACAACAATGTAAAAATCCGTGTGGATAAGGTAGCCATCCTGAAGGATCCTTCCGACGTCCAGTAAGAGGATGTAAAAGACATTACTTAATTTAATGCTGTAAACCTGCCTGGTTGTCGTTGCAACCAGGTTTTTGGCTTTGTATTGAAAAAAATCCCCCGTTTAGTTGCCTCATTTGCCGTCTCATCCAACTGATAATTTGCTATACTTACAGTTCAACTCATCTTTCTTTCAGTGCACAGTACACCTTCGGTGACAGCATTATGATGTTTTTCCATAATCGCTTATTTAATTTCTAAATACAGGTTCGGGTTTATTGGTTGGGGAAAAATCTTTAGGTTATAAACCCGATTTATCCTATTATACCAGCTGGCCTGTGAGGGAAAAGTGAGGGGGTAATTTTGGGCTACGACCCTCTTGAAAGGGTTTATATTTTTTTGTAGGAATCAAGTTTTAATGTTTTAATTTTCAGTTTATTATAATCAATATAGGTAAAAATAATCTATATTCGGTTTTAACAAGTGGTAAATCGCCTGCATGAAGTATTTACTTTGAGCTTGTGAAAATTTCAAGGTAAGGTTCATTAAACATTTATAAAAATTATGTGATATGAAGAAACTACTACGGCATTTACCACTACTAGCCTTCGTGCTACTTATTGGGTATAGTTGCGAGGAACAGGATGATGGAAGCTATGTTCCGCCCATTACGCGTTACGAGTTGATCCATGGTACATGGAAGCTTCAGTCTATTAAAATGTCTGATGAGTTGGCCAAGGCCAACAAAACAAAGCCCGATGAGATAACGCTTACAAAGGAGTTTAATTTTACCTCTTTTGTTATTGCGCTCAATGTGGATTCGTCGTCGGGGGAAATTAGGCCAACGACGTTTGAGGTCACGGGCAATGCTCCAGCTTTGTTTGCTACCAGCGGTTACTGGGATATGGATACCCCCTATGCCCGGGCAGATGGAAAGCCTTCGAAGATTCTGCTGTACGCCGATGCAGCCAAAACACAGCTACTCGACGAGTTGGAACTGACTACGGTTCCCGGCAAGGATGTGGTGCTGGAATTTCGTCTGGTACGCTACACCGAAGGTAATCCTTATTTGTCATACACTTATAGATTAAGACCGCAGACTAAATAACATTAAACCTGGAAACAATGAAACGATTGACATTATATATCATACTACTGTTGGGTACTGTTATATATGCGCAAAAACCCATAGCTGAAATATGGACACAGCCGGCATATTTCCGCCCCGACGATACGGTGGCATTCTATTTCGACCTTACCGGTACCGACCTTGAGGGCACAACCGAGGATGTATACATGTGGTCGTGGTATCCCACTGAACCCGATGCTGGCAACTGGAACAACTCTTCCGACTTTGCCAAGCTGACCCATGTAGAGGGGAATGTGTGGAAATTTGTAATTGTGCCTACCCAGTATTATGGGGTACCGGCCGACCAGATTACCGCCTTTTATGGCTTGCTGAAGAATAAGAATGGTTCCAAGCAGACCGATGCTTTTGCTCCCGATAAGGGTAATACCATTTTTGTTCCCAGCGATGCGGTTATTAAGGGTACCGCACGTATCGATTATTTCCCGAAGGAATGGAAGGCCAATCGGCCATTATCTATTTTGGTAAATACCAACAATACCTGGTCCGATTGTGAAACTACAGCTACTCAGGGAAAACTGGCTACGGCAACAAACGTACATATTCATTCAGGGGTTAACAATTGGGCTATAGTTGTGGAAAATAATCCAACCAATGCGGCAAAAACAGCCCTTACCGACCTGGGAGGAGGTATCTGGCGGATAGACTTTATCCCCAAAGAATATTTCAATACGGGTGATACAAAAATTAAAAGTATTCATGCTGTATTCGCCAACCTCGACTGGAGCCTGATGGGCAAAGACGTTAACTGTGCCGATTTTTACATTGCAGCTCCCGAAGAACCAGAAGTTATCCCGCCGGTATTCACAATTTTTCCTCAGAAATTTAGCAAAAAAGATATCATCTACCTCTCACGGGAAAATAATGAAGCTGGGGTAACGGGGTTAACCTATACCATCTCGGCTGCAGGTGTGTCAGATTTAACAGGAAGTTTCAAGGGAACCAATGCCAAGTTTGAAGCATTTGTCGACCTTGCTACCTGGCTGAAATCGGTAGCTACAGTACCCAAAATTCACCTTACGGTGAAGGATAATAAGAACAATGTAATTGTTGATTCCGATATTAATCTGGTTCAGTAATCTTAATAATCACTAAAAACCGAATACAATGAACGTGATAAAAATAAAAATACATAGCATGACGAGATATGTTGCCGGCTTGCTATTGCTGACTTTAGTATTTACTTCGGGGTGGAGCCAGAGTGGGAATATTACTGCCCGTGGTACCGTGGTTGATACAACGGGTTTACCGCTGGCCGGTGTTACGGTAGTGGTTAGTGGTACCAGTAAGGCCACCCTTACCGATGGAAATGGGAACTTTGCTATTGAGTGTCCTTCCAATAGTACGATTAAATTTTCTTACGTTGGTTATAAAACGGTTGAGCTGACAGCCGATGCCTCCATGCGTGTGGTGATGACAGAAGAAAAAATTAACCTCGATGAGGTAGTGGTGGTGGGCATCGGATATGGTACTATGCGTAAAAAAGACCTTACCGGTTCTATTAGTTCGGTATCGTCCGATAAATTTACCAAGGGTGTGATAACTACCTCTGAGCAATTGATTCAGGGTAAGATGGCAGGGGTTACAGTTATGCGTACCAGTGGCGACCCTTCGGTAGGTGCATCGGTGCGGTTACGGGGTGGAACCTCGCTTACGGCCGGTAATAGTCCCCTATATGTTGTCGACGGGGTGCCGGGTGCTGATATTAATACCATTTCGCCCAGCGACATCGAGTCGATCGATGTGCTGAAAGATGCTTCGGCAGCAGCCATCTATGGTTCGCGTGGTGCCAACGGCGTAATTATTGTGACTACCAAAAAAGCCAAAGCAGGTCAGGCAAAAACTGAATACAGCACCTATGCGGCCGTGTCGCAATCGGCTAAAAATTACGATATGCTCTCGGCCAATCAGTGGCGCGAGTATGTTCGCAAAAATAACGTGGTGGGTGCGGTGGATTATGGTGCCAACACCGATTGGCAGAAAGCCATTCAGCGTACCGCATATACGCAATATCATAACCTGTCGATGGATGGATCGGCCAATAACCTGGCCTATCATGCTTCTCTTAACTACCTTGATAATCAGGGTATCGTTATCGAAAATTACCTGAAACGCATGGGAGGGAGTATTACTATCAACCATAAAGCGTTGAACAACAAACTCAACCTCGATTTCAGTCTTAATAGCAATTTCGACAAATACCGTCCAACCGACGCTTTCGTATTCCAGCGCACGCTTAATCTCAATCCTACCATCCCGGTGTATAACCCCGATGGTACATTTACCGAAATTGAAGGGTTAAACTATGAAAATCCGGTAGCTTTTATTAAAAACCGCTCGCAGGAAGAAACCCGTAACCGATTCTTGGGATACATCAAGTCGGATCTTGAATTATTGCAGGGCTTTCACTGGGTTACCAATGTTTCGTACCATCTGGGTAAACACGACTATAGCTTTTATGTCAATTCGCTCGACCGTGTTGAAGGTGCCTCGGTGAAGGGAAGGGGTCAAAAGGCTACCGACGAATATTCGAATCAACAGCTCGAAACCTACTTAACCTACGATAATACCTTTGGGGATCATACGTTCGGTGTGATGGGAGGTTATTCTTACCTGTACAACATGTATCAGGGATTCGGAGCTCTACGTCGTGGATACTCGACCGATTTGTTTCTTTACAACAATCTGGCCGCCGGTCTCGACTATCGCCAGGGTGACGTTTATTCGTACAAGGGCGATTCAAAGCTGATATCCTTCTTTGGTCGTTTTAATTACAATTATCAAAGCAAGTATTATTTGACAGCAACCTTACGTAGAGATGGTTCTTCAAAATTTGGTCAAAATAACAAGTGGGGGGTATTTCCGTCGGCTTCGGCCTCGTGGCGTATCTCTGCCGAAAATTTCATGGAGCCTCTTCGCAATATTCTCACCAACCTTAAACTACGTGTAGGATACGGGGTAACGGGCAACCAGGAAGGTATTCCTAGCTATAAGTCTATCATGTTATTGGGACAGTCGTCGGACGATCCACAGGGATACACCTATTTCTCGTACGATGGTACCACTGGCAAATGGCTGACAGCTTACGGCATTATCCAGAATGCTAATCCCGACCTCAAATGGGAACAAACTGCTCAAACCAACATTGGTATCGACGCATCGTTGTACAATCGTATCAATATCACCCTCGATTATTATCGGAAATATACCTCCGACCTGTTGTTTACCTATGCTGTGCCTCAGCCACCTTATCTATACGGAAAGATGTTGGCCAATGTGGGTAACCTGTCGAACAATGGGCTGGAAATCTCCATCAATGCGGCTATTATTCAACGTAAGGATTTTAGCTGGAATGTCGATGTCAACTTTGCTACCAACACGCAAAAAATTGACAGGTTGTCGAATCAGCTATATACCACCGATGCTGTTCCAGCAGGATTGCTTACGGGGATCCGCGGGATGTCGGGTGTACAGGCTCAGCTGATCAAAGAGGGTTATGTGGCAGGTACATTTTATGGACTGTTGTGCGATAGTATAAGCTATACGGGTAAATATGTTTATCACGACTTTGATGGCGATGGCAGAATCACCGATAAGGACAAAACCGTTATTGGGGATGTACAGCCCGACTATACCGCTGGCTTGAGCATGTCGTTCGCCTACAAACAGTTCGATTTAGGATTCTCGTTTTACGGTATTTTCGGACAAAAATTGCTCAACGCTTCGTACATGAGCGTCATGGACGACTCGCGTTTGCCAACCTACAATGTACCCGATGCGGCTCTGAAGGATAAGCTAACAGCTCCGGCCGATTATTCAAGCTACTGGATTGAGGATGGATCTTTTGTTCGTCTTCAAAATGTAACGCTTGGCTATACGCTACCCCTTAAGACTAACAGCTGGGTCAAACGGGCCCGCCTGTATGTTAATGCTGATAACCTTTTTGTGATTACCAAATATTCAGGTCTTGACCCCGAAATTAACCTCGATGGACTCGATTTTCCTGGTATTGAGGTGTTTAATGCGTACCCCAAACCCCGCACCTATTCTGTGGGGCTGAATGTAACGTTTTAGTGGTTGAGAGTTAACATAGCTAAAAACAAAAATTTACCGATATGCAAAACAATATCAATATAAAAACAGGCAGTACCCCGAAACTAAGGAACCGTGTATGGGTACAGGTATTTACATTGCCCCTAATAACGCTTGCCCTGCTTTTCACAGGAAGTGGTTGCACCGATCTGGATGAGACTATTTACGATAAACTTACGCCCGACCAGTATGGTCAAACCGAAGCTGAAATAGAAACCATAGTGGGTAGAGCCTATGCCACCCTACGTGGTTATCGTAACGAGGAAGGTCCTCATTTTCCTACCGAATTTGTATGGTTTCTCAACGAAGTTGCCTCCGATGAGGCTACTATCCCAACCCGCGGTACCGACTGGTACGATAAGGGGGTTTATCAGGAAATCCAGCGTCATAAGGTTAAACCTAGCAATGACGTTGTGTTGAAAACCTGGGAATACCTCTATTCGGGTGTGGCTGCTGTGAACGGAATCATTTATATGGTTGATAAATCTCAGCTATCCGATGCCGCAAAAACTAAGGTCAAAGCCGAGCTTCGTGGACTCAGAGCCTTTTATTACTATCGTCTGATGGACTTCTTTGGTAATGTTCCACTGCAAACCGACTATACCGACACTTCCCTTAAAACCAATACCCCGCGTGCCGATATTTATAGGTTTGTCGAAAGCGAACTGCTCGATATCGTTGATTACCTGCCAGAAAAAGGATACGGTAAGTTTACCAAAAATGTGGCCTATACCTTGCTGGCGCGGTTGTACCTGAATGCTGAAGTTTACAAGGGCGAACCCGAATGGCAAAAATGTATCGATGCTTGCGATAAGGTAAAAGGCTACATCTTAGAACCCAATTATTTTACCAACTTTTTGAAAAATAACGAGATAAGTAAGGAAAACATTTTTGTTATCCCTTACGATGAGAAGGTGACTATTGGCAACTACCATCAGTCGCTTACGCTACACTATAAATCGCCGCTGGTATTTGGATTTAGTGCGGCCTGTGTAAATGGAATCTGTGCCGAACCGGGTATTTACTCTAAATTCGACAGCACCGATGTTCGCCGTCGTGCTTTGCTTATCGGACCACAATTGGACCGTAAGACCGGCCAGGTGGTACTTATGGACAATGGCAACCCACTCGTTTATACCGAAGAAATCTCGAACTTCGAAAATGCCCAGCAAAACGAGGGTGTACGTATGGTTAAGTACGAGATTACTCCCACCGACCAGTGGGAACGCAGCAATGACTGGGTAGTTATGCGCTATGCCGAGGTGCTGCTGATGAAGGCCGAAGCCTTACTACGTACCAATCAGGGTGCTCTTGCTCAACCGCTGGTAGCCCAGGTACGTGCCCGGGCTGGCTTGTCGACCCCCGCTACCATCGATCTCGATTTCCTCTACAATGAACTCCTCTACGAATTTATGTGGGAGGAACATCGACGCATCGATCAGATACGATTTGGAAAATATGGCTTACCTGGCTGGGAAATGCCTGGCAGCGATAAAAATATGGAGATTTTCCCAATTCCTGCCAAAGTGCTGCAGGCTAATCCTAAGTTGAATCAAAACCCTGGATACTAATGTGGCCCTGCAATGGCAGCGTTCTTCTCATACTGGTTTTTGGTTAGTAGTTAGTAGTTGGACAGTTAAAATGTCGGACAGTAATGTCTGTCCGACATTTTTTTACCTAAGTTGCATGAATCAAGAATTCTAACCTGAAAAATAAAATTTCGTTTAAGGTATTTGGCAGCGTCAAGCAATGAGGGAAAAATAGCGCAAAAAATATGAAGTTTTTAGTCGATAAAAATATCGATAACAGACATTGTAAGCTATTTGAGAATTGAGTGGTTAAAAAAAATGAATAATTAACCAGCTTGTATGTATGTGTTGGGGTATAGCAAAAGTGTGAGTAAAATGAGCAATTTGCCGTTTTATCGTTTAAATTTTATAGTAGGCATGCTGGCTATTATGTTGGCAGCCTGTAAAAAAGATGGTACGCCTGCCCCGTCGAATGCAGTGCAGGTACTGAAACCGGTAGCAGTGACCAAGAATAACAGTACAAAAATTTTTGTGCATTACATGCCGTGGTTCGATACCCCGGAAACCTCGGCGGATGGACAGTGGGGTATTCATTGGCGAATGGCCAATTGCAATCCCGACATCACCGATTCGTCGGGTCGTAGACAAATAGCTTCGTGGTTTTACCCGCTTATTGGTCCCTATGCTACTTCCGACCGCAACGTAATTGAATATCATCTGCTTCTGATGAAATATTCGGGTATCGATGGGGTTCTTTTCGATTGGTATGGTGTCAACCAGCTATACGATTATCCTGCCATCCTGAAGAACACCGAAGCAGTGATCCAGTTTACCGATAAAGTAGGGCTTTCATTTGCCATAGTGTACGAAGATCGAACCGTGAAGGCAGCAGTAGATGCCAACCCTGACGAGGATGCGATATATATGGCTCAGCAGGATATGGATTATGTCGAAAAAAACTATTTTACCGCTGCCAATTATCTGCGAATCGATAATAAACCCCTATTAATGATTTTTGGCCCCGAATATTTTCATTCATCGACCCAATGGAAGGAAATCTGGAATGCTTTTTCGCAAAATCCGCTTTTTCTTGTGCTGAACGGAAAGTACAATGAGGTGGGCAATATTGCCGCAGGCGAATATCTATGGGTCGATGCCAGCTCCGTGAACGATAAATATTCACGTTTGAAAACTTTCTCGTACTGGATGGGTGGTGCTTACCCAGGCTTTAAGGATTATTACAAGGAAGGGGGTTGGGGCACAGGTTTGGGATTTACGTATGACTATGCCCATGGGAGCTTGTTTACCAATCTTTTGAATATGGCTTCAAATAACGGAGCAAAGTATATTCAACTAATTACCTGGAACGACTTTGGCGAAGGTACCATGATAGAGCCTACCCTCGAATTTGAGTTTACTTTCCTCGAACATCTGCAGGCTTTCACAGGTGTGCCATATTCAAAGGCCGAGCTCGAGCTAATATACCGGCTCTTCCTTTTGCGTAAAAAATTGGCTGCTAATGCCGATGCCCAAAAACAGTTGAATCAGGCTTTCTACTACCTGGTTGCCTTACGGGTTGATGAAGCAAAAAATATAATTGAGTCATGGGAAAAATAATTTAAAAATATCTGTATATGAAAGACGATAGCATGTTAAAACACGTGTGGGGGGTGATATTCTTTCTATTGCTTGTATGTACTGCATGTGAGGACAAGCAGGAACCAATAAACGGGAAACCCGGCACCGATACGCTGGTTGCCGAAAAAGATACGTTTCAAGCGCCAGCGACCGAAAAATTGGTTTTCTACGAAATTAACCTTCGAAGTTTTGGACCTGGCTGCAATTTAAAAGAGGTAGAAAAACAGCTCGATTCCATCGCAGCCCTGGGAGTAAACGTTATCTGGCTAATGCCCATTTACCCGATTGGTGAGATAAAGCGGGTAGGTGAGCTGGGTTCACCATACAGCGTTAAGGACTATACCGATGTAAATCCAGAGTTTGGTTCGCTAAACGATCTGAAAAGCCTGGTAAAAGCTGCACACAAAAAGAATATTGCCGTTGTACTTGACTGGGTGGCCAATCATACCGCCTGGGATAACCCGTGGATCAGTAACACCGATTGGTATTCGCAGGATGCCAATGGCAATATTATCAGTCCTCCGGGTACCAATTGGGCCGATGTGGCCGACCTCAATTATAACAATGCGCAAATGAGACTTGAAATGATAAAGGCAATGAAATTTTGGATTTCACAGGCCAATATCGATGGTTTTCGTTGCGATGCTGCCGATTTTGTACCCTACAGCTTCTGGCGTCAGGCTATCGATTCGCTCAACAAGATGGGGAAAAAACTTATTCTCCTTGCCGAGGGTTCCCGTACCGATCATTATACGGCTGGATTTCAGCTAACCTATGCCTGGGATTACTATGGTAAGATGCTCAATATTTTTGGGAAAAACGAAGCTGCTTCGGGTATTTTTTCAACCCATAATGCAGAATATAGCAGTGTACCTGCTGGCAAGCATAAACTTCGTTATATAACCAATCACGACGAATATGCGTGGACTGCCTCGCCGGTTTCCCAATACGGTGGTAAGGAAGGTTCGCTGGCAGCTTTTGTTATAACAGCTTTTATGAGCAAAGTCCCACTTATCTATGCGGGTCAGGAGTTAGCAGTACCCAATACTATTTCTTTCTTTTCGGTTTATCCGCTCCCATGGGATATGAACTATGGTATTAAAAGTCAATATCGGCAGATAATGCAAATACGCAAAAACATGCATGTGTACGAGAAAAACATGGTGCCTTTGACTGCCAACGCTAATATTGTGGCTTTTAAACTTGTTGATCCGGCCAATGTTAAGGATTCGAGCTTGCTCGTTTTTGTAAACTGCCGAAATACTCAGGTAAATTATTCATTATCGTCGGATGTGCCTCGCACGGTTAAAAATTTGATTACAGGCACAGCCGAGGAACTTCCGGATCAGCTGTCGTTAAAACCTTTTGAATATAAACTTTATGCCTATTGAGTATGAAGAAACGTAACTAGCTGCATATTTTTTCATTAAATCACTAAAAATTAGGTATATGAAAGCATTACTTTGTGTCATCATGGGGATAGTATTGTCTTTTTCAAACATCCCTATATTTTCCCAAAATTCAGATAATCTGTCAGTTGCATCGCCCAATCATTCGGTGTTGGTAAGAGTGCAGTTACAACAAGGAAAAGTGTATTATCAAATATCGAAAAATGGCCAAACGGTAGTTGCTCCGTCGATGGTAGGGCTAAAATTTAAAAATATTCCCGACCTGACTGGCAATTTTGTCCTCGAAAAATCCAGTACGTCATCATTCGATAATACATGGGAACAGCCCTGGGGCGAACAGCGTTGGGTGCGTGACCATTACAACGAGTTAGTACTCGATTTAAAGGATGATGCAAAAAGAAGGCTGCAGCTAATTTTCAGAGTGTTTAACGATGGGGTGGGGCTGCGTTATCATATTCCAGCTCAGCCGGGCGTCGATAGTCTCATTATCATGGACGAACTTACCGAGTTTAATTTTGAGCGCGACGAGCAAGCCTGGTGGATACCCGTACATCGTGAAAATAGTTACTACGAGAGCCTTTACCGGCTTACCCCGATCAGCCAGATCGATACGGCTAACACTCCTATTACTTTTGAATTAAACAATGGATTATTTCTGGCTATTCATGAGGCCAATTTAACCGATTATGCTTCTATGACGTTGCAAAAAAAATCCGGGAATGGTTTTGTATCCTGTCTTGTTCCCTGGTCAAATGGGGTGAAAGTTTACGCTAAGGCTCCGATGAGCACGCCCTGGCGAATTTTTATCATTGGTGATACCCCCGGCGATCTGGTTACCTCCACGCTCATGCTTAATCTCAACGAACCCTGTGCACTTAACGATGTTTCCTGGATTAAGCCAGCCAAGTATATTGGTATCTGGTGGGGTATGCATATGGGAACCTACACCTGGTCGCAGGGACCCAATCATGGGGCAACCACTGCGAATACTGTTCGATATATCGATTTTGCTGCACAGCATGGGTTTCAAGGGGTGCTCGTGGAAGGCTGGAATTACGGCTGGGATGGTAATTGGTTCGAAAACGGCAATACCTTCAGTTTTACCAAACCCTATCCCGATTTTGACCTGGAATATCTGGCACAGTATGCCCGGTCGAAAAATATCCAGCTTATCGGTCATCACGAGACGGGTGGCGCGGTATCGAACTATGAACGCCAGATGGAGGAAGCTTTTCAGCTATACCATCGATTGGGTATTCATTATGTAAAAACGGGCTATGTCAACAAGTATCTCGATGGCAAGGAATGGCACGACGGGCAGTATGGGGTTCGTCATTACCGCAAGGTAGTGGAGTTGGCCGCTAAGTATCGGATAAACATTGATAATCACGAACCCGTTAAACCCACAGGCCTCTGCCGAACCTATCCCAACCTGATGACCCAGGAAGGAGCTCGTGGACAGGAATATGATGCATGGTCGCCCGATGGCGGTAATCCTCCTTCGCACACTACCATATTGCCCTTTACTCGCATGCTTGCAGGACCTTTCGATTTTACGCCGGGTACCTTTAATTTTAGCAATCCCGGCCATCCCAACACACGCGTACAAACTACGCTGGCCAAACAACTCGCTCTTTTCGTCGTCATTTATAGTCCCCTCCAGATGGCATCCGACCTGCCCGAAAATTACGAGGGTAAACCAGCTTTTGAATTTGTTAAGCGGGTACCTTGCGACTGGGAAAAGACATTGGTTCCTCAAGCTAAAATAGGCGAATATGTAGTGATGGTTCGCAAGGACCGAAATTTCGACCGCTGGTATATCGGGGCCATTACCAACGAAAACAGCCGAGAGCTAATGCTCAAACTCGATTTTCTTGAACCCAATGTCCAATACACAGCCAACATATATGCCGATGGGGATAGAGCCGACTGGAAAACCAATCCCTACGATATTAAAATTTATAGTATTCCGGTAAGGTCAACCGACGAAATTCCTCTTAAGCTGGCCGCTGGAGGTGGTGTGGCTATCGAAATTGTAAAATAACCCCCCCCTCACACAAATGCATTTTTCCCCTGCCCCATTGTGGGGTAGGGGATTTTGTTTTTTGCTATATCGCTTCGTTTGGGTTGCGTCGGAATAATTAAGGGGATAGGTTTAAATCCGATCCTTCAGGGATGAATAGTTGTTGTTGTTCTATTCTGGAATTATTGGACAATAACTTTGTATGCTGATTTTTCGGTAGCATTTTTGATGGTCAAAATATATAATCCACTTTTGACTTTATTTTTCAGGGAAATTTCCAATAAATTACTGGTACCTGCATTCCAGCTTCGACTCATAATTACACGTCCGGTTGGGTCTTGTAGCGTTAAAGAGTACACGCCTGCAGTAGCTGAGCTTGTGCTAACATATAACCTGTCTGTAACCGGGTTAGGAAATATTGTAAAAGTGGATAATTCTGGCACAGCAATTTTTGATATTGGCGGAATGTATTGCGAAGTGTCGCTGATGGTAAGGGTATCCTGATTAGTAACGAAGATCTGGTCGAGCCACACGATCATTCCATTGCCGGCTGCATGTTCCGACACAAATTCCAGCCTGTCAATATCGTGCCAGTCGAACTTGCCCTCGGGGTTATACCAGCCATTGTCCCATGATCCTTGTTCGGTTAAGCTTTGCAAGGGTATACATACTTTGTGCCAATAACCATTCCAGGGTGTCATGGAAGGGGTAATGGTGAACCGATTGCGCCAGGGATGATCGGCAGCATTTTGCTTGCTATCCAGAAATCGAACATCGAACGAGAAACTGGCATTGCCATAGCCACGTACCAGAAAGCATAGTGCATAGCCCGAGTCCTCCAACAACGATAGGTCCTTGTTGGGAACAAAGTCGAGTCCTATACCTGTATATTGTTCCCCCACTTTCCATTCAATGCAGTACTGTCCTTTATCAGGTTTTTTATCGCTGTAATAATCAATGGTTCCATTATTGCCGGTGTAACTATTTTCGTATATACCGCTGCTGAGATAATCCTGGTAAACAGCAAATCCTGTAGAATCGGGACTAATAATTAGTTCTGTTTGTTCAGGAATATTCAGTCCCAGTGATTCAAGCAGGGGGATATTCAGGTCGTGCTCAAAGAGTTCGTTTGAACCTTTTTTGAAAATCCCAAAAGTCCCTTTATAGTCCCAGATGGTCCAGGGAATATTGTTTTGCTCAAGATATTGACGGACTGTTCTGTACCAGTACACCCTGTCGCTGTCGGAAGCAAATGCATTGTACACCCCAAACTCACCACAATAGATCTTAACCTGCCGACTATTACGAAAGGCAATGGCAATATCGAGCAATTTTTTTACGGCCGAATCGGTTCCGTTCTTTTTATAATTGCTATTCAGCTCAGTTTCGATCCACGTACCCTTGTATGCTGTAGGACAAGCGGGCATACGGTTTGCATCGTAGGGGTAGGGGACACCCTGCAGATCGGTGAGTCCTGCCCACGAAGCACCCTGATGCGTGAAAATAAAGGGATCGTAAAAGTGAAAGGTATAAATCAGATTGGTATCAGCATAGTTGGGAAGATTTTTTAACGAACTGTATGAATTCCAGTTAGCAGCGCCCACGATTATAGTATGTTTGGTGTCCACTCTGCGGATGGTATCTATTACCCGTTGCTGTATTGTACCCCACAAATTGTCGGAAATGCCATGGGGCTCATTTAGTACTTCGTAATAAATATAGTTAGAACGGTCCTTATAATGATTGGCTATTTGATACCAGATGCGTGTGAGGGGTTCGCCAATGTTCGATGGTGTATTGGCCGACGGATCGAAGGTATGATTGTCTATGATTAGATGTATTTGCAAGGCTTCGCACCAATGTACTACTGAGTCGAGAAAGCTCAGAAATAACGGATCGACCCTATAATCGGGTGCCCCCGAGGTCATAGCGTGCAGATTAATAGGTAGTCGTACTACATCGCATCCCAAACTTTTTATTTGTTGAAAATCCTTGTAGGTAAATTTCGAAAACTGTATTTGACGGGGATTAGAAACCTGAAACCACCCAGTCAGATTGACCCCCCTTGAAAACTGTGCCTGCATGGTATAGCTCACAGCAATTAGCATGTATATGACAGCACATTTCTGAATAGCCTTCATGATTTTAATAGTTTAGTGGTGTTGTATAAAATTAGCTATTTTTTTTCAACTTTTAAGGAACACTAAATAAAAAACTATGAAACACCCATGTTCCTGCGAACGCAAACACAATAGTGATAAAATTGCGAACATGGGTGTTCCATTATACCTTTAAAAATTAATTTTATTATGATGAAATAATCACTACTAACCCATTGTAATTTTGATAAATAGGGCATCGTTCGATGATTTCGCTTAAAAGTTGAAGTTTTGGTTATACAACTACACTACTATAAATGTGATTTGACCTTCTTTCTGGAAATTTTCTGTAAGAAAGTTTAGGACTCCTTGTCATTTTGCCCGAGTAAATAACCCACGCTGGCGAATTTGTTAAGGGTAAAACAATTGATGAAGTTGTTTGATTTTTCAAGGATATCATCGTCCTTGACAAATTATCCACTTTTGATTTTGGGTGGCTCAGGCAGGATGCCAAGGGAAAGCTGTATGCCAGAGTAGATACTACCAATATTAATTTATTAAATTTTGTCCAACTAATTAGGAGGTTAAGACAATTGGGATAAAAACGACTAATCTGGGTTAAAACAGTCAATACTATTTACCCAGAAAGCTGTAGAGGTTCTGCCTATCAGTTTGGTTGGATCGGATAGCAGACGGGAATTAGTTGAGTTGGTTAGGTGTCAAAGATTGCCTATATGCTTGTAACAGCAATCTAAGAATAAGACTTTCCTCATGCTCAAGTAGCTGAGTACAATGTTGTTCAATGGCATTCAAATATTCTTTATATTCTGCTGGGCAGCCACTATCGGATAAATTATGGTTTTTTAGTAAATATACATACCCCATAATGGCAAAGAGCATGTTGCGCGTCTGCTTATGATGTTCAATCAGGTAGTTTTGATTCAGTTCGGGGGAAGGATAATTAAGAATCATAATCGTGAAATTGTAAGTAAAATAAAGCAGTAATCAAATTAATAAGGCGGGGAATTACCCCGCCCTTTAGAGATTATTACTTTTTATAAATTTTCTGCATATCAGCAGCACCGTTTTGGTATTGAATTTTTAACAAATACAGTCCTGCGGGTAAAGCCTTAAAGTCGATCTGAGCCTGCAAATTGTTTATGTTGTACATCGATCGTATTTTTTTACCGGTTAAATCGAATACTTCCACATACAAAAGGTTAGAAGTACCATGAATGGTGAGCAGGTTGGAAACGGGATTGGGATAAATCTGCGACAGGTAGTTAACCTTAGCTACACCAACTTCATTTTTCACTACCACATCAATGGTTGCCGATACGCCCGAGCCATCTTCAGCTACAGCTTTTACCGTTACGGTTCCGGCAGCTGTACCCGTCAGCATACCGGTTTCGCTGATCGTAGCTTTATCTGCCCCCGATACGATCGACCATTTCACATCCTTATTGGCAGCATCGTTGGGCGAGATAGAAGCGGTTAACTGTATGCTTTCATTAATTTTGATGCTGTCTTCTGGCGTGGAAAGAGTGATGCTTGTCACGGGCTTGCCCCAATACGAACCTTTAGTTAGCAGGATAGAACCATTGCCAGGGAGGTACGATGGAGCAGCATTGGTTACGTCAACAGGAAAGGCTAAATTAAGGGCAGCAAACGAAGTAGTATCGTTGTGTTTGCTGTTAGCCAGAAACCAATTGTACGGACTGGTTAAAGGATTTGCCGTACCCTTGGTACCTACTGCTTTGGTACCATACCCTGCGAGTACCGAATACTGAATGGTTAGCGAGTCATCCTTTGCAGCATTCTGGGTGGGGTCACCATCAATTACAAGACCTCCTTTTACATATTTAGTAGACACGAGGTTATAAATTTGCAAGCGCGTATTGCGGCGCAATAACAAGCCAACTTCATGTTTCTGGGTGGCCGAGTTATCCACACCTGGACCAATAAGCGTAATATTGCTGAATACTGCACTTGTATATGGTTTGTTGTAACTCGAGTTGGCATCGTTATCCGATTCAAAGCCACGTGCACCATCTGTATCGCAAATGTTTGGATTGCGAATAGCCAGCGCAAATTGCACATTACCCCTATAACCATAATCGGTATCGAAGTCATCGTCTTCGGTAGCCAATGCAATCAAATAACGACAATTTACTGTGCCACCAAACCATTCGAAAGCATCGTCGCCGCTAAAGGAAACCTGGACATATTCAATGGTGGTACCACTACCAACACTCCCCATTGTTAATCCGTTGATTTCATTGCCATTACCATCTATATCATACCCAGGAAACTCAATTCGTACGTACCTCACCACGCCCGAATTATCATCCTCTATGGCTGGTCCATCGCCTATTCCATAGGTAGAACCAACTCCTCCTTCTATGGTTACATTGTTGCTCTTGTTATTGGTTGCTCGTCCCAACAAAATTAATCCTCCCCAATCACTAGGAGCACGTGAACCTTTGGGTTTTATCGATGTAAATATTGTGTTCTTTGCCCTGATTGCTAAGGTTGATGGTGGTGTAACGTGTTTCATACGAAACGTATTCTATCTGCAGGATGTATTCACCCTCACCAATGTGTTCGAAAGAAAAGTTTCCATCAAAATCGGTATACACTTCCAGGTTACAATCTACCAGTTTTACCTTTGCCCCAACCAGCGGTTCGTGGGTAATCTTATCAACTACCTGGCCGGTTATCATCGTACCAGTACCGGATATACAGGCATTTTTAGTTACCTCAAAATTGGGTTTGTCGGAAGCTATCAATTGCAAACCCAAAAAACTTATGCAGGTAAGCAGAATCATTTTTTTCGTTTTCATGGCCTTTATTATTTTTGATTTATAGCAAAAATATGGGTATTATATTAAGTGTTTGTAGTAAGTGGTTTAAATTAACGTTATTAACATAAAATTAATATAAGGTGTTTTGGTATACTACTGAAATGAAATAAAGATTATGTAACATTAATAAGCATTATCAGCATGCGGAATGCAATGTTAGCTTACAAGAATCGACGGTCAATTACAAAACCTTTGATGTACAAGTCGATTTTATCCAGCACCGCTATAAAAATTAATCCCGACCAAAAAAAGCAGGTCGGGATTAATACCGTATAGTGCCAAATAGCATTTTAAAATCTTTCGTATTCGGCGTCCTTGCTATCGTCGTCGAACAGTCGTAGATTAAATCCTTTATTTTTTACTTTAGTGGCGGCATCTGAAAGTGACTCTTTCTTTTCTGAAGCAGTATCAAGTTCTTTCCTGGTTCCAACCGGAGGCAAAGTAGCATTATCGTCTTTAATTTTTTCAGCAGATTTTGATTTTGCGCTGCTCACGCCAATTACTCTTTCTTCGAACCTGGCCTTGCGTTCTTCAGCCTTTTTATGGATAATATCGGACAAAACAGAGGTATGATTGTCATTGCCATTGGTTTTGGCATCGAAGCGGAAAAATGCGGTGATTTCCCGTAGGGTTTCAGATTCTTTAGCCAGCTGAACAGCTGTTTGAGCAAGGCTATCCGACGATAAGGCATTTTGTTGAATAACCTGATTGAGCCGTTGCAAAGCATTGTTGATTTGTTCGGCACCAGCATTTTGTTCTACACTGGCTGCGCTTATATCCTGTACCAGCTTGGCTGTTCGTTCAATTTCGGGGGCAATGTGCTCAAGCTCGTGTGCTGCTGTTTCTGAAATGTTCACGCCTTTTGCCGAAAGTTCATTAATCTGGTCGGCAGCAATTTTACTACGTTCGGCCAGCTTGCGCACTTCGGCAGCAACCACCGCAAAACCCCGTCCGTGTTCACCTGCACGCGCAGCTTCAACAGCCGCATTTAAGGCAAGAATATTGGTTTGAAAGGCAATATCGCCAATAATCGAAATCTTTTCGGCAATGATTTTCATGGATTCGGCTGCGGTGGTAACCGATTCGTTCCCTTTCTTAATCCCTTTGGCTGCTTCGACAGCTATTCTTTCGGTTTGCTTCGAATTATCGGTATTGGCCTGAATGTTAGCTACCATCTCTTCCATACTCGACGACACTTGCTGTGCCGAAGCTGCCTGATCGGCCGTACCCTGTGCCAATATGCTGGCTCCTTGACTAATCTGCTCACTCAGCTTGACCAGGTTCTTCGAACTTTGCTGAATTTGCGTGGCTATCTCATTTAGTTTATTCACAAGCTGTTCCATCGAAACGGCCATTTCGCCTATCTCATCGTGGCGATTTTTAACATTTGCATCGACCGTAGTTTTTAAGTTACCTTCTACCAACGAATCAATATTTGCCTTAATCGATCGTAGAGGTTTCTGTATCATACGAATGACCCATATATTGCTGGCAATCAACCATACACCCATCAACGGTACCAGCCAATAAGCATGCTTAATACCCAGGTATCCATTGACAAATGCCAAAAAGGCAATGCCCAAGGAAATCAGAAAAATTAAATTGGATACATAAGTTACAATGGTCTGCTTAAAAAGTAATCGCACAACAAACAAACCCACCGGAATGGCCAACACTAAAATCAGCAGAAAAATAAGCACATCATTCATAAGGTCGTATATTTTAAGTGACAAAAATACCAAAAAATATTTTTTAGGCTAATTTCTGATAAAGTTACTTTTTTTTACGAAAGAATTCTGGCTAAGTTGTAAAATTTAAAAAACTTTTGGTATTAAAGGTTAAGAATATTTGTAATAACCTGCAAGGAAATGGGTTCATCAGCGGGGACAATACGGTTTAATTTTCCTCTGATGCGTGTACCTACGCCCATAATACCACGCAGTCGTTGCTCAATGTAGGGAAGACCTTGCTCAAGCACCAGAATCTCGTCGCAGGGATAGTAAATCGACTCTGCCAATTCACGTCCAAGTGGATAATGCTTAAGTTTAAGTATAGGGTATGGTAACTGTGGGATTTGCTCTAATATATTTCCAATACTTCCGCAGGCAATGATGCCCAATGTTCTGTCGCTGCCATGTACAAGCGTATTAAAAGGCGAATGGGCTGAAAAAGTTTCCAGCGCTCTTATTCGATCAATGGGTGATAGCGACAAATAATTTTCAGGAAGTGGGATGTTTTCCGTATAATGCCCAATAAAGGCCTGAGCTGCTGAAATGTTTGTCGGCTGCTGAAATTTAAAATCTTTAGGAATATGCACAATGATAGAAATGTTATGTTTTTCCGTAACAACGAGCGCTACTTGCAACATTAGGTAAAACTCTTCATCATTGGCAGGTTCCCAATAAGGCATTAAATACAGCTCAGCTACATAGCGCACGTCAATCCAGGGATGGTCGGAATGTACAAGGTATACCGTTGCAGCGTCTATCCTATTGCTGATTTCATTGGCAATATCTGTGGCAGTGCACATTACTACCCTTGCCGGTTCAGCCTGCGACGGCTGACTTTCCGGCATAAAATCAGGAAAATTTTTATGCCACTGGCTTGTGACGGTAACTGGTAAATTTTCTAACAATGTTTTCATTCATGAGAGTATTACAGATCATATATTCTTTGCTATTTCAGCGCTACCGCAGGTTTTTTGATGAATTTTCATTTACAAATTCTTTCAATAATTGTTGCTGCAAATTTAAGTCACATTGGTTATAATCTTTCCTTTTTAGCAGGTTAATCTTCGTGCTTTTCTATAACAAAAAATATTTGCAATTTTGCAAAAACACACCGATGCGAAGAAGCAACAGCGAAACCCTTGGAGAGGTTATCCAGCGTTTGCTCAAGGCTTACGGGCTGGAACAAAAACTCAATGAATCAAGAATTTATGAGGTGTGGCCAGATGTGGTGGGCGAGGCTATTGCTAAACGTACCAAACGACTGGCTATTGTTAATCGGGTATTATTCGTATATCTCAACTCATCGGTAGGTAAAGCTGAATTATTAAAAATAAAGGATTCGCTTCCACAGGCACTTAATCGGATGGCAGGTCTTGACATGGTGGACGAAGTAGTAATCAGGTAATGTGAGTATTTATGGATTTACAAAGGCTACTGGAGATTTTTTCTGCGCATCCTCAATACAATCAACTCAAGGAAAACCTAAATAACGACTCATTCACTCCTCGTATCCAGCTTGCGGGATTAAAAGGTTCAGCACGATCGCTATTGATTGCATGGCTGGCAAGGCAGAGTGTTCGAACCCATCTGGTACTATTGCCCGATAAGGAGGAGGCTCAATATTTTGCTGGTGACATGATTCAATGTCTCGATCCAGCTCATGTGTTTTTATTTCCCTCATCCTACAAACATCCCGGGCAAAGTACCCGTATCGATCCAATATCGGTTCTTCAACGGGCAGAGATATTGAATTATTTTATCCGTCGCCCCGATCATGCAACCGTTGTGGTTACCTATACCGATGCCATTGCCGAAAAAGTTGTAGCTCACCGGGATATTGCCCAGCATACGCTGACTGTTCACAGGGGAGAAAAGATCGACATGGATTTTTTGAGGGAAACTCTCGATGCATATGGATTTCAACGGGTCGATTTTGTTTACGAACCAGGCCAGTATGCTCTGCGGGGCAGCCTTGTTGATGTTTTTTCGTTTGCCGCCCGTCATCCTTTTCGCATCGACTTTTTCGATGATGTAGTCGACTCCATCCGGAGCTTCGACATCGAAAGCCAGCTTTCCTTTGAAAAACTGGACAAAATTCAGATATTACCCGATATTAAGCAAATAGAGTTGAGCGGATCCAAAATTTCGATGATCGAGTACCTGCCTGCCGATACCTGCTGCTGGATCCCGGATCATCGACTGATTAGCGGGCAGTTGGACAGTTTACCTAATATGCGTTGGGAGATCTATACTGAGGATGGTAGCAACGAAGGACAGCATAAGCCCGATCTTATCGGTAGCGAACATTTTCATTCCCTTTTGCAGCAAAGGTGCGTAATTGAATTTTCGGGATTAGAAAAACAAAACCATAATAAAATCATTTTCAACACATCAACCCAACCGGCTTTTCATAAAAAGTTTGATCTCCTGGCCGAACATCTGCTCGATAATATTACAAAAGGCTATCGTACTATCATTTGCAGTGAAAATGAGAAACAACTCCAACGTCTGAAGGATATTTTTCGTTCGACACATCCAGAAGACCTTTTTGAACCCCTTCGGGCAGGATTTCATGAAGGATTTACCGACCACGACCTTAAAGTTTGTCTATACACCGATCATCAGATTTTCGAACGTTATCAACGGAGCCAGTTCGAGCGGCCGGTCAAAATTTCGCCCAAACACGTAATTCAGGAACTTTCCGATTTGCATCCCGGCGACTATGTGGTACATATCGACCATGGTATTGGTATTTTTGGGGGTATCGAAAAAGTAGAAATCAACGGCAAATGGCAGGAGGTAATTAAATTGGTTTACCGGGACAATGATGTGCTGTATGTGGGGGTTAACTCCCTTCACCGTATTTCGAAATATCGGGGCAAAGATGACGAACCTCCAAAAATCTATAAGCTGGGGAGCAATAACTGGCAGAAGCTAAAGCAAGCTACCAAAAAGAAGATTAAGGATATAAGCCGTGAGCTGATAGCCCTTTATGCCAAACGTATCGAGACAAAAGGTTTTAGCTTCAGCCCCGACACCTATTTGCAGCAAGAACTTGAAGCATCGTTTATTTATGAAGATACACCCGACCAGGAAAAGGCAACACGCCTGGTAAAGCAGGCTCTGGAAAGCGAACATCCGGCAGACGTGCTGGTGTGCGGAGATGTAGGCTTTGGCAAAACTGAGGTTGCCATCCGGGCAGCCTTTAAGGCAGCAACCGATGGCAAACAAACGGCAGTGCTGGTTCCAACCACCATACTTGCCTTACAACACTACAAGACATTTAGCGAACGACTCAAAGATTTTCCGGTTAACGTCGAATACATTAGCCGTAACCGCAAGCCCACTGAAATCCGTGAAATATTGCGTAAAGTTGAAAAAGGCGAAATAGATATACTAATTGGCACCCATAAATTGTTGGGCGGTAGTGTAAAATTCAAAGATTTGGGACTGCTCATCATCGACGAAGAGCAAAAATTTGGGGTAGCTATGAAAGAAAAACTCAAGGCTATGAAAGTAAATATCGACTGTATATCACTTTCGGCAACCCCCATTCCGCGAACCCTACAATTTTCGCTGATGGGAGCCCGCGACCTGGCAATCATCAATACGCCACCCCCCAATCGTTTTCCGGTTACCACCGAGATTCATACCTTTAATGAGCAAATTATTCGTCAGGGAATATTGAATGAGCTATCCCGGGGAGGACAGGTATTTTTTATCAACAATAGGATACAAACCATTTACGAGCTGGAGAAAAAATTGCAACAGATCGTACCCGAAGCTCGTATTGCAGTTACCCATGGCCAGATGGATGGTGACAAACTTGAAAATACCCTTTTTGCTTTCATTAACGGCGATTATGATGTACTGCTCACCACAGCTATCATCGAGTCGGGAGTGGATATTCCCAATGTCAATACCATTTTTATCATGGATGCCCATCATTTTGGGCTCAGCGATCTTCATCAGCTTCGGGGAAGGGTGGGTCGATCGAATCGGAAGGCATATTGCTACCTGCTTATTCCTTCTTTTCAGGTACTTACCGCTCAGGCCAAACGACGGTTAAAGGCTATTGAGGAAAATTCTGAACTGGGTAGCGGTTTTCAAATTGCCATGCTCGACCTCGACATTCGAGGGGCTGGAAATCTGCTCGGTGCCGAACAAAGCGGCTTTATCGCCGAAATGGGTTACGAAACCTACCTGAATATTCTTCAGGAGGCTATTCAGGAGGTCAAGGAAGAGGAATATCGTGATTTATTTTTCAAGAAAGAAGAGCCTTTGTCAGATACTCAGAATGAAACTGTCAATGTGCTGGAAACCCACAAATTTGTCCTCGATTGCCAGATTGATACCGATTTTGAAATCATGCTCCCCGAATCGTACATCGAAAACATTACGGAACGCATTCGGCTTTACCGCGAGCTCGATGATTTAAATTCGGAAGAAGAGCTTAAACTTTTTGAACATAAGCTGACCGACCGTTTTGGACCCATTCCCGAACCAGCACAACAGCTTATGGATATTGTCCGTTTGCGTCGTATGGCTATGCAGTTAGGCTTTGAACGAATATCCATTAAAAATGAACGAATGACCCTGTACTTCGTTCAAAATCAGCAATCACCCTATTATCAATCGGAGATATTCGGGCATATCCTGCAATTTGTACAAAAGCATCCACAGGTATTCCGATTCCGCGAGAGCTCTGAGAAACCCTCTATGTATACTCAGGGCATAAAAAATGTCAAAATGGCATTAGAGTTGCTACAAAAGTTACAACCAACCAATAACCAATGAAACACCCATGTTCCTACGAACGCAAACACAATAGTGATAAAATTGCGAACATGGGTGTTCCATCATACCTTTAAAAATTAATTTTATTATGATGAAAAATAGCTGCATTACCATAACTGTAATTGCTTTCCTGGGCATACATTTGCAGTCTCCCCCCTTAGTAGAGCAATCCATAGTTTTTGAACGCGAAAAACTTTCCTCACACAACTGTTGTCAAACGGAACCTCTATGGTTACACGCTGCTATTGCTACGATTGAAACACAAAGTGGTGCAACTGTTCAGAATAAAAAATGCTGGCTCTTTCGTACTTTATTTTCAACTTCCATTTGTGTAGGTAGTATTTTTTGGGGTAATGATAATATTGTGGTTGGAATAGCCGAAGTCGATCATAGGGTAGCTGTACATATTCAGTCAAAAATTATTATTGAATCAATTATAGCAAACATGATACAGATGTACTTTCGTTCAATTAACTTAAAACCAATATCTTATGCATGATTTAACCCAGGGACACGTTGGTAGACAAATATTTCGTTTTACGGTTCCCATACTGCTGGGTAACGTTTTCCAGCAGCTGTATCAGATTATCGATAGCATTGTGGTGGGGCACTATCTTGGCAAAGAGGCATTGGCTGCAGTTGGAGCCTCGTTTCCGCTCATATTTCTGGTATTGTCTTTTACCATTGGCATAGCCATGGCGGGTACTGTTATTGTATCGCAGTATTTTGGGGCTAAAGACTATGGTGGCGTAAAGCGAAGCGTTGATACACTCAATATCTTCCTGGTTGTCGCTGCTGTAGTTATAGCAGCTATTTCCATCATTTTTAGTCAGAAAATATTCAGATTAATGCAATTGCCCGATGAAATTATTCCTCCTGCTGTAAGTTTTTTCAATGTGATGATGCTGGGAACGGTTTTTAGTTTTGGATTCAATGGTACTACAGCGGTTTTACGGGGTATGGGCGATTCTAAAACACCCCTTTACTTTTTGATAACCAGTACCGTGCTGAATATTTTGCTTGATCTGATTTTTATAGTAGGCTTTCGTTGGGGCATAAACTCTGTAGCCTGGGCTACGGTAATTTCACAAGGCTGTGCGCTGTGCGCACTGGTGTTTTATCTCAACAAACGACATGCTATCATAAAATTCAATCCTTCCGACATTAGATTCGATACAGAAATTTTCACCAAAGCCTTGAAAATAGGTTTACCTATTGGCATGCAGCAATCATTTGTGGCTTTGGGCATGATGGCGTTGATGGTTATCGTAAACAGTTTTGGCACCAATGTTATTGCGGCATATTCCGTTGCCTGGCGAATCGATAGCTTTGCCTCCATGCCCGGGATGAATCTGGCTATTGCACTCTCGGCCTTTGTGGGTCAAAATATGGGTGCGCATCGTACCGAAAGGGTCGTGACGGGCCTTAAAGTCACCCTGCTCATGGCCAGTACAGTTGCTGTGGTGATGTCGATTGTAGCCTATGGTTGGGGCAACTACCTTATGCAGGTGTTTACCAGCGATACAGAGGTTATTGCTATCGGGCATCAGTACCTAAAAATTGTTGGAATGTTTTACCTTGCCTTCAACTCCATGTTTATTATTGGTGCTGTGATGCGGGGAGCCGGCGATACTTTCATTCCCATGTTACTTTCGCTGTTCTCCCTGTGGGTCGTTCGACTGCCTTTAGCCTATTTTCTTTCCCGACATTTTCACGAAATAGGCATCTGGTGGTCGATCCCCATTGGCTGGACCCTTGGAACACTGCTTAGCTTTGCCTATTACAAGATGGGACGCTGGAAAAACAAGGTTATTGTTGATAATAAAGAAATAATTCCCGAATCAGGGTTAAATTAATGCGATTGGGAAAATGTTTTTTCGCATGCTTCTCTATCATCTTAAAAGCTATTCAATAATCAATTTTTTTTGCCGTGGATATTTAACCCTATAGCGCAGCTGAATATCTTTTTTACCAAGTGGTTCCAGCTGAAGGGTCCACCTGACCTCACCGTTCTCTCTATTGAGTATACCTGCCGACAATTCTTCCACGTTAACCTCTATTTCGCTATTCGTCGAAACAGGAATCTGGTCGTACAAATTGAGCCGGATGGGCTGGTTACGGTTATTCTTAATCGTGATTAACCATGCCCGAGTTTCTTCTTGTTTAGTACCCAGAAACTGTTTTTTCGTAAAATCTTTGATTTTCTCCCGTTTTACCTGGACACGCTTATCGCGTCCCAGCGACAGGCTCAGTGTATCGGACAAATTACGTACATCGAGTATCGATCTGCCCACATAGGTATTTTCAAAAAATATATTCGCTTCACCCTCAAGCAGATTGTATTTTTCCCAGTCCACCATTTTTGCTATCAAAAAAACATCCCGATCGATTTTGGGTACGCAATGATACTCATATTCGGCATCCACCTGATAGGTTTCTATGTCGACGGTAATATTTTTGTTATCGGAATTTAGCGTGTAGGGGGTTTTAATCTCAAATTCTACGGAGGTGTTATTCTCTGTCTGCTCAATTGGTAAGGGCATGCTCAATGCCTTCATGGCCAGCGATTTTTTGTGAGGGGATTCAGCCAATTCATCGGCACCACTTCCAACAATCGCTACTTCTGCCATGTATGCTTCTTCGGGTTGCAGAAAGAAATTTATCGATGGTCGGTCGGCAAGCAGCACTTGCGATTGATAACCTACATAATTAGCTTCCAGTTCGGCATTGTTTTCGGGAAGGGTTAGCGAATAGCTTCCGCTGGCGTCGGTAAGTGTTCGAATGGTGGTACCCTTGATCATTATTGAGACTCCGGGTAAGGGCTCATGGGTAATTGCATCGAATACCTTACCCGACACCTGGCCACTAAAACTGGTATAGCGCGGTGGAACAAGATGGTAATCTAAATAATACGTCTGCAATCGGGGTGCTACGTTCCCTATTTTTGGGTCCGACGAGGAAAGTTTTAGCCGCACATTTTTCCATTCTTCACTGGTATTTTGACTGACATTGGCTTTGTACACAATCTGCACGGGTTCGTCTATGCTATTTACCCGTATATCGTAGGTAGGATACCATCCCGCATTACCTACAAAATACGATAGAGTTATCTCGCCACGTATAACAGCCAATGTTCGTACTTTCACCAGTACTTCACCCACCGGTAGAGGTTTATTGGCACTGAGCTGTTTTATCTGCCTTTCGATATTTGCTTTTTCAATGCGTAGCTTATCTACTTTCCCATTGATTTCCAGCAATTTTTGTTTTGCTGCCGCTACTCTATCCCGGTAAAAGTCGACCGTTTGCTTAAAATTGTTCAGGCTTAGTTCTTGATTCTTTCCACCAATGTTTCTGTTTTCCCTTAAAAAGTCAAGCTCTTCGTTCACTGTCTCGATATTTACATTTTCAAGCTGAATCTTATTTTCAACAGCTTTCAAGCGGCTGTTTAATGCTTCAAGCTCCTGTGAACGTTTGATGCTATCGATAAAATTGTACTGATAATTCACTGACAATATCATCACCTCTTTTGGCGCATTAACCTGAACGCTTTTGGCATCAAGGTAGGGCGATAATCCTGTAAACTTCAAAACTGAGGTACCCTGTGGAATATCCACCGTTTTTTGTCGGACTACCTGAGCACCATTGGTAAAAACGATAACCTCTCCAGCATCGGTTGTTATTGTTATCTCATTATCCTGTGCCCACAGATACATTTCGTTCAAAAAAAGAATTAACAGTAATATTCTCATAGCCTTGAATTATCGAGATTTATTATGATGCTCCAACACCTAAATGGTTGCTTATATTAAAGTTCCGATGTTTCGTGCATGACTTTAAATCCCTCTCCGAGGATTTCGTTGGTATTGATAATGGTGATGAATGCCCGGGGGTCTATTTTTTTAATTTTTTCTTTTAACAGAAATGCTTCGCGGCGCGACATATTTGAAAAAATAAGTTTTTTTTCAGCATCAGAATACATTCCTTGCGCTTTAATAAGGGTTGCACCACGTCCAATATCAAAGAGTATAACATTTTTCACCTCCTCGTACTGATCGGTTATAATCAGCAGGGTTTTGTTATAGTTAAGTCCTTCGAGTGTAGTGTCTATAACTTTTCCCGAAATATAGATGACCGTCCAGGAAAGCAGGGGTATTTTCCAGTCCTGGAAAGCAGCCAGACCAATAAGTACTATGGTAGAGTCGACCGCTATCATCAGCTGACCCAAAGGCAGATGGGTATATTTTTCGAGAATCATACCAATGATGTCGGAACCTCCCGAGGTAGCACGGGTTCTAAAAATCACGCCCAGACCCAGTCCTATCAATACCCCTCCAAATATTGCCGAAAGCAAAGCTTCATCGGGTACCAGCGGTTGAGAACCCCACAAAAAGGTCAGCAAATCGATAAAAAAAGAGGACAGCACAAAACCTACTACCGTTTTTACACCAAAACGAGGACCCAGAATTTTGATTCCCAGAATTGTTAGCGGAATATTCATGATCAGCCCCATGGTACCAATGGGCAGTCCATCAGGAGCAAACGAAAACACACCCCGCGTAAGGTAATGAATTACGATAGAAATACCATAGACCCCGCCCGGCACAATACGGTAAGGTGTAACAAAAAATACGAAACCTGCAGCCAGAATTAGTGCTCCCAGCGTAATTTGAGCATATACCCTGAACCATTCGCGGGTAAACATTCGTTCGGTGTTGATAAAACTAATTTTCATGCCTGCTGCAATTTTGATAAACAGACGCTAAGGTAGTTAAATATTAGTCTCTTACCAAAATGTTTAATAGCAGCATACAATGAATATCACTTCAGAACTTTTTCTGGTAAAAATGACAATAAGGTGTGGTGCCCTTGTGCTGGTAATACTGCTGATGATAATCCTCGGCAGGATAAAATGTTGTAGCCGGCGAAACTCTGGTAACTACAGCGTATCCTTTGGCTTTAAGCTGGTCAATCAGTTTTTGGGCAATATTTTTTTGTTTTTCGTCGAAATAAAAAATTTCGGACCGATACTGGTCGCCCACATCGGGGCCCTGTCGGTTGAGCTGTGTAGGATCGTGGATTTCGAAAAACAGGCGAGCAAGTGCTTCGTAGGTAGTTTTTTGCGGGTCAAAAGTTACCTCAACGGCTTCGGCATGACCCGTAGTATGCGTGCATACTTGTTCATAGGTAGGATTAGCCACATGGCCCCCGATATAACCGACGCGGGTGGAAATGACACCCGGTGCTTTTTGTAGGTAGTATTCGACACCCCAGAAACAACCACCTGCAAAAATTGCTTTTTCAGCCGTGGCAGGGGTGTCTTCAACAAACTGTAAGCTAATAGAATTGACGCAATGACGGACATTTTTGGGGGTAAAACCTTCCCCTTCGAATACATGCCCCAGATGGGCACCACAACGGGCACAAACAATTTCGGTGCGACGTCCATCGGCATCGGGCTGGCGTTTTACAGCGCCCGGTATCTCATCGTCAAAGCTCGGCCAGCCACAATGCGAGTCAAACTTATCCTCCGAACGATAGAGCGGTGCGTTGCATCGTTTACAAAGGTAGGTACCCTTACCATCAAAGTGTACATATTGGCCACTGAAGGGAGGTTCGGTACCCTTATGCAGGATAACCCGTTCTTCCTCGGGAGTAAGCTTGTTGAATTGCATCATGGTATCGGACTTTTGTGAGTGACATCCAAAGTTAACGAAAAATACCAGAAAATACGTAAGTTTTATACGGCTGGTCATTGCTACAAGATTTTAGGGTGCCAGACGGATAATTTGCCAGCCTTTGCTCGTGGCCTCATATAGAATACGGTCGTGAAGACGGTTGGGGCGTCCCTGCCAAAACTCAATGGAAGATGGGGTAAGTCGAAAACCACCCCAATTGTCGGGACGGGGAATGTTGCCACGGGAGAATTTTTCGCGAAATTCATAATGTTTTTTTTCGAGCCATGCTCTACTCTCGATAGGTTGACTCTGAGGCGATGCCCATGCACCCAGCCTTGACCCTACCGGTCTGCCTTCGAAATAGGCATCCGATTCTGCAGCTGAAATTTTTTCCACGCGACCATGGATACGCACTTGTCGCTCCAGCTCCGACCAGTAAAACACCATGGCGGCATGAGGATTTTGAGCCAAATGCCGGGCTTTCAGGCTATCGTAGTTGGTAAAAAAGGTAAAACTACCTTTTTCAAACGACTTAAGTAAAAGCATGCGTACGCTGGGTATTGCCTGCAAATCAGCCGTAGCCAGTGCAAAAGCATTGGGCTCGAATATTTTTGCTTCGTATGCCTGTTCGTACCAACGCTTAAATAGCACAAAAGGATCATCTGGAACACTATGTTCGTCAAGTTCCTGCTGGATTATATTCTCCCGTATGTCGAAGATGCTTGCCATTTAGGCTATTTTGTCTATTTTGTCTATGTAAACAGTTTAACACCTTAAAAGTTTGGAATAAGGTAAATAAAAAAAAAGATCGGCACCGCGAGGCGCCGTTATGGTATTACAATTCCAAATCAACATCATGCATTTCGTGCCACGGGAGGCCATATTTATTGAGAGCTTCCATAAAGGGATCGGGGTCGAACTGTTCAACGTTATATACCCCTGACTTTTTCCATAAACCTTTAAGATACATCATGGCGCCAATCATGGCCGGTACACCAGTAGTATAGCTAACAGCCTGCGTGCCAGTTTCTTTGTAGGCTTCTTCATGGCTGCAGTTGTTGTACACATAGTAAGTTTTTTCTTTCCCATCTTTTATGCCTCGAATCCGACAGCCTATGGATGTCCAACCCTTGTAGTTAGCTCCCAGCTCGCCAGGATTGGGCAACACTGCTTTCAAAAACTCTATGGGTATGATTTCTACCCCTTTGTAAATTACCGGATCGATGCGTGCCATGCCAATATTTTGAATTACCCGCAAATGGGTTAGATATTCCTGGCTAAAGGTCATCCAGAAACGGGCACGTTTAATCGTAGGGAAATTTTTGACCAGCGATTCCAGCTCTTCGTGGTAAATAAGATAGCTTTCCTTTGGGCCGATACCCGGGTAGGTTAACGGTTTATGAATTTCGTGGGGTTCGGTCTCAACCCAACGGCCATTTTCCCAGTATTTTCCCTTCTGAGTAACCTCACGAATGTTGATTTCGGGATTAAAGTTGGTAGCAAATGGACGGCCATGGTCGCCCGCATTGCAATCCACTATATCAAGGTAGTGAATTTCGTCGAAGTGATGTTTGGCCGCATAAGCAGTAAATACGCTGGTTACGCCGGGATCAAAACCACAACCCAGGATGGCAGTTAAATTAGCCTCCTTGAACCGGTCGTGATAGGCCCACTGCCACTTGTACTCAAATTTTGCCTCGTCGCGGGGCTCATAGTTGGCTGTATCAAGGTAGGCTGTACCTGTTTTCAGGCAGGCTTCCATGATGGTCAAATCCTGATAGGGCAATGCAACATTGATGACAATGTCGGGTTTAAAATCGTTCATTAAGGCTACCAGTTCATCGACATTGTCAGCATCCACCTTGGCAGTCTGAATACGATTGCCTCCTATAGCTTTAGCTATGGCATCGCATTTCTCTTTGGTTCGACTGGCTAGCAAAATTTCCGAAAATACCTCTTTTTCTTTAGCGACCTTATGGGCAACTACCGTGCCTACCCCTCCAGCACCAATTATCATTACTTTTCCCATGTTCTTTGTTAGGTTTAATTTAAGTTACGCAAAGATAATACTTTAACCCAAATTGCAACTGAGAAAAAATATGATTCCACCCACTAATGCTAATTCTGTCATTTGAGCGTCTTAAAATTTCTGGTTTTTACACCCAGGATCATTAGCCTATCGAAAACCGGATTCTTTTTTTATGAAACACCCATGTTCCTGCGAACGCAAACACAATAGTGATAAAATTGCGAACATGGGTGTTCCATCATACCTTTAAAAATTAATTTTATTATGATGAAACTGTAATTATAACCAGCATAAAGCTAACTTTCATGTCCAATTTTTTCGGTAATTTACTATTGGTTTCCTAAGAAAAGTGTAATTTCGTGAAAATATTATATTTTCGTTTATCAGCGCCAGGCGAGATATAGATCATGAAACTAACTTTTAGAAAAAAACAGAATCAAACGCCAAGAATTATTTTAGCGCGGAAGGATTATAAGCTCCGCCAGAAAATTTTAAACTTTTTGTTTTTTCTGGTTCTTTCAACTTTCTTTTGGCTACTCCGAGTGCTAGACAATGATTATACTACCCAGCTCAAGGTCCCAATAGAGTATATACCCTATCGCTCCGATATTGAAATGGTAGGCGATATACCCAGCACCCTTTCACTCAATGTTACCGGCCAGGGATACACACTGGTAAAAAAAATTTTCACCGCTTCTCAACATCCTGTGGTGTTGCATGTACTGGCTTTAAATCTTCGCCCAGTTGATGCAAAAAACAATAGTTATTATGCACTTACCCACTATCTGAAGGAAAACGTTCAGCGACAGATTGGACCCGAGTTGAGGTTGAACTATATACTGCCCGATACCCTATGGTATACCTTTTCGCCGGTTGAGAAAAAAAGGGTAAAGGTGGTCCCTGCTATTCGAATCAAATTTGTTAAGCAATATATGCTTGAGGGTGATTATATTGTTCAGCCCGATTCGGTGGTGGTTACTGGACCCCATGTTATCCTCGATACCCTTTCGGCGGTTTATACCGAAAATGCTTCGTATATCGGGATTTTTCGCTCATTTACCCGCACACTTAAAATCCAACCAATAAACGACGTAAGTATAGAACCCAAAGAAGTAATGGTAACTGTTCCCGTTGAAAAGTTTACCCAGGCTACCATCAAGGTACCCATTAAACCCATTAATGTCCCCGATAGCTTGCAGTTGCTCCTATTCCCATCGACAGTTACAGTTGACTATCTGGTATCGCTCAAAAATTTCAACAAGGTAAAAAGCACACAGTTCCTGATTACTGCCGATTATTACGATTGTTTTTCTGCGGTTAATAAAATAAGTGTTCGCATCGAGAGATATCCTTACATGCTTAAGCTGATTAATTATTCTCCCAAAAGTGTAGAATTTTTGATAGAACACAAACCACTTGCCGGACAAAAAATAAAGCCAACTTTGAATGATACGCCAATAATTTCTGGAAAATAACGGATTAAAAAAAACCATGATATTATGCTGAAAGTCGGCTTAACGGGTGGCATTGGGTCTGGTAAGAGTACCGTTGCAGAGATATTCAGAGTACTGGGGATACCTGTTTTTGTAGCAGATGAAGTAGCCAAGGAGCTGCTTAACCTAAACGAAGTGATAGAATTTTATCGTCGTACGCTGGGTGATGAAATTGTAACCAGCCAGGGTATCGATAAAAAAAGGACTGCCAATATACTTTTTCAGCATCCCGAATTGGTCGAAAAAATAAATTCCTTTATTCATCCCCTGGTTGATAAGAGATTTGAGACATGGTGTACACAAAATAGCCGCGCACCCTATGTAATTAAAGAGTCGGCCATACTATTTGAGACAGGTTTATATAAAAAACTGGATTATACTATTCTGGTTACTGCTCCCAGAGAGCTGCGTATTGAGCGGTTGAGGCTTAGCCGTAATATGCAGCTCGATGAGATTGAAAAGCGCATGCTTCATCAGTGGTCGGATGAACGAAAAGAAAAATTAGCTAACTGGATTATTTTTAACGACAATCAGCACGCAGTTTTGCCCCAGGTAATGGCCATACATCAAAAATTAGCTAATTACGTAAGTATCACATAACTGTTAACTTAAAACCTATAAAAATTAATTTTATTATGATGAAAAAACAAATTTTAATGTTCGTGGCGGGATGGCTAATATGTCACTTCCCTTTGCATGCCCAACTGGTCCGTTTTGGATTCATTGGCAACAGTATAACTATAGGTACAGGTCTTACCTCACCGCAAACAGAGTGTTATCCTGCACAGATTGGTGTGTTGCTTGCCAGTAAATATGGCGACACATGCGAGGTACGTAATTTTGCTGTATCGGGGCGTACCATGCTGCGAAAGGGCGACTTCCCCATTTGGAATGAACTCGATTTTCGGCGTGCCCTCAACTATGCTCCTGATATCCTTTTTGTTTTGCTGGGTACCAACGATTCAAAGCCGCAGAACTGGGACACCTACGGCAATGAGTTTCTTACCGACTACCGCGCTATGCTCGATACTTTTCGCTGGCGTAATCCCCATGTGAAGTTTATCGTGTGTTTGCCTCCCCCTGCCTTTGATGTAGTGTGGGGTATCAGAGATTCTGTCATCAAAAATCACATCATCCCACTGGTCGATAGTGTTGCCAGGTTGTACGATGCTTTATTGATAGACTTTTATACTCCGCTCCTCGATAGCGCAGCTTTATTCCCCGATAAAATCCATCCCAATGCCCGGGGCGCCAGAGCCATGGCTGAAATTGCATTCGACCGGATTGTAGAGTCGGACATTGTCCATCGGGTCGATACGGGTTATACTTTTGTCACTGCTGTCGAAAAAAAACCTGTAGGTGATTTACGACGCGGGGATACGCTTACCCTATCGTACACCACACTTCGGGCCAATAAGGTGTACTTAAACGGGCAGGAGGTAGCATTAACCGGTACCCTCAAGCTGGTACCGCTTTCCGATACCCGTTATGTTATTAAAGCCATCGGCCTTTTGAACGAAGATTCCATAGTTATTGACCAAAAGGTGTATGTGCCGATTTTGAGTCGCATCGTTGCTGTTGCTACGAAAAGTTCATTTTTTCCAGGCGATACCATTGTTATCATAGCACGTTATTTTGACCAAAAAAGCGTCCGAATGAACGACACTACCTTTAATCTTACCTGGAGGATTAAACAGGGGAAAGGGCGATTGTTCGATGCGACCGATAACCAGATTACTCTGGTTGCTGATAGCGTAGGAACCATGATTGTGAGCTGCGAGACCGACAATGGTCTTAGCTATGATTTAAAACTTACCGTTCGAACTCCGTTAGCTGTGGCTACCCCTAACGAAAAAGGATTGAAATTATATCCAAATCCAGCCTCTGATCGCTTATACATAAATTTTAAAACTACTGATAATCAGACGATTAAAGTAAGCATTTTTTCACTGGATGGCAAATTGCAGCAACAGACGATACACCCCATCGGTGTTAACCAGCATACCCTCAGCCTGGATGTGAGTCGACTCGCTGCCGGAGTGTATTTATGTAAAGTCATCACAAATGATCGGATCCGCGTGCAAAAATTTTATGTTAATCGGTAAGTGCTGCTATTATGGACAGTTTTAGCTAAACCCCATAAGTGCTAAAACTTTCTGTTATTCCGCTTGTTTATTAAATACACAGACCTCAAAAAAAAAAAATTTATGAACAAGCGGGAATTTTTAAAATCAGGATTACTGGGCATAGGTGCAGCACTGTTATCCAAATCATTGCTTTCGTCCAGTACGGTTGGTGTAGCAACGAAAAGCTCAATCTTAGGGGGCGGGCTTTTTGAACAACCTCCTCTTGGCTATGCTTATGATGCGCTGGAACCATACATTGATGCACGTACGATGGAAATCCATTACACCAAGCATCATGCAG
Source organism: Bacteroidales bacterium (assembly GCA_049968755.1). Taxonomy (GTDB): domain Bacteria; phylum Bacteroidota; class Bacteroidia; order Bacteroidales; family DTGW01; genus JAKPGM01. The sequence continues at coordinate 165,962 of JBMFQE010000004.1, forward strand.
CCTATACGAGAAATCTTAACGACCAGCTGGCCAAACTGTCAACCTATCCAAACAGTTTGATTGAAATTTTTAAGCATATTTCGCAGTACCCAGTGGCTGTCAGAAATAATGGCGGGGGGTATTACAATCACAATCTTTTCTGGAAAATAATTGCTCCTGGCGGTTCAAAGGAACCATCCGCTGAAATAAAACGTGAGATGGAAAATGCATTTGGCAGCGTTGACAATTTTAAAAAAGTCTTTACCGATAAAGCTATGGGAGTATTTGGCTCGGGATGGGCATGGCTGATAAAAACTCCGGCTGGACTAAAAATAACCACTACTGCTAATCAGGATAATCCGTTGATGGAAACAGAACAGGAACGTGGTATACCTATCCTGATGGTGGATGTTTGGGAACACGCATACTATCTTAAATACCAGAACCGACGCCGCGAATACCTCGACGCCTTCTGGCAGGTGGTTAACTGGGACCAGGTGCAAGCTTTCTATCAATCGGCAATATAAATGCTTTTGTATACATTGAAGTAAAGCATTTAATAAAACCTATAGGGGCATGTTTTTCCTATTCGAGCTCTCCCGGATCAGCAGGCAAGGGCTGAGAACGATCTTTTCCGATTGCCTGGATTGCTGAGGATGTTTAATGGTGTTGATTAGCAGTCGAGCTGCATGCTCGCCCATTTCATCGGCTCGCTGGTCAATAGAAGTCATGCTTGGACTGATTAGCGCAGTAAATGGCTCATTGGCAAAGCCCACAATCGACAGCTGTTGGGGAATGTTAATGCCTGCTTGTCGTGCTGCCAGCATTACTCCAAGGGCCGAATAGTCACTGGCTGCCAATATACCATCTGGCCTGTTCTTCGTTGATTCAAACAGTTGACCTGCCACTTCCAACCCTTTTTCTCGTGTGATAGCTGGTCCGATGATAGCATGGGTAATGTCCGGGTGCTGCCCAATTGCATCCAAAAATCCCTGTTGCCGCTCGTGATAAATGTTGATAAAATCGGGCCCAGCCAGATGGACAATATATTTGCAGCCCTGCTCTATCAAATGCATCGTGGCCTCGTAAGCGGCCTTGTAGTTGTCGTTTACCACACAGTGCGTCGGTAGATCGGGCCTGATACGGTCGAACTGCACCAATGGGATTCCCTCTTTGAGGATGGCTTCCAGATGGGCTCCCGTATTCGTTTGGGACGATATTGAAATCATTATACCCGAAACCCTACTCTGAAGAAGGGTACGTATGGCTTCTTGCTCCCTTTCAAATTCCTCCTCGCTCTGGCATATTACCAGACTATACCCTTCGCGTCGACAGATCCGTTCGGCCCCAGCTATCACAGTGGATATAAAGTCTCTGTTAATGCGCGGCACAACCATGCCCAGCGTTTTCCCCCTGCCAGTTCGCAGGCTGCTGGCAATAGGGTTGGGCCTGTAGCCAACCTCCTCTGCTTTCTTTCGCACAAGCGCCTTGGTCGACTCACTGATTTTGGGATGATCGCTTAACGCACGTGATACCGTCGATGCTGTTAGATTGAGCATCCGCGCTATGTCGTGTATGGTAACCCTTTTACTCATTCATTTCTTTCAGATTCTGTATAATGTATGCAAAAATAAAAAAAATGATGCAATCGATTGCATTAAGTAAAAAAATGTTTTTATTTTGCAAAAAATAAGATGTATGCCAAAGGTTGTAACGTTTGGAGAAATCATGTTACGATTGGCCACGCCGGGCTATCAGCGTTTTGTTCAGGCTCGTTCGCTCGAGGTAAGTTTTGGTGGCGGTGAGGCGAATGTGGCTGTGGCACTGGCCAATCTTGGTGAGCCTGTAAGCTATGTTACCTGTTTACCTCCCAACGATTGGGGAAAGGCAGCTGCCATGGAGCTTAAAAAGTACAATGTGGATGTAAGCTATATCCAGTGGTCGGGCGATCGAATGGGTATCTATTTTCTTGAAACAGGTGCCATCATGCGCCCTTCAAAGGTAATATACGACCGTGCAGGTTCGGCTATTGCTCAGGTTAAGCCTGGTTCTATCCCCTGGCATGAAATTTTGAAGGATGCCGACTGGTTTCACTGGACCGGTATAACCCCTGCCATATCCGAAAATGCTGCAAAGGTTTGTAAGGAAGCTATTGAAACAGCAGCACAAAGGGGAATTACGATTTCTGTCGATCTTAACTTTCGTAAAAATCTATGGAAATACGGTAAAAAAGCATCTGAGGTGATGCCCGACCTTGTGAAACATTGCGATATTATACTGGGCAATGAGGAGGATGCCGAGATGGTTTTTGGCATTAAAACCGAGGGTGTTGAGGTAGGGCAGGGTAGGGTCGATGCTGCAGCATACCAGCATACAGCCAGCCAGCTGATGCAGCGTTTCCCGAAGGCCAGGAAAGTAGTTGTTACCTTACGGGGTTCGCTCAGTGCCAATCATAATACATGGTCGGGCGTACTTTGGAATGGCAGAGAGTTTCTACAAGCACCTACCTATCAGATAACCCACATTGTTGATAGGGTAGGGGGAGGCGACTCTTTTATGGCGGGTTTGATTTATGCATTGCGTAACAGACCCGACGATGATGCCTTTGCGTTGAACTTTGCGGTAGCAGCTTCAGCACTAAAACACACTATTCCGGGCGACTTCAACCTGGTTACAATGGATGAGGTAATGAAACTTATGGCCGGCGATGCATCGGGACGTGTAATACGTTAATATTCTAAATATGGCAAAATATCAGCGACTCGAAGTGGCACAAACCATGCTCAACATGGGTATGGTACCCCTTTTTTATCATGCTCAACTTGAGGTCTGTAAAAATGTGCTCAAAGCTACTTACGAGGCAGGTGTTCGTGTCTTCGAATTTACTAACCGTGGCGATTTTGCCCATGAGGTTTTTTCCGAACTCAATCGTTATGCTCTTGATCACTTGCCTGGCATGATGCTGGGGGTAGGATCGGTAGTAGATGCACCAACGGCTGCCCTCTATTTACAACTTGGAGCTAATTTTATCGTTTCCCCCCTGCTGAATGAGGATGTAGCCCGTATTTGTAATCGCAGAAAAGTATTATGGATACCCGGTTGTGGCACGGTTTCGGAAATTTCAAAAGCCGAAGAGCTGGGGGCCGAAATCGTAAAAATATTTCCCGCCAAACAGCTGGGTGGTCCGGCATTCGTCAAAAGCGTCCTGGGACCCTGTCCCTGGTCACGGCTTATGCCATCGGGTGGGGTAGAGGTCGATGAAGAAAACTTGCGACACTGGTTCTCTGCTGGCGTAGCTTGCGTGGGAATGGGGTCAAATCTTTTCCCATCTTCCCTTATCCATGAAGAAAAATTTGATGAATTGAAAAGCAAACTCCAGCAGGCTTTTCAACTGGTTCAGAAAGTCAAAAACGAAACGGGTAAGAATAGTAAATGATTGCATCGTATCTGTTGAGTAAAAAATTAATAATCCGCATAAACGATCATCAAAAATTATCAGGTAAGAACAAAAAATATGAGCTACATAGAAGAATTATTCGACGTTCGCAACCGGGTGTATATTTTAACCGGTGGGGGCGGTGTACTGGCAGGTGCCATTGGCGAGGGTTTAGCAAGAGCTGGCGCCCGGGTGGTACTGCTCGATATCAGGCTGCCTAATGCCCAGGCACGTGCAGAAAAAATTATGGCTGCAGGAGGAAAAGCGCTGGCGCTCGAATCGAATGTGCTGGATGTAAATGTGCTGCAACATACCAGAGATATTATCCTGCAGCATTTTGGACGTATCGATGGACTTATTAATCTGGCCGGAGGAAATATGCCGGGAGCTACCATCGCTCCCGACCAAACCATTTTTGATTTACAAATTCCCGATTTTGAAAAAGTATTAGCACTCAATTTAAATGGAACCGTTTACCCCTCGCTCGTTTTTGGTAAAGTAATGGCCGAAAACCGATCGGGGGTAATTATCAATATCTCATCCATGGCAGCCTTTAGGGCTATCACCCGTGTGGTAGGCTATTCAGCAGCAAAGGCTGCTGTGAGCAATTTTACCCGCTGGATGGCCATGGAAATGGCTTTTAAATATGGCGATGGCCTTCGGGTTAATGCTATTGCCCCGGGTTTCTTTATTGGCGACCAAAATCGTGCACTACTCATCAACCCCGATGGTACCTATACCGAACGCGGTAAAAAAGTCATTGCTCAAACCCCTATGGGACGTTTTGGCGAGCCTGAAGAGCTGATTGGGGCTGTAATCTACCTGTGTAGCGATGCCTCAAAGTTTGTTACCGGTGTGGTATTGCCCGTCGACGGTGGTTTCGAAGTCTACAGTGGTGTTTAATATTTAAATTTTACAAATATGCCTTTTCTTCAGTCATGGCGCTGGTTTGGCCCCAACGATCCTATTACCCTGCAGCAAATTAAAGCAGTAGGTGTTGAAGGAATAGTAACCTCCCTCCATCACATACCTTATGGTGAATTGTGGACAGAGGATGAAATTATGCAGCGCAAAAGGATAGTGGAACAAGCTGGCTTTACCTGGTGTGTGGTGGAAAGTGTGCCGGTTCACGAGGATATAAAAAAACGAACTGGAAATTATAAGCTGTATATCGAAAATTATAAGCAAACCCTGCGAAATCTTGGTAAATGTGGGATAAGCACGGTATGCTACAATTTTATGCCGGCTTTTGATTGGTTGCGTACTAACTTGCTGAAACCCCTCCCCGATGGCTCGTACGTGAGTGATTTTCAAATTATTGCTATTGCAGCATTCGACCTATTTGTGCTAAAGCATACCGATGCTGAGCAAAGCTATACGCCCGAACAAATTCAGCAGGCACAGGCGTGGTATAAAAATCTTACCGAATCGGATCTGAATCAGCTCATGCAAACCCTGCTGCTAAGCCTGCCAGGAACCGATAAACCCCTTACGCTCGAATTCATTAGACAATCTATCGAAGAGTATCGACAGATTTCTACCCGTCAATTCAAGGAAAATCTGCTTCTTTTTATTAAAGAAATTGTACCCGTTGCCGAAGAGGCTAATGTCAAGCTGGCTATTCATCCCGACGACCCCCCTCGGTCGGTTTTTGGTCTTCCCCGTGTGGTAAGCTCTATCGACGATTTGCGCGATATCATCAATGCCTATCCATCGATGCACAATGGCATTACCCTGTGTACGGGATCACTGGGTGCTGGATTTCATAACAACTGTACAACCATAGCCGAAGATCTTGCACCATACGTACATTTTGCTCACTTGCGCAACGTGATTCGTGATGCAGAGGGCAATTTTCAGGAAGTTTCCCTCTTTCATGGTGAGGTAGATATTCCCTCGGTGATGAAAGTTTTAATACTTGAAGAGGAAAAAAGAAAAGCCCAAGGCCGCAACGATTGGCAAATCCCCTTGCGTCCCGACCATGGCAATTTGATGCTCGACGACGTTGGCCGAAAATACTACCCTGGCTATTCGCTATACGGTCGTATGAAGAATATCGCCGAACTCCGTGGCCTGGAAAAGGGCATACGTTATGCGCTTGGACTTGATAGCTGAAAAACACTATTTGTCCCTGAATGGTAAGTATGTAGCATAATAGCTCATTTCGACACGAATTATGCGTACTATAATATGTTCTAACAGGTTCAGGAACCATTCGGGTTTATTCTTCTTTCATTTTGCAACACGATACCTCGCGAAGAGTAGGCCGAAGAAATAATATTTACCAAAAGAATAAGGGCTGCTATATGCAACCCCTACCTTTTCACGTAAGTGAAAAACTTAAACACCACCTATGAATCGAAACTTTTAGTACGACAAAGATAAACTTTTTTTTAAAATAAGCATAGAAATTTCAATAAAAGTGTCAAAATGTCCATTAGTATAAGGGTACTTTTTGGTTCGATAGCGACCTTTACAAAAAATACTGTTTATATTTGCGAACCATTTATTAATGGGTGCAGTATTATTTAATTGCTAAGAATTTTCATGAAAAATGTAGCTATATTCGCTTCGGGGTCGGGTAGTAATGCTCAGGCTATTGTCGAATATTTTAGAAAACAGGGTAAGGAGCCGGTAAAGCTTATTTTGACCAATAACCCCAAAGCATACGTACTGGAAAGAACCAGGCGTCTGGGTATAGAAAGTGTGATTTTCTCGTACGATGATCTGTACCATAGCACCAAGGTTCTCGAAATTTTGCGGGAAAGACAAATAGACTTTATTGTTCTGGCAGGCTTTTTATGGCTCATTCCACCTTATTTACTCGAAGCATACAGGGGACGAATCGTTAATATTCATCCAGCACTGCTTCCCAAATATGGTGGAAAAGGCATGTATGGAATGAAGGTTCATCAGGCTGTGGTGGCCAATCGTGAGAAGGAAACGGGTATCACCATTCATTGGGTGGATGAGGAATACGATCATGGCGATATTATTTTGCAGGTAACCTGCCCCGTAAGCCCAACCGATTCCCCCGAACAGGTTGCAGCGAAGGTACATGAATTAGAACACTATTATTATCCCATGGAAATTGAAAAGCTTATCCGTTAATTTTCTCTTTAATCGCAAAATCGTTGGCAATTTGTTAGAAACGCTTGTTAATCCCATCGGGAAAGCTAAAAGCGTTTAGGTGAAAAGCTTTACCAATGCATAAGCAATTCGTATATACAGTCGTTTATTACTGAGTCTCATTAAACGAAGCTAACAAATACTTGCATTAATCTGTGCCAGAAACAGGAAAAAGGTTAATGAAATAGCTACATTGATGTCCGGTTACAAACACCACCCACTCATGTAAAATATTTACAGGAATTGTCTAATTGATCTGGTGTAGAAACTTGATTGCCTCGCTATGTTTTAGTTCAGCGGCTTTCTTCATGTCATCAAGAGCCTCGTTGGTATCTTGCTGATAAAGTCTTGCAATTCCTCGGTTATAATAGGCCTTGGCATATGCTGGATTAAGTTCGACCGACCGGTTAAAACACTCAATGGCTAAATCGAGCTCATTGCGGCACATATACACAATTCCCAGATGATTATATGCTTCATAGCAGGCCGAATCCAGCGTAATGGCTGCTTTAAAGTCACGGACAGCCTTTGAATATTTCTGCATTTTAGTGTAAACAACACCCCGAAAATCCAATAGCTTACCATTTGTGCCCTGAGCTGCAATGGCCAGATTGCAATATGCCAGTGCCGAATCCAACAGGTTATCATTCAGAAATGTAGTAGCCTTACTCATCAGTAGCGTTACAGACGTGTCCGATATGTTGGGTTGTGAATAGGCAACGTTGACAGTCAGCGACCAAATAATGGTTGTTCCTATTATGCCAGCTACTGCTGTTTTCATGTTGTGTTGATATGTTAGATATTTTTTTTATATCTGAAAACAAAGTTAATATGAAATTTTGCCCAATGAACTAGCAAATAGATGATTTATCTTACCCACATACTTGATATTTGGCAGTAAACTATTTCAGCTAACCATTTTTCTTTGACATGATGATAATGGGTAGCTTCGGACATAACCTCCAAATCTGTCATCAGCAAAATGGGGGAGCACTCTAATTTAGCAACATCCAGGGTATGTCGGGGGTGTCGAAACAGCTAAGTTAGTATAGATTGTAAAAAGTCCCGGATATTGTGTTCCATGTTTCCCTGCTTTTCAAGGGTTTGAATAAAGGCCGTACCAATAATACCTCCGCGGGCATAGCGACAGGCTGTCGAGAATGTGTCTCGATCGCGAATTCCAAACCCTACCATTACTGGGTGTTTTAAACGCATGGCTTCTAGACGTTTAAAATAAGCCTGTGATGCATCCAGCGGCTTGCTACCTCCCGTTGTCGAATAACTCGAGACTGCATATAGGAAGCCTTCGGTAATGCTATCGATGTAGCGAATACGTTCTTCAGACGTTTGAGGGGTTACGAGCAAAACGTGATAAAGGCCGTACCGACGGGCAATAGTCATGTATTGTTGTCGGTATTCTTCGACGGGCAGGTCGGGGATGATAAACCCATCGACCCCAACCTTAGCACAGCTTTTGCAAAAGTTTTCAAATCCATACTGGTACACCGGATTAAAATACCCCATAAGCAAAACCGGGATATGGACGGTCGAACGCATATCCTGTAGTTGTTCAAATAGCAGGGATAGCGACATTCCGTTCTTCAGGGCAACCGTACTGCTGTGCTGAATAATGGGGCCATCGGCCAGCGGATCCGAAAAGGGCATACCCAGCTCAACCATGTGGGCACCATATTGCTGAACCCATTGAAGGATTGGGATAGTATCGTTAAGACGGGGAAATCCTGCTGTAAAATAGATAGAAAGTATTTTTTTATCGTTCTGTACAAAAACATTATCAATTCTGTTCATGATCAATCATTTAAATTACGCTACTACAATGCTTTTCTACATTGATTGCTGCATGTAACGGATGTAGGTATCCATATCCTTATCGCCGCGTCCCGAGATGTTAACCACCACGCAGTCGGAAGGTTTGAAATTGATTTTTTTGAGCGCGGCTAAGGCATGAGCCGATTCGAGGGCAGGGATTATTCCCTCAAGCCGGGTTAGTTCAAAGGCTGCCTGCAGGGCCTCTTCGTCGGTTGCACTCATGATACGGGTTCGTCCAATTGCATAAAGATGTGCATGTTGTGGCCCTATGCCGGGATAATCGAGGCCGGCTGATATGGAGTAGGGTTCAATTATTTGGCCATCGGAGGTTTGCAGCAGATAAGTTTTAGCTCCTTGAATAATACCAATGGTTCCGCGGGCAATTGAGGCTGCTGTTTCAGGGGTATCAATACCTTTGCCGGCTGCCTCCACTGCTATCAGCTGTACCTCAGTACGATCGAGGTAATGGAAGAAAGCGCCGATAGCGTTGCTGCCTCCACCAATGCAAGCCACAATATGGGTAGGATTTTCATTGCCAGTCAGTTCCTTGAGTTGCCACTGCATTTCTTCGCTAATGATGGCCTGTAATCGGGCTACCATGTCGGGGTAAGGATGGGGACCCACTACCGAGCCAATCAGATAGTAGGTATCCTCGGGGTTGCTTATCCAATCGCGCAGGGCCTCATTTCCGGCATCTTTCAGTGTTTTGTTGCCGCTTACTGCGGGTATCACCTCGGCCCCCAGCATTTTCATCCGCAGCACATTGGGCATCTGACGTTGTACATCGGTCTCGCCCATGTATACCACACACTGCATACCCATGAGGGCGCACACCGTTGCCGTAGCTACTCCGTGCTGACCAGCTCCTGTCTCAGCAATGATACGCTTCTTGCCCATTATTTTTGCAATGAGAATTTGCCCGATAGTATTGTTAATCTTATGCGACCCCGTATGGTTTAAGTCCTCACGCTTCAAAAAAATCTGCGTATTGTATACCTGCGAAAGTCGCTGCGCATGGTATAATGGCGAAGGCCGTCCTACATAATACTTTAGAAGTCGACGGTATTCAAGCTGAAACGACTCGCTGTCAAGTATTGACCGATAATGTTGTCGCAACTCCTCAATGTTGTGATGCAGCATCTCGGGAATGTAGGTTCCCCCAAACTGGCCAAAAAAGCCATTCTCATCGGCAAAATAGTTTGTCATAACCGTTCAATAAATCTTTTTATTAATCCTATATCTTTCATGCCGGGTTGAATCTCAAATCGGCTATTAATGTCGATAGCAAAAAATTGCGGATGGTTAAATTGCTGGATATCCTGTACATCATCAGGTCCCAGCCCACCGCTAAGAAAAAACGGTAAGGGAACTTCAATACGTTGTAGCACTGACCAATCGAACTTTTTTCCGCTACCACCATACTGGCTGGTGGGAGTATCGAAAAGAAAATAGTCGCAAACGTGCTGATACGATGATGTCTGCGACAATGTAATATCCTTTGCTGCAAAAGATTTGACTACGGGGATACCTTTATTTTTCAAGGTAAAGCAAAAATCGGGACTCTCGTAACCGTGTAGTTGTACCAGGTCGAGCCGATAACGATCATAAAATGTGATTACTTCGTCAACAGATGCATTAACAAAAACGCCCACTTTTTTGATAGGTTGTGCTACCTGCAGTATAGTTCTAACAGGCATTTCACCAGCATATCGGGGTGATTTGGGGTAAAAAATGAATCCCATATAATGTATGGGCAATTGGCTGAGCTGACGAATATTTCCCTCGTCGCGCATGCCACATACCTTTATTTTAAATCTTTCGTTCATAATGCTTTATTCAATGCTTCCAGAAAATTCCTGCATGCCGTTTCTGGTGACTCTTGCTTCATAAAATACTCCCCAATAAGGAAAGCATCAAAACCTGCTGATGAAAGAATATTAGCATCTTCGACCGAATGTATTCCGCTTTCGGCAATTTTTAAACAATTTCTTGGCAAGCTATTGCAAATTTGTTTCGAGTGGTTGAGGTCAACCTCAAAATTTTTGAGATTTCGGTTATTTACTCCTACCAATCGGGCTTCTTTGGGAAGTTTGTCGATTTCGTCGATGTCGTGGATTTCGAACAGGGTTTCAAGTCTCAGTGAAGTTGCAAGCTGTGACAATTCGAGCATTTCTGTCGCTGTAAGGCATGCAGCTATGAGAAGGATGACGTCGGCCCCCATAGCTTTTGCCTCATATACCTGATAGGGGTCTACGATGAAATCTTTGCGCAAAATGGGAATTCTAATCTGTGCGCGAACATTAATTAAATCTTTCGGACTTCCTCCAAAAAACTTTTCGTCTGTGAGTATCGATATTCCTGCTACACCTGCGTGCATGTAGCCTACCGTGGTTTGCACCACATCTGACAGATCGTTGATTATGCCTTTTGAAGGAGATTTTCGCTTATATTCAGCTATAACAGCTTTTCCCTTTTTACCCTCAATGCTTTCGGCAAGTGAAAAAGGAATACGCTGAAATAAACTTGAATTGCACAGCACTTCAACCGGTGTTATCTGCTTTTTTTCTTTAACCTCTTGTCGTTTGTAGTGAATAATATCGTCGAGAATAGACATAGGACAATTTTTTTTACTGCATTTCCAACAATTTTTTTAGGGTAGCCAGTGCTTTACCGTTTAACAGGGAATCTCTGGCAATTTCGATACACTCCGCGAGCGGTTTTTCAGGCTCAAGGCAATGGATACCCACAGCACTATTCGCAATCACCACATTGGTTTGCTCGGGTGTGCCTTTACCCTCCAGAATCCGCATAAAAATATCCACCGATTCGTCAACGGTACTACCAGCAGCCAATTTATTTGGCTCGACGCGCTTAAATCCGAGTTCCTCTGGCTGATATATCTGTTCCCAGTTTCGCGAAGCCAGTTTAAATGGTCCAGTCAGCGATATTTCGTCATATCCGTCAAGGCTGTAGAGGATGATGTAATTTTTGTCGGACTGTTGATAGAGGTAGTTGTACATTCGCATCAGCTCAAGGCTAAATACACCCACCATCTGATTTTTGGGGAAGGTAGGATTGATAAGCGGTCCAAGTATATTGAAAAAAGTACGTACACCCAGATCTTTCCGGACGGGGGCTACATTTTTCATGGCAGGATTGAAAAATGGGGCATGCAGATAGCAGATACCTGCTTGTTCAATTTCTTTTTTTAGCTTGGCTTCATCGGCTAAAAACTTATAGCCAAGTTTTTCCATGATATTGGACGATCCACAACCTGATGATACGCCATAATTGCCATGCTTGGTAACCTTATATCCGGCGCCGGCCACCACAAACGACGATAAGGTTGAAATGTTAAAGGTGTTTTTTTCGTCGCCGCCTGTACCACAAAGATCGATGGTTGCGTAACCATCGAAACGAACAGGGATGCATAATTCTAACAGCGCATCCCGAAAGCCCGCTAATTCGTCGAGCGTTATATTGCGCATCAGATATACACTCAAAAAAGAGGCTATCTGCGAGTGATTGTACTCTCCCTTAGCCATGTTGGTTAATACCATTTTGGCTTCTTCCCGGCTAAGGGTTTTATGAGAATAGAGGTAGTTCAAAATATTTTTCATGGTTTGCTATTTTTTAATCCATTGAGTTAATTTGCTCATTACGCATTTCCAATTTTAAAGTCTATTTTGGGGATGCATGATATATCCAGTTAGCAATTATTTTTTCACCGAAGGGGGTAAGGATACTTTCGGGATGGAACTGAACTCCCCTTACATCGTAATTCACATGTCGGGCAGCCATTATTTGTCCCTGTTTATCGATGGCGGTCACTTCGAGGCAATTGGGCAATTGGTTGCGGCTCACTATCCACGAATGATAGCGTCCGGCCTCAAATATTTCGGGTACTCCGTCAAAAAGGGGCTCATCATTTACCGTTTGAATGATAGTGGTGGCAACCCCATGATAAACCTGGTTTAAATTTTCAAGGCTGGCTCCAAATACTTCGCCAATAGCCTGTAAGCCCAAACAAACCCCAAAGATGGATTTTTCTGAGGCCCAGCGTTGTATTACCGGTTTCAGGATGCCCGATTCGTCGGGTATACCGGGGCCAGGGGATAGCACAATTTTATCGAAATCCTTGAAAAAATCGGGTTCCACCTCATCGTTGCGGACTACCACAATTTTTTGGCCAGCAATTTTTTCAATGGCATGCACCAGGTTGTAGGTAAACGAATCGTAATTATCGAGTACTGCAATTCTCATCATAATAAAATATTAATTTTTAAAGGTATGATGGAACATCATGTTCGCAATTTTATCACTATTGTGTTTGCGTTCGCAGGAATATGGGTGTTTCATGATTAATTCATTTAAGTATTTCTTTCGCAATGAAAAACCTGTTGCCTATTATATTTTTTCGGCCAGTACGAGCGCTTGTTTAAGGGCTGCCAGTTTATTGTTTACTTCGGCCAGTTCACTTTCTTCTTTAGATTGTTGGACAACGCCTGCACCAGCCTGATAGTAAAGCGTATTGTTTTTACTTAAAAAGGAACGAATCATGATGGCATGATTGCAGTCGCCATTAAATCCCAGATAACCCAGGCAGCCACCATAGTAACCTCGGCGGCTACCTTCGTACCGGTCGATGAGCTCCATGGCTTTATATTTTGGAGCGCCTGAAAGGGTGCCTGCTGGAAATGAGTCGGCCAGTACTTTAACGGGGTTATACCCTTCGGGGAGTATACCCGAAACTACCGAAACCATGTGCAGCACGTGGGAATAGTATTGAATTTCGCGGTAAGTTTCAACTGTTACGTTGGTTGCATTACGACTCAGGTCGTTTCGGGCCAGATCCACCAGCATCACGTGCTCGGCATTTTCTTTTTTGTCCTGCGCAAGCTGCTCGGCCAGTTGCTGATCATACTTGTCGTTGCCGGTACGCTTAAAGGTGCCAGCTATGGGATGAATGTAGGCTTTCCCGTCTTTAATTTCTAGCTCGGCCTCGGGCGAGGAACCAAATATGCGAAAATTACCATAATCGAAATAGAATAGGTAGGGCGAGGGATTGATCGAACGCAGAGCTCGGTACACATTGAAGTCGTCGCCTGTAAACGTTTGGGAAAAACGCCGTGAAAGAACAATTTGAAAAACATCACCCCGCATACAGCTTTCCTTACCTTTGCGAACCATTTCCATGTACTCTTCATCTGTTTTATTGGACACTTCGTTATGGTTGGCTTTAAAGGGATATACAGCAAAGGTTCGACTATTGAGCAGGGTTTCTATCTGTTCCATTTCTGAAACGCTGCCATCGGGTATGTTTTCGATAATAACCAGCTGGTTGTGAAAATGATTGACGGCAATGATGTAGCGGTAAAATGTGTAGAAAATTTCGGGGATTCTTCGCGCCTCCTCAATGGATGAAGAAAGCTTGATATTTTCGAAATGTTCGATAGCATCGTAAGCCATGTATCCAAAAATTCCATTCACAGGCACCGGATCGCCTTCACATACAAACGCCTGACGAAAGGCGTTGAGCCGTTGTATAGCATTCGCCTCCTGGCTGATATGGGTGGTGGCTATGTTACCATTGGGAAATGTCTCAACGATTCGGTTCTGCTCGACCTTAAACGTGGCCAGGGGTTTGGCGCAGATAAACGACCAGCTGCCCTTTGCCCCATGATAGTCGGAGCTTTCCATCAGGGCAGAATTAGGAAATACATCCCGAAACTTCAGATATATACTCACCGGGGTGGAAGTATCGGCGAGTATCGTTTTTGAAATTGTGTGAATTCTGAACCGCATACCTTCAAATTTTTTATAATGTTTTTCTTTGCCAAAATCCAAACTAAAAAAGGCTTACCGTGATTTGGTAAGCCTTTTTTGTGCTTTTTAAGACAGCAGCAGGGCTATCCCTCCTCACGGTTGAGAAGAAAACCACGCCACCACCACCATATGTTATTCTGCTTGTATATCATTTTTTGTTATCTTAGTCGCAAAGTAAATATAATTTTTGAAATATTTAAAATTTTCAGCTAAAAATTTATTTCCGCACCCCGACTAAATTCTTTCCACATCCGAGGTTTTTAGCCATCCATTATTTCCATCGGCAATGCGTATGCGCAGCCATTCGCCTACCTGGTCAATAATCCATACCTTGGTGCCCTCGTGAACTACAAAAAGTTCGGTACCATTGTCGTCTGGTGAACTTTTGACCGTTACCGTCGACGACATTACAATGGCTGTATTATGGGTGGTGCGTTCTTTTTTCAAGGATAAGCTATGGGATAGCGAAACTATGCTGACCAACAAAAGTAGTACAGCCCAATAGAAACTTAATTTTTTTAGTCCCGGCAATGTAACAAAAAGATATATAGCAATTCCTATGAGCATAAGTACAAAGCTCGTCAGACTAATGAATGCCCAGACGTCGGACGAAAATAAATGCGAAAATGTCCGCCACCAGCGCTTGAGAAAAAATTCGGGCAGTACATTAATTTTATCAACTACCATTGTTTGAGCTAGCTGCAGATTGAAATTTATTTCCTCATCATTGGGTTTCAGCAGCCGTGCACGTTCATAATTTAGAATGGCCTTCGGAATGTTCCTCATCTTGTAATAGGCATTGCCAAGGTTGAAATATAGGTCAGCCGACTCGTAATTTTTGCTCAGTATACTTTCATAAATTTTTGCTGCACTATCGTATTGAGCCGCTGTATACAATTGATTGGCTCGAGCAAAATCCTTCATCAGTCCATTATTGGCCCTTACATTCCATGAATAAAGACTGCACAGTATCAAAAAGAACAACCATATATTTCGTCGGTTCATATTTCCTATTTTTTAAAGTTCTGCTCAAATTTGCTAATTACCTGGATAGCATTTTGATAAACATCCTGCATATGCCCGCTTCCCTGAGCCGGAGCGTAACGGGCAAACTCGCAATGATCGAGTAATTTCATCAGTTCATCAACTATTTCGTTAGAGATATTATGCAGAGCAGCTAACTCGTATACTTTTTCACGGGAAAGGTCGGCTAGCGGAATATTAAATTTATCACTTACATAGCCCCATAGCGCTTTCAGTACATTTTCATAGAATTTTTCTTCGAGCTGTGCCTCGAGATTTTCCTTTGCAATTTGTAAGCGTCTGATAGCTATTTTATTGGCTTTTCGTAGCCTTACACCAGCCACATCGGCATTTGCCCTTATCTGGTTGCGCATAAACCACACAAAAAGCCCAAAAAGCATAAGCGAAATGGCATACATCGCCCCAAACAAGGGTTGAGCTATCAAAAATTCGTCTTTTCTGTTAAGATTCAAATTTTTGGTTTTTATAAACTGGATGTCTTTCCCCAAAAATTTAACATCCTCCCTGTCTACTCCCTGGACAATGGTTGTTTTACCCTCGTCGGCGCTTTTTTCGACATTTATTACTAACTCGCCGCTTGAGGCAGTCTTATATTGTTTGCTTTGCAGGTCGAACCAGGTAAATTCGATAGGCGCTATTTTAAAAGTGCCTGAATGACGCGGAATAATAAGGTATTCGAACGACTTGCTACCCTCAATACCATTGAGTGTGGCCTTTGTGTTAACCGTAACCTTAGGATCATAAGTTTCGAAATCAGTGGGAAATTTGATATCGAAAGGTTGAATAATTTTCAGATTACCATTTCCAGAGATGGTAATTTTAAGGTTGATAGCGTCGTTGGTTTTTACGTTTTGCTTATCAAGTGAAACATTAAAGGTATAATTACCCACCGCACCTTTAAAACTCTGGGGGGCATTGCCTGGCAGGGCTTTAACGGTGATTTTAACAGGCTTACTGCTAATTTTTTTGCGGATTTCCCGTACCTGAGGCCCCCAGAAATCGTCCCAGATGCTCCGGGGCCGGCGCGATACGGGAACTTGTACCACCGCCTGAAGTGAAAAAGGCTCGATGGTAACCTGTCCGGCATTTTGTGGAATAAGTACCATCCGCTGTAAAATGCCAGTACCATATACCTGACCGTTTATGACCTCGCGTTCGAGATGCTGCAAGGGGGGCGTCTCAATATCCTGACGGAAAAATCCGTTGAACGAAGGATAGTCAACCTTCTCAATACTTGAAATATTGAGTCGGGAATACAATTTTATAGTCGCTATAATTTTTTCGCCTTGGTAAGCTGTAGTTTTATCGACCAGGATACGCACAAACAGATCGTCGTTGCCAGCTTCGGCTACAACCTCATCCTGGTTACCAGCCGATGTTCCTTCATTGCCCGATTGCGTAGAGGCACTGCCTGGGATTCCTGCAGCAGCTTTACCCGATGCAACCACTTCGATAGTGAGACTGTTGGAAAGGTACGACTTACCATCAACAGTTGCCTTGGCAGGGTCGATGGTATAGGTGCCGGCTTTAGTGGCAGTAAAGTAATAGCTGTAGCTGAAGGTAACATTCTGTGTTACCCTGCCATTGATGTACTGGATACTGGTACTGCTCGACTGACTGGGACCACCAATCAGGCTAAACCCCTTAAACTCGGGTGGACGAAAACCCGAGGGCTGGGCATTGATGGTAAAAGTAATCTCGAACTGTTCACCCACCTCAACTACCCGTGGTCCACTGGCTGTAAACTGAATATTATCAGCACGGAGAGTATTGAGGAAAATAAATATGCCAATGAGTGAAAAAATATATTTCATGGATCTAATTTTTTTAACCCAAACACTACCCATCAAAATTTTTACCAATCTTTATCTGGGCGAATCCTGGCCCCTTTGGCCTGTTCCTTTTTTACCTTATCCTGCGTATTATTCTCATCGTTCTGTATGGCTTCCAACAGCTGATTGGCCTGATCCTTGCTCATGCGGGTTCCCTGTGGAGCATTATCCTGTTTGTCCTTGCTGGGGTTATTTTGCTGTTCATTATTCCCCTGATTATTCTTTTTCTGGTCTATGTTCTGATTTTGATTGTTCTGGTTATTTTGCTGGTTGTTCTGATTTTGCTGATTCTGTTGATTTTGTTGATTCTGTTGGTTTTGTTGATTCTGTTGGTTTTGCTGAGGTGGATTTTTAAGGAGTTTCTGAGCCAACGCCAGGTTGTACTTAGTTTCAAGGTCGCGCGGATTGAGTCGAAGAGCCTGCTTGTATGCTTCAATGCTTTCCGCTATTTTTTTCGACTGCAAAAGTGAGTTACCCATGTTGTGATAGGCTTTCGCCAGATCGGGCTTTGCTAAACCACCAGAGCCTATTGCCTTCTGGTAAGCACCTGAAGCTTCTTCAAACTTATTTTGACGGTACAGAGCATTGCCCAGGTTGTACTGAGCAGCTGCAAAATTGTCATGTTTTTCCAAGGCTTTTCGGTATAAAATTTCGGCCTCGTTATAATTCTTATGCTCATATGCAGAATTCCCTTTACGGACATATTTTTTTTCCGATTTTTGTCCCTGTGCAGGAAATGAAATGAGGGTTGACAGCATGATTATCGCGGATAGTAGCACAAAACTCCGGCAATCCTTACAAATGCCGGCAATTGTTTTGCATATTTGGCTATATTTCAAATTATTCAGCACCATGTTTATTTCCTCCCTGCGCCCTTTTTGTTACTGTTAAGGGTAAACTCAAAAAGTCTGAAGTTAGCCCATCGTTGGCTTTTGCGTTCAAAGATTAATAATTCCGTAAACAAAAGCAGCAGAGCCATTGCAAAAAAATACATGAATTGATCATTGTAGTCGGAATATATTTTGGCTTCGTATTCTTTTCGGTCGATTTTCTTCAGTTTATCCAGCAGTCTGTTGATTCCTGCCTGTGCATTGTTGCCGGGGATGTACTCTCCTCCGCCTGCTGTTGCTATTTTAATAAGCGTTTCTTCATCGAGCTTGCTGATGATAGTATTTCCTTCCCGGTCTTTTTTAAAATCGTAGGGGTTAAGCGGATTGACAGGAATGGGACTTCCTTCTGGGGTTCCCATACCAATGGTGTAAATAAGAATACCCCGCTCGTCGTGTAGTTGCTGGGCCAGTGAAACAGGATCCCCTTCATGGTCTTCTCCGTCGGTAATTACTACAATTACTTTTTGAAGCTCTGAAGGGGTAAACGAAGCAGCAGCCATTTGAATGGCTTTGGTAATAGCTGTTCCCTGCACAGGTACTATATTGGTATTAATATGGGAAAGAAACATCTTGGCCGAAACATAATCGGCAGTAATGGGTACCTGAATATATGCCTCACCGGCAAACACAACCAGGCCAATTTTATCATCCTCCAGCCGATCGATCAACTTAGAAAGGACTTGCTTTGATCGTTCGAGGCGGGAGGGCTGAATGTCCATGGCATTCATGCTGTTCGACACGTCGAGGGCAATCATAATTTCAATACCCTTGCGCTTCACCTCTTGAAGTTTTGCGCCAATTTGTGGCCTGGCCAACCCCAAAATTAAAAATGCCAAGGCTAACAGATACAGGTAAAATTTCCAGATGGGTTTCGATAAGGATACATCGGGGGCAAGTTGCTGAATCAGCTGTGGATCACCAAATTCGGTTAATTTTTTTTGTCGACGTAATCGGGAGTAATGAAACCACACCGCCAGCATCGGCAGTAGTATAAGCAAATAAAGTAAATATGGATAAGCAAATCGAAACATAGTGCTATATTTAGGGTAATGAAATGGTATAACCCTGCCGGATTGCGAACAAAGCCAGCAGGAGAACTAAGGCAGCCAAGCCAAATCTAAAATATTCCTCCTCACGTTTTTTGTACTCTTTGATCTCGACTCGCGTCTTTTCCATTCGGTCTATCTCCTTATAAATTTCACGTAGCTTCTGGTTGTTGGTGGCCCTGAAATATTTACCACCCGTTAGTTGAGCAATTTGTTGCAAGAGAGGTTCATCTATTTCTACCTCCATGTCCTGGTACTGGGTACCAAAGGGGGTCTGTACGGGATAGGGTGCCATACCCCGAGTTCCGACCCCAATGGTATAAATCCGGATACCAAATGTTTTAGCTATTTCGGCGGCAGTCATAGGAGCAATGCTTCCTTGGTTATTAACCCCGTCGGTAAGCAGAATGATAACCTTACTGGGTGACTTGCTGTTTCGAAGACGGTTGACAGCAGTTGCAAGTCCCATCCCAATGGCTGTCCCATCCTCGATCATACCTGTCTTAATGTTTTTCAACAGATTGAGCAGGGTGGCATGATCAGTAGTGAGCGGACACTGGGTAAAACTTTCGGCAGCAAATACTACCAGTCCAATCCGGTCGTTTGGGCGGCCGGCAATAAATTCAGCGCCTACATCCTTGGCCGCTTCCAGCCGATTAGGTTTAAAATCGGCTGCTAACATACTGCCTGAAATATCGAGGGTAATGACAATGTCGATACCCTCCGAGCTAATGTTCTTCCATCGATTAGTCGACTGTGGCCGTGCCAGTGCAGTAATTATCAAAGCGATAGCCAGCATCTGCATGGCAAATGCCAGATGTCGCAACCATACCTTTCCACTGGTTGGAGCACCTGCTAATCTCCTGACATCTGATACCTGAATAGCAGCCGTTGTGCTTTGCCATTTTTTTATGTACCAGAATATCAGAGGTAATAGCAACAGTAGCAATAAAAAGGCTTTCGGATTATCGAATACTATTTGACTCATGGTTGTTTTTCATCAGTGGTTTGACTTTCTGAATTAACATTTTCGGACACTGATTGTAAGGTCTTCGAAACAAACTGATACGCCACGTGCCAGGCATTATCGTTTTCATCAGGTAAGGGTTCTGCCTTAGCAAATTTAACCAGGTCGGACAGTTGCAACATCTGGTGAAGCTCGTCGATCAAATTTTTGGGGATAGATTCCAAACCGTTGAGAGTTTGATAAATTTCGGGGGTGGTACTTTCCAATGCAGGTACCCCAAAACGGGCTTCGATGTATGCTCTAACAATATCCGTTAAACGAGAATAATACTCTTTAAAATTTCCCTGTTGCCATAATTTGGCTCCCTTAAGTTTTTCGAGTTCCCGGAAGGCTATAACATGTGCTGGCTCGGCAGGTTTTTCCATAAATGGGAAGAGTGGTTTCTGCTGTTTCCAGCGCATATACGCATATATGGCTGCAGCCACAAGCAGCAAGAAAAGCAGGCTGATCCCCATAAAAGGTAATAGTTCCCTGATGGTCAACGGAAGCTTAATTATCGTTTTAATATCGGCAATTTTGGTAAGGTCTTTAATCGGGATGGTATTTACCGTAAGTATGACAGGGTCAGAAATAATTGAATCGCTGGTTGCCTGGCAAACGTATGGGAATACAATGGGACCTACCTGATATGTTCCGCTATCGAACGAGGTTACCAGATAACGTTGTTGGATACGCAGGCGTCCATCGGCCAGCGGGGTAGTGTCAATGGGGAAGAACTTCAATATTTCTATTTTACCAGCCAGCGAATCCCTGAAATTGGGTAAGGTAACCCTGGCCTCACGGGGTTGTTCTACCGTAACCGTAAGGTAAATTTGATCGCCAATAAGTATCTGGGCAGAATCAAAACGGGCGTCAACCCGGATGGAGGGCTCACCCATCAATACCTCCAGCGAAGAGGTAGTGATAACCAACAATAAGGTCAAAAGGTATCGCAGCATAAATAAAAATTTATCTTTTCTCAAAAAGTTGCATCAACGGCCGCACATAATCTTTTCCTGTATAAAACTGAGCTGTGTCGACGCCTACCCGGGAAAAGGCATTATTCAGGTTTTCGACATGCTTGAGCCACCATTTGTGGTAATGATCCCTCACAGCAGGAACTGAGGTATCTATCCACAGCTCTTTGCCCGTTTCGGCATCCCTTATTTTTAATAACCCTACGTTGGGAAGCGTAATTTCGCGGTAATCGATAACCTGCAAAGCTGCTACATCGTGCTTGCGATTGGCAATTTTAAGCGCATCAACAAACTGCAGTTCGTTATTATCGTTATAGTCAATGAAGTCGGAAATGACAAATGCGGTACAACGCTTTTTGATGGAATTAGTAAGGTAACGCAAAGCCTCGGCAAGATTGGTGGTATGATGTTCAGGCTCAAAAGCCAGCAGCTCACGTATGATGTGCAGGGTATGCTGCCGACCTTTCTGGGGATGTATTACTTTTTCAACGCGGTCGGAAAAAAACATGGCCCCAATCTTGTCGTTGTTTTGAATAGCAGAAAACGCAAGTACCGCCGCTATTTCAGCAATAAGGTCCTTCTTCATCTGACGCTGTGTACCAAATACTCGCGATCCGCTCACATCAATCAGCAGCATCACGGTAAGCTCCCTTTCCTCCTCAAATATCTTTACAAAAGGATGGTTGAACCTTGCCGTAACATTCCAATCGATATTACGAATATCATCACCCACCTGGTACTCTCGAACCTCGGCAAAAGCCATCCCCTTGCCCTTAAAAGCACTGTGATATTCTCCAGCAAAAATATTTTTGGTTAGCTTACGCGAACGGATCTCGATTCGTCGAACTTTTTTAAGTATGTCGTTAACTTCTGCCACGGTCTATGTTTTTCGTTTCACCACGATGGTAAAAAACCATTCTTCTTTTTTCAGCTCAACCAGGAACACCTTGTTTTTGTCAACAAATACCCATTTATTCTCTCCAGCTTTCTTGTAATACTTGTTAAGCTCATCGGTACGCAATTTCAAATTCGAATAATCGCTCATCAGTTTGGTATGCGTACATACATTGCTTTCATCGAGAAAAAACAGGTACGTTTCTTCATTATAGCGGTCGACAAATTTTATGTAGTTAAACGTTTTGTTTACAGCGCCTTCATCGAGGTCGAAGCTCGGATTGTTCTTTTGCATGGTTTTGATTATCTCCTGTTTGCTCATACCGATGAAATTGATTGGCTGTGCTTGTATTGTTGCTGCAAACAATAAACCTACTATCATTGCTTTCATCTTTTTCGGGTATTAAAGATATAGCCCGAAAGATAGTGAATTTTAGCAAAAAGAACGTATTTTTTAAGGAACTTCGATTGTGTTAAGTATTTCCGTAATAATATCCTCGGTTGTAATATTTTCGGCTTCGGCCTCATACGTAAGCCCAATACGATGCCTGAATACATCATGACATACGGCACGAACATCTTCGGGTATTACGTAACCGCGCCGCTTGATAAATGCATAAGCCTTTGCAGCGGCGGCCAGATTGATACTGGCACGAGGCGAACCCCCATAGGCAATCATGGACACAAACTTTTCGAGCTTATATTCAGCAGGATAACGGGTAGCAAATACAATATCGAGAATGTAACGCTCAATTTTTTCGTCCATGTAAACATCTTTCACCATCGACCTGGCCTTAACGATATCCTCGGGCTTTAGCACAGGCGAGGCTTTTGGGAAGGTATGCGACAAATTTTGCCGGATTATAAGGCGTTCTTCCTCTTTTCTGGGATAGGTAATGACCACCTTCAGCATAAATCGGTCCATCTGGGCTTCGGGCAAGGGATAGGTCCCTTCCTGCTCAATGGGGTTCTGGGTGGCTAATACCAGAAAAGGCTGGGGAAGCTTATGTGTTTCCGAACCGATGGTTACCTGACGCTCCTGCATGGCCTCAAGCAAGGCACTTTGAACCTTGGCCGGTGAGCGGTTGATTTCGTCTGCCAGCACAAAATTCGCAAAGATGGGACCCTTGCGTACGATGAACTCTTCAGTTTTCTGACTATAAATCAGCGTACCTATCAGGTCGGCAGGAAGCAGGTCGGGTGTAAACTGAATACGACTAAATTTGGCATCAATGGCATTGGCCAGTGTGTTGATCGCCAACGTCTTTGCTAAGCCAGGCACCCCTTCCAACAGTATGTGACCATCGGACAAAAGCCCAATTAATAAGCTCTCTATCAAATGCTTCTGCCCAACTATGACCTTGTTAATCTCCATCGACAAAATGTCGACAAAGGCACTCTCCTGCTGGATGCGCTCGTTAAGTTCCTTAATGTTAATACTCGTTTGCATAAATTTTAGCGTTTCTTTGCTTACAAAGTTCCATATTTTCAAACGTTAGCCAAAGCAAAAATTTCTTACCAGTTGTTAAAATTTCTTAATATTAAGGGGACGTACACTACCAAGGTATAGCAATTAAGCCAATTGTCATACGATGGATCTTGACAATACATTTTTACCGCTGGATTGTTTTCCAATAGCACCGTTGGCATAAGAAAGTATTTATTTATACCTACAATTCCTGAAAACAAATTGACGAATCCATATTTATTTCTCTTGAAAATAATATAATGCCTGGAATCCATGTTAAATTTATAAGCAGTATTAAAATCATCGCTATGCAAGCCATTTCCGCATTTTTCCACTTAAAAAATAAAAAATTACACTTTTGGTAATGGGTTATACCGTACCTTTGCCCAATGAAAATTTGGAAATATTGAAAACATAAAAGCAAATGGACACAGGAATGACAAAAGATGTAACTACAAAGGCAGCGAACAACATTAGAATACTTTCGGCTGCAATGGTTGAGAAAGCAAAATCGGGGCACCCGGGCGGAGCCATGGGTGGAGCAGATTTTATTCATGTACTGTATTCTGAATTTTTGCGCTACGATCCCAGCGACATGACCTGGCACATGCGCGATCGTTTTTTTCTGGATCCCGGTCATATGTCCCCCATGTTGTATTCAGTGTTAACTTTACTGGGTCACTATTCCATCGACGACATTAAGAATTTTCGTCAGTGGGGCAGTCCCACACCGGGTCATCCCGAACGCGACGTAATGCGTGGAGTTGAGAATACTTCTGGACCCCTCGGACAGGGGCATGTGATGGCTGTTGGGGCGGCTATTGCTGAGCGTTTTCTTTGTGCACGTTTTGGCGAATGGATGTCGCACAAAACTTATGCCTATATCTCCGATGGTGGCATTCAGGAAGAGGTCTCGCAGGGTGCCGGTCGTATTGCCGGATTTCTGGGACTAAGCAACCTTATCATGTTTTACGATTCCAACGATATTCAGCTATCCACCGAAACCAAAGCTGTTACCAATGAAGATACAGCCATGAAATATCGGGCATGGGGCTGGGAAGTAATAGAAATCGATGGTAACAATGTAGACCAAATAAGGGATGCCTTACGGAAGGCCAATGCACAAACCGAAAAGCCCACCCTCATTATAGGCAAAACCATTATGGGTAAAGGCGCGGTTAATGCCGATGGTAGCAGTTTTGAACGTCAGTGTGCTACCCATGGTATGCCGCTTGGCGAGGCAGGTGCTTCTTTCGAGAAAACTATTGAAAACTTAGGAGGAGATCCGCAGAATCCATTTGCTATCTTCCCTGAGGTAGCCGAATACTATCGCCAGGTCAGGGAGCGAAAAATCAGGGAAGCAGCCGAGCGCAAAGCCATACAGGCCAAATGGGCGAAAGAAAATCCCGGGCTGGCAGCCAAACTCGAGCAGTTCCTCTCGGGTAAACTTCCCGAACTCAACTTTGCCGAAATAGCGCAAAAGGAAAATATTGCCACCCGTGCAGCTTCATCGGCAGTGCTTAGCTATCTGGCACAGAAAGTTGAAAATATGATTGTTTCATCGGCCGACCTGGCTAATAGCGATAAAACCGATGGTTTCTTAAAACATACTACGGCATTTACCAAGGGTAATTTTAAAGGAGCTTTTCTTCAGGCAGGTGTGAGCGAACTTACCATGGCTGCTATTTGCAATGGTATCGCCCTGCACGGCGGAGTTTGGGCAGCCTGTGCAACTTTCTTCGTTTTCAGCGACTTTATGAAGCCTGCTGTGCGACTGGCTGCGCTTCAGGAGTTACCCGTCAAATACATTTGGACACACGATGCTTTCAGGGTTGGCGAAGATGGTCCTACACATCAGCCCGTGGAACAGGAAGCCCAGATTCGTTTGCTTGAGCACCTTAAAAATCACAGCGGACACAATAGCATGTTGGTGCTTCGACCAGCCGATGCTTACGAAACTAATGTGGCCTGGAAAATGGCCATGGAAAATACTAAAACTCCTACCGCACTCATCCTTTCGCGTCAAAACATTAAGGACATCCCCGCAAAACCCGGTTCAACGCGCTATCAGGATGCTCTGGAAGCCCAAAAGGGAGCCTACATCGTACTCGACTGTGAGGGTCAACCCGACGTAATTCTTGTGGGTAGCGGTTCGGAAGTGTCGACGCTATACGAAGGAGCACTAAAACTTGTTGCCGATAAGAACCTAAAAGTGCGTGTTGTATCGGTAATTTCTGAAGGCTTGTTCCGTAATCAGCCCATGGAATATCAGAAATCGGTTATCCCCGACAATATCCCGGTTTTTGGACTCACAGCCGGCTTGCCCATTACTCTTGCCGGGTTGGTTGGACCGAAAGGACGTATATGGGGGCTCGATCATTTTGGATATTCAGCTCCCGCCAAAGTGCTTGATGAAAAATTCGGCTTTACGCCCGAAAACGTCTATCAACAGGTGCTAAAATACCTTAGCGAATACAAATAATCGATTTCCCTAATCAATAAACGCTTTGCATCATAAGATGTAAAGCGTTTTTTTTATACATTTACACTCATACGTTTAAAAAATGCTGCTATTTTTATGACATAAAAATACCTCAATAACTATGGAACAGCCTCATCTGACACGACTCATACGATTGATGATGATGTTGATAGGCAATCGGTTGACCACTTCTGAGTTAGCCCAAAAACTCGATTGTAACGTTCGTACCATCCAGCGTTGGATTGAAACCCTTAAGATGGCCGGAATAGTTGTAGAATACCACCAGAAGGGCATTCCCTATTTGAGCACCAACAAAGGGCAGCTTAAACAATTAAGCGACCTGGTACAGTTTTCTGAAGAAGAAGCCTTTATACTCCATAAGGCTATCGACAGTATCGACACCAGGAACAGCCTGAAGATGAATCTCAAGAAAAAACTTTACAACATTTACCACTATTACCCGTGGATGGCCGAGATGGTAGTAAAACCTGAAATAGGTAATAATGTTGAAAAACTTACCGAAGCTATACAGGCGGAACTGTGTGTTGAGCTGGTATCGTATCGTTCCTCAAACAGCAATCAGGTATCCAACCGGTTAGTCGAACCCTATGAGTTTACTGTCAATTATGAACAAGTATGGTGTTACGAGCACGAAAGCAGCAAATGTAAGCTGTTTAATGTATCGCGCATCGGCGAAGTCAATGTGTTGCAGTTGCCATGGAAATTTAAGGAACGACATCAGCAGCGATTCATTGACATTTTTCGCATTTCTAATTTCGAATATGTTGGTGAAATTGAGCTAAATCTCAATGTCCGAGCCTATAATCTTCTTATTGAAGAATATCCCCTGGCCGAAAAATATCTCGCTCAGTGTTCTGAGAATTTTTGGCACTTAAAAGCTCCTGTGTGCAGTTACGAGGGGCCTGCTCGATTTGTGCTTGGGTTGTTTGAAAATATTCAGGTACTGGGCGATAATAAATTCATTGCACAGATTAACGAAAAATTTTTTTCCTTTCAAAATGCATGGCGACACAACCTGTCGCTTTGAGAATATACCTTTGCAAGCATGGGTGTTTAAAACTTTAAAGCCATTCGTTGAATATCGGTATTCCCTGTAGCTGTCACTTCACGAAAAAATCTAAGCATTTTTTTAGTTTCCAGCATTTTGTCTGCTGCATCAATGGAAATGTTGTTGGAATAAAATTGCCCGAACAAATAAAAAGATACATACCATTATACTATTCGGCTTTAAATGAATTTAACAATTGGTATTACAATAATTGCGAGCATTATGGACGGTTCCTGAAATTCGTTTCTTTCGAATATGCCCCAATTCAAATTATCTGCAATTCATAGCTACCCGCAAACAATTATCCCTGCTATACATGATCTTTGTCGATGGATTTAAAAGGAGCATGTATCTCGAAACCAAGTATATATACCCTACCATCAACTTGATGATTTGTTGGCTGAAATGGATTTTTGCGTGCAACGCATGAACAATCTTACCTTGCCCTGTATTTGTCGCATCGAACCCTTCGAGGTATGCCTTAACTATTTAAACTACTATTTCAATTTGAAAAACAAATTCCCCAATTTATTTTTTCTGGGAGATACCGTTATGTTCTCTCTCATGGATGCTCACCTATTGTCCCCGTTTTTTTTCAACAATTATAAAATAGTTTTTGCTAAAGAATATTCCTTTAAATATACTGGTGAAAAGCTACTTTCTACCCGACATTTTGTTGTAGTTAAATCAAAAAAATTCCCCGAATGGATGCGTATTATCGATATTCCAACACGACGATTTATCGACATTCCTGCTAAAGCCAATTTATTTTCTACTTCAAATAATAGTAATGAAGAACTCACATGCATGAATTTAAGGTACAGCAGGCTCCCTATACCTTGGGTAACATTTTTAAAGACATGTTTGATGAGTTGCTCCCTATTATTGAGCAAGCTAAAAAAATCAGAAAACCGATTATTGGCATAGATGATAAAATTCACTTAAAAGGTAGTGGCGTAAATTCGTACGATGATGAGGAAATTGAATAGTGTAAATATTGCAGGTTGTTCAGTTTTTTTATGACAAAATGACAGTATTAATCCCTTCCATCCTTCTGAACTAATCAAACCATGACTTGCTGGGATTTATCCCGATTTACTAAAACATAATTAAGGTAAGTATTTCTGATTTGACTTTTAGTTTTTCTTTATGGAAATACTAATATAAAATATTAATTTTCAAGGAAAAACAAACAAGTTTCCCAATTGCATCAAAGTTGAATTAGCAAAAAGGAACAATTGGGTTTAAGGAAATTTTGTCATAAAAATATTTCTGGACAAAAATTTGAGTATGTTCCTGAACAGAAAGGAGATAAAACTATGAACCTGAATAATTTTACGCTTAAAGCACAGGAAGTCATTCAGCAAGCAGGCATAATTGCTGAAAATAAAAATCATCAGGCTATTGAACCTGTGCATTTGATGAAAGGGTTGCAGGAAAAGGCCGATGATGTAACAAACTTTCTGTTAAAAAAATGTGGGGTGAATACCCATTATTTTTATCTGGCACTCGATCGCGAGCTTGAGTCACTACCGAGAGTTAGTGGTGGTGAGCAATATTTGTCGTCCGACGCTAGCAAAGCGCTGCAGAAAGCACTTGAGCATAGCAAACAGCTGGGCGACCAGTTTATTGCTGTAGAGTCAATTCTCTACGGGATTGCAACTACTTCGAACAAGGTGGCTACTATGCTGCGTGATGCAGGGCTTACGGAGAAAGACCTTAAGGCAGCAATAGCCGAAATGCGCAAGGGTAACCGAGTGACTTCACACACTTCCGACGATACTTACGATGCGCTTAACAAGTATGCTATCAACCTGAACGAACGTGCTCGTCAGGGGAAGCTCGACCCTGTTATTGGGCGGGATGAAGAGATACGGCGTGTGATACAAATTTTGCTACGCCGCACGAAAAATAACCCTATCCTCATTGGTGAACCGGGAGTGGGTAAAACGGCTATTGCCGAAGGGCTGGCTCATCGGATTGTCAACGGCGATGTGCCTGAAAATCTGAAGACCAAGCAGATTTTCTCACTCGATATGGGGGCACTTATTGCTGGCGCAAGCTACAAAGGGCAGTTTGAGGAAAGGCTAAAAAGCGTGGTTAACGAGGTTATTTCGTCCGATGGCGAAATCATCCTGTTCATCGACGAAATTCATACACTTGTTGGTGCTGGAAAGACCGAAGGAGCCATGGACGCCGCCAACATACTCAAACCTGCTCTGGCAAGGGGTGAATTACGGGCTATTGGGGCCACTACTTTCAACGAATATCAGAAATATTTCGAAAAAGACAAGGCTCTGGAACGTCGTTTCCAGACCGTGATTGTGGATGAGCCCGATAAGTTGAGCGCTATATCCATTTTACGGGGTTTGCGCGAACGGTACGAAAATCATCACAAGGTTCGTATCAAGGACGAGGCCATCATTGCGGCCGTAGAGCTCTCGCATCGGTATATTACCAACCGTTATCTGCCCGACAAAGCCATTGACCTGATTGATGAGGCAGCCTCGCGTCTGAAACTCGAAATGAACTCCGTTCCCCAGGAAATTGATGACCTGGAACGTAAGATAAAACAACTCGAGATAGAACGTGAGGCGCTTAAACGCGAGGGTGACGATGAAAAAGTAAAACAAATTGTGGCCGAGATAGCTAATCTTGACGAACAACGCAAACAGCTACGATCGAAATGGCAACAGGAAAAAAATATCGTTGAAGCCATACAACGAAACAAACAGGCCATAGAAGAATATAAATTTGAAGCCGAACAGGCCGAACGCATGGGCGACTATGGTCGGGTGGCCGAGCTGCGGTATGGAAAAATTCAGGAAGCTCAACGCAATATTGAGCAATTGCAAAACGAGCTGAACCAGCTACAGGGTGACAAACCCCTTATTAAGGAGGAAGTCACGGCTGAAGATATTGCTGAAATTGTGGCCAAGTGGACAGGCATACCCGTCACACGTATGGTACAAAGCGAAAGAGAAAAACTATTGCATCTCGAAGAAGAGTTGCACAAACGTGTTGTGGGTCAGGATGAAGCTATTGCTGCCGTGGCCGATGCTGTTCGTCGTAGTCGTGCCGGTTTGCAGGACAGCAAACGTCCCATTGGCTCGTTCATATTCCTGGGTACAACCGGCGTAGGTAAAACCGAGCTGGCCAAGGCTCTTGCCGAGTTCCTCTTCGACGATGAAAACATGATGACTCGAATCGATATGAGCGAATATCAGGAACGGCACTCGGTATCGAGACTGGTAGGCGCACCCCCAGGATATGTTGGCTACGAAGAAGGCGGTCAGCTTACTGAAGCGGTACGTCACAAACCCTATTCGGTCGTTTTGCTCGATGAAATAGAAAAAGCTCATCCCGACGTATTCAATATCCTGCTTCAGGTGCTCGACGATGGACGGTTGACCGACAACAAGGGCCGAGTGGTCAATTTCAAAAATACCATCATCATCATGACCTCAAACATTGGGTCGCATATTATCCAGGATGGTATTAGTGAAATGAACGAAAGCAATCGCGAGCATGTGCTCGAACGCATACGTATCGACGTAATGAACCTGTTGCGTCAAACCATACGGCCCGAGTTTCTGAACCGTGTCGACGAAATTATCATGTTCAACCCGCTGTCGGCTAAGGATGTAAGGGATATTGTGCGCATGCAGTTCAACCTTATCAAAAAGCAGATGGCCGAACAGTCAATTACGCTCGATATTTCCGATGCTGCTATCGATTGGTTGGCCGAAAATGGTTACGACCCGCATTATGGGGCAAGACCCATCAAGCGACTCATGCAAAAACATCTGCTCAATGAGCTGTCGCGGCAAATTATAGCCGATAAGATCAGTAAAAATGATCATGTACTGGTCGATAGCTTTGGAGAAGGACTGGTGCTGAGGAAGATCAACGCACCCGTAACCTCGTAACCGCAAAAAACGCTGCTTATATGAAGCTCAAAAAAAGGGGGCATTGAAATGATGCCCCCTTTTTGATTATAAATTTACACAAAACAAAGTATAACCATCAGGGTAAGGTGACCCTTTTCAGCAAATGGTCGGAATTGATGAGCAAATCTATATACTGGGCTCGTTGGTATACAAATGGGTCGCGAATATTTTTGTTCGAAAGTTTACCCTTAAAATCATTGATGGTTTGAAACCCTTTTTCATCCATCCATTTCGTTATTTCCTCGAGCATGTGGCCAATGTGTTCAAACTTGTTCTGATATACCGTGCTTACCACTTCTACGGCGTCGGCACCCACCAGCAACATTTTTACTACATCAGTTCCCGAATGAATACCCCCGTTGGCACATATCGATGCAGCTATGTGTCCATGCAGCAAGCCTGCAAAACGTAAGGCCAGCCTATTTTCAGCGGAAGTGCTCAACTGGTGCGACGACACATGTTTTATCTGCTGTACATCTACATCGGGCTGATAAAAACGATTAAAGATAACTACCCCGTCAACCCCCGCCTTATCGAGCCGGGAGATAAAGTTTAAAGGATTGGTGTAAAAGCTACTTAATTTTACGCTCACGGGTATTTCAACGGCCTCTTTAACTGCTTTAAGTATTTCAACTTGCTGATTTTCTATTTCTTCGGCGGTAACATCAAAGCGTTTGGGGACCGCATAAAAATTAAGTTCCAGCGCGTCAACGCCTGCTTCGGCCAGCTGACGAGCATAATCCACCCACGACTCGTGTAATATGGCATTTAAGCTACCAATCAGAGGAATAGATAGTACGCTACGTGCTTTTGCCAGTTTTGTTAAATGCTCACGGGCACCTGCGTGCTCGAGACGCGGAAACAGGGTAGTCATTTCGGCATGACGATAGTTATACTCTTCCAGTGCCTCTTCAAACTCGAGCTGTTCCAGCTGAATCTGCTCTTCAAACAGCGATTTATAAACCACCGCTGCTGCACCATTATCCTGCAATCGTTTTAGGTTGTCGGGATTATCAACTAAGTTACTCGCCCCAATAATAATGGGATTGCGAAGTGGGATTCCTAAGTAATTTGTTTGTAAGTTTGCCATAACTTTATAGTTTAAGTGGTCTATTATTGTGAACAAATCGCACAGTGCAAAAGTTTAATAAAACAACAATTTAAATGTAAAAAAAAATAATGGAAACTCCCCAGAAATTTCAGCAACTTTTGACGTACATTCGTCAATTTAATAGGGTAGCAGTAGCCTATTCCGGCGGGGTAGACAGTACCTTCCTGTTGGCTGCTGCTAAAGAAGCTATTGGGGCCGAAAACGTTGCAGGTATAACCGTCGATGCACCATCGTTGCCCCGCTACGAGCTGGAAGAAGCCCAAAATATTGCCCGACAATTAGGTGTACAGCATATAGTTCTTGTCAGCGACGAGATAGAAGAAAACATTCGTTATAATCCCATCGACCGGTGTTATCATTGTAAAAAGGTGGAATTTGGTAATATCATTCAGGAAGCCCAGAAACTTGGGATTCCGATTGTATTCGATGGCAGTAATGCCGATGATAAGAACGACTATCGCCCTGGCCAGAAGGCTATTAATGAGCTGAAGGTGCTTAGCCCATTACTTTTTCTTAATATCACAAAAAAAGAAATCAGGGAATTTTCCAGGCTTCTCGAACTACCCACGTGGAATAAACCTGCCTATGCCTGTCTTTATTCACGTTTCCCATACAACACAGAAATCAAGCGAGAAGACCTGATTAAGGTTGAAAAGGCCGAAAAGTTTTTGATCGAAAAAGGTTTTCG
Organism: Bacteroidales bacterium; assembly: GCA_049968755.1. GTDB lineage: Bacteria > Bacteroidota > Bacteroidia > Bacteroidales > DTGW01 > JAKPGM01. The sequence goes on from JBMFQE010000004.1 coordinate 198,619, forward strand.
TACCATTCGTGTTCGCTGCCACAACGATCTGGCACGCATTGAAGTTCACCCCAGCCAGATACACGAAATAATTACCTTACCGCTGGCCGAAGAGATACATCAGGCTCTCGTGAGCTTTGGTTTTAAATACGTGACGGTAGATATCCTGGGCTATCGCATGGGCAGCTTTAACCGTACCTTTGGTCTTCAAAGTTAGCGACCATTGAGCTGTCGTACAATCCGTAAGGCCTCTTCTATATGACGCTGAACGTCGGTTTGTGAGCTGAACACGTAGGCTATCTTTCCATCCTTGCCCACCACAAATGTTACACGTCCGGGAATAATACCCGAACCTGCACCAAACTGCTTTCGCACCTTTCCGTCTACATCAGCCAGCAAGGTAAAAGGCAAATTGTACTTTTTTGCAAAGGCCTTATGGCTGGCCACATCCTGGCTGCTTATCCCTATCACTGTAGCTCCTGCTGAGGTAAAAGCCTCGTACTGATCGCGAAAATAGCAGGCTTGTTTGGTACAACCTGGCGTATCATCCTTGGGGTAAAAATATATGACAAGAGTAGACTTACCCAGGTGATCACTCAATCGAAATTCTTTCCCATCTTGATCCTTTAGTACAAAATCGGGTACGCTTTCCCCAACTTTTAAGGGTTCTTCTCCAAAAATATAACTCCACAATGTCATCAATGGAAGTAGCATAAGATATTTCATTGTCCTAAGTTTTAATATCCATCTAAATAAACAATGTACTTGTCGATTAGTTTTAGGAAAAATGAAAATCTAAATCCATTTTTAGCAATCCATGTTCTGATGACGCATTTAAAAAGTGCTTGAATTTGTTATGATGACTAAGCTACCCCTTGTGTGTTTGGCATAGACGATTTTTTTCACCCTGAAATTTAAGAACTCATGTTGCAGGGATTGTCTATTCTTTCCGGGTTATTTTAAAGTGGCATAATTTTAAGCTTTTATATGGGGTAGACTTCTGCTGAGGATAAATTTAATTATTCGATAAGATAAAATTTTGTTTTGCCAGAAATGTGTTGAACGGCTGACCTTGGCTGTCTAAAATGAGTAGGTAAAATAGGTATTGGGATGATAATAGCATGAGGGTAGCGATACTGCTGGCGAAAAACTACAAGTATCCTCTGTGGCTAAATTTTTATGATTATGGAACTGAAAGATACTATATGATGCACGTTTTTTCTATTGCTGAACTGGATAAAAAAAGTTTGGCACGATGTTTGTCTTAAACTTAAACAGTAGTGAGTAGTTTTGTTTTCATAGTTAGTGGTTAGTTGTAGTTAGTGAGTAGTTTGTAAAAATGATGGGAATCGAAAGATTTTCCATCTTTTTTTACAAACTTTTTAATTTTTAACCTTTTCTGTTACATATATCCTTCAACTTCTATTCATTTTTCTACCATTACGGGGAGGGGAGTAGGTATCTTTGCCGTATCCTTTAATATTAATCATTGATGAGAAAAATATACTTAATTTCGTGTTTGTTGTTCATTGGCATGGAAATATCGTTATCGCAAAGTCTCAAGAGTGCCAACGTAGGAGGATATGATACTACCCGTCTGTATAATGTATTTATAAAGGCATTGAGGGGCGATACGGTTACCCTTGTTTATTTGGGGGGGTCTATCACGCAGGGTTATGCAGCGTCGGCGGAGGCCAATCGATGGGCCAACCGTGTTACGGCCTGGTGGCAGTCAAAATTTCCTTCTGCTCATTTCAGCATGATCAATGCTGGAATAGGCGGTACAGGTTCTGATATTGGGATGTTTCGTCTTCGTCGCGATGTGCTGAAATATAATCCCGATCTGGTGATTGTAGAGTTTTCGGTAAATGATGCCCAAGGTACATGGGCTACCACCAGTATGGAAGGACTAATACGCCAATTGCTCATGGCTTCGGGGCATCCTGCTGTGATGATGTTGATGCTTAAGCAATCGAACGGAACTACAGCTAAAGCTTCACACGAAATTGTTGGAAACTATTATAAAGTTCCAATGATTAGTTTTGCCGACCTTATCGATGCGGCCGTGAGCCAGGATGGTATAAGCCTTGAAAGCATTTTTGTGGATGGACTTCACCCCAATGACGTGGGTATGCAATATATTGCAACCTTTATAACCGATGAGTTGGAAAAGGTATATGCTAATGTACCCGACACCAATCAACTACTTACGGTTGACACCGTGCTTCCTGCTCCTTATATTTCAAACACATACGACCATACTTACATGTATACCAATACTACGATTGTTCCTGAGATGTCAAACGGTTGGACCAACTCGGGCACCGGCTGGGTGGCTATAAATCCAGGCGATGAAATGATATTTGAGGTGGAAGGTAATAGCATTGCTGTTTTGTACTCAAAACATAACAACACGCAGTGGGGTAGGGCCGAGATGTGGGTGGATGGCTATCCCCACAAAGTGTTTGATGCCTACTGGACGCAAACGTGGGGACCTGCCACAGTGTTTGGTTTGGTACAGGATCAACTCCCTGATGGCAAACACAAATTGCATATTAAAATTTCTGATGTCTCCCCTGATGGCAGTTCGGGACATACCTTTTATTTACTAAACGTCCTGAAGGCCGGGAATATTGGAAGAACGGCACCCATAGTTGTACCCAATGCCGACAAGTTTAAGCTCATTAAAAATATGTCTGCAATTATTGAGGCTTCAAAAAGCTACGATCCCGACGGCGATAGCTTGGTTCATTATTATTGGAGTATAGTAAGCCAGCCAGCAAATGGTCAGCTTAACCTAAATGTAATTACAGCCGATTCGGTATCGGTAAACCCTACGGTGTCGGGTAGCTATCAGTTGGGCGTGCAGGTTTGCGATGCTTACGATACCAGTGTAATGAGGAAAGTTACTGTCGAGGTACGGGATGAAAATCACAAACCCGTTGCCATTGCTGGTAATGATACCGTGGTAAAAATTAACACTTCGTTCTTTTTGAACGCCTATCGAAGTTGGGATGCCGATAGTGATAAACTTTCTTATACCTGGCGTATTATTCAGCAGCCAGCTAATAGTAAAGTTCTTCTGGGAAAACCCAATGGTTCCCGTATCCCTGCTAAGGTTGATTTAGAGGGAAACTATTTGTTTGGAGTTGTGGTAAATGATGGTTTTGAAAATAGTCAGGAAGATACGGTACTGGTTGTAGCTTCGCTTACGGCACTGCCTCGTGGCACAATGGGAGACCTTTCGGTATTTCCTAATCCCGCCCGGGATTACCTTATGATAACAGGTGCCAACAATTTGGGCCCGGAAATTATTCTTGAACTAAATGCAATGGATGGGAAAAATTACCTGCTTCGGAAATTAATATCCGAACCAGAGCTTTATATTTCTCTCCCTTCCATGCCATCTGGATTATATGGGCTTAAAATTTACAACAATATGAAAAGCTTCCAAAAAACGATTTTAATAGAACAATAATAAAATTTGGCTCGTTTTGAGAGCTTTTTAAATAACATTATTTGAATCGAATAAATGAATAGTGCTTACGGTAGCAAAAAATCATGGATTTCATCTTGTAGGTAGTATGTGGTAACTTATTCATTTTGTTATTAGATCGGATTAAAAGGATTGAATGTACAAAAATTCATTTGGGTATGAAAACAAGATTTGTCATCAGCGGGATAGCGACAATCATTTTTACCTGTACTTGTATTGCTCAACATTATTATAATATTATTGATTTTGGAGCCATTCCGGATGATAGTACGGTCAATACCGTATTTATTCAGCGCGCCATTGATTCCTGTGCAGCATCTGGCGGAGGTACTGTTTATGTACCAGCCGGTATTTTTGTTACAGGTACCATCGAGTTGAAGTCAAATGTTAATTTATACCTTGAATCTGGTGCAGAACTGAAGGGTAGTGCGCGTATGGCTGACTATAAGCCCTATCAGTCGCCACTTTTTAATACTGCTGCAACCTATGGGATAATATATGCCCATAGGGCACAAAATGTATCAATTACTGGACAAGGGGCGATTAATGGAAATGATCAAGCATTTTTTTATTGGGATCAGATTAAAACCATCGAATGGGGAGAGCTTGAAAATACCCGGCAAAAAGCAAACTTTAGAAGGGTAGAAAGCGGTATTGGTGATGGTCCTGTAGTACCTAAGGCTGCTCGTCCCCGGCAAATGGTTATTTTCTCCGAATGCAAAAATGTTTTGGTTAGGGATATTCAACTTAACCGATCTCCTTTCTGGACATTGCATTTTGCCGATTGTGATGGCGTAATAGCTTCGGGTTTGAAAGTTTGGGCAAGCATGGAAACACCTAATAGCGATGGCATTGACATTACCTCGTGCCGGAATGTTATGGTATCGGATTGTGATATCCGTACCGGCGATGATGCAATTGCTATTACGGGTTATGCCCATCATTTTGAACTACCGGGCTTCCACAACTTACGCCACAATTCTTATAATATTACCATTACCAATTGTAATTTGCAATCTCGTTCAAGTGGTATCAGAATTGGATGGATTGACCAAAATTCCGTAAAAAACGTCCTTATTAGCAATGTAAACATTACAAATTCAAACCGTGGTATTGGTATTTTTGTCCGTGATACTGGGTCTATTGAGAATATTACCATTGCACAGGTGGTAATAAGTACCCGTTTGCATACAGGCGACTGGTGGGGAAATGGGGAGCCCATTCATATCTCAGCTGTTAGGGGAAATAACAATGTTAAAATGGGTAGCATTAGAAATGTTACTTTTCGCGATGTTACCTGTGAGGGTGAATCGGGAATTATTCTTTATGGTTCTGAAGAAAGCAGAATAAAAGATGTATCGTTTTTTAATGTGAAATTTACCCTGCGCAATAGCAAGCTCAATGAGGTGGCTGGTGGAAATATTGATCTACGAGGTGCTTATGGAACATCCCTATTTGCAGCTGACATCTCTGCATTTTATGCTCAATATGTCGATAACCTCTTGCTTAATCAGGTTGACATTGCCTGGGATAACGTCACTGAAAATTATTTCAAGCATGGCATCCACGTAAAGGAGTTTACCAATCTGCAATTGAATCATATTAAGGCTTCACCGGCACCTTCCAATAAGCATTTGCCCCCCATTTTTCTGGAGAATGGAAAAGGATATAAAGGGGATGTTGATCGAAAATATGTTGGCAAAAAAAATGTCCGCAAATAAATACGAATTTCTGTAGACGAAGCATGTAAATCCTATCAGCTCGGTAACAAATGAATTTCTTTTTTTGTCCGAACCCTGGTATGCCGGTTAGCAATAGCATTCCCTTTGTCCCTGCTGTTTTGAGGGGCACTTAACACTGCCATAAGAACAAAATACGCAACAATCGCCCTCACGGGGCCGGAGAATCTGCTTGCATTGGCTACATTCATAAAAAAATACGCAGGTATCTACCGGCATAGTCTCAAGGCTACTAAAACCGCAGTGTGGACACGTGATAAGTGACTGAAAATGAATCATGTTGAAATTTTATTGTCCAAAGTTATTTAAAAATATCGCTAATTAAATTCTGCCAGGAACTTTTTTACACTTTTTGCAAAAAAGCTGCATACTTACAAAAGAGATCAACCACAGAGAATTTCCTGTGGTGATCTCTTTTGTATCTCAACAATAGCACAATGGTGTGTTATTTTGCCTGTTTGCTTTTACCTTGTTCGGGCAAAAACTTATTTTTGGAACAGAAGATTTCCTCTGCTAGAGATTTTTGAACAAAATTAAACCACGATTTCGGGTTGTATGTAGAGTTTACCACCAGGGTATCCCCATGCAGCGGATATGCCTCGATGGTAATGGGTTTCATCGACTTTCCCTCTAGGGTAAGGGTAAACAGAGCATTACCCACGGGGGTAAAGTGGTCGTTAAAATCCGTTGAGCTTTTGTACGAGAGGCGATTGAGGTAGGCAGCTACCTTATTCGAATCGGCGGGGGCCCCAGACAGCAGCCATTTTTTATCACGTATTTCGAGTACAAAACCACTGTCAGCGGGGTAGGTGAACAATACCTTTTCGACCTGAGCAGGCTCAAATTTTGCAATGGCTTGCTTTCGGAACATATTGAAATTTTGGTTGAAGGTAAAGACCAGAAAGCCATCCACAGCGTATACTTCGTTTTCGTTGGCCAGCCTTACATAGGTGGTACCTGTTACACCGCCACCACCATACATGCCGTAACCCTGATTGGTAGGCTGATAGCTAAAACGTCCAAGATACAGGTCGGCAACGATCTTTTTCCCCTGCAAAACCTTTACGCGGGTAGCTGTGCTATCGGTAACCTGATAATCGGCCCATTTCTTTTTGTCCTTCGACACCAGGCTTTTCACCTTTAATTCCTGCAAAGAGGAAATAAGACTTTTGACCGTACCTACCTCTGTTTCGGCAACCAGCTGACCTTTTTTCACCCTCCAATCTTTACCCTGCTGGAAGAATCGTATTTCAGCTCCTTTTTCACAGGCAGGATAAAGGACAATCTCGGTTACCTTGCTGGTATCTATAGCTACCAGCTCGGTTTTCAGAGTTTTTTCAACACGCGCACTTTGATACCACTTTACTGCCACAAACAGAATTATCAGTACGCCTAGTATGTACAATAAATTTTTATTATTCAAAGACTTAGCCATAATTTTCCTCCATTCTTTTAATTCTTATATTTCTGTTCATCTGGAATCGGAAAAATCCATAACCAATCACCAGCAGGATGGGAACAAGGAAATTAGCCCATTTGATAAATCCCCGAGTTACATCCGACACTTCCTTTATTGGGCGGGAGGTAATAGCTTTAGTTCTAAGGGAGATCAGACCTGTCTCATCGGTAAGCCAGTCAACGCTGTTAACAAAAAGGTTGACATTGTCGGGGGCCAGGGTTTGTTGTTGCGAGCGGTCGTTACCCCTGCTGTTGAGGATAAAGTCGCCACTGGCTATGCATATGATTTTGGACTTATTCTGTCCAGCCAGCTTTACCTCAATTGCAGCAGCAACGACAAGGTTTTTCTGCCGAAAATCGTTTTGAGTCCACTGGCGCTGCAAGTCGAAGTATACGGGTAACTGTTCGGATGAGGATTTTTCGCTGGTAAAGGCAAGGGGAACAAATTGGACAGAATCGTGCGAAGCAAATTCAATTGAGCTGGCGAAGGGTAAAATTACCGACTCCAAACCGCTGGTAACCGGATGTTTGGCAAAGTTTTTAATCACAGGTATGTACGGGAATTGTACCTGCCGTATCATCTGGAACCCACCGAGATTTTGTACCACCTGTATTTGTGAACAGGCAACGTCGGTAAGGATATCGTCCTTAATAAGGATACCTTTTTTGCGGAGCCAATTTTCAAGGCCAGTATTCAGGGTAGTGCTATAAGCGTTTTGCAGGTTAGCATTCACACGGCTGGTAGCCACCAGTAAGTTGCCGCCACGGGCCAGAAAAGCATCCAGCTGATTCAACTCACCGGTTTTAAGTGAATCTTTAGGTTGTATTATCAGCAGTGTTTTGATTCGCTCGGGTACCGGGGTGGTATCGGAAATATTTATGGGTTCTACGTTGTACAATACGGTAAGTTCGTTGTATGCCTGAATGATATTGCTGATAGTAGGTTCGCCATGCCCCTGCATTAACCCAATGGTAGGTTTATCGACAACCGAAAGCTTTTTTATTGCCTTCGACATCTCATACTCTATGGCTGTTCCAGGTTGTATAAAAGGGATAACCTCCTTACGTTCGCCCATCGACACTACCACACCCATATAGGCTTTTTGCTGTTTTACCTGGTCTTTCTCCCGTACGTCAATGAGTACCGGGTGTATACCAGCCTGTACGGCTTCCTGCTCTTTTTCCTCGTTTTCATTGGGATTAACAAATTCGTACACTACCATCCCTTTCGAGCGGGTGTTGTACTCTACCAGTAGATCTTTCAGATCCTTACGGCTTTGGGCTACATTGGGCGGAAGGTTTTCGGAAAAATAGGCCTTAACCGTCACGGGCTCCTGCAGTTGTTTGAGCAAATCTTTGGTAGCCTTGCTCAGCGTATAATTTTTGTCCTCGCTAAAATCGATTCGCAGAAAAAAATCCTGAGAAATTAGGTTGGCCAGCAATATTATGGCCACTACCAGTATGATGCTTATTGACCACTTATTTTTCATAACATTCAATTTAAAGATTCACCGTATCAACCCGATATTTTGCGTTTGGCAATATTCGACTCGGTAAGGAAAAGTCCGAGAAAAATTAATGAGAAGAAATAAACGATATCTTTTGTGTCGAACACGCCTCGCTGCAGGCTTTCGAAGTGAGCCGACAGGTTGAGCATATTAAAAAGCTGTGCCAGCCACCCCGACAGGCCGCTATCGAGTACATCAAATATTACATGAAAAAACAGGCTGATGAACAGTGCTGAAAGAAAAGCCACAATCTGATTGTTGGTAAGGGAGCTGGCATATAAGCCAATGGCAATGTAGGAGGCACTCATCAGCAGTAGGCCCAGATACCCCATTACTACCTCGCCATTGTCGAGGTTTCCCAGCGAAGCAATTGAGATGACATAGGGTAAGGTAAACAACAAAGTAATGGCAATTAGCATTAAAGCAGCCAGGAATTTGCCAACTACCAACTGTCGATCGGTTATGGGTTTTGTTAGTAACAATTCAATGGTACCTGTTTTCTTTTCCTCGGCAATCATTCGCATGGTGAGGGCTGGAATAAAAATAAACAGGGTCCAGTAAGCAATTGAAAAGAAGGGGCGCAACGTTGCTTGCCCTATAAAAAACACATCGCTTCCATAAATCCAGGTAAAGAAACCACAAAAACCAAGGAACAATACGAGTAAAATATAGGCAATAAGTGAGTCAAAAAAACTCTGGAGTTCTTTGCGGGCTATTATCCATATGGCTTTCATCGGTAATTTGTTTTTTGTTAAGGTTGAATGACTTTGGCAAGATGAATTTTACAAACTTTGCTGCGACTTTTCATCGTTACCTGAGTCAACAATTGTGTTATCTCGATATAATACAATCAATTCATGGTTAGCTCTCTGAAAATATCCTCGAGCTTAGCCTCGGATACAGCCATTTCAGTGAGCGTCCAATGATTTTGCACGCACAGGTTGAAAATCTCGCGTCGCGAGGTACAACCGGGACGGCTTTGAACCTCGAAGCGTGAGAGTGAACGGTCCATGAAATCGACGGTAGCAACTGTTGAGAGCGATTGAAGTGCCTTAAAAATTGCATTGACATCGCCATCTTCGATTTTTACGGTCAAAATTTCCTGCCCTTGAGCCTGCTTACGGAGATTTTCGGCAGTACCATCGGCTACTATTTTGCCATTATTAATAATAAGTATCCGGTCGCAGGTTGCTTCCACCTCGGGCAAGATGTGGGTACTGAGAATAACAGTTTTTTCTCTGCCCAGCTCGCGGATAAGACGTCGTATTTCGACAATCTGGTTGGGGTCGAGGCCTGTGGTTGGCTCGTCGAGGATCAGTATAGCAGGATTATGAATCATGGCCTGTGCTAATCCCACGCGCTGGCGGTAACCCTTACTCAGTTCGCCGATTTTTTTATGTTTTTCGGCATTAAGTCCAGTGATACGAATCATTTCCCGTACTCGATCGGGGATTTTGCTTCGTTCAATATCCTGCAAGGCAGCACAAAATTCGAGATAATCCACTACTGGCATATCGTGGTAGAGTGGATTGTTTTCGGGCAGGTAGCCAATATGGCGTTTAAGCTCTTCGGCATGTTCGCTCAGCTTTTTGCCACCAATATACACCTCGCCTTCGTCGGCGTTGAGGTAGTTAGTAATAATTTTCATTGTGGTAGTCTTACCGGCGCCATTGGGTCCCAGAAATCCCAGAATCTCGCCTTGCCTTACCTCGAACGAAATCTGGTCGACGGCTCGATGAGACCCGTACTTTTTGGTAAGTTTTTCAATTTTTATGTCCATAAGCCAACACTTTACGAGTGATTTTGCCTCAAAAATATAAAAAGCCATTTTTCTGTCCCGAACACTTTAAAATAACTTAACGGTTTTTAACATTTTTAAATGTTTGTTTTTATTCTTACGTAAAACAAGAAATGAGAAGGTTTATGATAAATTCCTAAATCGGCTATCTTTGCTGCGAAAAATAAATTATATAAAAAAGAGGATTTATGAAGGGAATAGATGAGTTTTTTGCACAGCTCAACAATGTTACAGAAGATTTTCTTACCCGTCTGGGGATAAACCCCGATATAGCGCACCTGGTTAATGTATTGATACTATCGATAGGGGTGGCCATGCTGGCCATAATTGCCAATTATGTAACCAAACGCATCATCATTCGATTCATCAAGCAGTGGGTAGATCGAAGTGACAATCCCTACGATGACATTTTTTATGAAAAAGGCGTTTTTAATAAGCTGTCCCATCTGGCACCGGCCATTATCATTGCCCAACTGGCACCCATTCCACTCTATGATTTCCCTGCCTTGATTGGTTTTATTATCACTGCAACTAACATTTACGTATTGGTTGTAGTGATCATGGTACTGTTTTCAACCATTAATGCACTGCAAGAAATATATGACATGACCCCCATGGGTAGGCAGCGTTCCATAAAGGGATACGTGCAGGTGGTCAAATCGATTATTTATTTTGTGGGAACATTAATGCTCATTTCTATTCTGTTTAAAAAAGATTTAAGCTCACTTTTTGCTGGTCTTACCGCTTTTGCAGCTGTATTGATGTTCGTGTTCAAGGATGCTATTCTGGGGCTGGTTGCAGGCATTCAGATATCTTCCAACGATCTGATACGACTGGGCGATTATATCGAGATCCCCAGTAAAAACATTGAAGGTAATGTAATCGACATTAAGCTGAGTGTAGTAAAGATCATGAATACCAATAAAACCATCAGTATATTGCCAGTGTACTATTTTGTGTCGGACGTTTATCATAATTGGCGTGGGTTGGATACCGCAGAGGGTAGGCGACTAAAACGTTCGGTCAATCTCGACATGCGAACGGTACGTTTTATCAATAATTCAGATCTGGTAGATAAACTTAAAGCCAAAGGTTTATTACCTGCCAACTATGTGTTTAGTGCAACCGACACCAACGCAAAACTTTTCCGCCTGCATCTGGAGGAATATTTACAGGGAACCCAATTTTTTAATTCCAATATGACTTTTGTGGTTCGTTACCTGCAGCCTACCGAAAACGGTTTACCACTTGAATTGTATGCTTATACAAAGGATAAAGATTTTAAGCGCTTCGAAACCATACAGTCGGAGGTATTCGAATATATCATTGCTACTGCACCAGCATTTGAGCTATCCATTTATCAGCGTGCCTGACATGCGGGACATTCGAGCGTAAGCAGCACTGGCAGGTGATCGCTGAATCCGCCGGCATATTTCATACTGTTGTACGTACGGAAAGGCCGGCGGGTGCCATATTTTTCGTCGGGAACTAATAAAAAAGTGGGGGCAAAAATTTCAGCCTTACGGGTGACACATTTATTGCGGGATGCTAATTGGGGTACCAGCGCATACGAGGTAATAATCTGATCAAAAATATGCCACTGATTTTTATACTTGTAGGTGCCCAGCCAGGCAATATTCTTTTTCCACTGAGCGCTCCAATTGAAGAGTAAATGCTGTGTAGTACCTGTGGGCTGAATTGTTCCGTGAGCACCCAGATAGCGCACTATACTGATGTTGTCGGGTTCATCGTTGAAATCGCCCATGATGATGATCTGCGCCCGTCCATTTTTCTGCAGGATAGAATCGACCTTTGAACGTAGCACCTTAGCTACTGTTATACGGTGTGCTTCTTTGTTGTCACCTTTGGCACTGCTACGCCTCGATGGCCAGTGATTGTAAAAAATATGCAATGTATCGTCCAAGCAAAGTATACCCTTAAGATACACAATATCTCGAGTTTGGAATTGGTCATTTTTTCGATTGGTAGTCGTCCCTACCCTGTAAAAAGTTTGACCTAACACCCTAAAATAGGCTGGACGATATAATACACCTACATCAATGCCGCGTGGATCGGGTGAGTCGTGGTGGATAACCTTGTAATTAAACCGGGCAAGACCTGTTTTGCTACTCAGCTGATTGAGCACAAAGGCATTTTCAACCTCTGCCAGCCCTATTACCACAGGAGGTTCCGTGCCCGTTGCCAGAATGACCTTGCTTATGTGCTCAAGTTTTTGCTGATATTTCTGAAAGGTCCAGTTACGGCGCGAGTGTGGCAAAAATTCGTTGTCGTTGGTACGAGGATCGTCGAAAGGGTCGAGCAAATTTTCGCAATTATAAAACATGATGGTTCGCGCAGCTGGTTTATCTGCAAAAAGATCAGCTGTGACAGTTCCTAAAATTCCTATAATCAGCAGCGATAAAAATTTTCGTAACATATCATTTTGTATTGGGATAAAATTCGTAGGCTCCAATATCCGGTGCATCATCAGCTATACGGCTTTTCCCATTTAAGTCCTGAGGATACTGGTTTGCTATATCCATACTTCCCGATTCACGGGCTAGTGAGGATTTACTGAGTCTAAAATCATATTTAAATTCGCGAGTATCTATTTTTTCGAAAACGCTGGTACCTTCCTTGTCGCTAATTTTTGTTCTCACAAAACGGCTGGAATTGGTGGATGCAATAAAATCGTTGGTACCCTTAAGCAGACAATGATCAAAGGTATATTCGAAAGCGTAGCTGGAGGCGGCAGCAAACCTGACAGCGTTTTCGACCTCGCCATAAAGGATGCTGTTACCAAAGTCGGCTTTTTCAAGTTCACCATAAAAAGTTTTCCGCGTTCTATCATCGCCGGGCACTGTATCGACCACCAGATAATTTGAAAGGTACAGGGCATAGCCACTTCGTATTCCAAACGAAGGATATGCTGCAAAGGTACAATGATAGAAGCTATAGTTGCCCCCCTGGGCAATCATCAGCGTAGCCCATTCGCCCTGGGCAAAAACGCAGTTCCATGCTTTGATGTGTGCCGCAGTGGCAAAAAGCGCAGAAGTATAATTATTGTATATTCTGCTGTTGGATATTTCCAGTTCAACATGGCCCGGTTGGTTGTATATACCCGCTACAATACCAAAAGTTGCATTGCGGATGATTGCATAATCGATCTTATTGCCAACGCTGGAATTGGCAAAACGGATGCCTTCCCACTGTCCGGGAATTTTGTCATAGGATACTGGAGGAGCATAATTGGACTTATCGAGCCTATCACCCCGAAAGGTTACAGGCTTTTCAAGCGTGCCATTAACTACGAGTGTTCCAAATACACCCATCCACGCTTTATTGTGAAAGTACACAGTGCAGCCGGCTTCAATGGTAAGTACCTGATTGCTATCGACAATGGCCGATCCATAAATAAGATAAGGTTTATCGTTGTACCAGGTTTGGGTGTTCAAAATACTATCGCGAATCAGATGCACATCCTGCCCCCATGCTATGAGTTTAATGCTTCGTGTCTTTCCAGCACCGTTTAAGACCATGAGCGAGTCCTCAACCAAAAGCGGAGAAAACTGCCGAGTTGGATCAATCAGCACCTGTACAAACCCAAATATGCTGTCGTGTGCCTCTATTCTGACATTCTCAACCGAAATTCCTGATACTCCATCAATATTCACTATAAAAGGGGAGGTCGACTGCCCTGCGATATAAATGCGGGGAATAATTATCGCCTTATTGTTGGGGTTATATATTTTTATCCTTTTGGTGGCACTGCCAATACTCGTAAACACAGTATCGAACATAACTGTATCGTTCGAAAAATGAAGGTCATGATCAACATCCGTAAGAACTTCCTCTTTTTTACAACCCTGTACAAGTAGGAATGCCAGCAGCAGAATGGCAGTGATTTTGTTCATAAATTATGCTATTATTTGGTTGCGAAGATAATGGATAATGTTAATTTGTGCGAATATTAACGCATCGTACAAACATAAAATTGTATTTCGTTTGCTTACTTTTGTGGAAATTTGTTATGTCAATGCGTACCAGTTGAAATGATAAACAACTATTTTTATCCAGTTTTCCTAACAAATAGGGGACATGTATTTGGTTATTCTGGCATTAGAATGAAAGAAAAGTAGAAAACCACCTGGCGAGCAAGATGCATGTTGGGTAACAAAGCAATTTAATTGGTTTATATTGCAAAATATTAATATTCAATGATAAAGCAGCTATTTTTTTATCGAGCAGTCATAAAAAACAGGGTTAAAATCAAATTAGGAAATCATGCAATTCATATTCCTCAGCCGATTTTATGGAATATGCTCATGATATGGTTTATGAGCAGCTGTATGCAACCACATAGGGAAGATGAAACAAAAATACTTTACTACAATGAATCGAAGGGGGTATTATCGCTCGATCCGGCCTATGCCCGTAATCAGTCGGTTATATGGGTGGTCAATCAAATTTACAACGGGTTGCTTCAAATTGATGACTCGCTGAACATTCGACCCTGTATAGCCTATCGTTATGCGATAACTAACGAGGGTAGGGAATACACCTTCTGGCTCAGGCCCGATGTATATTTTCACGATAGCCCGATATTTTCCTCGGGCATAGGCCGTAGGGTAACCGCACACGACTTCGAATACTCGTTTCGTCGCATTACCGACCCCTCGGTGGCCTCACCTGGCGCATGGATTTTTGGAAAAGTAGACACAACTCGTGGTAACGGTGGTTTTGAGGCTATCAACGACAGCATCTTCAAAGTGTATTTGCGCTCTCCATTTCCTGCTTTTGCTGGTATACTAACCATGCCCTACTGTTTTGTAGTTCCCCATGAGGCAATTGCTTATTACGGAAAAGATTTTCGAAGCCATCCCGTTGGTACAGGCCCCTTTTTTTTAAAACGTTGGCAGGAGGGCGAAAAAATGATTCTTTTAAAAAATCCGCGATATTTTGAAAAGGATAGCCACAACCAGCCCCTGCCTTACCTTGATGCGGTAGTCATATCCTTTATTGTGGATAAGCAATCGGAATTTATGCAATTTATGTCGGGCAGAATTGATTTTATTTCCGGGGTAAATCCATTTTTCAAAGACGAACTGCTGACCCGGGAAGGAGCCCTAAACCCAAAATATACCAACCGACTCAATTTGCTAAAGTCGCCCTACCTCAACATTGAATATCTGGGTATGCTGGTAGATACCATGCTACCTGGGGTCAGGAATAGCCCATTAAAACAAAAAGCTGTTCGGCAGGCCATCAATCTGGCTATCGACAGGGAAAAGCTGGTTACTTACCTGCGAAACAATATAGGTTTTCCGGCCTATGCGGGTTTTGTGCCTAAGGGAATTCCATCCTTTTGCGATACTTTTCCCAAAGGCTTTCCATACCTGCCCGATTCGGCCAGAAAATTACTGGCTAAAGCTGGTTACCCCAACGGACAGGGACTTACCCCCATTACGTTGACCACTACTGCCGATTATGCCGATATTTGTGAATATATCCAGCACGAATTGTCGCAAATCAATGTTCCGCTTGAGATTGAGGTAGTCAACGGGCTGAGCTATCGTGAGATGTTAGCCAACTCACGCTTGGCCATGTTTAGAGCCTCATGGATAGCCGATTACCCCGATGCTGAAAGTTTTCTTTCGCTCTTTTTCAGTCCTAATTTTTCGCCTGCTGGCCCCAACTACACACATTTTCGAAATGAAAAGTTTGATAGATTGTATCAACAGGCGCTTGCAGAAAAATCACTCGACGAACGATATCGACTTTACAGGCAAATGGACAGGATAATCATTGACGAAGTTCCAGTGGTGCCACTTTTTTACGATGTTGCGGTACGCTTTACCCATAAAAATATTCTAAACATGCACATGAATCCTTTGAATTTGCTTATCCTGAAGGAAGTTGACAAAATTAACAGAGGCTCAGAATAAGCATTACGACAGAAGACAGGTTTTTTCCGTGTAATTTAAAACAATCATTAACTTTGCGGCGTTGGAAATTAAAAACACTTTTGCACGGTGACGGATAAAATTATCATTCTCGATTTTGGTTCGCAATACACTCAGCTAATAGCCCGTCGGGTTCGCGAATTAAACGTTTACTGCGAAATACATCCCTTCCACAAGATACCTGCATGGGACGAAAGTACCAAAGGTTACATACTTTCGGGCAGTCCCTATTCGGTTCGAGACAAGGGGGCACCTAAGGTGGATATACAATTGCTTAGCTCCCGGTGTCCGGTTTTGGGTATCTGTTACGGTGCCCAGCTAATGGCATACCTGTCGGGCGGTAACGTGGAAGCTTCGGCTTCGCGGGAATATGGTAGGGCCAACCTCTCATATATCAAAACAGACAATCCGCTTTTCCAGAATATTTCACCTCAAACCCAGGTTTGGATGTCGCATGGCGACAGCATTCAGAGTATCCCCGAAAATTTTGAGGTTATTGCCAGCACACCTACTGTTAGGGTAGGCGCCTATCAGGTAAAAAATTCGCAGACCTATGGTATTCAGTTTCATCCCGAGGTGTATCATACCACTGAGGGTACACGGCTACTTTATAATTTTGTAGTAAACATTTGCGGATGTAAGCAGGATTGGACACCTGCCTCATTCATTGATACTACCGTCCGTGAGCTGCAACAGTTGCTCGATGGTGAAAAAGTAGTATTGGGTCTTTCGGGCGGGGTCGACTCGTCAGTGGCAGCCTTGTTGCTGCACAGGGCTATTGGACAGCAGCTTACCTGTATTTTTGTCGACAACGGATTGCTTCGTAAAAATGAATTTGAAAAAGTACTCGACTCATACCGACACCTGGGCTTAAATGTGATTGGGGTCGATGCCAAAGAAATTTTTCTTAGTACACTTAAAGGAGTGACCGACCCTGAGCAAAAGCGTAAAATCATAGGACGTTGTTTCATTGAGGTCTTTGAGGCTGAAGCGCGTAAAATTCAGGATGTTCGTTGGCTGGCACAAGGTACTATATATCCCGACGTTATTGAATCGGTATCGGTCAATGGCCCGTCGGCCACCATCAAGTCGCATCACAATGTAGGCGGACTGCCCGAAAAAATGCACCTGAAGGTGGTGGAACCCCTACGACTCCTTTTCAAGGACGAAGTTCGAAGGGTGGGTGCAGCGCTGGGACTTCCCGATGCCCTGCTACAACGTCATCCCTTCCCGGGTCCCGGATTAGCTATTCGCATCATTGGCGATATTACTCACGAAAAGATAAAGCTGCTTCAAGAAGTCGATCATATTTTTATTGAATCGCTAAAGTCCGAAAACCTTTACCACGAAGTGTGGCAGGCAGCGGCTATCCTGCTTCCTGTTCAATCGGTGGGGGTCATGGGCGACGAACGTACTTACGAAAGCGTGGTAGTGCTCAGAGCGGTAAACTCAACAGATGGGATGACTGCCGACTGGGCTCGATTGCCCTACGAATTCCTTGCCCGTGTTTCCAATGAAATTATCAATAAGGTAAAAGGCGTAAACCGGGTAGTGTACGATATAAGCTCGAAACCCCCTGCTACCATCGAATGGGAATGATTACAACAATAACAAAAAATATTGCGACGCACAAAAAAATTATTATAACTTTAAGGGCAGATACCACATCGATTGTAATTAAAAAATTACTTCATCTGCTGGCTTGTTCTTAACACAAGTCTGGCATGGTTCAGATTATTTTAGTTAAATATAATTTCGCATGGAGTTTTTAAGAATAGAATCGACCAAATTTACGCCCGGAATAGTACTGGACCCGCATTCGCATGTGCTCGAGTTTTACGGATTTTCGCTTCCCGAAAACGCTAATGATTTTTATCAGCCTGTAATTAACTGGATAATAGCCTATAAAGACGAAATATTACGTTTAACGACTTTCCCAAACATAAATGTGATTTTTAAATTTTCGTACTTTAATTCTTCCTCCCTGCGAAAAATTATTGAAATTTTTACTTTTTTCAGTGAAATGTATCAAAAAGGGGTTCCTGTTACCATCCTCTGGCAGTACGACAGTGAAGACCCCTCAATGGCTGAAAGTGGAAAAGAAATTGGCGATATTGCTAAAATACCAGTTACGCTGGTTGCCTATAATTAATTGATAACCTGTAATTTTTCTGCATTATGAACGATATCATTCGAAAAAGTTTTACCGCGGTAGCGGTAACATTGTTTTTTACCTCAACGCTTTTTGCCCAATTTTTCAATGAAAACTCCCTGAAGTTATTGCGAGCGCTCGATTATATTCAGGCCATGTATGTCGACACCATCAATCAAAAACAGTTAGTTGAAGCGGCTATTCGGGGTATGCTCGAAGAGCTTGATCCCCATTCTACCTACCTGACTGCCGAACAGGTAAAGGAAATGAACGAATCGATTCAAGGTAACTTCGAGGGTATTGGGGTGAGTTTCAATATCCTGAACGATACTATTTTTATCATTAATGTCATACCCGGTGGACCCTCGCAAAAAGTAGGCGTGCTAGCGGGGGATAAAATTGTGCGTATCGATGGCAAAAATGTAGCAGGACAAAAAATAACCAACAAAGAAGTAATGAGCAAATTGCGGGGTCCTAAGGGTACGAAAGTTACCATATCTGTCGTGCGCCGCGGAGTAAACGAACTACTCGACTTTACCATCGTGCGCGACAAAATTCCCCTTAACAGTGTAGATGCAGCCTATATGCTCAATAGCGAAACAGGCTATATCAAACTCGATCGTTTTTCGCAAACTACCAATACGGAGTTTGAAAAAGCCATCAGAAAATTACTTGATCAGAAGGCCCAAAATCTTATTGTCGATCTAACCGACAATGGTGGGGGAATTCTTGATGAAGCCGTTATGCTAGCCGACCATTTTCTCGAAAAAGACAGATTGATTGTATATACCAAAGGTGCACATACACCACGGCAAGAATACCGTGCCACAGGTGCTGGCTTATTTGAAAAGGGAAAGGTAATCGTTCTTATCAACGAAAATTCGGCTTCTGCCAGCGAAATTTTTGCAGGTGCCATACAGGATTGGGATAGAGGAATCATCGTTGGGCGTCGTTCGTTTGGCAAGGGATTGGTTCAACGTCCTGTGGTATTCTCTGATGGGTCTATGATTCGTCTTACCGTTGCACATTATTACACCCCTACAGGACGCGACATACAGAAGCCCTATAAGAAAGGACAATCCGACGAATACGAGAAAGATATCCTGAACCGGCTGAAAAGCGGCGAGCTCACATCAAAAGATAGCATTCATTTTAGTGATTCGCTAAAGTTTTTCACCCTGATCAATAAAAGAACCGTATATGGAGGTGGGGGTATTATGCCCGATGTATTTGTTCCAATCGATACCTCGAAAGTAACCAAACTTTACCGTGATGCCTTCCGTACTGGCGCTTTCAACCGGTTTGTACTCAATTATGTCGATGTGAATCGACAAAAAATAAATGCTCAGTATCCGACATTTGCCAGCTATAAGCAAAACTTTTCGGCCGATGCGTTGTATCCGCAGCTAATCGACTTTTTGCGCAAGGAAAAAATTGAAGTACAGGATCAGGATATCGAAAACTCGAAAGCTACCATGTGCCGGCTTATCAAAGCATTTATTGCGCGTGATATATGGGATTCTAATGAGTTTTACGAAATTTACAACGAGGACGATCCCATCATCCAGGAAGCCTTAAAAGTGCTGAACAAATACGATTCAATTTTAAGTAGCACCTCGGGCCGATGAACGGGATTATAGACTGGCTGCGCAGCAACTGGATTGAAATTTTCGGAAGCGTCAGTGGCCTGGTTTATATTTACTTTTCACTACGAAAAAGTGTCTGGTTGTGGCCGGTAGGGCTTGTTACCTCTATAGCTTTTGTAGTGGTATTCTACGAATCCCGACTCTTTGCCGATATGTCCCTGCAGCTGTACTATTGTGTGGCTAGTATTTATGGTTGGATCTTCTGGCTTTTCGGGAAAAAAGGTAGCATACCAGCGCACGAAAAAAAGGAACTCCCGATTTCCCGTCTTAAGCCCATTCACTGGTTTTATGCAGCTCTT
Organism: Bacteroidales bacterium; assembly: GCA_049968755.1. Taxonomy (GTDB): domain Bacteria; phylum Bacteroidota; class Bacteroidia; order Bacteroidales; family DTGW01; genus JAKPGM01. The sequence continues at coordinate 218,657 of JBMFQE010000004.1, forward strand.
GTAACAGTAATTCTTATCTTACTGTATCTGCCATTGGGAAATGCTTTTCATGCCTCTTTTCCCCTGCTCGATGGATTTGTGACAGCGGCAAGTATTGTAGCTACCTGGATGCTGGCCCGGAAAATACTTGATCAATGGCTTATTTGGATTGTCGTTGATGCACTGTCGATGGGTATGCTGGTAGCCAAAGAAAGATTTGTCGCAGCAGGACTGATGCTGGTGTACACTCTGCTGGCCATAGTGGGTTACTATAAATGGTTGAACGATTTTCGCAAACAAAATGGGTAAAAAGATAGCCATACTGGGACCCGAGTGTACGGGAAAAACCACACTTGCTGCCCAACTTGCTCAGCATTTTCATGGCCGATGGATTCCAGAATACGCACGCGGCTATGTAGCCCAATTAAACAGAAAATACGACTATGCCGATGTCGAACACATTGCCCTGGTTCAAATGAAGCAAATACAAGAAGCCGATGGGCTCGCACCTTTTGTTTTCTTTGATACTGAACTCATTATTACAAGAATCTGGTTTGAGGTCGTTTTTGGCCACGAACCACAATGGCTTGATGAGGCTATCCGATCCAACCCATTCGATCTGTACCTGCTTACCGATACCTCAATCCCCTGGGAACCCGACCCCGTGCGAGAAAATGGTGGTGCCATGCGCGAGATACTCTTTAAAAAATATGAGTACCAGCTTCAAAAATATCGATTCCCCTACCATATTGTTACCGGGCTCCACCAACAACGCCTTCTGAACGCTATTCAATTTGTAAATCAATATTTTAGCCTGCCATAATTTATACTGTAATATCTTCCTTTACTTTTGGGAGCATAGAAATTAACTCGCAGCATAGAGTATATTCTCCGATGAACTTGTGTTATAACTGAATATTCTCAATGTTTGTATCACATGACCCATTACGGGCATCAAGTGAATTTTGGGTATTTCATCTTTTAAATGAAATTAAAAATGCGTTTGCTGAAATAATGGGACTTTTAATAAACCTCAATCCTGCTCACTCATTAATTTGCTTATCAATTGTGGGATAAATTTCCTTACCTTTGCATGCTTTTTTTGAAAACACAAAATATTTATTGATGAGTAATCACGATTATACGCTGGTAGCCAAAACATTTTACGGACTGGAAGATGTTTTGGCCAAAGAACTTGAAAATCTGGGAGCTACAAATGTACGTAAAGCAAACCGAGCTGTATATTTCAATGGCGATAAATACCTGATGTATCTGGTCAACTACCATGTACGAACGGCCATTAGCATTTTAAAGCCCATCGACACATTTGAGTGTAGCGATGAAAACGACCTATATCAACAGGTTAGAAACCGTATTGACTGGCAAACCCTTTTGACCAACAAGCATACCTTTTCGGTAGAAGCCACCGTACATTCGTCGGTATTCCGACATTCCCAGTATGCAACGCTTAGGGTCAAAGATGCCATTGTCGATTATTTCAGGGAAAAGACGGGGAAACGACCCTACATCGATACCGATAACCCCGACATATTAATTCATTTGCATATCTCGGAACGTCAATGCACGCTATCGCTCAACTCATCGGGCGAACCCCTATTTAAGCGAGGATACCGCATTGCCACCTCGGTAGCACCGCTAAACGAAGTGTTGGCAGCAGGCATGGTATTGCTTTCGGGATGGCAACCCACCCAAAATCTCATTGATCCCATGTGCGGCTCTGGAACCATCCTCATCGAAGCTGCATTGATTGCCCATCAACTTCCACCGGGTATCTTCCGAAAAAAATTTGGCTTCGAAACCTGGCCCGACTTCGATGCCCAGCTTTTTGAAAAAATTACAAAAGACGAGAAGGATGATGTGGATGCTTCAAAGTTCTGCTCTATCATTGGCATGGATATTGATGAGAGTGCCCTTACAAAAGCAAAGCTCAACGTGAAAAATGCTTTTCTTCATCCATACATACATCTGAAAGTGGCCGATTTTTTTGAATATGTGCCGCCCTTCAAGGAAGGGGTGGTAATTACTAACCCGCCTTACGGGAAACGTATAAAGAAAGAAGATGTAGATGGCTTTTACAAGCGGTTGGGTGATAAACTGAAGAAAGATTATACAGGATTCGATGTTTGGATAATATCCAGCAACCTGCAAGCCATGAAACATGTAGGACTACATCCTGCAAAAAAAATTAAGCTTTACAATGGACCCGATATTTGCACATTTAACTGTTATGAGATATACGAAGGAACCAAAAAACAAAGCAAACAATATGCATGAGCTTGTTGTTTTATTAATGTAAAAAATTACCCAAAGTGTGTAAATTTGTATAAAACCCTGAACTAAAAAACCTAATATGGCAGGACGCTACAGGATATACTGGATTTTAGCGTTTTTTTTGATATTTACCCCTTATGCCTATGGCCAGATAACAAGGATAAAGGGGATTGTGAAGGATGCTCAAACAGGCGACCCCATTGCCTATGCCTCAGTATTTGTTAAGAATACTTCGATTGTAACATTTACAAACGACTCAGGAGCATATATACTGGAAACACGGCAAAAGATTGACTCTATCACTGTTTCGTTTCTGGGCTATCGCAGTCAAACCGAAGCTGTGGAAAGAGGGGTTACTCAAATTATCAATTTCAACCTACAACCCAATGTGGTTGTATTTAACGAAGTATTGGTACGTCCGGGCGAAAACCCTGCTCATCGAATTCTACGGGCTATTCAGGCCAATAAAAAACGAAACCAGCTTCAGTCGGCCAGCCTCGAGTACAACCGCTATAGCAAGGTACTTATTTCGCTTAATAACATCGACGATAAATTTAAAAACCGTAAAATACTTCAACCATTCAAGTTTGTTTTCGAAAATGTCGATACCAACAGTTACACGGGCAATGTTTACCTGCCCATCATCCTTGCCGAAAGTTCGGTCGACGTTTATGAAACGCAGAATCCTCCCTTGCACAAGGAAGTAGTGCGAGCTACAAAAATATCGGGCATCCAGGACCAGAATATTCTAAACTTTTTCGGGGGATTAGACCAGAGTTTCAACATTTACAACGATTACATGGATTTTTACACCGAATCGGGTTTTGTAAGCCCCATCTCCCGGGATGGTTTATTGTTCTATAAATATTATTTGGTCGATAGTGCCTACCGCAATGGTCATAAATGCTACAATATTTCTTTTAAACCCCGACGCAAACAGGAACGAACCTTTTTCGGTGACTTCTGGGTGGTGGATAGCGTGTTTGCCATACAGCAACTCTCCATGCGCATTAACCCGCAGGCCAACCTTAATTTTATTACCGACCTGTATGCCGAATACAACTATGCCCCGCTCAACGACACCCTATGGGTAATTACGCGAGAATTTGTCCAGGCCGACATAAATCTGACTGAGTCCAAAAAACTTAAAGGTTTGCAGGGTAAAAAAACCATCATTTTCTCCAACTACAAAACAACGCCGACACTTTCGGAACAATTAATGACCCGAAAGGAAGACGTTATTGTATCCGATTCGGCCCTTCAATCAAACACCATCGAACGATTGCGGCCGGTAGCATTATCTACCAAGGAGCAACGAACCTATGCTTTGGTCGATTCTATTAAAAATGTACCCGCCTTTAAATCGACCTACAACACCATCAAAACTGTGGTAGAAGCCCATTACTCGTTCGACAAGTTTAAGATAGGTCCCTATTTTTCTTTCTACAGTTACAACAAAGTCGAAGGCCATCGTTTCAGAATTGGAGGAGTTACCAGCGACGATTTTAGCCAGCGGATACAGATTACGGGCTATCTGGCATATGGTAGCGACGATAAGCAATTTAAATACTACGGAAACGTAATGTACCTGTTGAAACGTCAGCCTTATGTAAAGATCACAGCCCTTCACCGACACGATGTGAGCCAGGTATATCTTGCTCCCGGTGAGCTGCTGAACGAAAACATCGTATCGTCTTTTTTCCGACGGGCTGAATTTACCAAGCTACAAATGATTGACAACTCGGCCCTGTTAGTAGAGACCGACCTGCATCCAAATCTTTCGGCCAACTTTGGTATGAGTCTTTTTAAGGTTGAGTCGAACCGATATATTCCGTTTATCCGTGCTAGCGACTCTACCTGGGTCAAACAGATTAACACCAGTGAGCTATCGCTGGGTTTGCATTACGAGAAAGGGCAAAAATTTTACAATACTACCTTCTTCCGTTACCGTTATCTCAACGAACGCCCGTCGTTAGATATAAACTTCACGGGGGGCATAAAAAATTTATTCGGAGGACAGTACGATTATATTAGGGTAAAACTGCGTTATAGCCAATATTTAAAAACCAATCCCTTTGGCTATAACAAATACTACTTTGAAGTGGGTAAAGTATTCGGAAACGTACCCTGGCCCCTGCTAAATGTTTATAAGGGTAACGAAACCTACGGCTATAATTCTACTGCATTTAACCTGATGAACTATTACGAATTTGTTGCCAGCGAATTTATTACTTTTTCTACCGAGCAACACTTTCAGGGAATTTTTCTCAACTATATTCCACTGATACGACGCTTGAAATGGCGCGAGGTAGCCACGTTGAAAATTACCATGGGGCGTATGGACAAAAAGGATGAAAATATTTTTCTTCTTCCATCCTTCATGCATGTGGTTAATCGACCTTACACCGAAGTTGGGGTTGGCATAGAGAATATTTTTAAATTTATTCGTATCGATGCCATCTATCGTGCTTCCTATCAAAATAATCCTAACATTGAAAAATTTGGCATAAGAGCTAGCCTGCAATTTATCCTTTGATACTTTTGAACTTTATTTTGAATTTGTTTGTTTATCTTGATTCTATTATTTTTCTAAAAGGTATAATTTGAGACAGTTAAATCATGGCAAAAAGAAAAATATTATTCTTGTGAAACACCTATGTTCCTGCGAACGCAAACACAATAGTGATAAAATTGCGAACATGGGTGTTCCATCATACCTTTAAAAATTAATTTTATTATGATGAAAAAATATAGCTTATTAGTCCTTGTTTTTTTATTTATTCTTCAAAACGGTCATGCTCAACATTCCATCAAGCTACGTGTTACCGATATCCAAACCGACGAAGCGCTTGTAGGTGGTGTAATTGTCAATACACGTAACCAAAATACATATCTTACCAATGCTTTTGGCTACTCTCTCATCCCATTTTTGACCAAAAACGACACCCTACAGCTTCATATAAGTTATGTAGGCTACTCCGACACGTTGGTAATGGTTCCCTATTCCGATACGGTTCAGGTTATTGCCCTTAATCCTCTACCTACCCAAATTGAGGAAGTATACGTACAAGGATATCACAAAACTCCACATCATGGCCAGTTACAGCTTAGTGCGATGGAACTCAAGCGACTCCCTGTGATTTTTGCCGAACGTGACGTTCTGAAAAGTATTCAAACACTGCCAGGTGTACAGCAAAATCGTGAGGGAACCTCAAACTTTTCGGTGCGGGGGGAAATTTTGACCAAAATTTGATCCTACTCGATGGCATACCGGTATACAATATCAATCACCTCTTTGGTTTTGTGTCGGTAATCAGCACCGATGCTGTAAACCATGCCTCTTTCTACAAGGGTGGAATACCCGCTCGATACGGCAACAGGCTTTCTTCAGTGATCGATATATCCCTTCGCGAAGGAAATAAGGATCATCTTACCGGATCCTTTGGTGCCGGGATACTCTCGGCAAAAGTAACCGTCGAGGGTCCCTTACGCAATCGTCAGGGTTCATTCCTTATTGCTGCTCGTCGAACCCCTTACGATCTTATCATTGCTCCTATCTCAACAATCTTCGGAAACAGAATAGGATACTATTATCAGGACCTGGTAGCTAAAATTAACTTCCCCCTTAATAACCAAAATGCACTATATTTAAGCGCATATTATGGCGCTGACAAAGCCTATCGTACTGAATTCTCTCTGCAACCCCAGTCGAGGTATAAATTTCGAACCACCTGGGGAAACATTACCTCTGCCCTCCGCTGGACTAACAGTAGCCTCTCCAACACCCTTTCCAATCTAACCTTCGCTTTTACTCGCTATCGGTACGTAAAGGATATCCGCGCCTACGACAAAGTCATTCTGGGTAGACCCGTTGAAAACGTTAGTTATACCAGTAATATCAATGATATTATTCTAAGATGGAACCTATCCTACGCTATTGTCCCCTCTCATCAAATCAACTCGGGGATCGAAAATAGCGTTCACATATTTAATCCCGGCACCAACTACGCAAAAAATCAGGATACCTCCGCCTCGTTTGGGCAATATTTTTATCACAACGAAACCAATGCTTTTATTGAAGACATCTTCCAGTGGCATCGAATTACTACAACCGCTGGTTTGCGGGCAACCCTTTATCGGTTAAAAAATAAAACCTTTTATGCCTTGCAGCCACGCATGCTCATTGAATTTAAACTTTCTACCCAAACAACCCTCTCTGCCAGTTACAACCGCATGTATCAATTCATGCATCTGTATGCAAACTCCACCATAGGCCTACCCACTGACCTTTGGGTGCCTGTATCCATTAATATTCCCCCATCATCCTGCAACCAAATTTCGGCGGGTGTGAAAACCACGTTCGGGAAAATATCCGTAACCTCAGAGTTCTTTTACAAGGAAATGAATAACGTCACCGACTACCGCGACGGCGTTACCTTGAACAACACCCAAACCAATTGGGACGAAGTCCTTTCCGTTGGCCAAGGTATTGCCTATGGCACCGAATGGTTGATTGACTACCATCACTCCCGCTTTGATGCCAGTTTGGCATACACCTTCTCGCGTAGTTTCCGAAAACACAGGGATATTAAACAGGGCAACTGGTTCCCCTATACCTACGATCGACCCCATAATATCAATATTAATCTACAATGGAATTTCGCAACAAACAAACATATCAGTGCCAACTGGGTATATGCCTCGGGATACATGATTACTGTCTCGGAAGGCAACTATTACCTTGCTGGAAGGATATTCCCCGACCTATCGAACCGAAATAATTACCGCACTCTACCCATGCATCACCTCGACGTGACCTATGCAACCTCTAAAAATAAAAAAAGAGGCACACAAACCTGGAGCTTCGGTATTTACAACATTTATGCAAGAGCAAATCCTTTTGGTTATATGTACAATATAGCCGATCTTAACTATAACAGCATAGAAAATCCTAAATTAAAATTTGTTAGCCTTTTTACCTTTGTCCCCTTTGTAGCTTATGAATTTAGGTTTAATTAGGGGTGAATAAGAAAAAATCATTCGATCATCAGCTTGTTTATTATAACTACTGTTCTCTGCAGCAGTTATAACACCTGCTTAGCAGTTATGCTGCGATTAGAAATTTCACAAAATAAAGCAGGAAGTACGGTTTAAAAATGGGATCTTTTCAAATATCAATAGTAAAAACCCTTGATTATAACTTTAACAGATTATCACGAATATTAGAAAAAAACTTTTATCAAATCATTTTTAATCCCATTTTAATAGGAAAGACATCAAAGTAGCTTAACTTTGAGCACAATGTGTAAAGCAAACGTTTTTCAACAGCAATATCGGCGTTAAAAAACAACAAGTAACTTTTTTCATGGTTCTACAGGGGGAACAGGAACACGGTAAGTGTTCCTGTTTTTTTTTATCGGCTAATTTCAAGAATTTCAAAGGTAACCTTTCCGGCAGGAATATTTACCTCCACTTCATCATTAACTTTCTTTCCCAGCAATGCTTTAGCGATGGGACTATTAACGGAAATCTTTCCTTCCTTTAAATTGGCTTCTGACTCCGGTACAAGCAAATACTCAAGTATAGCATTGTTTTTTTTGTTTCTTATTTTTACACGATTCATCACCTGAACTTTGGAGGTGTCAATTTTTGATTCGTCAATAACCCGAGCATTAGCAATAAGCTCTTCGAGTTTGGCAATACGCATTTCAAGCATACCCTGAGCATCCTTGGCCGCATCGTACTCGGCATTCTCCGAAAGATCCCCTTTGTCGCGCGCCTCTGCTATCTGCCGTGATATGGCCGGACGTTCCACATTTTTTAGATGTTCAAGTTCAGCCTTCAGCTTCTGTAAACCTTCTTCTGTAATATACGATACCTTTGACATGGTATGTCCTCCTTTTTTGATGGTATAAAAACAAAAAAGAATCCCGTCCTGCGGAACTCTTTATGATGCAAAGTTAAATATCTTTTTATGAAAAATGCAACGAAAAGTTATTAGTATTTTCGGTTTAAAATCTCTGAGTAAATAACAGCATCGCGCAGGTTGAATACAAGTTTAACAGCATCTGTATGTTCTTCCGCTGCATCCGTTATTTCGGTATCCTTTATAAAATTTTCATTGATTACCACCGGATGCTCGGTTATCTGGTAAGCAACAGCAGCTGCATCAGGTCGCTCTTGAAAAACCGATACTCCTTCGTGCGCTGCATCCATAACCACTGGCCCCTCCACGGTTGATTCTTCAATCAATGTCTTTACCGGCTGCTTGGGCAAAAACTTTGGTTCTTCCTGCGGTAATTCGCGCACCTCGTCCCAATCCATTAATTCTTTCCAGATATCTCGAGGTTCGTCGGGTACATCTGTGGTAGGCGGTTGTTTGGGTTTTGCCTTGTTTTGCAAATAACTTACGATTAGCCCCACCAGCCCCAGGATGATGTAGAACCATATTCCACCTTCGCCATCAGCTCTCATAGGATTCCCTTGCGTTTTAGTTTAAACTTCTGTCTTTTTACCCATTTCACAAATTTACTTTCTTTTTGCTTATCGTAATAATCATTTGTCATTTTTATATCATGTAAAATACGCATGCGAGTTCTTTCATCCTGTAAGGATAAATGTCGTTCCCAGGCAAGTCGATATTTTTCCTCGGGGGTCAAAGGTTTTTTTTCCGCATTTTTGGGGAGGGGTGGTGGATTAGCCCTTACCCCGTTTTTGGGGCGTACCACCACTTCGTCCTGGGCATTAACATCAGGCATAGATAAAAATACCAGCAGAGCAACTATTATAAGAGTATAAAGCTTATCTTTGACAAGCATATTTTATCATTTACATGTCATGAAAAAAATTTCGTATCCAAATATAATAAAAACTGTTATACAAAGCATTCTCTTGTTTCTTTTATTTTCATGTAAATCAGATGATTCTGCTATTGTTCCTGCTGTTACGATTAATTACGAGCTAAGCCTTACCAATGAGTTGGCCAATCTGGGAGTAGGCATGTTTGTCACGGTTACTGCATCGCCTAAAAACAAGGACTTCAGCGTAGTCGATTACCATAATGTTAAGTTTTCTGCAAAAACCATAGCTCAGAAGACTTACGGCAATGGCATTATAATTTACCGAAAAGATTTTTATGACTATCAGGCATTCGATTTGACCTGTACCTATCGGTCGTTTGAGGACTACTGCCAGTTAAAGGTGGATTCGAAAAATAATTATATTTTTGTGTGTCCTTGCTGTGGTTCAGAATTTATAGTCACAGCCGATGGCATGCCAACCAACACCAGCAAAGCCTATAAACCCTTAATGCAATATGCAACCCGAATTGAAGGGAACCTGTTAATAATTACAAATGAATAAAGCTTGGCGCAATGGCTAATATTCTTGTAGTGGATGACGAACGTAGTATTCGTAATACGCTTAAAGACGTACTGGAATACGAAAAGCATAACGTTGAACTTGCAGAAGATGGGGTTTCTGCCCTGGAACTCATTCAGCAGAAGGAATTTGATTTGGTTCTTTGTGATATTAAAATGCCCCGGATGGATGGTACCGAGCTGCTCGAGAAAATAATGGAAGTATCCCCCGACACGCAGGTAGTTATGATCTCGGGGCACGGAAATATTGAGACTGCCGTAGAATCGATCAAAAAAGGAGCTTTCGACTTTATTGAAAAGCCGCTCGATTTGAATCGTTTGCTGGTTACCATTAAGAATGCTCTCGACAAAACACAACTTTTAACCCACACGCGTGTACTTAAAAAGAAGGTTAGCAAAGGGTACGAGATTGTAGGACAATCGGAAGCCATTCGAAAGGTACTGGAGATGGCTGACAAGGTAGCATCTACCGATGCTCGTGTATTGATAATGGGACCCAATGGAAGTGGCAAAGAACTTATAGCCCGGCGTATTCACGATCACAGCAAGCGTGCCAATGCACCGTTTGTGGAGGTAAACTGCGCTGCCATACCCTCGGAACTTATCGAAAGCGAACTATTTGGACACGAGAAGGGATCATTTACCTCGGCCATTAAGGACCGAAAAGGAAAATTTGAGCTAGCCCATGGGGGTACGCTCTTTCTCGACGAGATAGGCGACATGAGTCTCGATGCCCAGGCAAAAGTACTACGTGCCCTACAGGAAAATAAAATTACCCGTGTGGGTAGTGAAAAGGAAATCAAGGTAGATGTGCGCGTAATAGCCGCTACCAATAAAAACATGCAGGAAGAAATTCGAGCCAACCGCTTTCGGGAGGACCTGTTTCATCGGCTGAGCGTTGTTATTATTCATGTGCCACCCCTCAATGAGCGCAAGGAGGATATTCCCTTGCTTGCCCAACATTTTATTGAACTTTTTTGCAGTGAATATGGCAAACCCCCTAAAAAAATTCACCCCGATGCCATTGCTCAACTGCAACAGTTCAATTGGACCGGAAATATCAGGGAATTTAGAAACGTCATTGAACGGCTGGTCATATTCTGCGACAACGAAATTACGGCGAAAGATGTACTCGCTTATGCCCAACCTATTATTAAGTGAGTAAAGAGCTGTTATTAGGCGCCTCCTCGTTTTTGCTCGTAATGGGGGAAACGGTCAATAAGCATACGGATAATTTCGTTGGCCGTAAGCTCAATGGGTTTATGCGTCACGTCGACGATGGTAAAGCCGCCGCGCCGAAAGATACGTGTTGCATAATCGATTTCATACTGTATCTGTGCATAGCTGGCGTAGTTTCCCAGATTGCTGCGGTAACGTTCGACCCGCTTTTGACGATGGTCGAGCAAGTTGTCGGGCGAAATGGTAAGTCCAAATACCCGTCGGTTATCTATTTCAAATAAAGAAGCTGGTGGTTCAAAATCTGGAATGATAGGAATATTGGCAACTTTCCAGCCAAACATGGCCATATAAATGCTCAGCGGCGTTTTTCCCACCCGCGACACACCCGTAAGCACCACATCCGCGTCGAAAATTTTGTTGGCATTTAATCCATCATCGTGCGAAAGGGTAAACTCAATAGAGGCAATGCGGTCGAAATACTGCTGGTTGACCTTACGGTAAAGCCCCGGTACACACACAGGCTCTACCCCCAACAACTGCGACACATAATCCGAAAGTTCACCCATCAAATCAATTTCCTTGACCCCCATTTCGGCACAGCGCTGTTTTAGCTTATTACGCATCTGTGTATCTACCATGGTGTGAACAATTATTCCCCGGGTCTGGCGGGCCTGTTCCACTGCCTGATTAAGTTTTTCGTCGGTGATTACATCGGGGACAATCACTACAGGTATCCGATTGTCGGGAAACTGAATCAGCGTTGACTGAACCATTATCTCGCCTGCAATACCCTTACCTCCAGAAACGATATAAATAGGGGGTAAATCTTTGTTCGATGTTTCCATAGGTAATATTTTAGCTTAACCGAACTTTATGGGGAACTTATCTATCTTTGAAGATAGTCGAATAATACACCTTAAAACCCCAATTTCAGCAAATAGTTCAATGAACCCTACTGATTTTCATTTACCGCAATAAACTTTTCCAGTTCCCTGTATAATTTTTCAACAGGTAACCCCATTACATTGAAATATGAGCCTTTGATGCTGTGAATTCCCACCAATCCAATCCAGTCCTGAGCGCCATAAGCGCCGGCTTTATCGTAGGGGTTGTAATGAGTTACATAGAATAGTATTTCCTCGTCGCTTAATTGTCGAAAAGTGACCTCAGTTATATCGGAAAAACTATGCTGTTGCGAGAGAGTTGTAAAGCTAACACCTGTAACCACGCGGTGGGTACTATTGCTCAACTTATGCAATATCGCTATAGCTTCCTGCTCGTTGGCTGGCTTATTCAATATAGTGTTATTCCAGATAACCACCGTATCGGCAGTAATGACAAGGTCTTTTTCATGCTGTATCGAAACATGGCTGGCTTTTTCCCGAGCAAGAAAAACGGCCACCTCGTCCAGCGGCATATCTTGCGAAAAATTTTCATCACCATGGCCGGGGGGAATTATTTCGAAATGAAAGCCAGCTGCCCTCATAAGCTGATGCCTTCGGGGCGACTGCGTGGCTAACAGAATGCGATAGGATTTTATTTTTTCAAGCAACAACATCAGGCGTATTTAGTTGCTATTTTTTGTGCCGCTTTTCCAGCACCTTTGCTACATCCTCAATCCTGTAATTTTTGGCCGAAAGCAATACCAGCAAATGAAAAAGCAAATCGGCTGCTTCGTTGAGAAAAAGGGTATCGTTATTATCCTTAGCCTCTATAACTAATTCTACTGCCTCTTCCCCAACTTTCTGGGCAATCTTGTTGATGCCTGCCTTAAAAAGTTTGGTAGTATAGGAGCCCTCGGGCAATTCCTTTTTTCGTCCTTCAATCAAATCCTGCAGATAGGTAAGGAAATCGGCTGTTGCAATATTGGTTTCGAAAAAACAGGTATCGGCCCCCGTATGGCATACCGGTCCTCGCGGCACTGCCTTTACCAGTATGGTGTCCTGATCGCAGTCTTCCCTGATATCCACTACATCCAGAAAATTGCCGCTCTCTTCACCTTTGGTCCACAGTCGTCCACGGGTGCGACTGAAGAATGTTACCAGACGTTCGTTGACTGTTTTTTCGTAGGCTTCCTTATTCATAAAGCCTACCATGAGTACCATGTGTGTACGGGCATCCTGAATCACAGCAGGTATCAAACCATTGTACTTATCAAAATCAAGTTTCATGCTAAAAAAATTTTTGTAAAAATACATTCATTTTACCCTTTCCTCTGCAAACATCCCACATATTACCTATCAGGCGAATAATTAAAGTCAAAACCAGCAGGTAAATAGGAGCATTAAAATGCTGAGGTAAAAATAGGGAAATCAGTAAAACGATTGCTACAATAGTCAGAGCGCCGACAATTAAAATCTGTCGAGATGTTTCATTTTTAACCCATGGCCATACAACCAATAATGGAAAAAACAACAATGCCGCAGTGTTGAAATGCAATTCCTTGTGGGCGGATACCAGGCTCAGCACCAGAATAAAACACCCAAGTCCTCCCAGCACTGTAAACAGTATCTTATCGAAAATACATTTTGATTTGGGATGAAACTGAACGAGAATAGCCAATACAATAAGCACAATGGCCAACAGCATAGGGCTAAAAAATGAAGCACTGTATGGGTAAGGCGCTGCCTTAAACAGCACTTCCTCTTTAGCTACCAGTGCGTTATTCCCTAAACGGGCCAGGGTTAATGCCTGCATAAGCTTATCGGGCAAAAACATAACATCATAATCCGATGGACGATCGGCCATGGGACCCATCAAAAATTCAATACCCACAAGCGTCCAGGGCATGTGTTTCAAATAGGGTCGATAGAGCTGACGGAATGTTTCTTGTGCACCGACCTGCACAAGTCCACACCATTGAACCCCCGAAAGATGCTGGGATAAGATATCGCGGATACGTGTTGCACAGTTATCTCTAAAAAATTTATAGTGGTAGTAACGATTCTCGGGCTTATAGTTTTCGAGTAGTGCCAATAACAGGCTACGTTTTTGTTCCAGCGAAAGATTGAGCTGCTGGGCAACAACCGTACGGTTTTCGTATTGACACATCTGAATAAAGTCGTCGAAACTCTCGACCGAAAGCCGATAATCGAGCTGACCCAAGGCAAATTTGAAATAAAAACCCTTGGTTTGAAAATCGAAAGTGCCATAATTAAACACAACATCGTAGCCATTCTTGTTATCGACCAGTCGAATGGCGCTATGTCCAAAAACTGAATAGAGTTCTGTTCCCGGCGAAACAGTAAGTACCCAAAAATCAAGGCTATCGGAGAAGTTTACCTGCTGGGGAAATAGGGCTAAGGGGATATTAAACAGCCATATAAAAATCAGTATCTTTCTCATGCAGGATGGGCATTAGCGAACAGGAATATGATGCTGCCGGAGAAAACTTTTTAAGTCGGGAATGGTGATTTCGCGAAAATGGAAGATACTTGCTGCAAGAGCCGCATCGGCAAGGCCTTTTTCGAATACCTCAACAAAATGTTCTTTGGCACCTGCCCCCCCCGAAGCAATGACGGGAATTGAAAGCATACGGCTGAGCTGAGCCAAAGCCTCACAGGCAAACCCCTGTTTTACCCCATCGTGGTTCATTGAGGTAAAAAGTATTTCGCCGCAACCTCTTTCCTGAGCCTCTTTTGCCCAGCTAAACATTTCCCTATCGGTTTTAATACGTCCGCCATTGAGATAAACCCACCAATGACCCTTCTCGTATCGGGCATCAATAGCCACTACTACGAACTGACTGCCAAACGCCCTGGCCATCTGATCGATTAAACCGGGGTTACGAACTGCTGCCGAGTTAATAGTTATTTTATCGGCACCAGCACTCAGCAAACGCTCAGCATCGTTCAACTCGTTAATTCCACCCCCGACTGTAAAAGGAATATTGATATGTCGTGCTATTCGCTCCACCAGATCAGCAAACAGTTTTCGACCCTCATGCGAGGCTGTAATGTCGAGATATACCAATTCATCGGCACCCTCACGACTATATTCAGCCCCCATCTCCACCGGATCGCCAACCTCGCGAATATTAACAAAATTAACCCCTTTCACAACCTTCCCATCGCGAATATCGAGACAGGGTATAATGCGTTTGGCAAGCATAGCAAAAAATTTGCACGAAAATAGCCATTTTCTTTTTATCGTGAAATAACTTTTTCGCTCAGTGCCCTTACTCCTATAATTATCCCGCCCATCAATTGAAATCAATCCCGAAATGATGATGAAACATTGACCATCAGCGTTTAAATTTTTTAAAATATCAGTTAGCTGAATTTACAAAGGCTGAACGATTTAAATTCAGGGAACTATGACTAAAAAAACACATACTATTGTAAAAAGTACTATCTTAGCAAACCTTGAAAGGATGATTTATGAATCATTTGCACAGTTTTGCCAGTGACAATTGGGCAGGTGCACATCCTACGATACTGGAAGCACTGAACCAATGCAACGAAGGACATTTGCCAGCATACGGCGACGATATTTTTACCACTCGGGCCATACAGCTCATCCAAAAGCTATTTGAGGCTGAGGAAGCAGAAGTGATATTTACCTACAATGGCACAGCAGCCAATGTACTGTCCATTGCCTCATGTTGTAAGTCGTATGAGGCAATAATTTGTGCCGAAACTGCTCATATTAACACCGATGAATGCGGCGCGATAGAGAAATTTACGGGATGTAAAATTTATGCCCTCCCTACACCGGATGGAAAAATTACCCCATCTCAAATAGAACCATTACTTAGCTTGCGTGGAAATGTGCATCATAATCAGCCAGGGGTAATTTCTATTTCGCAACCCACCGAGATGGGTACGGTATATACCACAAAAGAAATTCAGGAACTTTCACTTTGGGCTCACCAGCATGGACTATTGGTGCACATGGATGGTGCTCGCATAGCCAATGCCACGGCTTACCTATCCGAACCTATTGCCAACTTCACAACCCATGCGGGTTTAGACATTGTAACCTTTGGTGGCACCAAGAATGGTATGCTTTTTGGAGATTCTATAGTTGTTTTCAATAAAAGTCTCTTTGGTCAAATTAAATATTTGCAAAAACAAAGCATGCAGCTATTGTCTAAAATGCGCTATATTGGAGCACAGTATATTGCCTATCTGACGGATGACCTATGGCTGAAAAATGCTTATCATGCCAATCAGATGGCACATTTATTAGAAAAAAGCATGCTGGAAATTCCCCAGGTCAACATTGTTCATAAAGTTCAGGCCAATAGTATTTTTGCCCGGGTGCCTGAAAAAATTATTGCACCTCTTCAAGCCTTTAGCCATTTTTATCGTTGGGAAGAAAGTGCATCAATAAACCAGAAGCTACCATTGGTTCGCTGGATGTGTTCATTCAACACCCAAAAGGAACAGGTACTAAATTTTGCAGGAATGTTGAAAAATTTATTGCATGGTGACAAAAAGAAGAACCTTTAAATTTAAATTATTTCAGGAATTTACTGAAAATGAAAAGTCCGGAGGGATATTGTTATTAGCATGTACCCTATTTTCTCTGCTTGCATCCAATATTTTTTTTCCACACCAGTATGTAGCCTTATGGCATGCGGAAGTTGGTGGCTTCAGCGTATTGCATTTCGTTAACGATGCCCTGATGGCGGTTTTTTTCTTGCTCATTGGACTTGAACTCAAACGAGAGCTTCGTGAAGGTGAGCTATCAACTGTAAAAAAAGCCATGCTGCCTGTAGTAGGGGCCTTAGGTGGCATGTTAGCACCTGCGCTCATCTATATTAGCATAAACTTACACACGGGCTCAGTTCGTGGGGCAGGTATCCCCGTAGCTACCGACATTGCTTTTTCGCTGGGTATCCTGTCATTGCTGGGCAAAAGAGTACCCCTTCCGCTTAAGGTTTTTTTAACAGCCCTTGCGGTTGCCGATGATCTGGGAGCTATCCTGGTAATTGCACTTTTTTATACATCATCACTAAATTTGTATTATTTATTTGGGGTTATAGGCATTAGCCTGATACTTTTCTTGCTTAGCAAGCTAAAAAAACAATATACTCTTTTCTATCTTATAGGAGGGATTATACTGTGGGTTGTAATGTTTAAATCGGGAATACATGCAACACTGGCTGGTGTATTGCTTGCTTTTCTTCTACCCACCTCACTTTCGAACAATTGGGAACACAGGCTGATAAAACCCGTTAATTTTGTCATTTTACCTCTTTTTGCTCTTGGTAATACAAGCATAGAGATTAACAAGGCTATGTTTGAAGGCGTTATTAACCCCAATACTATTGGCATTGCATTGGGACTGATTATTGGCAAGCCTCTGGGCATACTGGGATTATCATTTATGGCCGTAAAACTCAAAATCTGTAACCTGCCCCATGCTGTTCAACACAAGCATTTTTTGGGGGTTGCCATGCTTGGAGGTATTGGTTTCACCATGTCGATCTTCATAGCCATACTTTCCTTTGAAAAATCCATACAGCTCGATTACTCGAAGATTGCGGTTCTTACAGGTTCATTTATTTCAGGTATCCTGGGATATACCTGGCTGAATATTTTCTTGCCCAAAAATAAACATATGTAGGGATGTTAATATTTCAGCATCCCTACATTCAATTGCAACCAAATTATCATAAACAATCCCTCACAAGGCTCGTGTAGTATGTTTATCGTATGCATGCCATACAAAAATCGTATTCTAAAAAAGTGTTTGCCTGCCTATTTAAATTAACTTTGAATAAAAAACGAGCATGATTCGTTTGAAAAAGGATGAGAATTTATCATGCAAATTCCTTCCAAGCCTAACAAAAAAATGAAGAAAAGATGAAAGCTAAATTATTATTTTCTATTGGAACACTTTCCACGATGTTGATGGGATGTTCGCATCAGCCAGAGAAGGATGCGAAAATAGAGGAAAGGATAGATGCTTTGATGAAGCAGATGACCCTGGAAGAAAAAATTGGCCAGATGTGTCAGCTTAACTCAAATGGAAATGTAGCCGATTATAAAGAGCTGATTAAGGCAGGAAAGATTGGTTCATTTTTGAATGAGATTAATCCGGCTACCATCAATGAGATGCAAAGGATAGCGATGGAAGAAAGCCGATTGAAGATACCTATACTATTTGCGCGTGATGTTATACATGGTTTTAAAACTATCTTTCCCATTCCTCTGGGTCAGGCAGCCAGCTGGAATCCGCTCATTGTAGAGGAAGGGGGACGTGTGGCAGCGATTGAAGCCACTGAAGTTGGGATTCGCTGGACTTTTGCCCCAATGCTTGATGTTACAAGAGATCCTCGCTGGGGCAGGATAGCCGAATCGCTGGGGGAAGATCCCTATCTGGCCTCGGTTCTGGGTGCGGCTATGGTAAAAGGATTTCAGGGTAATGACCTGTCGGAAACTACCAGCATGGCTGCCTGCATGAAACACTATGCAGGATATGGCTTTGTTGAAGGAGGTCGTGATTACAATACCACAATGATTCCGGAAGTGGTATTGCGCGAGGTAGTACTACCTCCCTTTAAGGCAGCCGTCGATGCCGGGGTAGCCACTGCCATGAGCTCTTTCAACGAAATAAATGGCGTCCCCTCAACAGGCAATAGCTTTTTACTGAAAAAAGTTTTGCGTGACGAATGGAACTTCAAAGGATTTGTAGTAAGCGACTGGGCTGCTGTAGCCGAAATGATTGTACATGGCTATTGTGCCGACGAGAAAGAAGCAGCCATGAAGGCTGTAAACGCAGGCCTGGACATGGAAATGGTTACCCCTCTCTACGCTAAACACCTCGACTCGCTGGTTAAAGAAGGAAAAGTATCGGTCAAAACCATTGACGAAGCCGTTCGAAATATTTTGCGGGTAAAGTTTAAACTTGGACTGTTTGACAATCCTTACGTAAAAGTGCCACAAACCAGCAAAATTTATGCTGATTCGCATCTGGCAGCAGCTAAGGAAGCAGCTATCCAAAGTGTAGTGCTACTTAAGAATGAGAATAATGTATTGCCCCTTGGGGAAAAGGTTAAAAGTATTGCCATCATAGGTCCCCTTGCCGATGCTCCGTCGGATCAGTTGGGGACCTGGGTACTAGATGGGGATAAAAATTATACGCAAACCCCGCTTAAAGCCATCAAAGCCGAATATGGGAATAAACTAAATATTATTTACGAACCTACCCTGGGTTATAGCCGGGATATCAACACTTCAAATTTCGGCAAAGCTATTGCTGCCGCCCGTCGGGCCGATGTTGTGCTAATGTTTTTGGGTGAAGAATCCATACTTTCGGGTGAAGCTCGTTGCCGGGCCGATATCAACCTGCCTGGTGTTCAGAGTCAGCTGGTCGAAGAAATCAAAAAAACTGGCAAACCCATGGTGCTCGTTATCATGGCAGGACGTCCGCTTACCATTGAAAAGGAAGTGAACCTATCCGATGCTGTACTTTATGCCTGGCATCCAGGTACCATGGGAGGGCCCGCTATTGCCGACCTGTTGTTTGGCAAGGCTGTCCCCTCTGGAAAACTGCCGGTTACCTTCCCGAAGGTAGTAGGACAGATTCCCATTTACTACAATCATAAAAATACCGGCCGTCCGCCCCAAGATAATCTTCAGCTTATTGGCAGCATTCCTCCAGGAGCTAAGCAACTCACTATGGGGTATGTCAGCTATTACCTCGATGCAGGTGCTGAACCGCTATTCCCTTTCGGTTATGGTCTTAGCTATACCACGTTCGAATACAGTAATTTGCAACTATCAAAAACGGAACTAAAAAAACAGGATGAGATAACCGTAACTTGCCAGCTCAAGAATACTGGCAAATACGAAGCTGATGAGGTGGTACAACTATACATTCGCGACCGTGTGGGCTCTCTTACCCGTCCCGTCAAAGAACTAAAAGGTTTCCAGCGTATTCACCTGAAACCACAGGAAAGCAAAACTGTAAGTTTTACGCTAAAAACAGACGACCTGGCCTTCTGGAATGCCGAAATGAAGAAGGTAACCGAACCGGGTGACTTTGATGTATGGATTGGCCCCAATAGCAAAGATGGCCTGAAAAGCAGTTTCATGGTTTTAGAATAGAATAGTAAGTTTCGTCATAATAAATTTATTTTTTAAAGGTATGATGGAACACCCATGTTCGCAATTTTTTCACTATTGTGTTTGCGCTCGCAGCAACATGGGTGTTTCATAGTGGTAGTAGTTGTTGTGTACGAAGCCATCGTCCCTCTGATCGGTGGCTTCGATGTTTTAGGCTCAAACTATCAAATAAAAATTATAATCCAATCGTTGAGGTAGGATAGAAAAGTATATGTTACCCCTGAAAAATTCGAATGACCACCCCCCTGTGAATTCATAAACATCTAAAAATAAGAAAACAAATACCCTACTTCCGGTATACAAAATTCCACCTTTCGTAACATGCCTTAACCAATCCATGCTTTTTTTTCAACAAATGTTCAGGGGTTCTGAGTTAATTTTGAGATAAACTAACTTAAAAATCAAAACCTATGAAAAAACTCTATTTACTCCTGTCAGCATGCGCCCTAATAGTGGGTACTACTTTGGCGCAAAACCGCGAAGTAAACGTAAAAAAAACCACCACACCCATTACCATTGATGGTACTGAAGATGAAGCATGGGCTGCAGCAGATACTTTTAACATCTGGTACTGGGGAAAAGACAAAACAGCGCCCAATGAATTGGATTTTAAGGCCTACTTCAAACTCCTGTGGGATGACAATTACCTTTATTTCATTGGATTCATTGATGACGACGACCTGATGACCCAGGACAGAGCTGCGACCCTCCAACTTGTAGATTGGGAAGTCGACTGCTGGGAACTATACTGGTCACCAGGCAACTCAACCCTAAACAACATGACCGAGATGACCCAGGTACGCCTGGCCTATGCTAACAAATCGAGTGCCGACCCCACCGCTACCACCAAGCAGGGATGGAGCGAAGGCAGTTTCATGATTGGTACCGATTTTATCACTGCCGCCATGAACGACCTGGGTACAGGCTATATCATCGAAGCTGCCATCGACCTTGCAGTAAGCGCTGAAGCAGCAGGACTTGATCAAATCGGTGAAAACAGCGTTGTAGGCTTCAACGCCATTGCCAACGATATTGATGGCGAAGAAACATCTCGTGAAAACATTGGTGGCCCCATTGTTGGAGCCCAATGGAACCAGGCCGATACCCTCATGCGCTTAACCCTGGTACGAGGAACGGCCGTTAAAAATGTCAACACCACGGCATGGAAAGTATACCCCAATCCGGTGGTTAATGAACTGCGCTTTACGAACAATGTTGCCATTTCAAGCATCGAAATATTCAACACCGAAGGCAAACTGGTACTTAAAGCAGCAAATCCCAATGGTAGTGTAAATATAACCCTATTACCTGCTGGCCTTTACGCAGTCAAGGCTACCGCAGTAGATGGCAAAACCTATAGCCAGAAAATTATAAAAAAGTAATCAACTGCAAATAAACACTTTTAAAAGCCTGGTTAATGCCAGGCTTTTTTATGCATATCAGGCATGCTACAGTTCATTTCTCAGCAATTTGATGCTTAATGATTCAAAAAGAGCAACAAGAAGTTAACATTTACTCTTAATTGCTAAAATCGACATTATATGTCGCAAAATTTAATAAACATCAAAGCAGCAACCTAAGCTGAATATCAGTGGTATCTTACATTTGCCCAAAAATTAGATTCTTGTGGTTTACATTAAAACATGATTTGCGAGATAGGGTTCTTCTTGTAAAAATCAAAAAGCAGGAAGTTTCAATTTCGAAAGATAATGGCCATTTAGTCTGTAGCAATAAGTACTTTTGGTTAATGATCCAAATGGTATGATATTTCCCCGCATATTATCGCTAACCTGTATCTTCAGTATCGTTTATTTGACTTATATTTACTGCAATAAAAATTTATATTTTGTTGTTTGTAAATCATTTAAATGGGATGTTTAGGCAGGAGTTTGAAGAGGCTTTAACCGTACTTCAGAAGTTTATTTCCGAAGACGACCATTTTGTACAAATGGAAAAAGCCGGGCAGCTGATGGTAGAGGCCTTAAAAAAAGGGAACAAGATACTATCGTGTGGCAATGGGGGTAGCATGTGCGATGCTATGCATTTTGCCGAAGAACTCACAGGGCAATTTCGAGAATCCCGACCAGCCCTACCGGCTATAGCCATTTCGGATCCCTCACACATTACATGTACGGCCAACGATTATGGCTTTGAATCAATATTTTCGCGTTATGTTGAGGCCGTAGGACAGCCCGGCGATGTGCTGCTTGCTATCAGCACCAGTGGAAATTCGCATAATATCGTAAAAGCTGCTGAAGCTGCCCATGTAAAAAAAATGAAAGTAGTTGCGCTTACTGGCAAAAGTGGTGGTAAGCTGGCCGAATTAGCCGATGTAGCGATACGCGTTCCCCATACGGGTTACTCCGACCGCATTCAGGAAATTCACATCAAAGTTATCCATTCGCTGATACTGTATATTGAACAACAATTGTTTTCGCATTAAATACTGCTATGTTTGAACTGGAACAGTTATTCGAGGCGCTCGACTTTGCTGCCCAGCAACATATTTTCCATCGCCGAAAAGGTACCTTTAATATCCCTTATATCAATCATCCTATTCGGGTTTGCCATCTGTTGGTTCAATGTGGAGAGACCGATGCCAATCTGCTTATAGCAGCTTTACTGCATGATGTGGTAGAGGATACCGCAGTAACGGCAGAACAAATTACCCAGAAATTTGGTGAAACGGTATCTAACATCGTACAGGAGGTAACCGACGATATGCGACTATCCAAAGCAGAGCGAAAGCGTTTACAGATAGAAAAAGCACCCTACCTGTCGCCCCCTGCAAAACTCATTAAGATAGCCGATAAAGCCTGTAATATGGATGATTTGCTGCGATATCCCATCTGGTGGTCGAAGTCGCGCAAAATTGCCTACTTTCAGTGGGCCTATGAGGTATTTCAGCGCTGTAAAGGCTTAAATCAAAAGCTCGATTCGTATTTTCTCGAGGTGTACCAGCGCGGCATGCAACAATGGGGCGTCCATTGAGTTAACGCACTAATAGCAGCTTAATCACTTTCGTTTTTGAGCCATCATCGTTGGAACAGAAGATGAAATATATGCCCGTTTTGGCTCTTTGTCCTCGAAGATTTTTACCATTCCAAACTGCCTGTCCGCCGTTGGCGCGGGTTTCATACACCAGATTTCCCTCTACATCTGTTATCTTTACAATTGCATTGGTAAGCAGGTTGGTCACTACAATATCGCCTTTATAATTTTCGCGCACCGGATTGGGGAACACATACACATCGCCGAATTCATCAGAGCTCCAGGTGGCATAACCACGGTACGAAATAAGGCCCTTATCCGTTGCAAAATACACCTCACCACTTTTGTGATCAATAGCTATATCGATAACAGTATTGGAAAGCAGGGGGCTGTTGTCTTTGGTAAAGTTTTGAAGCACTTGTGTACCATCAGCCGAAATCAGGTAAGCCCCCGAATTTTGCGTAGCCAGCCACTTTCTATTGCCTCCATCGACGGCTATAGAATTGATATTTTCGGTCTCAAGCAAATAGGCCCCAACATTTTCGCCAATATTTGAATTTACCAATATTTTACGTGCCTGAACATAGTTGGGTACATCGAAAATGTATTGAGCTCCGGTTATTTCTACCGGACCGGCATCGGTACCCACCCACAGGTTGCCACTTCTATCTTCCCGTATGCAATAGAGCCGATTGGGATTAATTAGTGCATTGCCGCTGTTGGCCATATTACCCAGATTAAGGGTAGTTGTTCTGTCGTCCCGATCATCGTCAATTGTACCGTTATCGTCAAACACCACCAGCACAGGTTTGCGAGCTGCAATAACCCATTTATGCCCCCAGCTGGTAGCAACAATATCGCCCACATAGTAATTGTCTGTGCTCACATAGGGAAGGCTAAAACTTTTCCATGTTCCGTCCGTTTTTCTGACCGACAGGGGTCGCAGGGCACGCGAATTGGTTACCCAAACATTTCCGGCTGCATCAAAATCGATACCATACACAAAACTATGTCCTGCCCAGTAGATATCTTCTTCAATAGTACTGTTGTTATTGGCACCATTGTAAAAGGTCAGCTTGCCATTCTCGTATAAAACCAGTCCCGCCCACCAACCTGCCAGGTAAACCTGTGCAGGATTAAAGCGATTGATACGCACATTTACAAAATCATGGTAATTTTTCAGTTCGGGGGTTATATCACTGTAAAACGACTGCCATTGTTGGTTAACATAGCCCGCAAAACCTTCCTTATTGTATTCGTTGTGCCAGTTGGGCGAGAGCAAGCCGGCAACCGTCCATATCTGACCCTTATAGACATCAACCTTCACATTCCTGGCAAATGTGGGACTATTGAAGGTAATATCCTCGCTGCTTCCCGATGGCTTAATTCTCACCAGGTCGCGATAGGTATCGGCCACCCAAAGTTCACCATCTTTATCGTAAACCGCATATTGACCCCAATAATGCGAAGCAACAGTGGTATATTGCAGGGAAGCATTTACGCTGTATTGAGACAAACCCGTTACAACTAATCGGTTGGCCGATACCGTCATGGCTCGAATCTCTTCAAGCGGAAGAGAAGTAGCATACCATCGGTCGTTCCGAAAATAAATTACGCTGTCGGACCGATATTTTTCCACATCCACCCAGGCAAAAAGGGTTCCATCGAGTATATCCAGCTTTTTTACCACCGTATTTGGAACATTTGTACGAATAGTTTGCCATCGACTATAATCTACCAGGAAAGGATCATAGGCTTGTGCCCGCAAAACATTGCTGGTAGTCGACGCATAAATATATGCCGAATCGAGAGCTACATCCCACACCTCTTCCACCTGTCCTCCCAAACCAAGATAGTAAGTATCCAGAATAAGATATTTAGCCAGATCTATAACTACAATTCCAAAACCACACGAAAGATATGCCTTTCCATCGTACACGGTTACATTATTAATCTTTTTATTGGTGAGGCCTATCTTATTTTTGATAACAGGAAAATTGGTTATCCGGTTATTTTTCAAAAAATCGATATTCAAATCTTGGTAAACGATTATGAGATTCTGGGTTAACGGATCGTAGGCAATGGTTCCAATAGCGCAGTCGGTTAGTCCCTGAACCTTCGAAAGCGTATTAATCGTATTGTCAGCCTTATTGTAGTACAGAAGTCCCGAAGCACTTACACAGTATATGCGGTCGCCGGCAGGTACAATTTTTTTGACTCGCTTATAGGCTAAATGATCACGCCATTGGCCTGGAGCCAGCCTGTATTGGGCTTGAAGAGAAATTATATGGATAATAGCTAAAATACCTAATAAGTAGATCTTCTTCATAAAAATTCGCTTATTTATCAAAAACGCAGTTTCGGCAGGAAAATTTTTTCTATCACCCAAAAATAATATTTAAAGGCACTAATGTCCAAAATACCTCACCCCTAACCCCTCTCCTTCCTTGAAGGAGAGGGGAATCCAAAGGTAATGGTTCTGTAGGGGAGTGTTTTTACGCAAATAGGAAAAATGTCCCATAACAAATTGAAAATCAAATACTATACATTTTTATTCAAAATATTTTGGACAATAGTAATTTAAAGATTTTTATTTTTAAGGTAATCCATAAATTTAGCCATAGCTCTGGAGCGATGGCTGAGCGTATTTTTTTGCTGCTGCGTCATTTGAGCAAAAGTTATAGCATAACCTTCGGGGATAAAAAGGGGATCGTACCCAAAACCATTAATTCCGGCGGGAGCATTGGCTATAGTCCCTCTAACCTCACCCTCAAAAAAATGGGGACTACCCTCTTCGACATAACATATAACCGTTCGGAAGCGGGCATTTCTATTGGTCGAGTGCTGCAAAAGTTCAAGCAAAAGTAGGTTATTATAATAATCACGTTCGTGGGGAGGTATATCAGGATATTTTGAGAGATAAAAACGAGCCGAATGTACGCCCGGCAAACCATTGAGTGCCTCAACTTCCAGTCCGCTGTCGTCGGAAAAACAAGGTAATCCTGTTTGCTGAAATATCGTCATAGCTTTTTGTTGGGCATTCTGCTCAAATGTATCGTAGTCTTCCGGTATTTCTTCCGTCCAGCCTACTTCTTTCAACGAAACTATTTGTACAGGTAATCCTTCAGCCAATTTCCTTATTTCAGAAAGTTTATGTTGATTATTGCTGGCAAAGATAATTTTCTGCATACCCATTTTTTTCGCAATAATAGGAAATTAATTAAATCCCAGGGACATGAAACTGTAAATTCAGCCCAATAAGCTGATAATCTCATTTCGGCAGTTATTTGCTTAGGGGTTATAACAGATATTTTATCATAATCACTATCGTCTAACAAACCTCGCCCCTAACCCCTCCCCTTTTTTGAAGGAGAAGGGAATCCAAAGGGGTGAGGTTCTTTAGGGAAGTATTTTTGAGCAAAAAAGAAAATACTTCATAACGAATTAAAAATCAAGTATTATTTATTTTATTCTAATTATTTTGGACAATAGTGCATCATAATAAAATTAATTTTTAAAGGTATGATGGAACACCCATGTTCGCAATTTTATCACTATTGTGTTTGCGTTCGCAGGAACATGGGTGTTTCATGGCATCTATTTTACATGATTACGAAAATGAAATAAAATGCTACATCTGTGGGCAAATGTATAATAACAGCGCGGGGGATGGCAACATTAGTATTGCATTCATAAATAAATATATTATTTTTACACAGCAAAAATTATAACAAATCGGCATGAGAAAACAAAAATTCTGCTTGATAGCATTGGGTTTGATGATGAGTTTTCCAATTGTTGTGGGAGCTGGTTTGCAGGACAGCCTATACGTAGATGATGTTGAGCTAATACAACCAGTTTTTGAGGATAATCTCGATAGTCTGCTCAATCTGTACTACATGCAACAAAATAATACCACCTACAACGATGATCTGGTATTAGAGCCCACCGACGCAGATTCGGCTTTTCAATATATCCCTGATTCTGTTTACATAAGCCGGTTACAGGCATTAAAAAGTGGAGTACCCCTTACCTACAACAAGATAGTACGACGGTACATTGAAATGTACACCCAGCGAAAAAAAGACAAGGTACAACGGATGGTAGGATTAGCCCAATATTATTTTCCGCTATTTGACGACATTTTTGACTTTTATGGGGTTCCCAACGAACTCAAATACATGTCCATAATAGAATCGGCATTAAATCCACGGGCACGTTCGCGCACACGGGCAGTCGGTATATGGCAGTTTATGTATGGTACGGCCAAACTTTATGGACTTACCATCAATGGTTTGGTTGATGAGCGTCGGGATCCAATTAAGGCCACCCATGCAGCAGCTCAGTTTTCCAAAGATCTGTACGATGTATTTAAAGACTGGCAGTTAGTGATTGCAGCATACAATTGTGGGCCAGGAAATGTATCAAGAGCTATCCGCCGCTCGGGCGGAAAAAGAAATTTCTGGGATATCTATCCCTACTTACCGAGGGAAACGCGCGGACACGTACCAGCTTTCATTGCAGCCGTTTACACAATGAATTACTATCGCGAGCACAACATACAACCCCAACAAACGGGTTTCCCCATTAAAGTAGATACCGTAATCATTCACGATGACCTTCACCTGATGCAGGTAGCCGAGGTACTTAACATTTCTATTGATCTGCTTCGCGACCTTAATCCCCAGTATATTCACGATATCATTCCTGCCAGAGGAGGAAGCTACACCCTCATTTTACCCTCTGACATCGTTGCCAGGTTCATCGATCAGCAGGACAAAATTTTTGCTTACAAAGATTCGATATATTTCAATCCTGCCGAAATGCTTAAAGAGCCAACTCTCACCAAATATGCCTATAAGAAACGTGGCAAATTTGTGGCTCCTAATGGTTATGCCGTTGTCACCTATCGTGTAAAAGAGGGCGACAATTTAGGAATTATTGCCAGCTGGTTCAATTGCCGCGTCAACGATATACTCGACTGGAACGAACTTTACAGTTCTCGTATCAGAGTGGGTCAGAAGCTACACCTGGTGGTTCCTGCCAATAAAGCCAGCTACTATCGAAAAATCGACCTGCTAAGTTTTGAAGAAAAGCAACAATTAAAAAATGGGAAAATAGGTCAAGTTAATAATTCAGAAAGTGTGATTGTAAATACCTCATCGTCCCCCTCGAGTAGAACTGAAAAATCGAAGCAGGGTAATGCCAACGGAAACATTGTATACTATACTGTGAAGCAAGGTGATACGCTATGGGAAATTGCACGGAAATACCCCGGAATTACCTTAAAGGACCTGCGCGAGTGGAACAACCTTCCTCCCAATGCTCATATTGTACCCGGGCAACAGCTTATCATCAAAACGATGTAAAAATTTTAGTAAGCTCGCTGATTACGCCCCTCAATAAAATTGATGAAAGAGGTATTGACGACCTTGTTTCCCCCGGGGGTGGGATAATCACCTGTAAAATACCAGTCGCCCGCATGATTAGGGCAGGCTTTATGCAAATTTTCAACTGTTTGATACACAATTTTGATTTCGGCCTTAATTTCTGGCGAATGTAACATTTGAGCTATTTTATCAGATATCTGCTGGTCGGTAAACGGAGCATAAATTTCTTTCACGTAGTTAACAATTTCTTCTTTGGGTAAATTTTGCTGCGCCTTTGATTTTTTGTAAACGTCATTGATGATATTTTCGCGTCCTGTTTCTTTCAGTAGGGCAATAGCAGCACGAAATGCAATAAAATCGGATAGCTTGGCCATATCAATGCCATAGCAATCGGGATAACGAATCTGTGGCGACGAGGAAACCACAATGATACGCTTAGGATGGAGTCGATCGAGAATACGGATAATGGAACGTTTAAGCGTAGTACCCCGAACAATAGAATCGTCGATAATGACGAGATTATCCTTGCCCTCTCGAACTGTTCCATAGGTTATATCGTATACGTGCCCCACGAGGTCGTCCCGTCCTTTGTCCTGAGCAATAAATGTACGCAGCTTGATATCCTTATGGGCAATTTTTTCTATGCGTGGTCGAAGCGACATAATCTGGTCAAGCCGTTCGGGGGTAAGATTGTTCCCTTCAGCCAGTATCTGGTTTTTAATTTTTCCCTTAACGTATTGGTCTATACCCGTTATCATCCCATAAAAAGCCGACTCTGCCGTATTAGGGATATACGAGAATACAGTGTTTTCTATATCATAGTTGATAGCCTCAAGGATAGCAGGGGTAAGCAATTCACCCAGTTTTTTTCGTTCGTTATAGATGTCGCGGTCGCTTCCTCTCGAGAAGTAAATTCTTTCAAAAGAGCAGGCTTTTCTTTGCTGCGGAGGACGAATTTCTTCGGTGGAGATAAAACCATCTTTCCGAACGATAAAAGCATATCCTGGTTGAAGTTCATGCACCTGCTCATATTCGGCATTCATAACGGTCTGTATCACCGTTCGTTCCGAGGCCACTACTGCTACCTCATCGTTATAGAAATAATAAGCTGGACGTATGCCATTGGGATCACGCATCACAAAAGCATCGCCATGACCAATGATACCGACGATAGCGTAACCTCCATCCCAGCGTTTGCTCGACTCTCTTAGTATGCTCTGGATATCAAGATGATCGGCTATCAATTCGGAGATTTGGCGATTATCATAGCCCTGCGTCTTAAAAAGCACAAACTTGCGCTGAACTTCCATATCGAGGAAATGTCCTACATTCTCAAGGATAGTAACCGTATCGGAAAAATCCTTGGGATGCTGCCCCAGTTCCAACAAATGACTAAAAATTTCATCCACATTGGTAAGGTTGAAATTACCAGCCAGCAAAAGATTACGTGTTTGCCAATTATTTTCACGCAAAACCGGATGAACATTTTCGATATTATTGCCACCAAATGTGCCATAACGCAGGTGGCCCATATACAACTCTCCTGCGAAAGGTAAATTGGACTTGGCCCACAAGGGATCGTTTACCAGTTTATCGTCATGTCGGCTGTATTCGGTATTGATAGCTTGAAAGATTGCTTCTATTGAGGCGGCAGAGTTTGACCGCTGACGGTCGATGTAAGGAGTCCCCGGTTGCGTGTTGAGCTTAACGCAAGCGATACCTGCACCATCCTGCCCACGATTGTGCTGCTTTTCCATTAGCAGATACAGCTTCTGCAGGCCATAACGCCATGTACCGTATTTAAACTTATAATATTCCAAGGGCTTGAGTAATCGGATCAGGGCAATACCACATTCGTGTTTTATCAGTTCGCTCATGAATAGTCAGTCAATTTTAGGTAAATTTATGTTAGCAGGAACCACAAAGGCATTCTTAAAATCGGTAGATATTTGTTTGAACACCCTAAAAGCCTCGTGTCGATTGCGAAAATCGCCTATATATACTTTGAAATTAGGTGCTTCATATTCGAGGTAGATGGGGTAACCGGGATAAAGGGATGCAAACCTGTCTCGCTCGGCATAAGCTTTTGTCCGTGCTGATGACCCCGAGGCCGAAAAAATACGAATGCGATAGCCCGATAGCTGTGATGTGCTACTTCGGTATGCAACATAGCGAACTACCAGAAGTTCAATGTTTTTATCCTGATTGATAATTACTTTCCCTTGCTGAGGGAAAGACTGAGTGAT
The DNA here is from genome assembly GCA_049968755.1 of Bacteroidales bacterium. Lineage (GTDB taxonomy): Bacteria > Bacteroidota > Bacteroidia > Bacteroidales > DTGW01 > JAKPGM01. The sequence continues at coordinate 249,190 of JBMFQE010000004.1, forward strand.
AGCTGTAAAAACATTTTCCTGCTTGACTGGCGCATCAGCGATCTGGCCAAATACCAATGGGGTGATAAGTATACCAGACACGCTGAAAAATATTTTCATCCCATTTAATTTTTTGGCCAAAAGTGCAGGTAAACACACTAATTTTTTAGAAGATGCCATGGGGAGTTTTTGCATCAATTTTCAACGCAAAGTTAGCCAAAAATTATTTAACTATAGTCCTTTCGATGTTAATCTTTCGCTGAAAAACTATAGAGCGTGCATTTACGGTACCACGAATAAAGTAGGTATTGCGACGGCCCAACAAGGTATTTACTGCCATAAGGGTACTGGCTTCAGGATTTTCGAGCCTCAGCAATAATTTTATAGGATAGGTTTTAGTGCCCCACGAAGCTATATGTACAGCTTCGACAATGTGAGCACTACCAATGCGTTCGTTTTCGAAATAAGCACTTAGCTCACCATTTTCGACAGTAAATGGAAAAATTGAATGATTAGTAATGGGAACATCAATGCTACAGGAAATAGTTTTAGTTGTAACATGGTCGATATGCAAATTTTCAATTTTTCCCATTTCTATGGGCACCCGCGTACAGGATAATAAAATTACCGATGCAGCCATCCATGCCGCTTGTAGCGAATATATTTGCATGCTTACCCCTCTTATTTTTCTGATACGAAAATAGTATCGAAAAACGAAATAAAAAAATACTAAGGGGTGTGTTAATAATTTTTTTTACAAAATCTTAAAAAAAACGTGTAGGTTTGCAGCCAAATTTTTTTTACATGGCAATAGTAAAACCTTTCCGTGCCTACAGGCCGTTAAAAGAGCTGGCTGCTAAAATAGCGTCACGACCCTATGATGTGCTAAACTCGGACGAAGCAAGAAAAGAAGCCGAAGGAAACGAATATTCGTTTTTGCACGTAACAAAATCGGAGATAGATTTGCCCGACAACGTGGACATTCATGATCCACTTGTCTATCAGAAGGCCAAAGAAAATCTGGAGCAGATGATCCGCAAGGGTTGGTTTTTTCAGGAATCGAAACCTTGCTACTATATTTATGCCCAGACCATGTGGGGTAAAACGCAATATGGTATAGTGGGCTGTTCTTCAGTAGACGACTATATGCAGAGTGTAATAAAAAAGCATGAGTTGACCCGAATAGACAAGGAAGAAGATCGCAAAAATCATATACGGGTTACCAATTTTAATGCCGAACCTGTATTTTTTGCTTTCCCCGACCATGCTGGATTATGGTCGATTATGCAAAAATACATCAATCGTCAGCCCGAGTACGACTTTACGCTGGACGACGGAGTAGGACATCACCTGTGGGTAATCAATGAGGATGAGGATATTGCAAACATTGAAACCCTATTTCGTAATGAAATACCTTACACATATGTTGCCGACGGACATCACCGCACGGCTGCGGCAGCCCATGTAGGTCTGGAGCGACGCCAGGCTAACCCCCACCACACCGGAAACGAAGAATACAACTACTTTATGGCGGTTCATTTTCCAGCCAGCCAGCTTACCATTATCGACTACAATCGGGTTGTGACCGACCTGAATGGATACTCGTCCACTGAGTTTCTGGATAAATTGGCACAATCATTTATCATTGAAAAAAAAGGATACCAGGAATACAAACCCCAGCGCCTGCATAATTTTAGCCTTTATCTGCAGGGCGAATGGTACTCGCTAACTCCCAAAGAAGGGCTATATAACGATAACGACCCTATCGGTTGTCTCGATGTTACCATTCTTTCGGATCTTGTACTTACCCCTTTACTCAACATTACTGACCTGCGTAATTCGAAACGAATCGATTTTGTTGGAGGTATCAGGGGATTGGGAGAACTCAAACGACGGGTAGATAGTGGTGAAATGGCTGCAGCATTTGCACTGTATCCGGTTTCGATGAAGCAACTCATCGATATAGCCGATACGGGCAACATTATGCCCCCAAAAACTACCTGGTTTGAGCCCAAACTTCGAAGCGGATTATTCCTGCATTCGCTCGATTAACTAAATTTCTTGTCCCTAACACATGCGATTTTTGTAGTCGCTGTAATCGAATGTGCGAAATAGCTTAAACTCGCCATTGCGTGTCCACATGCCGATATGGGGATGACGTACGCCATTAAACATGGTCGTTTTCACGATGGTATAGTGGATCATGTCGTTGAAAACAATTTTTTCACCGATAGTAAGTTCGTGATCAAATGACCAATTACCCATATAATCCCCAGCCAGACAACTGTTTCCTCCCATTCGGTAGGTAGGCATTCCCTCCATTTCGTCGATAGCACCCAGAATAACTGGCTTATAGGGCATTTCCAAACAGTCGGGCATGTGGGCTGTAAACGACACATCGAGCATGGCAGTTTTGATACCATGATTTTCAATAATGTCGAGCACTGTAGCTACCAGATAACCTGTTTCCCATGCAAATGCTGCACCCGGTTCAAGGATAATTTTAAGATGGGGATAGCGTGTCTTAAAGTTACGTAGCAATCCTATCAGGTGCTGTCGGTCGTAATCCTTTCGGGTCATCAGATGACCGCCACCCATGTTTAACCACTTAATAAGATGCAAATAGCGGCCAAATTTTTCTTCAAAAGACTTCAGCGTATTTTCGAGCGCGTAGGAAGTCGATTCACATAGCGAATGGAAGTGCAGCCCCTCTATCCCCTCTGGCAAACCATACCGCAGGAGTTGTTCGGCAGTAACACCCAGACGTGACCCTGGTGCACAGGGATTGTAAAGCAGGGTAGTAACCTCAGAATACTCGGGATTGACCCTTAGCCCCAAACTTATTGCAGGATTGACCTGGCGAGCTAAGTTCGCAAAACATTCAAACTGGGATATGGAGTTGAAAGTTAAATGGCTGCTAATTCTTGCAATAGCCTCAAAATCGAAACTCGAATAGGCAGGACAGTAGGTATGCACCGGGGCACCCATAGTTTCAAAGGCCAGCTGTGCCTCGTTATACGAACTGGCAGTAGCATGCCCAAAACCATACTCCCGAATAATGGGAAAAACCTTCCACATGGCAAACCCCTTCAGGGCAAGAATAATATCTACCCCTGCCTCATCGCGGACATTGGCTATAATTTCCAGATTTCTCCGCAATAACTCTTCCGAAATCACATAGGCTGGCGATGGGATTGTTTCCCAATCGATCGAAACAAGCGTATTTTGTTGCATTATGAACTAGATTTTTGTTGCCGCAAAATTACGCAAATTGTAATTCAACACACTTTATTTTATGCTAAGCTGAGCACTATCACTTCCATCGTGTATGGATTTGTGGAAAAATTCTCTCATTTTTTGCCATAAAAAAATTTAGCTTTGCTTTTTTAAAAATAGCTTATCATGCTGGATAAAAATGGATTTATCAAATCACACGGCCTGGGTAACGATTACATAGTATTGGATGCTTTACAGCTGACTTTTCCGATAAACGAATTTACCGTTAAAAGGATATGCGATGTACATTATGGCATTGGCTCTGATGGCATTTTATTGTACGAGGGAGATAAAGATGGACTATTTCAACTTCGTATTTTTAACCCCGATGGGTCGGAAGCTGAAAAAAGTGGCAATGGCTTACGCATTTTCGCTAAATTTCTCTATGACCATGGCTATGCACGTTCTACCCATTTTCGCATAAACACCGCAGGAGGTATAGTATCGGCCAACATCGATAAGCTGATAAATGGCAAAGCTAGCCTGATAACCATCGATATGGGTAGAGCCACCTTTGTAGCCAGCGACATACCTGTTAATTGCCCTGAAAAAGAATGTTTTGACTTTCCGCTTACCGTGGGAGATTTTCATTTTAATATCCATTGCGTGTCGGTAGGAAATCCCCATTGCGTAATATTTACCGATACACTGGATGAGCAAAAGGTAAGGACGATAGGGCCGCAAATAGAAAACCACCCCATATTCCCCAATCGTATAAATGTTCAATTTGTTCGGCCGGTATCGGAAAGCGAAATCGAGATGCTCATCTGGGAACGGGGTGCTGGATATACGCTGGCTTCGGGCAGTTCGTCCTGCGCAGCTGTAGCTGTTGCCCACAAAAAAGGATTGACAGGCAAGGAAGTAGCCGTCAGCATGCCTGGAGGTAAGCTCATTATCACCCTCGACGACGATTGGAACATCAAGCTATGTGGCGGCGTATCGCAGATTGCCGAGGGAGTATTGTCCGATGAATTAATAGAGGAATTAAACAACCTTTAAATGTATGTCCGTTGAAACTCGTTCGCATATTTTTGTTCCCTACCTTGCACGCGAGGTAAACATTGGTGGGGTTATATTAGGGGGCACACAACCTATTCGTGTGCAAAGCATGACCAATACACCTACCCTCCATACCGAGGCTACGGTAGCCCAATGCATCCGAATCATTGAGGCTGGTGCCGAGCTGGTGCGCATTACTACCCCCACCTCGCAGGAAGCTGAAAATCTAAAAAACATTAAAGCCGCACTCAGGCAAAAGGGTTATCGCACACCCCTGGTGGCCGATGTCCACTTTAACCCCGATATTGCCGAAATTGCTGCCGAAATAGTCGAAAAAGTTCGGATAAACCCGGGCAACTATGCTACCCGTCGCACCATTACCGGCGATCTCAGCGACAGGGAATACAACGAGGAGCTGGAAAAAATTTACGGGAAATTACGCCGGCTGCTCGACATTTGTCGCAGAAATGGTACAGCAATACGTATCGGAGTCAACCATGGTTCGTTAAGCCCCCGAATTATAAACCGCTATGGCGACACGCCAGCAGGCATGGTCGAATCGGCCATGGAATTCGTTCGCATGTGCGCTGCAGAAAACTTCCACAATCTGGTTATCTCGCTCAAAGCAAGCAATACGCGGGTAATGGTACAGGCATACCGCTTACTGGTAGCTACTATGCTGAACGAAGGATATCATTATCCGCTACACCTGGGCGTAACCGAGGCGGGTGATGGTATCGACGGACGTATTCGATCGGCAGTGGGCATTGCCACCCTCCTTGCCGACGGTATTGGCGATACCATCCGCGTATCGCTTACCGAAGAACCAGAAGCCGAAATACCCGTTGCCCAAAAACTCGTTCAGCTTTTCCCTCGCAAACGTTCCCGACAGTTCTCAGAAATTTATACACTTCGCAATCCTTTTTCCTATGAGCAAAGACCCTGGGGAAATGTTGGGCAAATTGGCCAACCATATCCTCCCATCGTCGTGGGCGACTACAACGCCTCCCCAGCAAATATCCCCGAACCCGATTTCCACTATTTGACCCATCAATGGCAAATCAAAGGTATCATCCCTGATAAGCAATATATCCTGAATCTGCACGATTGGTTTTTGCATGCCCGTAGTTACCCCAATGTTTATCCACTGTATACCGCATCAGAATATGCCTATTATGGACCCAAGCATCCAAATATCAATTTCGTCATTTTTTCGGCCGACGAACTTAAGCCAGCCCTGATAGAATCAATTCAAACGCATGCACAGCGTACAATACTCATTCTGGAGAGCTTTGCAACCGGTCCTGTTGAACAGCGTGAGGCCCTGGCTCAGCTGATGAAAAATCATATTACCTGCCCTGTAATTATCAATCGCAACTATTCGTCCGACGATGTTGAGGATTTAGCCATCCGCGCAGCTTCCGATACCGGACTGTTTTTTGTAGATAACCTGGCCGATGGACTATGGCTTCGAAACGCTGGCCAGATAGCCCCAGGCGAGGTTGCAAACATTGCGTTTACCGTATTGCAGGCTGGCAGGGTACGAACCACTAAAACCGAATACATCTCGTGCCCCTCGTGTGGCCGTACCCTATTCGATCTGCAAACCACCACAGCAAAGGTGAAGGAAAAAACTTCGCACCTGCGACACCTTAAAATAGCCATCATGGGTTGTATTGTCAATGGACCAGGCGAAATGGCCGACGCCGATTATGGTTATGTGGGTGCAGGTCCTGGAAAAGTTACGCTGTACAAAGGCAGGAAAATAGTCAAAAAAAATATCCCCACCGACGAGGCAGTTGACGAACTTATCAACATAATCAAAGCAAACGGAGATTGGATAGATCCCTAAAACATTATGATGGCAAATTATCTAAGTTCGTTCAGCAAAAAATAAAGGTGTTTGCCCAGCGAAAAAAGCACTTCCGGCAGTTGCCAGCTACGGGTTGAAAACGACTCTACAGCATAAGAAACCGCCCGTAGCGACATGCAGGGCACCCTATGCATAAGACAGGTATAAAGCACTGCCCCACCATCAAGGGTTTCAATGTCGGGATTAAATCTTTCAATTTTTTGTGCCATATCCACAGGACCTGCAGTATTATGGCTAACAGTGATGCCATTGACCCGTAACAGGGTCTTCAATAGCCTGAAGCCCGAAACATCATAATCGTAATACAATTTCCCATCCTTAAAGGGGAAAGCATTTCTATCCAGAGCGCCTGACTCAAAAATACTGATGAAATTACCTTTTTCGTAAAAACCAATATCGGCAAAAATATCGCTGGATAGCACAACCACAGATCCTACCCGAACGTGATTACGATAACTGCCAGCCAGCCCCACGTGAATGACCAGGTCATATTTTTTGTTGCAAAAAAGTCGGTTCAATCCATACATTGCAGCAACCAGCCCGATACCTGTAATAAGAAAATCAAAAGTTGCCTCCCCCCGTTTAAAAGAATACACCTGCTCAGCCGGTAAGAATACTGCTACCTCCTGCTCCAGCACAAACTTAATTTCTTTCTCCGATGACGCAATTATCAGAATATTCAAGGTACAACTATTTAAAACAATATTTAACTTTGAACCATCAATACCATTTCTTACAAAGTAAGAAAAAAAACATTAAACCCATGCTATGTGGCATAAAAATTATGTTTCGAAAAAGCATATTCGCCACATCCGAGGCTTATCGTTTCTAAGATGCTAATGCTGGAATGAAACTTTTTGAAATTTTAAAAAAAAAAAATAAAATGGGTGAACTTAAGGGGAAGAGGAGTTGTTTTGTTTATTAACTTTTATGCTTATGAGCTATGTTTACATAACCCGTAGGGAAAGATTTAATGCTGCCCATCGGATGTATAATCCTGAATGGAATGATGAAAAAAACCTGGAAGTATATGGTAAGTGCTCCAATCCACTCTGGCATGGGCACAATTATGAGCTTTTTGTGACCATCAAGGGGCACGTACGGCCTGAGCTGGGCTACCTGGTGAACCTTGCGGATCTGAGCCACATGATACGAGAACAGGTTATAGATGCCCTTGACCATAAAAACCTGAATCTCGAAGTCGACTTTCTGCAGGGACGAGTAATGTCGTCGGAAAATATTGCTATAGCCATCTGGGAACGATTGGCCCCATACATACGAATGCTGGGGGCCGAGTTACATTGTATACGTTTGATAGAAACAGAAAATAATATCGTTGAATACTATGGAGAATAAGGAAAATTCACACTTCAAGCTGTCGGGTTTTATTGACGATGATCAGTACCTGCGCATTGAGCAGTTTAATGCCGAAAAAACGCATGAGCTACAACAGCTATACAGCCGAATTCTGCAATTGACCGATCCTGACTGGCAAAGGGAAGGTCTGCAGAAAACCCCTTTACGGGTAGCCAAGGCCATTCAATTTTTAACCCATGGCTACAACATCGATCCCCGACAGATTCTTCAATCAGCCACCTTTGAAGAAGACTACCGCCAGATGGTTATCGTTAAGGATATTGAGCTATATTCCCTTTGCGAACATCATCTAATTCCTTTTTTTGGCAAAGCCCATGTGGCATACATCCCCAATGGTAAAATTACGGGATTAAGCAAAATAGCGCGGGTGGTTGATGCCTATGCCCGGCGATTTCAGGTGCAGGAAAGACTCACCATGCAAATTCGCGACTGCATTCAAGATAGCCTTAATCCCCTGGGGGTAGCCGTGGTCATCGAAGCGCATCACCTGTGCATGATGATGCGGGGTATTCAAAAGCAAAATTCGGTCACAACCACATCGGCTTTTACCGGGGTGTTTATGCGCGAAATCAAAACCCGCGAAGAGTTTATTCATCTGATTGGCACCCAGCTTCATTAAAATTAATTTAACGTTGTTAATTGTCGGACAAAATGCTGCACCATGAGAATAGCTTTTCTCGATACCGATACCATGGGAAATGTTCCCAACCTACACGAAATCAATGCACTGGGTGAAGTTGTTTATTATCCGGTAACATTGCCCCAACAGACCGTTGAACGTTTGCAAGGTATCGACATTGCTATAACCTGTAAGGTAGTAATTGATCGGCACATCATTGACCATGCACCACAACTCAAACTCATCTGCGCTGCCGCCACAGGTATCAACCATATCGATGCCGAATACGCACAGCAAAAAGGCATAGTGGTAAAAAATGTAGCCGACTATTCTACCTTCAGCGTAGCACAGCATACCTTTGCCCTTATCCTATCGTTGTATCACCACATCCCTTTTTACGACAGCTTTGTAAAGGATGGCCGCTATTCCCGGCATCCCATTTTTTCGGGTATGGAAAGAAATATCACCGAAATTCGTGGAAAAATTTTTGGGATTATTGGGCTGGGGGCCATTGGCAAAAAGGTAGCCGAAATAGCAACAGCCTTCGGAGCAGATGTCTGGTATTATTCAACCTCGGGTAAGAATTTTTACCCTGCCTATCGTAGGGTATCCCTTGAAGAATTGCTTCGAAACGCCGATATTGTTTCCATTCATGCTCCACTCAACGACGCTACGCGCAATTTAATTGCCTATCCTCAGCTTAGCCTGATGAAACCCTCGGCTATTATCATCAATACTGGGCGAGGGGGTATCATCCATGAAGCCGACCTGGCTCGGGCTATTGACGAGGACCTAATTGCCGGAGCCGGGCTCGATGTGTTCTTGCGTGAACCCATACTACCTGATAATCCATTGATGCGGGTTAAAAAATCGGAGAAGTTAATCCTTTCCCCACATAACGCCTGGACCAGCCTCGAAGCCCGCAAAGTGCTGATTGATGGCATCGTAAAAAATATACGTGATTTTATCAACCAGTAGTCATGGCTATACCCATAGTACTCTCGTGGAGCGGGGGCAAGGACTGCACCCTTGCCCTACATTACCTGAAACAGCAACAAGCGTTTGAGGTGGTGTACTTACTAACTACCATAACCGAAACCTATCAACGAATTAGTATGCATGGGGTACGCCTCGAACTGCTTGAACAACAGGCTGCTGCCCTGAAAATTCCCCTGCTCATCGTTCCCATACCACCCAACTGCACCAATGAAATATACGAAGACCGCATGCTGAATACCCTGAAACAGCTTAAGGACAAAGGTATCCATACCTTTGCATTTGGCGATATTTTCCTCTCGGATGTCAGACAATATCGCGAAAATCAGCTCGACAGACTTAATTTAAAAGCCATTTTCCCCCTGTGGGGGATTGATTCTGCTTACCTTGCCCGTCAATTTATTAACCTGGGATTTAAAGCTATACTCAGCTGTGTCGACACCCAGCAGATCAACGCATCGTTTGCCGGTCATGAATTTAACCTGCAACTCTTAAACAGCCTGCCAACATCTGCCGACCCCTGCGGCGAAAATGGGGAATTCCATACCTTCGTATTCGACGGTCCACTATTTCATTTTCCCCTAAAAATAAATAAAGCAGAAAAGGTAATGCGCGACAACCGATTCTGCTATTGCGAATTAACTCCCACATAAACTATTTTTTGCATGTAAAATTATCCCAACTTACGTTTAGTAGTGACGTATTCAGATTCGATGTTCAGGAACCCCGAGGTTTAAGATATTCAGAAACCAAACAGCAATCTCCCTGAAGGGAAACATAAATTTTTAAAGCTTTCTCGACAGAACTTATAAAATCTTTCAGGCAGGGCCACAAAAAATTTTAATAGCAAATATTTAGTGCATATGCCTGGGATAGAAACAATCATTCATTTACCTATCCCGAGTCACAATTTTACAAAATACACACCTTTTCAAAACATCCTGTATCCCCCACCCTGGAATTTTAACCCTTATTTTGCAATACATTAATCCAAAACCACTTAAAACATACCTGCTATGAAGGCAAAAATTATGTTGTGGGCGGCAGCGCTTTTACTGTTTGCCCAATGCACGTCGAGAAAAGAAGTTATCCCCATCGACAATGGGGTAATAATTCGCACGTATAAACTAAACATCAAGGTACAGTTTTACCGCAACGATATTGTAAGGATTCAAAAATGGTTAACCCAGGGCAGCGATAAAAAGTTGAGTCTCTCGGTATGTGTCGATAGCCTTATTCCCTTATCGCTACAAAGGGAGGAAAGCAGTCGGTTCTATCTGATCGCGAGCCCAGAACTGAGGATAAAAATTAATTATCGCACGGGGTCGGTTGAATTTTTTGATGAACAAAATAACCCGATACTGGCAGAATCGGCTTGTAAATTCTCGCCGATGGTATATGAAACCGATTCGGCCTATCAGATTGAGCAACAGTTCATACTCGCGCCCGACGAAGGGGTGTATGGGCTGGGTCAGCACCAAATGGGAGTAATGAATTACCGAGGACATAAGGTGTTGCTAGCACAGGCCAATACCGAAGCCGTAAATCCCTTTTTAGTGTCTACAAAGAATTATGGCATTCTCTGGGACAATTATTCGCTAACTTCTTATACCGACGATGGTAAAAAATATGCCAGCTGGTGGTCCGATGTGGCCGACAACATCGATTATTACCTGATCCGTGGACATAACATCGATAGTGTCATAGCTGGCTATCGTTACCTTACGGGTACTGCTCCCCTATATGGGAAATGGGCTTATGGTTACTGGCAAAGCAAAGAGCACTATGATAACCAACAAGAAATCACCAGTATTGTTCGCAAATATCGTGCATTGCAAATACCCATCGATAATATTATTCAGGACTGGGATTACTGGAATGGGGCACCCAACTGGGGAAGCATGCAATTCGACAAAACCCTTTTCCCCAATCCCGAAGAGATGATTAAAGAGTTTCATCAGCGCAATTTCCATTTTATGATTTCGATATGGCCTGCCATGGGACCCAATACGGAAATTTACAAGGAAATGGAGTCAAAAGGTTTTCTGTATAAACCCATTGGCTGGGCAGGGTTTAAGTACTACGATGCGTATAACCCTCAGGCCAATGAGCTCTACTGGCAATTTCTGAAGAAAGGACTTGCCAGCAAAGGCGTTGATGCCTGGTGGATAGACTCTACCGAACCCGATGTTATCAATGCGCTTACAAAAGAGGCATCGAACTACGAACTAAAAAAGATGGGCAGTAACTATCTGGGTACTTTTGCCCGCTATCTTAATCCTTACTCGCTGGTGATGACAGAAAGTATTTATAAGCACTGGCGAAAGGACTTTCCGCAGAAACGCTGCTACATCCTCACCCGTTCAACCTATGCCGGTCAGCAACGGAATGCTGCTACGACGTGGAGCGGCGATATCGGCGCCAACTGGCAGGTCTACCGAAATCAGATATCGGCAGGTATTAATCATAGCATGTCGGGTATCCCTTACTGGACCTTCGATATTGGCGCTTTTGTAATTGGTGCCTATGAAGGTGTTTTCTACACCGGCGGCAAAAATCCGGCCTATCAGGAACTCTACACGCGCATGTTCCAGCTTGGTGCTTTTAGCCCTATCTTCCGCTCACACGGGTCGGAAACCCCTCGCGAAATATGGGAATTTGGCGAATTTACCCAAACACTCATCAAATACGACCATCTTCGATATCGCCTGTTACCCTACATCTACTCGCTGGCATGGAAAGTCACCCACGAGGGTTATACCATCATGCGTGGACTACCCATGGATTTTCCTCATGATAGCAAAACTTTCAACATCGACGACCAGTACATGTTTGGCCCCGCCATAATGGTAGCACCGGTTACCGAATATATGTACTACAGCCCACCACAGCCCACCATTAAGGTTGACCCCAAATTTTTTAGAACCCCTGACGGCAAACAAGGACTGCTGGCACGCTACTACAAAGACGACAACTATAAAATACTGGGCAAAGAGCAAATTGACAAGAATATTGATATTTTCTGGTATACCGGTCGTCCCAATTACGTAACCGACTCCATGTATTCCATACGCTGGGCAGGTAAATTAATTCCCGAAGAAACAGGCCCATATCAGTTCCACATGAAAAGTTTCGACCGAAAACGTATATTCATCGACAGCAAACAACTTCCCATTGCCTATACCAGTGTTGAACAATACACCGATACCTTTTACCTTGAGGCCGGAAAAAGTTATGATATAGTGGTTGAAACCGAAAATCGTTCGACCGGAGCCGCACGCATGCAGCTATTCTGGAAAACCCCTTCCATTTTCGCCAAAGAACAGTCAAAAGAGGTAAAAGCCAAAGTACGAACACTCTATTTGCCAGCCAATACACGCTGGTATAATTTCTGGACTGGTGAATCGTTTGAAGGGGGCAAAGACATTACCACCGATGCCCCTATCGATATCCTGCCCCTGTTTGTCAGGGCTGGCTCTATACTACCCATGGGACCTTTCCTGCAGTATGCCAGCGAAAAACCCTCCGATCCAATTGAGTTGCGCATATATCGCGGCGGAAACGGACATTTTGTACTTTACGAAGACGAAGGCGACAACTACAATTACGAAAAAGGCATATATGCTACCATAGCATTTGACTGGGATGATCAAACCTCGACGCTCACCATAGGTAAACGACAGGGAGAATTCCCCGGCATGTTGCAAAAGCGAACCTTTAATATTGTCCTTGTTGATAAAAATAAAGGAACCGGTCTTGAAATCTCCAGAAAGATTGACAAAACTATCCCCTACAATGGAGAAAAAATTACCATAAAATTCTAAAAATTTTATTCCAATCGCTTTGCATCTTAAAAATATGCAAAGCGATTTTTAAACAAATACCCCCTTTTTGCCCAATTCACCGTACCTGTTAAAAGAATTAGCCTTTAATTTTGAAACCGTTTACCAACACTACACGACATGAGAAGATGGGGCTGGATATTTATGCTAATGGGAGTAGCTTTTTCGGCTATGGCCGAAGATGGGTACAAATTATGGTTGCGTTACTCCTACAAGGATAACGCTCAACAAAGAGTCTACTACAGTGCGTACCTTAAAAATATATACGTCGGAATTCATTCCCCCATAGCACAGTCGATACGGGAAGAATTATCGAGGGCCAGTGCGGATATGTTAAGGCAATCTCCTACATTTACCACGATTGCTGAAAATAATCCAACCCTCATCATTACAACACCCGACAATTTTCCCATACTCAAGAAAGATGATTTTTTTGCCATAAGCCTGTCACAAGTGGCCAGGGAAGGATACATCATTGGCAATATTACTCTTCATAGTAGCCCGTGCCTGGTAATTACCTCGATGACCGAACAGGGTTTGCTCTATGGCACCTTTCATCTGCTACGGATGATAGCGATGAATGAGTCGCTTGAAAAGATTCAGGTTGTAAGCTCACCACGCATTCATTTTCGAGTGCTCAACCACTGGGATAATCCCGACGGAAGTATAGAACGGGGATATGCCGGAAAATCGTTGTGGTACGGTAGTCGAGTACTTGACACTATTCGTATAAAGGACTATGCACGGGCTAATGCTTCGTTGGGAATAAATACGGTAGTGATTAACAATGTAAATGCTACACCAGCCATGCTGGCCGATACCAGCCTGTTTTTTGCGGCAAGGCTGGCCAATATTTTCCGGAGGTATGGCATTCGAATCATGCTTTCCATCAATTTTTCATCGCCAAAATATCTGGGCGGACTACCTACCTCCGACCCTCTTAATCCTCAGGTAAGTGAGTGGTGGCAAAATAAGATTAAACAAATTTACCACATCATTCCCGACTTTGCGGGTTTTTTGGTCAAAGCCAATTCGGAAGGCTTAGCTGGTCCACAGGATTATGGTCGAACCCATGCCGATGGCGCCAATATGCTGGCCAGGGCATTTCAACCCTACGGTGGTATTGTAGTATGGCGAGCCTTCGTGTATGCGCCCACCCAGGAAGATCGTGCCAAACAGGGATACAATGAATTTTATCCGCTCGATGGAAAATTTATGGATAATGTAGTTATCCAGGTTAAAAATGGCCCTATCGACTTTCAGCCTCGTGAGCCTTTTCATCCCCTGTTTGGAGCCTTACAAAAAACCAATATTGGTCTTGAACTACAAATTACCCAGGAATACCTGGGATTTTCAACCCATCTGGTATATCTTGCACCGTTGTATAAAGAAGTTCTTAATGCCGATACCTATGCCAGAGGCAAAGGAAGCACGGTTGCACGTATCGTAGATGGTAGCCTTTTATCCAAAGAAATAACCCTCATTGCCGGTGTAGCCAATACGGGTAATAGTCGTAACTGGTGTGGCCATCATTTTGCCCAGGCCAACTGGTATGCCTTTGGACGGCTGGCATGGGATCACACATTAACGCCAGAAACCATTGCCCTGGAATGGATAAAGCTCACTTTTTCGAGCCACGATAGCGCCCTAAAAATACTCTCGGAAATCATGCTCATGTCGCACGAGGCTACTGTTAACTATATGACTCCCATGGGACTCCATCATCTGATGTCATATAATCACCACTACGGTCCACAACCGTGGCTCGATACAGCCGCTCGTCCCGACTGGAACTCTATTTATTACCACCGTGCCGACAGCATAGGAATTGGATTCGACCGCACCAGCAAGGGATCAAATGCCGTAGCCCAATACTTCCCACCCCTTAACCAGATCTTCGACAACCTCAATACCTGTCCACAAAAATACCTCCTGTGGTTTCATCATGTACCCTGGAACTATAGGCTGAAGAATGGCAACACCCTGTGGAATGAACTGTGTTTCAAGTATGACGAAGGTGTTAAGTCTGTGTATGCCATGAAGGCTCTCTGGCAAGAGGCAGAGCCCTATATCGACACCGAACGATTCAAAGCAGTAATGGAGAAACTCGAACGTCAGTCCAACGATGCCCGCATCTGGAAAGAAGCCTGTCTGCTGTACTTTCAAACCTTTTCGCGATTACCTTTTCCTGCAGGCATTGAACCTATTACACAAACGCTTGAATATTACAAACAGTTGAAGATAATGCCTCCCATTGAGTAATAGCTTATCGGAATAACTCCTTGGCAGCCCCGGCATCGATAAACCAGTATAAATCGCCATGGTGAGGCTTTATTTTTGATGCCGAATATTTTGCTGCCTCAGGTTTTTGCTGTAATATTTCGGCAACAATGCTGGCTTTGGCAAATCCTGTAACCTGAAATACCACCTTAGCTGCATTGTTAATCAGTCGAGGGGTGAGCGTAACACGTGGCTGCTGCGTAACCGGGTTTACCGTAGCAGTAACCAGCCCATCGCCACCAACATACGATTCAGCCTGCTGCGGAAACAAGGAAGCCGTATGACCATCACTACCCATCCCCAGTAATATCAAATCGAAGCGGGGGATATTCTCTTCGGCAGGAACAATTGCTTTTATTTCTTCCGCATACCGAACAGCCTCCTGCGCTGGATCCTCCTCACCCCGAATACGATGTATCTGCGAAGAAGGTATCTCTATCTTGCTCAAAAAATTGACAAATGCTGTCTTATAGTTGCTATCGTTGTGATCGGGCGAAACACAACGCTCATCAGCCCAGAAAAAATGAATACGGCTCCAATCAATGTATGCCCCATAGTACGAGGCCAAATAATTAAAAAATAACACCGGCGTTGTCCCTCCCGATAGCGCAATGTAATATTGCTTGGAAGCATTGGAATGATTAAAAACCTGCGAATAAAACCACCCTGCAAGCTCTTCGGCCAATTTTACCGGAGTAGGCGCTACAAATAAGGAATTTTCAGAAAATTTCATCTCACTGCTTTATTATAAAGGCCTTCAACTGAGACCAAATCTTTTACCTTTAAAATTTCAGCGCAAAGTAAATGGAAAAATTTATTTTTCTCAGAATAGGATAAAAAAATTAAATAAAAACACTTATTATCAATTATTTATACCCTAATCAACCTTTTAACTACGACTTTTATCGTAGTTAAAAATCAATAAAATGCGCAGATAAAATCCACACTTTGCCGATGCATCCACCCTTTTCGATAACGTAATTTTGAATTAAACTATTATACAATGGATCCCATTTTGCAAAAATTCCGGACAAAATTTATTGAGGAAGCCTTCCTGCTTCTCGACCAGCTGGAACAAACGCTGCTGGAACTGGAACAAAATTTTCAGAATACCGAACTTATCCATGCCGCTTTTCGGGCTATGCATACCTTAAAGGGAACCAGCAGCATGTATGGGTTTGAGTCGATGAGCGAGTTTACCCATCAGCTCGAAAGCATTTATCAGAAAATCAGGGATAATAAGCTCGAACTCACGAAAAATATCATTGATATATCGCTAAAATCTGTCGACCATCTTCGTCAACTTTTACAGGATGAGCACTTGATAAAGCAAGAAAACAAGTCTACCCATTCAGTCCTTTTGAAAGAAGTGCTTCAGCTGCAAAATGCTCTTAATGCAGATATTCCATCACCAACCATTGAGGAAAACCAAACATTTGAGTCTAATCAATCATCTATACATACCTACCAGATATTGTTGAAAACCGACGAACAGCTGTATTTCAGGGGCATCAATTTGCTCAATATTTTTAAAGATCTGGCAGAGAAAGGCGACTTTTTTATCGAACACCTCAAAAACATGAGCACCAGCGACGTCGATTGGTGGAATGTTATTTACACAGCCAGCATAGAAGAAGAGGAACTTCGCGAGATGCTCATGTTTATAGAGGATAACTGTTTTATTTCCCACCTGAGCGAACAAAACCTAATAGAGCTCGTAGAACAACATGCCCACGATAATGAGGAAAAAAGTATACTGGAATATATCGAAAATAGCTACCCGAATGAAAAAACTCCAGCTAGCGATAACAATAAGGAAAACGGACAATTAACGTTACGCACGCAAGCCCATCGGATCTCGGTCGATTCGGCAAAGCTCGACCAGCTGATGTATCTGGTAAGCGAACTGATAACCATTAACTCGCAGCTTGCTATCTCGGTAAATGAGAGGAACACTGTTCGTCTGGAACAACAGCTCGAAAAGCTCGGCACGCTATCGAAACAATTCAGGAACAATGCGCTGGAACTTCGGCTGGTACCGCTGGCCGAAATTATCCTGCGCTTTCAGCGACTTATTCGCGATTTGTCGCGACAGCTGCAGAAAAAAATAAAACTGGTAACCCATGGCATCGAAACCGAACTCGACAAAAGTACCATCGACCATTTGTATGAACCCCTTATGCACATTGTTCGCAACTGTATCGATCATGGAATTGAAACCCCTGAAGTTCGCCGACAAAAGGGTAAACCCGAAGAAGGTATCATTACCATTAGCGCATTTCATTCAGGAAATCACATTGTTATAAAAGTTGAAGACGACGGTTGTGGTATCGACCACGAAAAAGTACGACGCAAAGCTGTAGAAAAAGGTATATGGCCCGATACTTACAAGCCCAATGAAAAAGAAATATACGATCTGATTTTTATGCCCGGTTTTTCTACCGCACAAAGTTTAACTGCCGTATCGGGTCGGGGGGTTGGTATGGATGTGGTTCTAAAAAAAATTCAGGATCTGCGGGGTAACATCGAGGTCAGTTCGCAACGCGAGAAAGGAACCTGCTTTACCATTTCTCTTCAGCAGACATTGTCTATTCTCGACACCCTATTATTCAACGTCGAAAATCAATACTTTATGGTACCCATAACCGAAATTGAAGTGTGCGAACAATTACCCTATACCGACATTGTAGCCCGTGAATGGACAGGCACACTGCCTTTTCGCAACCAGCTCATCCCTTTCTTCAACCTGCGAAAAACCATGCAACTAAAGGGACAATATCCATCAAAAGTAAAGGTAATTGTTGTAAACCATTCGCAGGGACTGCTGGCGCTATTGGCCGACAGGATTATCGGAGAACATCAGGCTGTGCTAAAACCCCTGGGTACTATGTTGCGTAACCAACGATGCATCTCAGCTGCCAGCGAAATGGGCAACGGTCATATCGCCTTCCTGATCGACGTCAATGAACTGTTTCACAACCATACCCAAGTATCGCAGTCGTTAATCATCTAAAACTATACTATCATGACAAACACCTACCTTTCCTTTAACATTCATGGGGAACTATTTGCCATCAACGTGGCTACAGTCCTCGAAGTGCTTCAAAAACAGCCGATCACCCAGGTGCCCAATGCCCCCGAGTACATCAAAGGGATCATCAACTTCCGGGGTGAAGTAGTACCTGTTTTTGAAACGCGCGTCCGTTTTCACTTCCCACCTCGAAATGCAGAGGATTCTTTCGTAATCATCGTTTGCGATCTATCAAAAGAAGACAACATTGCCAGAGTAGGTCTTATTGTAGATCGCGTAAAAGATGTGATTAACATCAATGAAACTGAAATTAAACCAGTGCCCCCAATGACAAAAGAATTCAATACCGACTTTATCTCAGGCATTTACAAACTTAATGACGATTTTCTTATGATTCTTAATATCGAAAAACTTTTTGCCTCTGACTATTATGAATTAGAGAAAGTTCAGGAAGAAGTAAATTTAAGTTAAACCATTAAAAACATACAGCCATGTTAAAGAATGTAACCATCCGTACAAAACTCATTTTGAGTTTTACACTGGTCATCCTTATCACAGCACTTATTGGCTACACCGGGATCCGGGACATAGTTTCCATTAATCAAAACGATAAAATACTATATGAACAAAGTACGCTTCCCAATGAACAACTGGTTAAAATCACCAACACGTTCGGAAAAATTCGCGCATACGTAAGAGAAACAATTTTGGCCAATACATCTGAAGAGCAAAAGATCCTTGAGGATAGGCTTAAAAAATCCATAGAAGATTTTTATGCCCTTTTAACGCAGGCAAAGAAAGAGGTCAAAAATACGAACGCAATTAAACACATCGACACGATAAAGAATGCTTTTGATGCTTATGTTCAATACATTGAACCCATTCGAACACTTGCCTTGCAAAACAAAGACAAAGAAGCAATCGAACTGCTATGGGATGCAAAATCAAAACATGTAGTTGCTCAGATGGATCAGGCCATACAAAACTATATCACATATTTACAAAACCTGGGTAATAATCTTCTCCTGTCCAACGAACAAAAAGCCAGTAACTCGACACGAATGATGAGTATTTTTCTTATCCTCGCTATACTGGCGTCGGGAGTTTTAGCTATGCTTATTGCATTCAATATTCAATCGATACTGAAAAAACTTGAAAATCAGATCAAGGAACTTGTACAATCGATAACTATTGGAAAAATCACCCAACGGGCCCATGTGGATAATTTCAATCGCGAATTTAAGGGAATTCCTCATGCTATAAACCAGATGCTTGACGCTTTTGCGGACATGTTAAATGCCATCCCTATCCCGGTGATGATCATCGATACCGACTATAACATTCAGTATATGAATCCTGCCGGGGCCAAACTCGACAATAAAATGCCTGCCGAAATTTTAGGTTCCAAATGCTACAATCATTTTCGGAACGAGGATTGCCGTACCGAGCGATGTGCATGCTCACGCACCTTTAGAACCCAAAGTAATGTCAGCAGTGAAACCATTTCAAATGCTGGTAATAAAAAACTCAATATACTTTACTCGGCCACACCCATCAAACAGGATAATACCGTTGTAGGCGCTTTGGAAGTTGTTGTCGACCAAACAGAAATAAAACACACTCTGGCACGTATCGAAAAAATATCGCAATATCAGGATGAAGAAGTAAAGAAAATCAAAGAAGCTCTTGAAAAATTATCGATTGGAATAATAAACATTGCTGTCCAGGCGGGAGTAGCTGATGAAGATACGCTGGATACGCGGATGAAATTCGAAGAGATTTACAGGGCAATCGAACAACTAAAGGAGTCCAACCAGCAAATTATTGAGAAGGCTAAAGCCATTGCCCAGGGCGACCTTACAGTTTCAATACAAAAACGTTCCGAAGCCGATGAATTGATGCAGGCTCTTGACGAAATGGTAAAAGCCAACTCACAAACCATTACCGAATTTAAGATAGCCATTGAAAATATCGTAGAAGCCAGCCAGGCCCTGCAGATGGTAGCCACTCAAATATCCGAAGGTAGTAGCGAACAAGCCTCAAATACCGAAGAGGTTTCATCGAGCATGGAACAGATGGTATCAAACATTAACCAGAATACCGACAATGCACGTCAAACCGAAAAAATTGCTCTACAGGCCTCTGCTGATATAGCCGAAGGCAACAAAGCCGTAATAACAACCGTTGAGGCCATGAAGCGTATAGCTGAAAAAATAAGCGTGATTGGTGAAATAGCTGAAAAGACTGACCTATTGGCTATCAATGCTGCCATAGAAGCTGCACGTGCAGGCGAACAGGGAAAAGGCTTTGCTGTTGTAGCTGCCGAAGTGCGTAAACTTGCCGAAAGTTCCCAGGCAGCAGCCAAAGAAATCAACGAACTGGCGCGTAATAGCGTACGAATAGCCGACGAATCAGGTGCATTGCTGCAAAAAATTGTTCCCGACATCCAGAAAACAGCCACGTTGGTTCAGGAAATTGCAGCAGCCAGCCTCGAACAAAATGCAGGTGCCAACCAGGTTAGCAATGCCATCATTCAGCTCAACACCGTAACACAAAAGAACGCTGCTGCCGCCGAAGAAATGTCGTCGAGTGCCGAGGAACTGGCCAGCCAGGCCGAACAGCTTAAGGAAATTATTGCCTTCTACAAAACGAACGACGATAGCTCGCTATTGCAAATGCGCCGGTCCTCTCCTACTCAACGTAACTTAAAAACTGGAAAAGCCACGATAGCTGATTTGAACCCGACAAAAAGAACTCCCGCCAAACCACAACCAGTAAACATCAATCTCAATGGCGATGGCCACGACAACGAATACGAACACTTTTAGTATAGACAGCGTTAATAGTTAGTAGTAGTTGGATTACAGGGGAGAAAACCGGATTTTCTCCCCTGTTTTATTACCGATGCTGTCCAAAAACCCATGATGCATTGAGTATAATATTTCCGTCCCGCATCAGCAACTGGTATCAGCAGATAAGGGTGAGGCCTGTAATTCCCATTTTTTATTCATACCAATAAATTATTGGATTTTAACTGCATGACAGCCCAAAAAATTCTATTAAATTCAAATAATAAGCTGGCCCTATTAGAGAATACAAATCAAAGTCTCCCTTCAAGGCAATAAGATAGAAGTAAAACTGATGCAGTCCAATCTGGGAACAACAAAGAAAATATTAAAAAAGAGCGGAAAACGGGACTCGAACCCGCGACCCTCAGCTTGGGAAGCTGATGCTCTACCAACTGAGCTACTTCCGCCTTTTCGAGCCTCTCAGGGGACTTGAACCCCCGACCTGCGGTTTACGAAACCGCTGCTCTAACCAACTGAGCTAAAGAGGCAAGTTTTAAGATTTCCGGGGCACAAATTTATGATTTTTCCTTAAAAAACCATAACCTGCCTACTGAATATTTTTCAGTGCCTGTATACGCTGCAATAACGTTGGATGCGAATAATGAAAAAATACATAGGCAGGATGCGGATTGATGTTGCTTAAATTATTCCTTGAAAGTTTTTTTAATGCAGCTACCAAGTGCTCCGACAGTCCAAATTGACCAACAAACCTATCGGCCTGATACTCGTGCCTGCGTGATATAATATTACCCAGCAAACCCGTCAGCAAAGTAATGGGACTGTACAATATGCCAAATACCAGTAAACTGATATGTATGGCTTTTGCCTGCACCCCCAGTGCCTCAGTAAGTGCCGGATGATTGATAAACAGGGAAAGGATGTATAACGTCAGACCCATTTGAAGCAGGGAAAGTACCAGGCCCTTATAATTGTGCTTATAACGATAATGGCCAATCTCATGAGCAAGAACAGCAACAATTTCGTCGGTGCTAAGTTGCGATAGCAAAGTATCGTACAAAACAATTCTTTTTTTGGGCCCCAAACCCGTAAAATAGGCATTTGCCCGGGTGCTCCTTTTTGAACCGTCAATCACATAAATGTCTTTTATCTTAAAGCCCGCTTTATTAGACAGTTGTAAAATTGCATCACGCAATTCGCCTTCGGGAAGTGGCGTTTGCTTGTTAAAAAGAGGCACAATCAAATGGGAATAAAACATGCCCATGAATATGGAAAATGCAGCATATATAAGCCAGATATAGAGCCAGAACCATTCCCCTACCCGATAGTAAAACCAGATGAATGCCCCCAGTAACAACCCACCTATTGCAGCACCCAGTAGATATTCCTTAATCTTATCGGTAATGAACAAACGCGGGGTAGAACGATTAAAGCCAAATTTTTCATCAATGACAAAAGTAGCATACACTTCAAAAGGAATTCCCAACACATCTCCCGCTAATCCGATTATAGCAAAAAAAAGCAAAGCCAACCAAATAGGATGCTCGGTAACCCTGCGACAGATCGTATCAACATAGGCAAAACCTTCGAAATACAGCATAAGTAAAATAGCCACCAGCGAGACAACTGCGCTAAGCAGTCCCAACCTTTCATACTGCTGCTTATAGGCCACCGACCTGGCAAATGTGCTTTCGTCGTAAACATCCTTTAACTCATCAGGTAAAATTTGCAAACGTTTGCTGGAATTTAACCACGATAAGATACGCTCAAGTAGGAAGTTCAAAACAATAATGAGGTATATTAGCAACAATATGGTGTTCATAGAAAATATTTTTTACGAGCTTATGCTATTAATTGTCCTGGTATTGAGGCTCAGCGATATTTTCAAAAGGTAGTTGTTGTTCTATTTGAGTTTTAATTTGCTTTCGTTTCTCGAGCAACCGGATATAATCCTCTGCATACTTTTTATTTTTTATCAAATAGGATCGGGCAGCCCAGTCGAGGGCAGCATCGATATTGTCGTAAAGCTCGGACGCCACAGCCATATTGTAGCAAGCCAGCGCCGCCAAACGCTTGTTTTTGCCATAAGCGTGTTTACGCCATAATTCAATAGCTCTGAGCCACTGGTTTTGCTGGGTATATTCCAGTGCTTTATAAAAATCCCAATTATTGGGTATCAGCAACATACGTTGTTCTGTATTCCAGAGTGGGGCAATCCGTTCGGCATATTTCATACCTGCATAATAGCACGACTGAATAGCAGCCGTATGCAGCAGGGGCATCTGTTCAATCACCTCGTCCTCCGAGCTGCCTGCAGCGTCCCAAAACAGGGTATCCTTTTGCAGGTAATCGTCAATAAAGCTACTACTACGTCGATCATAAATTTTCCAGAGTGAGCCGTTCTCTACGGTCAGCGTTCCGTAATAGCCATATTCGGACGAAAAATGAATCTCTACCGGCTCATTGTACACTACCTGATAATTTTCAAGCACAATGGCAGCATCCACCTGCTGACTATCCACAATAGCCTTAAGAACAAAAGAATCGAGGCTTTTAAAGCGGTTGGTTTGTGCTTTATAAATAATCATTGGCGTATCCGATACAATCTCAAATCGGGGCGAGGTGTGAATTTTTTGCAAAAACCCGGCAAAATAATTGGCTGTAAGCAAGCTGTCGTCGGCTCGTACATAGCCAGTGTCATCACTTATCCTTATCGCATGATTTACCAGTACCAGCCTATGGATATCCGGGGGTAAATTTATTTTTGGGGGGTTGAGTACCTGAATCGTAACAGGCTCCATAAGCACACAACCCGTAAATATTGTAGCAAGTGCAAATACCTGAAAAAATTTATAGAATATTTTCATTTTAAAATAAATCAACTGTTACTTCCTCGCCTGGAGGAAGCAACAGCTTGTTTGAACGGGTAGGTTTATGTATTCATGCCACCACAAACATTGATGACCTGTCCGCTAACATACGAGGAAAGGTCGGAAGCAAGGAACAATGCAACATTGGCTACATCTTCAGGAGTACCCCCCCGACGAAGAGGGATATTCTGTAACCAGGCATTGCGTTGATCTTCGGGAAGTTTGGCGGTCATGTCGGTAATGATAAAGCCGGGAGCAATAGCGTTGCAACGAATATTACGCGATCCCAATTCCTTGGCCACCGACTTGGTCAAACCTATCAGCCCTGCCTTGGATGCTGAATAGTTAGCCTGTCCAGCATTACCCGACACACCCACTACCGAACTCATGTTAATAATGCTCCCCCCTTTGCGGCGCAGCATGGAATTGAGCACAGCCTTCGTAAAATTAAAAGCTGATTTTAGGTTCACCGTGATAACCGTATCCCACTGTTCTTCAGTCATTCTCAGCAAAAGCGTATCACGGGTTATCCCGGCATTGTTGACCAATATATCTACCCCTCCAAAATCAGCAACAATTTGGTCGACCGTGCGTTGTGTTTCATCAAATAATGCCGCATTGGAGGCATAAGCCTTGGCCTTTATGCCCATAGCGTTGAGTTCGGCCTCAAATGCCTTTACATTGTCATCATAAATCAAATCGGTAATGGCCACGTTAGCTCCCTCCGAAGCAAAACGCAGGGCAATAGCTTTCCCTATCCCCCTGGCTCCACCCGTAATGATGGCAACTTTTCCTTCCAGTAATTTCATTAGTCCTTCAAATTTATTCAAAGGTCCGATGCACCCACACTCCCCGTACATTCCGGGAAAAATTCACATCGACCTTTGGGTTATACATAGCTTTACATGTGGGTCATTTTCAAATCAAGTCTTTGACAGGCAAAGTAAATAAAACTTGTGCAATTGGCAAAAAACGCACTTTGTTATACCTTGCATAAAATTTTTGTGTAATTTTAGTCAAATTTTTCGATTCAAATTTTTTTTCTAATGAACTTAAGAGGTTTTGCTCAGTTTCAATCAGTCCAATCGATTATTCGAAACTTTTTTTCGAAATTTTTTAAGGGGATTCGTTACTTTTTGACTTTTCAATGGCGCAATCGATTTCTGGTTGGAAAAAGTTTGCGATTTAAATTTGTTTTTTATCTTACCCTGATAACCGTTATTATTTACCTGGCCATTGACATTGTTATAATTAGAAAAGTTCGGCATCAGATGTTCGAAAGCTCAAAGCATGAGCTCATTATAAATGGTGAAAAATATGCGCAGCAACTCACCCACGAAATGTCGTCGTACCTCAACCAGGTAATTGGGATGGCCAATGTGTTTGAATCTAATCTGTCGATTCCTGCTGAGCTCAGAAAAGATATTTATAAAAATACCTTATACCGAACACTATCGACTTCACCACAGTTGCTTGCCGTATGGCTGAATGTTCAACTCTTTGCCCTGGATCAAAATTGGAAAGCCGATTACGGCCGAAAACGATATACCTATTATCGTGACCATCAAAACATTGTCCTGCAGGAAGATATTCTCGATACGTTAGGGCATAATTTTGGAGGCGATTACTATAAAATTCGAAAAAAAAGACAAATAGAATTTTCCCCGCCTTATTGGGATGCCTACGGACACGATACCGCACACAAAATTCTGATGACCAGCATTTGTGTGCCCATGTATGATGCACAGAACAACTTCTGGGGGATGGTTGGAGTAGATATCGATATGCAGCAATTCCAGCACTTTTTGCCCCCATTGGAAGGCATTCGCAATGCTCAGGCTATGCTTGTAGTAGACGATGGAACCATTGCTGTTGATACTGATTCCTCGTGGATAGGCAAAAACTTAGTCAGCTTACTTCCGGATAACTTTCCAACCCGTGCCACGTGGGACAGCATGCTAATGAGTGGACGAACTCACGAGCTCAATTGCGCTCTGACAAAAAAGAAAATGTATGGAATTTTCTATCCCATCCGGTTACACGAAAAAACCAATGTATGGACACTGGCTATCATGGTACCTCAGGCATACCTTTATAAAAAAGCAAATCAATTTACTGCATATGCTATCCTTATCATTGCTATTGGGCTATTGATACTGGTTTATCTTGCCTATCAGCTTACCGACTTTTTGGCACGACCCCTGGA
Organism: Bacteroidales bacterium; assembly: GCA_049968755.1. Lineage (GTDB taxonomy): Bacteria > Bacteroidota > Bacteroidia > Bacteroidales > DTGW01 > JAKPGM01. Next base: position 275,345 of record JBMFQE010000004.1, read on the forward strand.
TGAAAGCATACGTTTTGCCCATCAGCTTAGTGTTGGTAATTTAAGTGCCACACTTGAACTCGAACGTAACGATGAGTTGGGGCAGCTTGTCGATGCCCTCAAACGCATGGCTCAAAACCTTAAAGATATGGTAAAAGAGGTAGAAAAAGGCGCACAGATACTTGGAAAAACTGCTAAATCATTGTCGGGTAGCTCAAAAGCCATGCTATCAGCCTCATACCAGCAGTTCGACACTGCGCGGAAAGTCAATGAAAATGTATCGGAAATTATTTCATTTATCCAGCAGAACAATGCAACCTCTACTGAAGCTGAGAAGGTAGCCAAGGAAGCAGCTATGAAAATCAGACAAAGCGTTCGTATGTCGTCGAAAGCTTCAGCAAGCATGCATTTTATCACCGATAAAATTGCAGCTATCAATGAAATTTCGATGCAAACCAATATTCTGGCGCTAAACGCAGCTGTAGAAGCCGCCCGTGCGGGTGAATATGGAAAAGGCTTTGCGGTAGTGGCTGCCGAAGTGCGTCGCTTGGCCGAACGTAGCGCACAGGTGTCGACAGAAATAACCGAACTTCTCATGCAGAGCCAAACCGATACCGAAGCTGCCGGTAATATGCTCGACCAAACAATCCCCCAAATCGAAAAAAATACGCTGCTTATCCAGAAAATAATTGAACAACACCGCAACCAAAATGAACACCTTAACGAAATTAACCTGTCCATGGAAAAACTTAACGAAGTTACACGAACCAACAACGACAGTGCTAAAAATATGGCTGTTTTTTCAGAAGAAATTGAAGAACAAGCCGATAAACTCAAGCAGTTACTCATGAAATTTAAAATCGAATAGAACTATGAATGTTACGAAAAACCATGCTCCCATGAATAATTTGCCTCTGATTTCAATTACTTGCTTAGCACTTATGGGCAGCCTTGATGCCCAAAATCTGGAATTTAAAAATCCTGAGCTTTCGTTCGAGGAAAGAGCAGAAATACTGGTCAATCAGCTCACGCTGGAGGAAAAAATATCGCAATTGATAGATGTAGCAGCTCCCATTGCGCGACTTGATATTCCTGCCTATAACTGGTGGAACGAGGGATTGCATGGGGTTGCCCGTGCCGGTACAGCAACGGTATTCCCGCAAGCTATTGGATTGGCTGCCACCTTCGACGATTCTTTGATATTCAAGGTGGCGACTGTTATTTCCGACGAATTCCGAGCAAAATACAACGATGCCATTGCACGGGGCAATCGTGCCCGGTATTTTGGACTTACTGTATGGTCGCCCAATATCAATATATTTCGCGACCCTCGCTGGGGCCGCGGACAGGAAACCTATGGCGAGGACCCCTACCTTACTGCACGCATGGGGGTTATGTTTGTGAAAGGTCTTCAGGGCAATCATCCCAGATATTTAAAAACTATTGCCACACCCAAACATTTTGTCGTACACAGCGGATCGGAAAAACTGCGCCACGTATTCGATGTGAATGTAAGTGAATACGATTTTCTTGACACCTACACACCCGCCTTCGAAGCCTGCGTAAAGGAAGGAAAAGCCTACTCGGTAATGGGTGCTTATAATCGATTTCGTGGACATTCGTGCAGCGCCAGCGACACCCTTCTAAATATACTTTTAAGAAAAAAATGGGGGTTTGAAGGTTATGTAGTTTCGGACTGCGATGCCATTGGCGATATTTACCAAACTCACAAAATCGTCGCCACCCCCGAGGAAGCTGCTGCACTTGGTATACGCAACGGTTGTGACCTCAACTGCGGAAACACCTACCTAAAACTTAAAGGAGCAGTTGATAAGAAACTAATTACTGAAGAAGAAATTAACCGGGCAGTAAAACGCCTGATGTTAGCACGACTGCGCCTGGGCATGTTCGACCCACCAGGAAGCTCACCTTACGATACCCTTACCCTGGCAAGCGTTGATAATGCTTCGCACAGAGCATTAGCCTTACAGGCCGCCCAAAAGTCCATCGTTTTGCTGAAAAATGAAAATAAAACATTGCCCCTGAACCGCAAACTCATTAAAAAAATTGCCATTCTTGGACCCAATGCCCATAACGCGCAGGTCATGTTTGGTAATTACAACGGAACGCCTTCCTATAGCATAACTCCCTATCAAGGCATTGCTAAAACTGTTTTTCAGAAAACATCAGTCTTTTATCATCCCCTGAATGGTTGGGTAACCCCAGAACCCGAATTTGTGCCTGTGCCCGCAACGCTCTTCGAATACAACGGGAAAAAAGGTCTGAAAGTTGAGGTATTCAATAACACGCAGCTTCAAGGTGAACCCATTTATACGGGAATCGATACTAACATAATGTTTTCGTGGTATGCAACGCCGCCATACCCCAAAATTCCGGCCACCAACATTTCCATCCGCTGGACCGGCAAAATAGTGCCACCTGCCGACGGAACCTACTCGTTTGCCTTCACCGGCGACGACGGCTACCGCATCCGCATCAACGATAAAATGGTGGCCGAACAATGGAAAGATCAAGCACCCAACACAACCACGTTTCAGCTTAAACTTCAAAAAAACCAAACGTACCATATTGTCATTGAATACTATCAATCGCAACACGGTGCTGTTGCCCAGCTGAAATGGAATCCCTACACGGAAAAAGATATTGAGGATGCCATCCGACAGGCTGGCGAATGTGATGTGATTGTATACGTAGGTGGACTCTCGCCAAGCCTCGAGGGTGAAGAAATGCCCGTTAACCTCCCCGGTTTTGATGGTGGGGATCGTACCCGAATCGAACTCCCCGAGGTGCAAACCCAAATGCTCAAACGACTGAAAAAAACCGGTAAACCTGTCGTTCTTGTTCTTATGTCGGGAAGCGCTCTGGCCATAAACTGGGAAAATAGCAACCTCGATGCAATACTGATGGCCTGGTATCCCGGACAGGAAGGGGGCAATGCTATTGCAAGCATACTTTTTGGCGACTATAATCCTGCAGGACGCTTACCAGTCACCTTTTATGCTTCAACCACACAGCTGCCCGCCTTCGAAAACTACGATATGAAAAATCGTACCTATCGCTATTTCAAAGGAAAACCGCTGTATCCCTTTGGTTATGGGTTAAGCTATACCAACTTTACCTACTCAAATCTTAAGATTCCCTCTACGGCCGACACAAAAGACAAAATAAAAGTTACAATTACTGTGCTCAATGCAGGTGGCAGAGCGGGCGAAGAGGTTGTACAACTATACGTAAAACATCCTACAGCTACAACACCAGTACCCATTCATGCCCTCAAAGGCTTTAAAAGAGTGTTCCTCAAAGCAGGAGACAAAACCAACCTTACCTTTGAGCTTAGCGCCAGAGACCTGGCAATACTGGACGAACGAAACCGCTGGGTAGTTAAACCTGGCGATATCGACATTTTTGTGGGCGGACAACAACCCGACGCCAGGCTGATCAAAGAAAATAAGGTACTCACTGGTACTATTACCCTTACAGGCGAAAACTTTTACATTGAGTAATAATTTTGTCTGCAGTATCCAGGAAACATCAAAACGCTTTGCATAAAAAAATGCAAAGCGTTTTTTCGAAGCTGTCAAGAATCAAATCCCTAACTATACCCCATTTTTACACAATTTTTCCCCTATGCTTGAAAAAGAATTACATAGCTTTGTGCCAGAAATGAAACTTTTAAAGAAAAATTAAGTAAAAAAATCTGATGAGATTTTTCGTTAACTCATAAAAACCTTCAAAAATTTCGCAAATGAAAAAAAATAGGCTAATTCTAATACTGGGATTACTATTATTGGCAGCTACTGCCTGTGAGAAGAAGGCCGATATGAAAATAGCGCTTATGTTTCCATACACCACGTCGGCGCGTATGCAATTTGAAGAAAAATATTTTAAAGCCAAGGCAGCCGAATTAAACTGCGAGGCCATTATAACCGATGCCAAGAACGACGATGTATTGCAACGAAAACAGGCTACCGAACTGCTCCAGCAAGGCGTAAAAGTACTGATCGTTATGGCTGTTAATGCTTACACGGCAGCCGAGATTGTTCGCGAAGCTCATAATAAAGGCGCCTATGTGATTGGTTACGACCGACTTATTTTCAATTCGGACCTCGATTTTTACATTTCACACAATAACTATAATGTGGGCAAATACATGGCCGAATATGCACTCAAGCATAAGCCCAATGGTAAATACCTGCTACTTGGGGGAGATAAAGGTGACCGAAATGCCATTTTTGTCAAAACCGGCCAACTCGATGCCCTGGCTCCTTCAGTAAGCGCTGGCAATGTAAAAATTGTACTGGATGTATATGTTGAAGAATGGTTGCCCCTAAATGCATACCATATCATGAAAGAATACCTCAAGCTCTCAGCCTATGATTTCCCTGATGTTGTCCTTACTTCATATGATGGATTGGCCTATGCTGCCCGGCAAGCCCTGGACGAAGCTGGTATTACAGAAGATGTGATTATAACCGGACAGGATGCAGAACCCCAAGCGATTAAATACATTCTCCAGGGTAAGCAAACCCTCACCATTTACAAGCCATTAAAACCGTTAGCCGAAAATGCAGTTGTCACGGCCGTAAAACTGGCAAAAGGCGAAAAACCCGATACTACAACCAGCATTTTCAATAACCGCAAAAGAGTACCCGCTTTGCTATTTGAACCTATCCCCGTGGACAAAAACAACATCCGAGAAACAGTCGTAAAAGACGGCATGTTCAGTGAAGCTGAATTCAATTCCCTGACAAAATAATTGCTGGAATTATTTATATCACGGTATCGATGTACTGAAATAGTACATCGATATTTTTTTGCAACGATAGTTTTAATCAGACTTTTCATTAACCTTACTTCTTCAATTTACCGAATTTGGATAATCCCTTCGTCCCTTTTGTGTACCCCTTTCTTATGGCAAGTAAGGAGACGGGAATGACGGTTTTGGACAAAACATTTTGACCCCAAGTTTTAGAAAACAATAAAGTATAACCAAGGCTAATTTTATTTTTAATTTTTATTTATCTATTGCCCATACAAAAATAATTTTAAAGGAAAACAAAGGAATTTTAAATCACGCCCTACAGAAAAATATGTTTAATAACAAATGCGGGGTCAGTATCCAAATTAAAAATTTATATATTTGCGCTTCCTGATGCATAAATTATTAAACAAATAAAACTTACATTCCATGCAGAATAAAGGAGCCGTAAAATTATTAGCTATTCTATTAGCATTAGTATGTTTATATCAGCTTTCATTTACGCTGGTTACGTATATTTATGAAAACAAAGCCAGGGAATACGCTAAGGGCGATCTGGTGAAAGAAATGAACTATCTCGACTCCATTGCTAGTAAAGAGGTTTATAATTTTCTGTACCTCAAGAAATTTACCTTTAAGGAGTGCAAAGAACGAGAAATAAACCTGGGGCTTGACCTGAAGGGTGGGATGAACGTTATCCTTGAAATTTCAGTCCCCGACATCCTTATGGCACTTTCGAACTATAACCAGGACACAACCTTTTTGCGTGCCATGCAAATAGCACGGGAAGAATACAAAACGAGTCAAAGCGATTTCATCACCCTATTCGGGAAAGCGTTTGAAAAAGTTGATCCCAATGCACGTCTGTCTGCAATTTTTGGGACCAAAGAGTTAAAAGAAAAAATTAACTTCAACTCTTCCAATGACGAGGTATTGAAAGTTCTTCGCCAGGAGGTTGATGCAGCCATTAACAATTCATTCAAGGTATTACGTACCCGTATTGACAAATTTGGGGTAGTAGCGCCTAACATTCAGCGTATGAGTACCCCAGGCCGATTGCTGGTAGAATTACCGGGTGTAAAAGATCCCAAACGAGTGCGTAAGCTGCTGCAAGGAACAGCCAATCTGGAGTTTTGGGAAACATACGAAAATAGCGAGATATACAATTCCCTGCTCGAAGCTAACAAGAAAATAAAGGAACTTCAGGCATCGGCAGAAGATTCCATTCAGAAATCGAAAACTGCATCAGAAGTTGCCACTAAAAGTAAATCGAAAACCGACACGGCAAAATCGGCAGTAGCGTTGCTTGAAAAACTCAAAGCCGACTCTGCTCAAACCGATACCTCTACATTAATGCCCGATCAGTTCCAAAAGGAATATCCTCTATTTGCACTGCTTCGACCAGCTGTTACACGCGACAACCAGCTGATGCCAGGTTCGGTAATTGGATATGCACGCTATAGCGATACGGCTAAAATCAACTATTACCTTAATCTCAAGCAGATTCGTTCGTTATTTCCCAAAGATGTAAAATTCCTGTGGGGGGTTAAACCCATCAAATACGATCCATCTGGTACCACTTTCGAGCTGCATGCTATCAAGGTCACTGGCCGTGATGGACGTCCACCGTTGACGGGCGATGTTGTGGTTAGCGCTCGTGCCGACTTTAACCAGAAAAATGTAACCGCTGCCGAAGTGTCGATGAGCATGAACGCCGAAGGAACCAAAATATGGGCACGCCTCACGCGAGATAACGTAGGACGTTGCATTGCCATTGTTCTCGATAATGCCGTGTATTCTGCGCCGCGGGTTAACCAGGAAATCACTGGTGGTAACTCCCAAATAACCGGCGACTTTACTAAAGAAGAAGCCGACGACCTTGCCAATGTGCTGGAATCGGGAAAACTGCCTGCGCCGGCCCACATTATTCAGGAAACCGTAGTAGGTCCCACGTTGGGAAAAGAATCTATTCAAGCCGGGATGCTTTCCTTCCTCGTAGGTTTCCTGGGCGTTATACTTTACATGTGGCTTTACTACGCCCGAGCCGGTATGGTTGCCAATATTGCTTTGTTTGCTAACGTACTATACCTGTTTGGTACCATCACCTCGCTGGGTGCCGTACTTACCCTTCCCGGCATTGCTGGGATGGTACTTACGCTAGCCATGGCCGTCGACGGTAACGTAATTATTTACGAACGAATGCGCGAGGAGGTCCGTGCCGGAAAAGGAGTACGCCTGGTTGTAAAAGACGGGTTTAAGCACGCTTATTCGGCAATTATCGACGGTCACGTCACTACCATTCTCACGGGTATTATCCTGTTCATGTTTGGATCAGGACCTGTACAGGGCTTTGCTATTACGCTTATCATCGGTTTGTTGCTTTCGTTGTTCACCTCCATATTCATTGCCCGACTGGTATTCGAATGGATGCTCGACCGTGACATCCCCATTACACTGGGAAATAAAGTTACACTCAACCTTTTCCAGAATATAAAAATTGATTTTATTGGATTGCGTAAATCCATGTATATTCTATCTTTGATTTTAGTGGGCATAGGAATAGTCTCTCTTTTCATCCGCGGGCTTGACCCAAGCGTTGAATTTACTGGTGGACGAACCTACATTGTGCGATTCGAAAATCCCGTTATTACTGCCGATATTCGTAATAGCCTTATTAATCCCATGCAGGGTGCCCCGGAAGTCAAAACCTTTGGGGAAGATAATCAGGTAAAAATTACGACCAAATACCTTATCGACGACAAGTCGGCGGAAGCAGACTCGGCCGTTGAAGTAGCCCTTTACAAAGGACTTATAAAGTATCTACCCCAGGGGATGACCTTTGAACAGTTTACGGCTCAGGAAGAAGGTAAACAATTTGGTATCATGAGTGCTCAAAAGGTCGACCCCGTCATGTCAAAGGACCTTGTTTATCAGGCATTCCTGGCTGTGTTGTTTGGTCTGATCATCATCTTTACCTATATTGCTATACGATTTAAAAACTGGAAATACGGTCTCGGTGGTGTAATATCACTCTTCCACGATACACTTTTTGTAATTGGCAGCTTCTCACTGCTATACAAAGTTTTGCCATTTAGCATGGAGGTTGACCAGCAGTTTATTGCAGCCCTACTTACCATCATCGGGTATTCGATCATGGATACGGTGATCATTTTCGACCGAATCCGTGAATATAATTTCCTGTATCCCAAACGCGATCTGGCGCAAAATATCAACGGAGCCATCAATTCCACACTCGGTCGTACCATCAATACTTCCGGCACAACATTACTTACTTTGATCATAATCTTTATCTTTGGTGGAGAAGTGTTGCGTGGATTTATTTTTGCCCTGCTGCTTGGAGTAGGTATTGGAACATACTCGTCGGTATTTGTTGCTACACCCATCGCTTACGACCTGATTACGTGGGGTAAAAAGAAAGAAAAGAAAAGTTAATTGAAATATTTGCTACATCTTTGCAGCTGCTTTGTTCAACTAACAAAGCAGCTTTTGCATTATAAAATATCAAACGCATAAAACATACCATTATGACGTATCCTTCTGGTTTAAGTGAACAGGAAATTATACGCCGAAAAGCACTGGAAGAATTAAGAAGAATGGGCATAGACCCCTACCCTGCCGAGATGTACCCGGTAAATACCAGTACCCAGGAAATTCTTGCCCACTACAGTCCCGAAAAAAATAACTATCAGGATGTATGCGTAGCTGGCCGAATAATGTCGCGACGCATCATGGGAAGTGCATCGTTTGCTGAAATTCAGGACGAAGGGGGAAGAATTCAAATTTACCTCAAGCGCGACGATATTTGCCCGGGCGACAACAAGGACTTATACAATGTCGTTTTTAAAAAACTACTCGATATTGGCGACATCATTGGCGTCAAAGGATTCGTTTTTATCACCCAGATGGGCGAAATTACCATCCATGTCAAAGAATTTACCCTTCTGTCGAAATCACTACGCCCCCTACCGATAGTTAAAGAAAAAGACGGAAAAGTTTTCGATGCTTTTTCCGATCCCGAATTGCGTTATCGGCAGCGATATGTTGATTTAATTGTCAACCCGCACGTAAGGGATGTTTTTAAAAAGCGCACACAGATTATCAATACGATGCGCGATTTTTTTAACGAAAAGGGATATCTCGAAGTCGAAACCCCCATTTTGCAACCCATTCCCGGAGGAGCTGCTGCTCGCCCCTTCGTGACCCATCACAATGCCTTAAATATTCCACTGTACTTGCGTATTGCTAACGAACTTTATTTAAAAAGACTCATCGTTGGGGGCTTCGAAGGGGTTTACGAATTTGCCAAAGACTTCCGGAATGAGGGCATGGATCGTGCCCACAACCCCGAATTCACGGTGATGGAAATTTATGTCGCCTACAAGGATTACTTCTGGATGATGGATTTTACGGAAGAAATGCTTGAACGTGTGGCAATAGCACTTCATGGCACCACCCGCGTTAAAGTAGGCGACCACGAGATCGATTTTAAACGTCCCTTCCCCCGCATCACCATGTACGAAATCATAAAAAAATACACCGGACTCGATATTGCCGGTAAAGCGGAAGATGAAATCAGGACTGCCTGCCAGCAAATGGGTATACCGGTTGACAATACGATGGGCAAGGGCAAACTTATCGATGCTATTTTTGGAGAAAAATGTGAACCTCATTTAATACAGCCTACCTTCATCATTGATTATCCTGTAGAAATGTCTCCTCTCTGTAAGAAGCACCGCAAAAATCCTGAACTGACCGAGCGATTCGAGCTGATAGTCAATGGCAAGGAACTTTGCAATGCTTACTCCGAGCTCAACGACCCCATCGATCAGCTGGATCGTTTTCAAGAACAATTGAAGTTGCTGCAAAAGGGGGATGACGAGGCTATGTTTATTGACTATGATTTTGTCCGTGCGTTGGAGTATGGTATGCCCCCCACCAGCGGTATGGGTATAGGTATCGACCGATTGACTATGATCATGACCAACCAGCCCTCCATTCAGGATGTCTTGTTCTTCCCACAAATGAAACCCGAAAAGAAAATTCAAAAAGACGATGCCAGTGCTTTCACGGCCTTAGGTATCCCTGAAGAATGGATTGAGCCCCTACAAAACATGGGATATGCTACCATAGCCCAACTAAAACAAGTTTCACCCGGTAAGCTTTTTAACGACATGTGCGGATATAACAAAAAGAATAAGCTTGGACTGACCAATCCATCGGCCGAACAAGTAAAAGCATGGCTTGAAAATTAAGCCATGCTTTTGCATATTTTTCAAAACAAAAAAATTAACATGAAGTCTCATACCAGAGGAAGCCTGATTCGGAAGGTACTTCCCTTACCCACCGAACTCTGAACCGTAATTTTTCCCCCATTTAACTCGATAAACTCTTTACATAGCAACAGACCCATTCCGGTTCCTTTTTCTCCTTCAGTTCCCTTAGATGATACCACCTGTCCGATTTTAAATAGGTTTCTTACCACGTTCGAAGACATTCCCACGCCATTATCCTTTATCTCAATTATAGCATGACTTTTTATACGATAGGCTTTGACCTCAATTCGGCCATTGCGGTGTGTGAACTTAATAGCATTGGAAAGAATGTTACGTATAGCCGCCTGAATCATATTGGGATCGGCATTAACAAACAGATCGGGAACAAAGGAAGTGCAAAGTGCAATCTCCTTTTTTGATAACGTAGCCTGCAACAGCTGGATGGTGTTTTCAATCACAATATCGACCTTGAAAATGATGGGCGAAGGCTTAATGCTACCCGTAGTTATACGCGACCATTCAAGTAAATTGTCAAGCAATTGAAACCCTTGCGACGAGGCTGTGTAGAGATGTCGAACATATTCTTTTCGCTTCTCATCCGAGTAAGCATCGTAATTTTCCAGCAACAAATTTGAAAAGCCAATCAAAGAATTAAAAGGATTACGCAAATCATGAGCAATCAGTGAAATGAATTTCAACAGCGACTTATTTTTCTCTTCCAGCGTTGCATCAAAAATTTCGGAGGGCAAATACCCCAGCCCCACAAATCCTATTTGCTCAAAATTGCAGTAATATTTGGATATAGCAACCGATAAAAATTTTTCTTCCCCTTTAGCATTGAGAATTTTAAGCTCATGGATAAAAACAGGCTGATTTGACTTGAAAAGATGGAAATAATTACGTCTGAGACGATACAAAGAATCTGTCGGCAATATGTTTTTTAACTGCAAATTATAGGATTCCTCCCTCGGAAAACCCAGGAAAAACTGGGCCGAACGGTTTAGAAACATCAAATGCTCGTTATAATCGGCAACAAACACCAATGCTGGCAGCGCATTGAGAATGTTAAGCTCTTGTTCTTTAAGCATTAATACCTGCGCTTCCAATAACCTAATTTTCGCTTCGAGCGTTTCTATTTTTAACTGCTGTTCCGTAGTATAAGGTTCTTGTAAAATATCCATTATCAGGTTATAGGGGTTATTTTACAGGCAAATTTTAATAAATTATTGAAAAAAAACAATAAAAACGATAAGAAAAATATTAACGAAAATGATAATTTTTATAACTTTTATCAAATTCATCTGGAGCAAACGGTTCATTGATAATCACATTGTTATATCCATATATTGCATACAATCCCTTCTCATCATGCAATTCAATCTGTGCAGGCAACATTGAGCGTTTGTCCACATATAGGTACATCATTTTGGCATACAAATTAGGAATTTTGATTATCTGTCCTGCCTTTACATCATCATAACCGTCAATTTCTGGATTCAGCTCCAAAATTTTGTAGTCATTAATTAGTTTTTGTTTGGCAATTGAAGGAAGCGTTTCTCCTGGTTTGACGGTATAGGGGATTATTTGATAATGGTTGACAATTATCTGTATTTTCAGGCAATCCTTGTTATAGATTTTTGCAGGTCCCAGATAACGAATGGTAATTTTATCGAAATGTTCGCTCAGCAGCTGGTCGATAACACTGGCAAAATAACCAAACCCTGCCTCAAATATGGTGTGATGATGATTATCGCGCACCCGGCTTCCTTTGGGATCAAGACTAAGTTGAATCCAGGGAAATCCAACAGTAGCAACAAGCAGCTGATTATTGTTCCATCCCTCAACGTAAAGTGCATCAATCTTTATGCCCAGAAACGACTGCGACACATACATTTTCAATGGAGATGTATTGATCTTAAAATACGAATCCTTTTGCACCATTTTCCCATCAATACGCTCATTCATTATTGCATGATAGCGCAGGGTTTTTATTTGCTTCGATTGATCGACTACCTGTCTTAATATATAAACAGCATCAACATCTTCCTTTTGTGCCTGACCTATTGCACTAATAATGAATAAAAAATACAATACCCATATCTGTTTGTAACCACTCAACATAATTTAGCATTTAAAATTTCAGAATCTCTCGAAATTAGCTTGTTTTATCATAAGACGTGCCAAATATCGTATTTTTATTAATTGGTAAGTTAAGCCTATGTAAAATTTGGGTGAACTTGCATGTATATACTAAATATATTGCACCACAGTACCTTGCATATGATTTATTTAAGACTTTGGTTAAAAAATTTTAATTCGAAGCAAGAAACCTCATTTTTTATTTTACAGAGTAGCCCAGTATAGAAAAAATTAATTACCTTCGGGTGTTTTTTTGAAAAAATATTAATTTAACAAGGATATGGCAATAGAAATTAGAGAGGTAAGTAGCAAAAAGGACCTCAAGGAGTTCATTAATCTTCCTGCCCGCATCCATAAGGATCATGCCAACTGGGTACCCCCTATTTACATGGACGAGTGGGTATTTTTCGATCCTAAGAAAAACAAGTCGTTCGATTTTTGCGATACAACCCTGGCACTGGCCTACCGTGGCAAGGAAGTGGTAGGGCGTATAATGGGTATAATACACCATAAGTACAATGAGCTTCATGGCGACAACGATGGACGTTTTTGTTTTATGGAGACCTATGAAGATCCGGAAGTGTTTCACGCGCTTATTAATTATGTTGAGAATTGGGCCCGACAAAAAGGCAAAACGCGTATGATAGGCCCCCTCGGGTTTTCCGATAAGGATCCACAGGGTTTTATGGTAGAAGGTTTTGAAAATCCCCTTGTGCTGGCTACCAATGGCAACCTCCCCTACATGCCTCGTATGCTCGAACAGGAAGGATATACCAAAAAAGTAGATTGTGTGGTTTACAAGCTCATGATCCCCGATAAAATTCCTGATTTCTACCAGAATATTTACGATCGTGTTTCTAAGCGAAACGATATTAGTATACTGGAATTTAAAAGTAAACGTCATCTAAAACCATACATTAAGCCTATTTTGAAACTTCTTAACGAAACCTTTGAAGACATTTATGCCTTTGTTCCTTTTGAAGAATACGAGATGGAAGACTTCGCCAACCGCTATATATTCCTGCTTGATCCTCACTTTATAAAAGCTGTGCTGAATGAGCAGGGCGAAGTCATAGCTTTTATTGTTTCTCTGCCCGATATTAGTGAGGGAATTAAAGCATCAAATGGAAAAATATTGCCATTCGGCATTTTTAAAATCATTGCAGCACGCAACCGTGCTAAACAGCTTGATCTACTTCTGGGGGGCATAAAAAAAGAATATCGCGGACAGGGTCTGGATGTATTGATGGGGGTAAAAATTCTTGAAACTGCCAGAAAAAAGGGTATAGAATACATCGATACGCATCTGATACTCGAAACCAATACACGCATGCGCATGGAGGCTGAAAAAATGGGGGGTGTCATTTACAAACGCTTCCGCATCTTCCAAAAACCCCTTTAATTTTTGTAATGAAAGCCATCCTGAACGCCGGAATATGTCTTTGTCTTCTATTGAGTATAGGGGAGAAGGGAGAATCGCAGGTTTTTCCTCAAAAATCTGGAAGTAAGTACACTTTTACCTTTGGTCCCCTATTTTTTGCGGTCGATACCAATAAAGGAGGGCGGATTGTTTCACTAAAATATGCGGGACACGAGCTGCTATACCTGCAATCGACCCAGGACATGAATGGTTCGACCTTTTGGCCCAGCCCGCAGTCGTTATGGGGATGGCCTCCTCTGCCCAACATCGATAACAAAACCTATGGGGGGAGAATAATAGGTAATAAGCTATTGCTGACCAGTAAGGTGGATCCAACCTTACATGTTCGTGTTTATAAGTCTTTTGCGTTGGATACCACCGACACTACACTGGTAATTAATTATTACCTTAAGAATGAAGGGTCAGCTGCTGTAAGTCTTGCTCCTTGGGAGATTACGCGAGTACCCATCGAAGGACCAATAGTATTTAGCCTGGAGGATGGGCAGGTAACAGGTAACCTTGCCCCCCAAACGGTAGAGCTTAATTCGCACATCTGGTACGACCAGCAAAATACTCAGGGTAGCAATAGTAAATTTTTTGCCAATGGAAGGGGTTGGTTAGCTTTTATCAACGCCAATAATAAGCTGGTATTTTTGAAAAAGTTTTCCGATATAATTTCCACCTCCTCGGCTCCCTCGGAAGCCGAAATTGAGGTGTATACGGCTGGCGACCGCTCGTATAGCGAGCTGGAAAATCAGGGTCAATATGTAGCTATTGCGCCAAAGGATTCGGTCGTGTATGCTGTACGTTGGGCAGTGAGGGCATTACCTGCAAATATTTCTATAACTATAGGCGATACCACGCTTACAAATTTTATCGACTCACTGGCCAGCCATCTTCGTCTGGCCGACACCCTTGCCATCAGCACGGCAAATCAAATAATTTCGTTATCTTATCGTAATATCGCCTATCAAAACGGTCGAGTACAATTGCTTAATTTCAATCCCAAGGATTTTCCTTTACAACTTATAATTTTGGATATCAACGGAAAAATTGTTTGGCAGCAGCATATTGCCACGCCCGTAACCAACTTTCCTACCCCTACCTTACCGCAAGGTACCTATTTGCTGAACATACAGGATGATAAGCATCGACAGATAAGTACGAAGGTTGTTATTCTGCAATCATTCTGAGACCTTCAGGCTGAAATCGAGGCTCTGAATCTGATGGGTCAGTGCTCCTATGGAAATATAATCTACACCACATTCGGCATATTCTCTTACATTATGTAAAGTAATATTTCCCGACGATTCGGTTTCGTATTTTCCATTAATCATCGCCACTGCCTTACGAGTTTGTTGGGGGGTAAAGTTATCGAGAAGAATACAATGTACTCCCCCTTTATTGAGAATTTTTTGCACATCTTCCAGCGAGCGAGCTTCTATCTCTATTTTCAGGTTAAGTTGATTTTGTTGCAGGTATCGGTGAACCCTGTCGATGGCTATCTCAATACCTCCAGCAAAATCGATGTGATTGTCTTTGATCAGGATCATATCGTAAAGGCCAATACGATGATTGGTTCCTCCACCCACTTTTACCGCATATTTATCCAGTAAGCGCATGCCGGGAGTAGTTTTTCGCGTATCTAAAATTTTAGCAGGAAGTCCCTCAATTTTTTTTACATATTCCCGGGTTTGAGTAGCTATACCGCTTAATCGCTGCACAATATTTAAAGCCAGTCTTTCGGCCATTAGAATAGCGATCGCACTTCCTTTTACCTCAAAGATTACGTCGCCCTTGTGAATGGTTTCGCCATCGGTCTTAAAAGTGTTAAATTGTAGCTGGGAGTTGATTTTATGGAAAACTATTTTTGCAATTTCTACGCCTGCAAGTATTCCTGATTGTTTGGCCACCAGAATAGCTTTCCCCTGCTGGAAGGGCTCAAGGGTAGCCAGCGACGTATGATCACCATCGCCAATATCCTCAGCAATGGCTATATCCAGAAAATGCTCAATCTGTGCTCTGTCAACCTGCATAATCTTTGACTATTTTATTCCTCTTTTTCAATGCGCAATTGCGATATTCTGTTCGACCGCAACAACAGGGACACCCGGAAGCTTTCATTGGTTGTCTTGAGTATGCCTATAGCATATTGATTGACATCTTTCCCCCCTTCGAACTGAATGGTAAAGGATATAGGCTTATTGGCAAAGAAAAAAGCTGAAAGTTTCTTTTGTACCTCATGCTTTGTGTAAATATCATCGTCGTCGGGCAAAGTAAGGGCTACCTTATCTTCTAAAAATTGAGCCATTTCTTTAGCCGACCCCGTTCGGAAAGCATCCTTTACCCCCTCAGGCACCCTGGGAGAGGGTTGCATGAATACCGCCAGCAAAATAAAGAACCCATTTAAAAATAGTTTCATGGTTCACAGGGGTTTTAATTTGAGGTTCGCAATTGTGTGCAATATTAATAAAATTTATTACCACCTGCTGAAATTAATGGGCAAAATGCTTTCTAACAGTCGTTTTTTTTTTTAATTTATCAAACTTACCATTGTAAGATCAATATCATATCTTTGTAGAAATCGATTAAGCAGGCAATCTTTAATCCGCTAATCAAATGAAGATTCTTCTGATTTTTACCGGTAAAATTTCCGAAAAATATCTAATCGATCCCATCGATGACTACCTGAATCGCATCAGGCATTATTTTCCGGTAGAATTGCATGTTACTCGCGAGCTGCGCCTGCAGAGTTTTACCGATAAAGAGGCTTTGAAAAGAGCTGAAGCCGAAGAAATTTTCAAACGAATAGAGCCTAGCGATTACCTGGTACTACTCGATGAGCGGGGACAGAATCTGTCGTCGCTTGAGTTTGCAAGGTTTATCGATAATCAGGTTAATAAAAATATCCGTCGCATGGTTTTTGTCGTCGGGGGTGCCTATGGTTTTGCAGGGGAATTGTATCAACGTGCGCACATGCTGCTATCTTTATCCAGGATGACCTTCACGCATCAAATGGTCAGGCTTATTCTGGCAGAACAGCTCTATCGCGCATGTACTATTCTTCGGGGTGAACCCTATCATCACTAAAATTTTTAATAAATGTAAAAAATACGCTTATATTTGCAGGTATAAAAATATAGCAGGTTTAAGACAAATCTTAAAAAATAAACGATGGGACAGGTATTAGTAACAGGGGGTGTGGGCTATATAGGCTCTCATACGGTAGTTGAACTAATTGAGGCAGGCTTCGAAGTATGTATCATTGATAATTTGTCCAATTCGCGGATCGAGGTTCTCGACGGCATTGAAAGAATTACTGGTATCAGACCGGTATTTGAAAAAATCGACCTTACCGACCGGGAAGCAGTAGATCAATTTTTTCAAAAATATCGCAGCGTGGATTCGATTATCCACTTTGCTGCTTCAAAGGCAGTAGGTGAATCGGTGCAGAAACCTACCCTATACTACCGCAACAATTTGGTATCGCTACTGAACCTGGTAGATTCGATGGTAAAATACAATATTCCGAATTTTGTTTTTTCCTCTTCCTGTACAGTTTACGGGCAACCCGATGAGTTACCAGTTACGGAGCAGGCACCCATCAAAAAGGCATTGTCGCCTTATGGTAATACCAAACAAATAAGCGAGGAAATTTTGCAGGATTCGGTTCAAGCTTTCCCTGGTATCAAGGTAATTTCGTTGCGCTATTTCAATCCCATCGGAGCGCATCCTACGGCGCTTATAGGAGAGTTGCCGCTGGGTGTGCCGGCCAATCTGGTCCCTTTTATAACCCAGACTGCAATTGGACTAAGAAAAGAGCTGCAGGTGTTTGGTAACGACTACAACACCCCCGACGGTTCGTGCATTCGCGACTATATCAATGTGGTAGACCTGGCACGTGCCCATGTGGTTGCCATACGACGACTGCTTGAAGGAAACAACAAGTCGACATTCGAGGTGTTCAATATTGGCACAGGTAAGGGATTATCGGTGTTTGAGATAATACACACCTTCGAAAAAGTAACCGGTGTAAAACTCAATTATCGTGTAGTAGGCCGGCGATCCGGCGACGTTGAAAAGGTTTGGGCCGATACTAGCTATGCTAATAAAGAACTGGGCTGGAAAGCCGAAAAAACGATTGAAGAAACACTTCTATCGGCCTGGAAATGGGAACAATACATTCGTCAGCAGAAAGGTTTCATGGAATAAACCTCAACTCCTTGCATCACAAACGTAGTAGCCACATAACTTTTTGGAAGAATTGCCATTTGAGCCATGGCAATGCGACATTTTGATAAAACTTGTTTTGTATGATTTACCCACTTCGTCAGTTAGTAATTGGGGAATTTGGGCAAATGACTATTTTGGGTTAACTTTGGCCTTTTACAAATTAAGTTTATGATAGTCATAACAGGCGCAGCTGGATTTATTGGAAGTTATTTTGCCGGTTATCTTAATGGGCAAGGCTATAACGACCTTATACTGGTAGATGATTTCACCCAGTCTCGCAAAGCTGCCAATTTCGAAAATAAAAAATTTACCGCCCTGGTCGATCGGCAGCAATTTTTTACCTGGTTACGGGAAAATCATCGTTTTGTCCAGTTTGTAGTGCATCTGGGAGCCCGAACCGATACTACCGAATTCGACCGCACTATCTTCGATCGATTGAACGTGGAATATTCCAGGCAAGTGTGGAACCTGTGTGTCGAATTTGGACTTCCTCTCATCTATGCTTCCTCAGCAGCCACCTATGGAAATGGCGAGTGGGGGTATTCCGATGACCATGAGTTGGTGCCTAAACTCAAGCCATTGAATCCGTATGGAGAATCAAAAAATGAGTTTGACAAATGGGCGCTTGGTCAGGAGCAGCAACCATTTTTCTGGGCAGGATTAAAGTTTTTTAATGTTTACGGCCCCAACGAGTACCATAAAGGACGCATGGCCTCTGTCGTTTTTCACGCTTTCCATCAGATACAACAAATGGGGAAATTGAAGCTATTTCGTTCGCATCATCCCGATTTTCGTGACGGAGAGCAGAAGCGCGATTTTATTTACGTTAAAGATGTGGCGGCTACAATCTTATTTTTGATGCAACACCGGAAAAATTCCGGGTTGTACAATGTAGGTACTGGTCAGGCACGTACATTCCTCGATCTGGCCCGTGCTACCTTCAAATCGTTGGGTGTGCCCGAAAATATTGAATTCATCGATACTCCAGCCGACATACGCGACAAATACCAGTATTTTACACAGGCCCGAATGGAGAAACTCAGAAGCATAGGTTATACAGAGGCTTTCACCTCGCTCGAAGAGGGTATCGATGAATATGTCCGTGAATATTTGATGAAAAACAAGTATTTTTAATAAAATCCAATTCAAAATGACCCATTACCTGTCACCCTCCATACTGAATAGCAATTTTCTTGATTTGCGTGCAACTATAGAAATGCTCAATAATAGTGAAGCTGAATGGATTCATCTCGACATTATGGATGGGCATTTTGTTCCCAATCTGACCTTTGGGCCACCCATAGTACAAATGATTGCTTCGGTAGCACGCAAACCGCTGGATGTACATCTGATGATTACCGACCCCGATCGATATGTGGATGACTACATTGAGGCTGGTGCTTCAATACTTACCGTGCATTACGAGGCCTGTACCCACTTGCACCGTACCATTACCCACATCAAATCGAAAGGGATAAAAGCTGGAGTAGCTATCAACCCTCATACTCCCGTGAGCGTGCTGGAAGAAATACTTCCCTTTGCCGACCTTATCCTGAATATGACAGTAAATCCAGGTTTTGGCGGACAGCAATTTATTGAAACCTCTCTCCTAAAAATAAAAAAATTAAAACAACTTATCGTTCAAACCGGTTCGTCGGCCCTTATTGAAGTCGATGGCGGGGTCGATGCAAACAATCTCGAAATCCTATTGCGTGCAGGAATAAATGTAGCGGTTATCGGAAGTGCTATATTCCAGAGCAAAAAACCTGCAGATACAATTCGACTGTTACAAAGCATCATGCGAAGTTATTCCAGTAGCAACTAAACGTTCGAATTCTTTGTTTCGTAAGGGATAGTAAAATAAAAGGTTGTACCTACCTGCAGTTCGGACTCAATCCAGATTTCTCCCCCATGCTGGGTAATGATATCTCTGGCAATGGATAGCCCTATGCCCGAACCACCATAGGTGGGATTAATTTTTCGGTTGGCCTGAATGTATCGGTCAAATATCGTATCCAGTGCCTCTTTTTCTATCCCTATCCCGGTGTCTTTTACATAAAACTCAAGAAAGTTATTTTTTAACGTATAACCCACCGTAATGCTCCCTTTTTCGGTAAACTTAATAGCATTGGATATAAGGTTTACCAATACCTGCCGGAGCCGGACCTCGTCAGCAATAATCATATCGGCTCCATCGGCTAGCCCATGATTGAACAGCAGAGCAATGTGTTCTTTTCTTCTGATTTGCAAATCGATTAGGAATACTACCATCAGATCGTAAATAAGCCTGTTGATGCTGAAGTAATTTTTTCGTAGCTTAAAATGCCCTGTTTCGATTTTAGCATAGTCAAGTATATCGCTAATAAGCTGCATCATGAATATGCTATTCGAGTATATAATCTGCACATACTCAAGCATTTTCTCTGGAGGGAGCTTTTTCCTCAGCATAATCTCAGCAAACCCCACAATGCCATTCAAGGGGGTACGTAGTTCATGCGAAATATCTCCCAGAAAAGTTAACATGCTCTCGCTGTCCAGCCCTTTCTTATCCTGCAAAATAGTGCATGTGTCGTAGATAAAGTAGAAAAGGCTATCGTTCCAGTCGCAGCGTATTATTTTTAATGTGTTTTGCAGATGACTTCCTTTTTTTTGCGCCTGGGCAAGAAGTGTAGGGTTGAATGTCTGTGCATCAACGTAATATTCATTAACGTGATTATTTATGCATTGATAAGCGGATGAATTCTGCACTATTATCTTTCCGTCTTCAGCTACTACAAAAGCAGGAAAAGGAAACTCTTGAACAATAGTCTCAAAAAAACCAGGGATTTCTTTTCCCATAACACTATTCAATTTTTCATAAAAATAAATAAAAAATTTCATTCCCCCATGCCAAAACTTGATAGAACATTATTGAACTTTTCTGACCGGAAGTAACAAAATGAGTTAGATAATAATTTTTTGTAAAAAAAATAGTGTAACATTGCTGCAATAACTGAGTATACCCGAAGAGGGTGAAAGCTGTATACAATACAACTGATGACTTTTTTAATCTAATACCAAAGACCGATGAATTTATTTTTTTCTACGAAAAGTATTAACTTAGTAAAAATTTAGATATGGTTATGTCGGCCGAAACGTGTCATGCATGTGATAATAATTGTATTTTCTTAAAAGCTCTGAATGAATCCGATTTAAAAATTTTACTTCAACGTGCCACGCAGGTTACTTACCGAAAAAAAGAAATGATCTTTAAGCAGGGAAGCTTTCAAACCAGCCTTTTTCTTCTTCAATCCGGGTTGGTAAAAACATTTGTAGAAAGAAGAAATGACAAAAACCTTATCCTTCGAATAGCTACGGCCAATGAATTCATTAATTTACCCACTTTATTTCAGCCAACCTACGAATTTTCAGCTGTTACCCTTTGCAAATGTGAAATATGTATTATTCCTTTAGAGGATATTCGCGCGTTTCTGGCCAAAAAGACTGAGCTTGGACAAATGCTTATTGAGGAATATTCGCGGGTGAGCAGTTTTATACTTCAACGTATGATTTCGGTTGGCACCAAACAAATGCATGGCAGGCTGGCCGATGTAATATTATATCTGTGCAGCAATGCGTTTGAAAATTCCAATGTTTTCGAATACCTTTCCCGCAAAGATATTGCTGAGATAGCAGGCATGTCGGTAGAGGGTTCTATTCGACTGCTTACGGAATTTAAAAATGATGGGTTGATCCATATAAATGGTAAAAATATTACCATCAACAATATGGAGCTAATGCTTCGGTTGAGTGAAATTGGTTAAGTTAGAAAGTTTAACTTTTTTTTGCACAATTTGCTCATCAAATGGCATACTTTTATAACCAAAAAAGGGTAAGCGATAGTAAGTTTAAGATCGCATGTGGCTGAAAATACATTTCCGTATCATTATTAGCTGGGTAGCCATTGTAATAGGTATACCGCTGAAAGGGCAGTATTTTAATGGCCCCAACAAGCCCGATTATAAAATTTTTGAATATAAGGTTTTTACCACTCCCCACTTTGAGATTTATCATTACTTCAACAACGACTCGGTAATAAAATCGCTGGCGCTTACGGCCGAGAAATGGTACGAGCGCCACCAGATGATATTTAGGGATACCTTCAAGGAAAAAAATCCGGTTATCATTTATGCCAACCATGCTGACTTCCAGCAAACCAATGCTATTTCGGGGGTTATCGGGGTAGGTACCGGTGGGGTTACCGAATCACTTAAGAACAGAGTAGTCATGCCCGTGATGGAATCAGCTGCACAAACCGATCACGTGCTGGGGCATGAACTGGTGCACGCTTTTCAGTATCACTTGTTGCTTAGTGAAGATTCCAGTCAATTGCGCAGCGTGCGTAATTTACCGCTATGGATGGTAGAAGGTATGGCCGAATATCTTTCCATTGGTAGCATGGATCCACATACAG
Source organism: Bacteroidales bacterium (assembly GCA_049968755.1). Taxonomy (GTDB): domain Bacteria; phylum Bacteroidota; class Bacteroidia; order Bacteroidales; family DTGW01; genus JAKPGM01. Next base: position 297,643 of record JBMFQE010000004.1, read on the forward strand.
CAATGTGGATGCGCGATGCCCTGCTGAACAATGATTTTCCCAGCCTCGAGGATATGACGCGCTCATATAAGTATTTTCCTTACCGTTATGGACAGGCTTTCTGGGCTTTCGTTACAGGAATTTATGGCGACTCTATTGTTCTGCCCCTTTTCGACCTAACCGCAAAAATAGGATATGCTCGTGCACTCGATAGTCTTACTCGCCTCAATGAAAAAGCTTTTTCCAATGCCTGGAAAATGAGGATGAAGGAATATTACTATAAGCTTTTGCCCGATACCGTTGAACTTCCTGCAGGGAAAAAAATACTCTCGAGAAAAAATGCCGGTGCTATGAATATAGCCCCTGCCCTCAGTCCCGAGGGACGATATGCTGTTTTTCTCTCGGAAAAAGACCTGTTTACCTTCGACCTTTACATGGCCGATTTGGAAAAAGGAAAAATTGTTAAAAAATTATCGAGTACCATTCGTAACAATCAGATAGATGATTTCAACTACCTTGAATCGGGTGGAGCATGGAGCCCCGATGGTCGATATTTTACCTTTGTAGCCTTCAGCAAAGGACGCAACCGATTACTCATTATTGACGTAAAGCATCCCCGTAAAACCCGTGAGGTGGACATTCCTGGACTTGAGGCTTTCAGCAACCCAACCTGGAGCCCCGATGGTTCAACCATTGTTGTCACAGGTTTAAAAGAAGGCGTAACCGATCTCTATGCATACAACCTCGAAAATAATTCGGTAACCAATCTTACTAATGATAATTTTTGTAACCTGATGCCTTCATGGAGCCCCGATGGCAAAAAAATTGTGTATGCAACCGACCAGAACCCCTTCGACAGCATCCAGCAACCTGGCAAAAAAGGCTATTACCTCTATGTGCTTGACGTGGCAACAGGTGAGAAAAAAGGAATACCCGTATTTCCGGGTTGCGACAACCTGAATCCCCAGTTTGGCCCCGACGGCCAGAGTATCTTTTTTGTTTCTGATGCCAATGGGATACGCAATTTGTATGAATACCGGATCGACTCGGCCAAAGTATACCGCCTCACCCATTTAATTACCGGGGTGTCGGGAGTAACCCAATTTACACCTGCCATATCTGTTGCAAGAAATACCGGTACAGTTCTTTATACACACTATTTCAAGGGCGACTACAATATTTATTTTGCCCGACAAAACGATTTTCAACGTGTAGAGGTAAATCCGCAGGACGTTAATTTCGATCTGGCCATGTTGCCTCCTTTTCCCCGGCAACGGAAAGATATTGTAAACACCAACCTGCTTGCCGATGCCCCACCCGTCAATGTACCCAATGATTCCTTGAAAACAATTCCCTACCGCTCAAAATTTCAGCTCGACTACATTGGAGGTTCAAACATGGGCGTGGCCGTAAGCTCTTACTATGGTACCGGTATGGCAGGTAGTGTAGACATGTTGTTTAGCGACATTGTAGGAAATTACCAGCTTTTTTCCAGTTTTTCCATCAATGGTCAGGTACAGGATTTTGGGGGCTCAGTTGCCTTTATTAATAACAAAAATAAAATCGACTGGGGCATAGCCCTGTCCCATATCCCCTATAAATATGGTAGTTACGGATATACCATCGATACCATTCAAGGAAATGCCTATGATGTGCTAAATGTAGATATCCAGTGGATTTTTGAGGATGCCATGACTCTGTTTGCCGTACGCCCCCTAAGCCAGACCCAACGCATTGAGGCTTCTACCTCAGTAGCCTACTATAGCTATTACATTCAGCGTGAAAAATACCTGATCAATAGCCTGGGCTATACCTCATATCTTGGAAGAATAAAGAATCTACCCAAGCCACCAGGATTTTTTGTATCGACCGTAGGGCTTGCCTATACGCTCGACAATGCCTACTATGGCATAGCATCGCCCCTGCGGGGACAACGTTTTCATGTCGATGTGGAACAATACATGGGAAAATATAATTTTACCGAGTTTACTGTCGATTTTAGAAAATACTTTTTCCTCAATCCCATAGCATTAGCCATGCGTCTGTATTTTCAGGGACGATTTGGAGAAAGCAGCAACGATTACATTGTTCGTTCACTGTACATAGGATGGCCATGGTTGGTACGCGGTTTCTATAATTTTGTAGGATTAAGCAGTTCATTGGCCGAGCAGTCAATGCTTTTTGGGAGCCGCATTGGGGTTGCAAATCTGGAACTCCGCATTCCTTTTACTGGCCCCGAACGGCTTTGCCTGATACCTTTTAAGTACTTCGTATCCGAACTATCTTTCTTTACCGATGCAGGTATTGCATGGAATCCTGAAAACAAGCTTACCCTCAACATGCGAGCCAATGAAAGTTTGCCCCTCAATTATCGGAATTTGCTTACATCCACCCCCAACTCGATTTACAACATCGACTATGCCTACTATCGATATCCCCTAATTACCTATGGGATATCCCTACGAATCAATTTGTTCGGATATATGATTCTCGAACCCTACTACGCTATTCCTTACCTAAAAGATGGACAGAAATATGCAGGAATTAATCTAAATATCCTGCCTGGTTGGTAGTTCCAAATATTTTTCAACTTTTATCCCTTTATAAATGAAATTAACTACCTTTGTATCCTTATAACCATAAATTAATGTTTTATGCAAAAATCAAGATTGCTACTAATTTTTTTCTTGTGCACCAGCACAGGAATTTTTGCCCAGAAAAACAAGCCCATCCAGCTAAAGAATGAACTTGATACCGTATCATATAGCCTTGGTAGCGTGCTTGGCCAGTCGCTAAAATCGGCAGGCATAACACAGCTCAACGAAGCGCTCTTTCTGCAGGCTATCAAGGATGCTCTTACCGATAAGGAATTGTTGTTCAGCCAGCAACAGGTCAATACCATCATGCAGAATTACATGATGAAACTACATCAGGCAAAGGCTCAAAAAAATCTGGAGGAAGGAAAAAAGTTTCTGGCCGAAAACAGTAAAAAAGAAGGCGTGGTTACCCTGCCCAGTGGTTTGCAGTACAAAATTTTAAAAGAAGGTGAAGGCCAGTCACCTACCATTAACGATGAGGTGACATGTCATTATCGCGGCACGTTTATCGACGGACGGGTATTTGATAGCTCGTACGATAGGGGCGAACCAGCACGTTTTGCTGTTAACGGAGTCATTAAAGGCTGGACAGAGGCCCTGCAACTGATGAAGCCAGGCAGCAAATGGATGCTCTATATACCGGCCGACCTTGGGTACGGTGAACAAAATGTACCGGGCATCGAACCCAACAGCGTGTTAATTTTCGAAGTTGAATTGCTATCGGTCGACAAGGGTGAAGACACAACGGGAAATCCAGCTGCTAATTAATATAATTAAAAAAATGTTTAACAAGAAGGATTTGCAAAAAATGCCAGCAAATCCTGTTATTACTAAAATTAAAGACAATGAACATTAAAAAATTATTCATTTTTGCACTTCTGGCGACCACATTGCTTGCCTCGTGCAATAAGAAATCGAGCTCGGTTAAATTGAAAAATGACATCGATAGCCTGAGCTACTGTATTGGTATATCCATCGGTAAGAGTCTTAAGGAAGCCGAATTGCCATCGTTCAACGCAGACGTTTTCCGCAAAGCTGTGGAAGATGTGTTAGCCAAGCGTGAAACACAGATTAAGCCAGAGAGTGCTAACATGTACATTGAGAAATATTTTACCAAGCTGCAAATGGAGCTAGGGATGAAGAACCTGAAAGAAGGCCAGGAATTTTTGAAACAGAATAAAGAAAAGAAAGGAGTTGTTACCACGGCCAGTGGTTTGCAGTATGAAGTGCTAAAGGAAGGAACCGGCCCGCATCCCACCATAAACGACATGGTAACCATTCATTACAAAGGTTCGCTAATTGATGGCACCGTATTTGACAGTTCTTACGAACGTGGACAACCTGCAACTTTTGCCGTTGGTGGTGTTCTTCCGGGCTTCACTGAAGCTCTTCAGCTGATGACGGTTGGCTCGAAGTACCGCGTATGGATTCCTGCTGAATTGGGCTATGGCGCTGCCGGAAACCCGAGAGGCAAAATCAAACCCAACTCGGTACTGGTTTTCGAAATTGAACTTTTGTCTATCGACCAGTCTGCTAACGCCAAGAAATAAGCTTGAACTTAGCATAAAAAAAGCTGCCTTGAAGGCAGCTTTTTTTTATGCTATTACTGGGCAGTGACGCTGTATGAGTTCATTTGAAAATTCAGCCCCCCTGAAGAGGAAGTTATTTCCCATCCCAGCTGAACCTTGTACACGGTAATGTCACCAAAAATCCCCTTGCTTTTAATCCAGTTCAAAATAGCCTTTATATCTACGGTACCCGAGTATGCATTGCTGGTTCGCAGCAACGAAATGACCTTATTGCTGCCATTTGAACCCTGATAAACATTCCAGCTATGCCCGCCAACCGATACATTACGATAGGTGGGCACTGGATTACCACTGGCGTCCCATTGTGCCGAAATGGGTTTGACCCCACCCCGCCAGTTCATCCAGATCATAATCTCATAGGTGTAATTGGCCGACCACACATCGTAAGCTGTGTTATATGCTCCACTGGAAGGAACTGTGCAGCTAAAGCTACTGGTAAGTGCGCCCAGAGCACTTAGCTTTTTATTCACCACCTTTTCGCTATTGGGATACGACTTAATGCCGCCGGTGTTGGGATGATTGGCCCATACGCCCCAGTTGCTATACGAGTTTGCCCAAATGCATTGAGAACCTGCACCGCTTCCCCAGATGTTGTTATACAACGTATAGCCACCATTGCTCCAGGTAGCCCATTGGTCGCAGGAACCCCACGTAGCCTTCAAGTGAGAATCCCGAATCTCGGGTTGAGTACTCTCTTTGGAGCATGAACCAAGCACCAACGCAGCCATTAGTGCCATTGTCAGTCCAGTGCTCCTGAAAAACATACGACCTGAGGGTGTATGCGCATACCCCTCTCTCAAAATTCCAAATACCGTTTTCATAGTTTTTGGATATTTTGATTAGCAACCTAAAATTAGGGCTGAAATTATCCAGCTGACAGCTAAAATGTTAAGAATATAGTTATCGTTTGATGCCTTTTGGGAATTGTTTGATAACAAAAGGGTAATAATTTTTGAAAAGATGGTTTTTACTTAATTTTCATCATAATAAAATTAATTTTTAAAGGTATGATGGAACACCCATGTCAATTTTATCACTATTGTGTTTGCGTTCGCAGAAACATGGGTGTTTCATATTCACGATTGCATCCATTAACATATTATCAAAGGAAAAAACTAAAAAAGAAAAAATTGGAAACATAAATGACAAAATAGACATTCACCATTAGGTAAACAAACAAATTTACCCAAGGAGGAACCATCATAAAATTGAAACGAAAGCGAAAAAATAGGGTATTTTTAACTGTTTTTGATTATCAATGCTTTATAATTTTCGTGGAGTTTAGTTTATAAAATCTGTAAGGTAAAAATTTTCTATCACTAAAATTTCAAAAAATAGCATATCTTTAACTAAAAAAATTGGTTGACTACTATGCCATATTAGGATTGTCGTCGGATGCGACGGTTGATGAGGTAAAGCGCTCGTATCGGCGGTTGGCGAGAAAATATCATCCCGACGTAAATCCGAGTCCCGATGCACAGGAACAATTTATTGCAATTACCGAGGCATACGAGTTTGTGTTACGTAGGCTTACCCAGCCATCTCAGCCTCGTTCTTCACATGACGTATATGAAAGTAGTCGTGAGGCTCAAACAATAATCGACGAATGGCTGAAATCGGAAAGGGAACGAATCCGGGCAAGGGCAAAAGCGCATGCACGCATGCGATATAGTCAGTTCAAGAAAACCGATTATTTCAAGTCAACAGATACCCGCCAAAACCAGATTGTTGCCTCCATGGCTATAGCAGTAGGTTTTTTTGTGTTGATTGGGTCGGTACAAGGAACCCTAAAGGTTATCGCAGAGAATGAGGAATTGAAAAATATCAATTACATTGGTTCGTTTGTGATCATTTTCATTGTGGGTTTGATTCTTATAGGGGTAGGTAGCGCACGCCTTTTAAGTCCCATACTGAAAAAATGGAAGAAGAGAAAAAAAGAGAGTATTAGCTCGCTTTAATTAACGGAAGAGGTACACATACCCCTTGCCTGAGACTTTTCTGGGGCCATTATTGGTGCCTGTTGGCTGCTCGGTATTGTTGTTATTTGAAGTCGATGAAAAGGGGCCATAGCCTTTGGCTTCGAAATAGTAATAATATATCCCCGTAGGGGCATCCAGTCCCCAGAGCGTTTTTCCATCCCATCCCTTCCATCCATCGGCCATTTTTCCAGCATATTCATAAACCTTGCTACCACGACTGTTGTATATGCGCAAACTCAGATACTCAATCGATTGAATGGTATCGGAATTATCGACCTTGATGTAAAAATAATCGTGTATGCCATCGTGATTGGGTGTGATTACTTTGGGGAAAGCATTTTTTCCCATATCCCCCATTTTTGAGGGCTTTATAACTATTTCCTTGGTGATACTGTCGATGCAAAAACGGGGGCTTTCGGATATAAGGGTTACCTTGTAGGTACGAGGAAAAGTATATTGTACATCCTCTATTTTTGTAGTAGAATCGGAGGTAGTTCTCAGATAATAGGCCGAGTCGGCGGCATTGAGCAACATGTCAGAGAGTCGCCAGGTAAATTTTACCCCGTTTTTTGAGGTGTTTTCAAAACGCACCCATAGTCGGGCTTCCCCTTCTGTTGTTTCTTTGTACCTGCCTTTATAGCTACCTGCTATGGTATCTTCGGCAATAAAAATTTTAAAATCGGCCCTGGTATTGATGGTTCGGTAGATTATCTGGTCGCTGGCAGTATTGCCAAAAGCATCGGTAACCTGGGCTGTGTAACGGGTATCCTGTGCCGGAGGTTGATATATTCGCACCTGAGGCTTGTTGGTTACATAAGAGGATCCATCGTTGCCTTCCCAGGTACATTTTAGTTCATTGGGCAGACGAAACAGATCACCTGTGTAAGGATTGGGGCATAAAAAGTAGTCGTTATGTACATATCGAAGGTTGGCGTCGAATTTTGTATCGTTTCGAGGAATAGCCCTCAGATCAAGAAAATCGCAGGTGTACTCAAATTCCTTGACATACCCTTCCTCTGTTTTGACCAGATGAAAACGCAACGGATTGATAATGACCCAGGCTACAAAAGTAGTATCAACGGTATCTTTTTGCATGCGTATGCGATAACACCCGAAGTTTAAATTATCGAGCGAGGCAGACTGCACATTAACAAGCGAGGGCAATGTGTCGACAAACTGAAAAGTGGTCTGATCGAGCACCGACCATTGAAATGTCCATCCTGTAGTTGAATCTATAGACACAGCTTCAATCTTTCCCCAATGAGCTGCCCAATTGTCCTCGCGCTGATTAAAGACAAAAACCCTGGCTCGTAAGGGATATGTGCCGGTATAGTTAATCCAGCTTTGATAGTCGGCCGTGGGTGCATATAGCTGAGCCCTTAAGTTTGCTTCACCCATGACAAGCAAAAACATGCTTAATATCAATCCAATTAATAATCTCATCAAACTTACTACGCTAATTTTGCAACAAATATAGGGATAAACCTACCATTGCAAATTAAATTTTTCTTCAATTAATAAACACAAAAAATGGTATAGTATTGTTGAGCGGCTTGAAAATTGGGATAAAACATAAAAAAGATTGACATAGAACAATTGTAAAACGGTTGCGCTTAGGGGATAAAAATCGGATTGCACAACTGTATGGTCTAACTTTGCTAGCAAATTAAAACATAAAAGCTATGTTGTACACAAATCTCGATCACATTGAAACAGCTGCACAATTGCAGAAAATTATTTCCGAAAACGAAAATGTAATGGTCATTTGCGGGCGTATGGGGCCCATGTGTATTCCGGTTTATGGGATAGCCGAACAATTGCGGGATGAATACAAGCATGTCAAATTTTATGATATGGATTTTGACAATCCTGAGGCACATGTTATCCGCAACCTGCCCGAGGTAAGAGGTTTTATGGGCATTCCCTTTACCATTTATTACAAAAATGGCAAAGTGGTAAAGGCCACATCGAGCATTCAGACCATGCAGCAGGTTCGCTCAATTTTAGATGAATATTTTGGCGCCCCCGTTACTGCATAAGTGGGTTAAGAGCACCCATGTTGTTCGGGCAAAAGCTGTTGCGGCATGGGTGTTATTCAAAAGTATGTAAAATTTTGACATAATATGAAACACTCATGTTCCTGCGAACGCAAACACAATAGTGATAAAATTGCGAACATGGGTGTTCCATCATACCTTTAAAAATAATTTTATTATGATGAAACAAGAGATTGAAAAATACGATGTTATCATACTTGGAGCAGGGCCAGCAGGCCTTTCGGCAGGTATTTATCTATCTCGGGCCAAAATTCATACGCTTATTATCAGCGAGGGTATGCCAGGGGGTCAGGTCATTTTGACCCATCGAGTGGTAAACTATCCTGGTGTGGAGGATATCAGTGGATATCAGCTGGCCCAGATAATGAAAAAGCAGGCCGAGGCGTTCGGTGCCAGGGTTATAGCAAATGCTATGATTAGCAGGGTAGATGCTGATAAGGACGAAAAGTGCGTTGTATTGTCCGATGATCGCACCTATTGTGCCGATGCGCTGATACTGGCTACCGGTGGTAGGCCTCGCCCGCTGAATGTGCCAGGTGAGGAAACTTTCAGGGGACGAGGTATTTCCTACTGTGCAACCTGCGATGGTGAGTTTTTTACCGATAAGGCTATCGTTGTAGTAGGAGGGGGAAACTCGGCACTCGAAGAAGCCGTTTCCCTTACAAAATATGCCAGTGAAGTGCATCTTATTCATCAGTTCGACCATTTTCAAGCTTTCCCCTATGCAGTAGAGGAAGCTCAAAATAACCCCAAAATAAAATTCTACCTGAGTTCGGTGGTGACGGAGTTTGGGGGTACTGATTTCCTCGAATACGTTAAAGTCAGAAACGTTCAGAGTAGGGTAGAAAAAGAACTCAGGGTAAACGGTGCCTTTATTTTTATTGGATACGAACCTAATACGCAGTTTTTGCAAAAATACCCTATTCTGAATGAGAGAGGAGAAATTATAGTCGATGAAAATATGAGAACCCGCCTTCCAGGCGTTTTTGCTGCTGGCGATGCCATCACCAAACGGTACAGGCAAATTACCACGGCAGTAAGCGATGGAACAATTGCGGCCCTTGCTGCGGCAGAATATGTAACCGAAAAACACAAACAACTTAAATTGGTATCATAATGACAGTAACGCTTATTATTTTAGGGGTTTTATTTACCATTTTTGTGGTAGCAAATATGGTGGCACGAACAAAAATTAAAAATACACCTTTGCCACCCGATCATCCGCGAGTATTGCAATTGAACGATACCAATTTTAAGGCACAGCTAAAAAATAAACTTATATTGGTCGATTTTTGGGCTGAGTGGTGTGCTCCGTGTCGTATGATGGCGCCTGTGCTCAATCAAATAGCAGCCGAACTCGATGGCAATTGTTTTGTAGGTAAGGTGAACATTGAACGTTATCCTACCCTTGCTCGTCAATACCGTATTCGGAGTATCCCTACGCTCGTTATCTTTAAAAATGGAGTGGAAGTACAACGAATCGTGGGTGTAAAAACCAAAGAGTATCTTCACAAACAGATAGCGTTAAATAAATGAGCGAACTATGAAAGCGGTAACTTCATTTGACGATTTTCAAAAACAAATACAGAGTGCCGATCGTATTTTTTTGCTCCTGTATAAAGAGGGCAGCGAACTGTGTAACTGTGCTATCCGGCACATTGAAGAGGCTCTGTCGGAAAGCCGCGAAAGCATTATGTTGTTTGCAGCAGATGTTGCACAGGTTCGTGATATTCATCCCCGCTATCAGGTTACAAGCGTACCTACCCTGCTGGTTTTTGAAAAGGGTGAAATGCAAAACATGGTAAAAGGATGTCAGGAAACGGGCTTTTACCGAAATATCTTTTCGCAGGCCGTTTATCAGGCAAAAGCAAAAGCCTCGGGAAAGGAGCCCAAAAGGGTAACCGTATATTCCACCCCTACCTGCTCTTGGTGTAATACGCTTAAAAGCTGGCTAAGAAAAAATGGTATTCCTTTCACCGATATCGATGTTTCGCGCGATGAGAATGCAGCCCGTGAATTGGTACGTCGCTCGGGACAACAAGGTGTACCACAAACCGATATTAACGGTCAGATTGTAGTAGGTTTTAACCAGCAAAAATTGAAAGAATTGCTCGAAATTTGATACGAAATTTTCTGGATTGCATTGAATGTTTAACTTAAAAGTAATGTATATGAAGGAATTACAACCAATAAATCAGTACGTAGCTTTAGACATTTCGGAGGGTAAAGGAGAAAAGAAAACCGCTTCGGGGATTATCATTCCCGACACTGCAGGCGAAAAGCCCCAAATAGCGCGGATAAAGTGGATGAGTGTGATTGAAAACGCCGAAGTTAAACCCGGTGACACGGTGCTTTACAAACCCTATGCGGGAACAGAAGTTGAGTTTGAGGGTAATAAGTATTTACTTCTGCCATACAACGATATACTGGCAAAAATTGTCGAGACTGAAGAAATTTAGTCCCGATTGAAATTTTGTCATTGACAGACCTTACAATTTATAGGGTTAACGCTTTGCATTTTAAGATGCAAAGCGTTTTTGTAAAGAGAGGATTGGATTTTTGTTATTTCGAGCCCGATAGCCTAACTTTGCCGCCAAATAGGCAACCATGAAAACAATCTCAGAGGGCGATCAGGATTTTTTTTGCGATATCACTGCACCATGCTTTCAACTATTGTCGCCCGAAGAAATGGAACTAATCAAAACGAGTAAGACGCAGATTGTATTTCGTAAGAGCGATCAACTAGCCAAGCAAGGCGCTTTTGCTTCTTATGTTTTGTTTCTGGTAAGGGGTTTGGCAATTCAGTATGTCGAAGATACGGGACAACGAAATTATAATTTATCCCTTATACAACCAGGCGATTTTGTCGGATTATCCTCTGTATTTCAGAAAAATATTTTTCCCTACACGGTTAACGCTATTACCGAGTGCCAGGCCTACCTGATTGAAAAAGAAGCCATTGCCAGCGTGGCAGCTGTCAATAGCAAGTTTGCATTTAACTTAGCGCGACGATACTGTACCCAGAGCGAACTGTTGTTTGAAAACCTGAAGAAAGTGCTATTTAAACAGATGCATGGCAGGCTGGCTGAAACACTTATTTACCTGAATGAGATTAAAAGTAACTTCCCCGATTTGTTTACCCTACTTAGTCGAAAAGACCTGGCCGACTTTGCTGGTTTGTCGGTTGAAACAACGGTGAAGCTACTCAAAGCCTTCGAACGCGATGGACTTATCCGCCTCAAAGATCGTGACATAGAAGTAATAAATGCTGCCGAACTGGCTGAAATTAGCCGAAGGGGTTAGGACGATGTTTTTTTGTTCCTTAAATTCAGATACTTGTCGCAATGTTTGGGTAGAATCTATTCGAGAAAAAATATAGCATCACGATTTCTACGAAAAAGTTATTATCAAAAAAAATTTGGGCAAGAAAGTAATTTGAAAAGGAATTTTGTGTTCTTTTTTGTTTTATAAGATTAGAATTATTTTTGCATGATTAAATGAAGATGATGATGGAAAACATGACACTTACCAGACAGGATGTACCTTATAAGGTAAAAGATTTATCGTTGGCAGAGTTTGGGCGGAAGGAGATTGAAATAGCCGAGAAAGAAATGCCAGGATTGATGGCTATTCGTCGCAAGTATGCGGGACAGAAGCCATTGCGCGGGGCTCGGATAACAGGCTCGCTACACATGACCATTCAAACGGCAGTACTCATTGAAACCCTGGTTGACCTGGGAGCAGAAGTTCGATGGGCAAGCTGCAACATATTTTCAACACAGGATCATGCAGCAGCGGCTATTGCAGCTGCAGGAATACCTGTATTTGCATGGAAGGGCGAAACCCTTGAAGAATACTGGTGGTGCACCGATATGGCCATGCGTTTTTCGGAAGGGAAAGGACCCAATTTGATTGTCGATGACGGTGGAGACGCTACCTTGTTCTTTCACTGGGGCTATCGAGCCGAAGAAGATCCTTCCTTTCTCGATAGGGAAGTATCCCATAAAGAAGAACGCATCATTCTCAATCAGCTTAAAAAATCTATTACCGAGGATCCCCGACGTTTTCACCGAATGGCCAGGGAGCTAAAAGGGGTGTCGGAAGAAACGACAACCGGCGTTCACCGGCTTTATCAGATGCTCGAAAAAGGCGAACTGCTGATACCTGCCATTAATGTCAACGACTCGGTTACCAAGTCGAAATTCGACAACCTGTATGGTTGCCACGAATCGCTGGCCGATGGCATTAAGCGGGCAACTGATGTGATGATAGCCGGCAAGGTGGTGGTTGTACTTGGTTTTGGCGATGTTGGCAAGGGATGTGCACGATCCATGCGTTCCTATGGCGCCCGAGTAATTGTAACCGAAATTGACCCCATTAACGCTCTGCAGGCCGTAATGGAAGGCTTCGAAGTGACTACCATGGAAGAGGCTGTAAAAGAGGGAAATATATTCGTTACGGCTACCGGTAATTGCGATGTCATCACCCTCGAACATATGTACCAGATGAAAGACCAGGCCATAGTGTGCAACATCGGCCACTTCGACAGCGAAATTCAGGTAGATGCACTAATGAACGATCCTAAAATTAAACGTACCAACATTAAGCCTCAGGTCGATAAATTTACTTTCCCCGATGGGCACGAAATTTTTCTGCTGGCCGAAGGTCGGCTGGTTAACCTGGGTTGCGCTACTGGACATCCTTCCTTTGTGATGAGCAACTCATTCTCGAACCAAACGCTGGCACAAATTGAACTTTGGCAGAATAATTATAAAGTTGGCGTATACCGCTTGCCTAAAAAACTCGACGAGGAAGTGGCCCGCTTACACCTTGAACAACTGGGGGTAAAGCTTACCAAACTTACTCCCAAACAGGCAGCTTACATCGGCGTACCCATTGAAGGCCCCTACAAACCTGAACATTATCGTTACTAAAAAATATTATTTACAGGGAAGGCTACCTGACCCACAGGTAGCTTTTTTTGTTTCTTCCCCCAAGTATTACTAAGCTTAAGCTAATTATGCAACAACAGAATGTAGGTCGTACTTGTATGTCTTGTATGTCTCTTGCTGGTGCATTTTATTCATGGTGCTTTGCAATAATGTTGCTATCTTAGCAGTCGATTTATCAGATTGGAAACTATTAAATTGCTTTTTTTCAATGATATATATCGTACTGATTGTTTTTGCTTATCTGCTGGGTTCTATTCCTTCCTCTGTATGGATTGGCAAATGGTTTTATGGAATCGATGTACGCGAGCATGGAAGCGGAAATGCTGGTGCTACCAATACCCTAAGGGTCCTGGGCTGGAAAGCAGGAATACCCGTTTTTTTAATCGACATAGCCAAAGGTTTGGCAGCTGTTTCGCTGGTAGTTTTTACCGATTTTGCACCTCAAACCGATAGCAGGATTCTATTTCAGCTATCGCTGGGTTTTTCAGCGCTACTGGGACATGTATTTCCTATTTTTGCCCGTTTCAAAGGGGGCAAAGGGGTTGCTACGCTGCTGGGTGTAGTACTGGCTCTGTCGCCCTTGCCGGCCTTACTGGCCTTTGGCATATTTGTGATCGTTCTCATAGTGTCTAAATATGTGTCGTTGGGTTCGATGATTGCTGCTATCGGATATGCCCTGATGATTGGTTGTCTTTTTCGCTCACCCATGTCGCTTAAAATTGCTGCAATTCTTATGGCTTTGGCTGTGATCATAACCCATCGGAAAAATATTCAGCGATTGCTGAATAAAACAGAAAATAAAGCTACCTTTCTGTTTAAAAAATAGCCGTATGGAATTTAAACGCATCTTCAGGTGTTTTATTTACGGAATTGCTTTATTTACTAGTACTTATATTCTTGAGGCACAAAACGTCCCAACAGTTGAAGTAGAAATTTCAACCCAGAAGGTACTGATTGGAGGAAAGCCCTACTATCTTCACACTGTCAAAAAGGGTCAAACCCTCTATTCAATTGCCAGGGCCTATCGTTGCACCGTGAATGAAATCTTGCAGTACAACAATTTGACAGACGAAATCAAGGTTGACCAGGTAATCAAAGTCCCCGTTAAGGATGTAACAAGCGAACCAACAGATAAAGGAAGTAGCGTGGTACATACTGTTATGCAGGGACAAACCCTGTTTTCCATTGCACGTAACTATGGTGTGAGTGTAGAAGATATCAGACAGGCCAATCAGCTAACTTCCGATACCCTCAGGGTGTCGCAGCAACTGGTAATACCTGTAAACAGGAAAACTGATGTATCTTCCAAAGATACCCCAGCTATTGTCGATAAACGTTTTATAATCCACCGGATACAGGCAGGCGAAACCCTGTATTCGCTGGCCAAATTGTATGGCACAACGGTCGACAAAATTCTGGAGATCAATCCCGACCAGCGAGAGAGTCTTAAGGTGGGAGCAGAGTTAAAAATTCCTCCTACCGATAGTACCCTGATTATTCCTAAGACAGTTATTAGTTGCGATTCCTTAAAATTTTTAGTAAAGGGAAAGTCTATTTCCATCGCATTGCTATTGCCCTTATTTGCCAACAACCAGGGTAGCAAAGGGGATGAGGATGAAGAGAGCCGCGAAGAGATGCTTATATCCTCGAAAGTGGATGAAAATTTTCCCCCTGTTGTGATGAACTTTGTGGAATTTTATCAGGGGGTACTACTGGCTATCGAAGACCTTAAAAAAGAAGGACTCAACATTGAGCTAAATGTTTTTGATACCAGAAAAGGCACCGATAATATCAATACCATCCTGTCGCAGCCTGCATTTCAGCGTAGTCAACTCATCATTGGACCGGTTTTTTCGGACCAGATACCCATGGTTGCATCGTATGCACGTCAAAATCGGGTGCCTGTTGTTCTTCCCGTTACAGCTGCCGATTCAATAGTCGAGCAAACCAATAACATGTTTCAAATCTTATCGGGACAAAAAGGACAAATCCAACAAATTTTAAAGGCTGTTGAAGCAGACTCGGTTCGTAATATTTTGGTGGTTTACAATGCAAAAGATAATCCGCTGTACAACCAGCAAATTCGAAAACAGCTGACAACTTTATTTAATAATACTACAGTTGCAAAAAAGATTAGGGAGTTTAATATTTATGGCAATGATTTTAACGATCTTCTTGCGTCCCTTGATTCCGTAACCATGAATCATGTGGTAAGTTTTTCAAATGATGAAGTTTTTGTTGCTACCCTTTTGGGTCAACTTGAAAAAAAGCTACTGTATTATCCCATTCATACCTATGGCATGTCGGAATGGCTATCTTTCAATAGCATTGATCTAAATTATTTTTACAATCAGCAGTTAACCTGCTTTTCAAATTTTTATGTCAATTACCAGGATGAGAAAGTGCTTCGTTTTCTAAAAAAATACCGTTTGCGTTTTGGTTCAGAGCCAGTTCGTAATTCAAAATTTGGCTTCAATTACTGTATGCTAGGATACGATCTGACCCGATATTTTGTCACAGCCGTAACGTGTTTGGGCAGCAATTTTAATGCTTACGATTGTACCCCTTATCCGGCAATGAATGTTAAATTAAAATTTGAATCCCCAATCGGAACAGGAGGGTACGTTAACCGGGCCTTTTATCGTTTGCAGTACAATAAAAATTTTACCTTTTTGGTTGAATAAGATTTTTGACCCTTAGCTAAAAGTTGATTTACCAGAGTAGAAGGGATTTATCGACCCCTAATGATAAAAGCGCCTTTAACCCCGCATTTAACCCTGAAATTCTCGGCTTGCTGGTAATCAAAAGGTCCTACACGGTATTTGTACCAGAAATCGATAAGTTTTTCGACTACTCTCAGGGTATCCGATACCAGATCGGCCAGCTGTTGCTTACTTAAAGGTACCCTACAGGCAGCTATCTGTACCCAGTAATTTAATGCCGAAACTTCTGAAGCTGCATGGGAATCTTGTTGATGGATGTCGGTGGTGGCTTGCTGAGCATTGGCTGAAAAGTTCGTTGGCTTAATAAATACGGATGACAGCCTTGCCTGGTCTGACATTGTAGTATCAGTCGCTTTTGTTTCTACCTGCGTTGCAGTATGGTTTGCAACCATCGTAGCAGGTTGTTGATCTGTTTCGATCGTTGCAGGCGGAATAGCCGCACCTTTTTGTTTATCTATAGCCTGTTGCAACGAATCATTTCGCTGTCGGTTTTTCATTTGTGTTTGAGGGTCCGATTCGAGAGGCGTAACACGATAAATTTCATAAGCTTTTTCAATGAGCTCGGCTGCCAGCTTAAATTTCATGCTTGCTTTTCTTAAAATTTGCAATCTTCCGGCAGCCTCCCGAACCCGATCGGCTTCAATGAGCTCATTTTGCGCAGCAATGTATACATCCCTGGCTTGCGTGGTATAATCAACAGCCACCGATAACTCATCGGGTTCGCCCTTAAATTTGGTCCAGAACTCATATATGTGAGACGAATACGTCTCGTATATAATCCGGTATTCGCCAATACGATCCCGATAAAGCGATATCAATTTTGTTATTACCTCACTACTTCCTTGCCCGGTATTCAGGGCATTTTCCTGTGCGTGGCTCTTTTCGATATTCTTACGCGCGCTTGTTATTTGCTTCTGGTTTTTTGACGATAATTCAAAATAGGTATAGTTTTGTCCCTGTATCGTTAGGGTCAGAAGAAATGAAAGTATAAACGAAAACACAATGTTTTTCAAAACACCTGCACCAGTAAAAATGCAATTTATTTTAACAGCACCACACCTTTTTTGACCCTGACAGTTCATTCCATGTCTATTTAAACGACAAAATATACACAGCAGGGTTGATAGGTTTGGGGTGAAACTGGCATGCGTCTGGCGAAATTCATTTACCCCCCTGTATAACATTTTGCTAAAACACCCATTTGATAATTCATTAAATTTACAACAAATATAATTCCACATCCAGAATATACTTAAATTTGTCAGCATGGTTACATTATTTTTTAGATAAAAATGGATTATCCCTATAAAGAAAAGCAGGAGCAGTTTGACCGGCGTTATCTGGAGATGGCGATGATCTGGGCTAAAAACTCGTATTGCCGGCGCAGGCAGGTGGGGGCACTCATCGTTAAGGGGAAGATGATTATTTCGGACGGCTACAATGGCACACCGGCAGGATTTGAGAACGAATGCGAGGATGCTAATGGGAATACCAAACCCTATGTGCTACATGCCGAAGCCAATGCTATCACCAAGGTAGCCAAATCGAACAATAGCAGCGAAGGAGCTACACTATATGTAACCACCTCTCCCTGTCTCGAATGTGCCAAGCTCATCATCCAATCGGGCATCAGCCGGGTTGTATTTTGCGATAAATACCATAACGAGGATGGTTTGCGTTTATTGGAGAGGGCGGGTGTCGAAATTGTATACATAAAATTTGATCGTTATGCAAATGAATAATTCTTTGAAGAAACGTGCCTGGTTGCCGTTAATAGTAGCTATTACGCTTGTTGCAGGGATAATGATAGGGTTCTACCTTCAAAGTCGCAACGCAAGTCAGTCGGGCAGTGTTTTGCTGTATCCCAAATCAAACAAGTTGCTCAATGTGCTGAAGCTCATCGAGTCTGAATACGTCGATACCGTTTCGGTCGATCGGCTAACCGATCAGACCATTGAATCGTTGCTCAAGCAGCTCGATCCGCACTCGGCATACATTCCGGCTTCCGAGCTGCAGGCTGTAACAGAACCGTTGGAAGGAAATTTTAGCGGCATAGGGGTACAGTTCAACATGCAAAACGACACGGTAGTGATTGTTAACACTATCCCCAATGGACCATCGGCATTAATTGGCATTCAGGCAGGCGATCGAATCATTAAGGTAAACGATACCCTGGTGGCTGGTGTTAAGATGCCGAGCGATGCTATTGTGAAACGTCTCAAGGGACCGCGGGGTACCAAGGTAAAGGTCACCATATTCCGTCCCTCTACCCGACGCACAATCGACTACGACATTACCCGTAATACCATTCCGCTGTATAGCATAGATGTGTCGTACATGATTGCCCCCGAAATAGGATATATCAAGATCAATCAATTTGCCCGTACCACCTACGATGAGTTTATTACAGCAGTTAATCAGCTTCACATGGAAGGAATGAACAAACTGATTATCGACCTGCGGGGGAATGGGGGCGGCTACCTCGATGTGGCCATAAAAATTGCTGACCAGTTTCTTGACGAAAACAAGCTCATCTTGTACACGCAGGGCAGAGCGAAACCGCGAGAAGACTTTTTTGCCACCGCATCGGGCATTTGTCAGTCCGACTCGGTTATTATTCTTATTGACGAGTTTTCGGCCTCGGCCTCTGAAATTCTGGCAGGCGCCATACAGGACAACGACCGGGGGTGGATTTTAGGACGACGTTCCTTTGGTAAGGGGCTGGTGCAAGAACAAATCCCTCTTTCCGATGGATCGGCTATAAGACTTACTGTTGCCCGTTATTATACGCCTACCGGACGTTGCATTCAAAAACCATATGCCCCTGGCTCCGACGAATATTACAAGGACATTACACAGCGATACCTGCACGGAGAATTCCTAACAAAGGATAGCATCAAGCTTAATGATTCGCTCAAATATGTTACACCCGGCGGAAGGGTTGTTTATGGCGGGGGAGGTATTATGCCCGATATCTTCATTGGTATCGATACTTCTGGTTTTAGTAAACTTTACAACGAAATCACCGACAGAGGACTCATTTACCGCTTTGCTTTTCAATACAGCGACAATAACCGCTTGTCGCTTTCCCGCTTCAGGTCGGTTGATGCCTTACGTACTGAATTGCAAAAAAGAAAAGTTTTTGATTTGTTTATCGATTACTTGCGAAAAGAAGGAATCAGGGTTAATCCAGCCGATGTAAAAACCTCGAAGAAGCTTATTGCAACGCAGTTAGAAGCTTACATTTGCCGTAACTTTTTCGATAATAAGGGTTTTTATCCCATTATGGCCGAAATTGACTATACCCTGAAAAAAGCCGTTGAGGTATTTGTAAAACGTTAATTACCCGAACAAAGGAATAGATCAAAGTATAATGGTCTGTACCCAACTGCTGACGGGCTATTTTGCTTAAAAACGAATGGAAAGTGTATTTCTTTCACTGGGTAGTAATCTGGGGGATCGGTATGGCTATTTGCAATATGCCCATCGAGCAATTGAGCATCGCATAGGAGGAGTAATGGCAAAATCCTCTGTATACGAGTCGGCTCCATGGGGATTTGCTTCCGATAATTTTTTTTACAATCAAGTGCTACGAATACAGTGTGAGGTTGAAGTAACAGAGCTTTTGTTGGCGTTGCAGCAGGTTGAGCGTGAAGCTGGCAGGGAAAGATTGACGACCCACTATGCTGATCGGACCCTCGATATCGACATTTTGTTTTACGGAGATAAGGTAGTTACATTGCCCGATCTCATTGTGCCTCATCCATACATAACCGAACGACGTTTTGTGCTGGAACCGTTGTGCGAAATAGCTCCCAGCTTTGTACATCCAGTGCTGCAATTGAATTTGCAGGAACTACTTGATCAATGTCGCGACACCAGTATTATCAGGAAAATTAATGTTACAATTTGACTAATGTTTGACGACACCTATTTCATGAAAGAGGCCCTTAAGGAAGCCCGGAAAGCTCTTGCGCGGGATGAAGTGCCCGTTGGAGCTGTTATTGTATGTCAGAATAGGATTATTGCCCGTGCCCATAATCTGACTGAAACGCTCAACGATGTCACAGCTCATGCCGAAATGCAGGCATATACGGCTGCTTCAAATGCACTGGGCGGCAAATATCTGAGCGATTGCACGCTGTATGTTACCCTTGAACCCTGCATCATGTGTGCGGGTGCAGCATACTGGACACAAATAGGCAGAATTGTTTACGGTGCTCCCGATCCTAAAAGAGGATATACCCTGCTTCCCCCATCGGTTCTACATCCAAAAACACAGGTAACAGGAGGTGTGCTCGGTGACGAATGTGCCAGTCTGCTTAAAGACTTTTTTCAAAAAAAAAGAAGTTGATTTTCAAGGGTTTGTTTGTTTTTTTCAACAGCTTGCAAAAATTTCTTTATGTTTTTTCCCCTCCCATTATATTTGCAAAAAATTAAAAATTGAACATTATGGCCGATAACAACATGTATCCGAAGGTGATTCTGAAAAAGAAACAGATACCTGTACTCATTGATTTTTGTCTGGAGGAGTCGATTGAATTTAGCGTAAGACAGCAAACATTTCCTGAAACGGACTGGGAGGTCGAACTACGGCTCAAAGATTACCGCACAGCGGTATTGGTGGGGATGTTTCTGAGGGAAAACAAGATGGAGCTCGACGGTATTGATCCGCAACGGTATAAGAAACAGCAGCCGTCGACTAGCAATGCACGCAAATCAGAGGATAAAACTGAAAATCCAAAATCTGAACCATTAATGAGTAACCCGAAGGCTGAAGAAAAGTCAAAACCTGAAAGTAGTGAACCTCAAATTCCCTCCTTGCTATAATTAAATACAGAAACCCCTTTCCGGGCATTGAGCCTACCCGAGAGAGGGGGTACTCTCGTACAACACTCTACTTGTCGAGCCATCATTATAAGGGGGTTCGTACTGATTGTAGTAAAGGGTTATGCTTTATTACTGACATTGAACGTCCAGAAGATTTACCTTTATTTCACCCTTCTGCCATCGCAAGCAACAACACCCCATTTTTGGCTATTTGCAGAAGAAATTTTACCTTTACCCATTCTTTATAAGCAAAAAGGTTGCAAAATACTGGCAATTATTTCGTGGCTTAAACTTTATTTTTACTATTCCCGAAAATATGTATGTTAGAAACATTTTGAGCAATAATAGAGCAATCATGCTAAAAAGAAATTACATTCCCGATCAGCTGGGCGGATAAAAATAAAAAAGCTAAGTTAATGAAAATGTATAACATGTACCAGAGCAGAAAAATCATAAGATTAGCCATACTTCTTTTCCTTGCAATTATCCTTTATCGCTGTGCCAAGATTGGTACCATATCAGGAGGGCCAAAGGATACAGCCCCACCAAAGATGATTGGCAGCAATCCCGCCCTTTATGCCAAAAATTTTAATGGACAACGCATCCGGATCGATTTCGATGAATATATTGTACTGAAGGATCTCGACAAAGAGTTCAATGTATCACCACCCATGAGAAAACAGCCCAAAATATGGGTCAAAGACAAATCGGTGATTATCCAGTACAACGATTCCTTACATGCCAATACAACCTACACCTTTAGCTTTGGCAATAGCATTGTTGACAACAACGAGGGTAATGTGTTGGAGAATTTTGAATTTGTTGTTAGCACGGGCGATACCATCGACTCGCTGGGCATTTTTGGAACTGTAGTCGATGCATACCGGATGAAACCACCCACCGAAAAGACACTGGTTGCCCTGTACGATAACCTTGCCGATTCGGCGCCGCTCAAGATGCGTCCCAGATATACGGCAAGGGTATCCAAGGATGGTTTCTACCATATACACCACGTTAAAGCAGGCAAATACCGACTGTTTGCCTTTGGCGACAAAAATTATAACTACCAATACGATCCTTACAACGAAACGTTTGCCTTTATCGATTCTGTAATAGAACTTACACCCCAAAACATTGCCCGACACGCCACCCTATGGCTTATGGATACTTTGCCCAAAAGCGATACCACACACCATGTGGTTATGGACAGCACACGGCTTAAAAACCTGAAAAATGCTCTGCATGCCGATTTGCGCCTGTTTACCGAAATCAATTCCCAACAATACATCCGGGGATATTATCGCCCACTTCGCGAGCTACTGACCCTAAAATTCGCCCATCCCATTGCTATCGACAGCGTACAAATTCAGCCTATTTATCTTCATCATCCACATTCATGGTACAAGACAGAAATATTGCAGGCCCACTCCGACAGCATTCTCCTGTGGCTTACAGATACTTCGCTTTCAAGAATAGATACCCTTCGAATGCGTGTAACTTACCCTTCGATGAATAAACAAAATGTGGATACCTTGATGTTTCGTTACTTTGACTCAGAAGCTAAACATAAAGAGAATAAGATGGCTATTACCTTTTCGGCAGCGAATACCATAGCTCCCAATCAGGTACTCTCCCTCGAAACCCAGTATCCTATTGAACAATATTTTACCGACAGCATTCAGATCCTTGAGGCTCAAGATACCCTATGGACACCTGCAAAGTTTACATTACAACCCGACAGCTTTTCGACCCGGAAATTTTACCTAAAAAAACAATGGGAATCTGAAAAAAAATACCGACTTATTGTTTTACCTTCCGCATTTGTCAATATTTATGGCAAAACATGTGATACCCTGCGGGCCAGCTTCATGATTCAGCGAGCCGAAAGTTTTGGTACCCTATACATTCAACCGCTAAACTTTTTTTATCCCTGCGTTGTTCAATTGTTGCAAAAGGATGCTGTTATGTACGAACAATATATAACCCATGAGCAAAAGATAAAGTGGGAATACCTTCAACCCGGCGAATATCAGCTTCGGACTATCTGGGATATCGATGGAAACAAAACCTTTACTCCGGGCAACTATTTTAGCCGCCGTCAACCCGAACGGGTTGAGGTTTATCCAGAAACTGTAAAAATCCGGGCTAACTGGGAAATAGAAATTTACTGGCCAATAAAACCCTGATTTATGTCGCATCATCACGGACATCATAGCAATCATAAAAACGAGAAGATTGGGAAGAATTTATTCTTAGCCACCCTGTTAAATTTTGTCATCACCCTCTTTGAAATAGCCGGTGGTATTCTGTCGAATAGCTATGCGCTCATCTCGGATGCTATCCACAACCTTGGCGACACGGTATCCATGGCACTGGCCTACTTCACGCACCGGCTAAGCATGCGCGAGGCAACCCCCAAGCAAACATACGGATTTAAACGTATAGAGATCATTGCTGCCTTCCTCAACGGTATATCCATGCTGTTAATCGTACTTTACCTTTTCAAGGAAGCATGGGAACGGCTGCAAAACCCTGAACCTATTCACGGGCTTATCATGATTATTGTTGCCACCGTGGGATTGATTGCCAACCTGTTGGCCGTTTCGTTTCTCCAGCATCACCGCAAAGAAAATCTCAACGTCCGTGCAGCCTACCTGCATCTCATCGGCGACACCCTTTCGTCGGTGATAGTAGTTATTGGTGGAATTTTCATCTACCGTTTTGGCATATTCTGGCTCGACCCCATCCTTACCTTTATCATCGGAATCTACATTTTAAAGGAAACTTTTTCTATCATCCGGCAGGCATACCTTATTCTTATTCAAGCTACTCCCCCCGAAATTGACCTGAATAAAATTAAAAATACCCTAGAGAATATCCCCGCTGTGGAAAACATCCATCACGTCCATGCATGGAAACTCAACGACAACGTCATTCACTTCGAATGCCACATCGACCTGAAAGAAGACTATCGAATAAGCGAAACTGAGTCGGTACTAAATCTTGTGAAAACAGTCCTAAAAGAGGATTTTAACATTGAGCATACTACCATTCAGTTCGAATACAATTACTGTTCCAATAAGTCTATGATCTATTAAGATTTTACCTGCTTTATTTTTCAGTCCTTTTCAGTGCTAAAATGATTTTTCTGCTACCTTTGCACAAGCCTCATGATAATAGATAGCAAAAAGATGGGGATACCATCTAACTCAAAAAATTTTTTCAGATGAAACATGCTAAGATTACCTTGTTGCCACAAAATATTTTAACGTATCTGCTTATTGCAATCCTCATGGCTGCTTGCCACAAGGGAAATGAAACACTGCCTCCCTATGTAATTCCCAAAAACAAGCTTATTCCCTTGCTGGTCGATTACCATCTTGCCCAGGGTATTTCTAACTCTACGGCTTTTCGGCAGCGTACGCAACGTTACCCGGTTATCAATCTGAGCGATTCGGTTCTTGCAGCCCACGGTTACACCCATGCCCAGTTTGATAGTACATTACTATATTACTCACGTCGGGTCGATGAATTCAATGACATATACGAGCGGGTTATCACCGAACTTAACCGCATGCAGGCAAAACTTGCAGAAAAGAAGCCAAATGCTACCGATAGCAGCAAGAGGCACCATCAAACAGAACGAATAAAACCTACGCGCTACAGCAATTGAAACAAAAACTTTGACAAGTATTATTTTTCATTATTTTTGCCCGTTGGGTTATTATAAAATTTAATGATTAAATATGAGTGTAGCTACGCAAGAAGAGGTATTCAAAAAGCTAATTGCACATTGCAAGGAATACGGATTTATTTTCCCCTCCAGTGAAATTTACGATGGTCTTAGCGCGGTATATGACTATGGTCAATATGGGGTAGAGCTCAAAAACAATATCAAAAAGTACTGGTGGGATTCGATGATTTTGCTCAATGAGAATATCGTTGGTATAGACGCTGCTATATTTATGCATCCACGTACCTGGGAGGCTTCGGGGCATGTGGGAGCCTTTAACGATCCGCTTATCGACAACCGCGATTCGAAGAAACGTTATCGGGCCGATGTGTTGATTGAAGAACATATTGCAAAACTTGAGGCCAAAATAGAAAAGGAGGTGGAGAAAGCTGCCAAAAAGTTTGGGGATAGTTTCGACCGCGAAAAGTTTGTAACCACCAACGCACGTGTGCTTGAGATCCAGCAAGAAATTGACACTGTTCGTGCTCGGTTCGTTGAAGCGTTGGAAAAAACCGACCTAAATGCCTTACGTCAGATTATACTCGACTGTGGTATAGTGTGTCCCATCAGCGGCACACGTAATTGGACGGAGGTTCGGCAATTCAATCTGATGTTTGAAACCAAAATGGGATCGGTAGCCGACGAAGCCATGACCATTTACCTGCGACCTGAAACAGCACAGGGTATTTTTGTCAATTTTCTCAACGTGCAAAAATCGGGACGTATGAAGATACCCTTCGGTATAGCCCAGATAGGCAAAGCCTTCCGCAATGAGATCGTAGCGCGTCAGTTTATTTTCCGCATGCGCGAGTTTGAGCAAATGGAGATGCAGTTCTTTGTCCGTCCCGGCACCGAACTCGATTGGTTTGAGGTATGGAAAGAAAAACGCCTCCGCTGGCATCTGGCGATGGGTATCGACCCCAATAAATATCGATTCCACAAGCACGACAAGCTGGCCCACTATGCCAATGCTGCCTACGATATCGAATTTCAATTCCCCTTTGGCTTCAAGGAAGTAGAAGGCATTCATTCCCGCACCGACTTTGATCTGGGTAATCATGCTAAATTTTCGGGTAAAAAAATCACCTACTTCGATCCCGAACTCAATGAAAGCTACGTACCCTACGTTATTGAAACTTCCATTGGTGTCGACCGGATGGTGTTGCTGATACTGGCCAATGGTTACAGCGAAGAAAAAGTCCCCAAAGAGGATGGAACCAGTGATGAACGTATTGTACTGCGTATTCCTCCGGCCCTGGCGCCCGTAAAACTTGCCGTATTACCCCTGGTAAGAAAAGACGGTCTCGACGAAAAAGCTCGTGCCATCATCCGCCAATTGCGATACGAATTCAATTGCCAGTATGATGAAAAAGATT
Source organism: Bacteroidales bacterium (assembly GCA_049968755.1). Taxonomy (GTDB): domain Bacteria; phylum Bacteroidota; class Bacteroidia; order Bacteroidales; family DTGW01; genus JAKPGM01. Next base: position 323,458 of record JBMFQE010000004.1, read on the forward strand.
CTATTGGCCGCCGTTATCGACGTCAGGATGCGATCGGAACCCCCTACTGTATCACTGTCGATCATCAAACCATGCAGGACGACACGGTTACCGTTCGCGACCGCGACACCATGCAGCAAGAACGAATCCCCATCGATGGACTCGTTCGCTATATGGGCGAAAAGGTTAGTCTGCGTTCGATGCTTGAAAAAATTTAAATCTTAACCCTTAAAAAGATATCCACATGGCATACATCTCGTTACTCAAAAATAAAAATGTATGGTCGCAGGTGACCATCATTTTCATTTTTCTGTTGCTAAGCATGCTGTATTTTTATCCAGAATTTTCGGGTAAACAGTTACGACAATCGGATATGACCAATGCCCGCGGCATGTCTAATGAACTCGTTCAATGGGAAAAAAATCATCCCAACGATGAACCCATGTGGACCAATTCTATGTTTGGGGGGATGCCTGCCTATCTGATTAAATTGGGCAAGACTTACAATATTTTTCGCTATATACGTCAAATCATTACCCTGGGGCTTCCGGCAGGTTCAGTGGCTATTCTTTTCCTGATGATGGTGGGATTTTATTTTCTCATGCAGGTGCTGGGCGTTAATCGCTGGCTTAGCGCTGCAGGAGCCATCGGATACGCTTTTGCCTCGTACAATATCATCATCATTGCGGTGGGCCACATCACCAAAGCGTACTCCATTGCATTCATGCCCGCAGTCATAGCCGGCATATTGCTATTATATCAACGAAAATATCTGTATGGTGGGTGGGTTATATTGCTAACGACCGGTCTACTTATTTCTCAGAGCCATCCTCAAATAGTCTATTACACTTTCCTGGTTATACTGATTTTCTTTATCGTGTACTTTTTCAATGCTATTCGTGAAAAAGAGCTCAAACACTACATTATCGTTGGTGTTATTGCGCTGGTAGCCGCACTGCTGTCGATATTACCCGTAGCTACCAACCTGCTCACCACTGCCGAATATGGAAAGTACAGCATACGTGGACCCTCTGAACTAACGAAGAAAAATGCTGAGACAAAGCGTACGAGCGGGCTTGACCGCGACTATGCCTTCCAGTGGAGCTATGGTCCGGCCGAGACATTTTCTATTCTCGTTCCCAACTTTGTGGGTGCAGGCGTAAATGGTTTCGACGAACGTTCAAAAACAGCAGAACAGCTAAAAAATGTAGGTATCCCAGCCGAGGTTGCCCGTCAGCTTCCAGTTTACTGGGGAAAACTTCCCTTTACCGTCGGCCCAGCCTACTTTGGGGCTATCATCTGTTTTCTATTTGTGCTTGGCCTTTTTGTGGTAAAGGGACCTGCCAGATGGTGGCTGGCCATAGCTGCAGCCCTATCAATAATGCTATCGTGGGGGAAAAATTTCAGCGTGCTTAGCGACCTATTCTTCTATTATTTTCCTGGTTATAATAAGTTTCGTACAGTAGATATGATCCTGGTAGTTGCCAACCTTGCTTTCCCGTTACTGGGATTTTGGGCGCTAAAAGATATTGTAGAGAAAAAAATTTCGCAACAGGAAACGTTAAAAGCCATAAAATATACAGCTTACATCGTAGGCGGGCTACTGCTTATTTTTGTGCTGGTACCGGGATGGTTCTTCGACTTTACCAGCCTATCAGATGCCCAGCTAACCGAACAACTAAAGGCTGCCCGCTGGCCCGCCGACGCAATTGAAAATTTGTTGGCTGCCATGCGCGAGGATCGCCTGCAAATACTCCGCGCCGACGCTTTTCGTTCGCTCATATACATTGCACTTGCAACCGCCTTGTTGTGGTGGTACGTAAAAAAATCGTTCCGCCTCGGATATTTTGCCATCCCCCTGGCCCTGCTTATCCTTATCGATATGTGGTCGGTCGACCGCCGCTACTTGAACAAGGATTATTTTGTACCCAAATCCGAGCCTGAGTTCGTAAAAACCCATGCCGACGAGGTAATCCTTTCCGATGCCGACCCGCACTACAGGGTATTAAACCTTACCCGCAGTGTCTTCAACGATGGTTATACCTCCTATTTTCACAAGTCAATAGGGGGCTACCACGGTGCCAAGTTACGTCGCTACCAGGATATGATCGACGGCCCGTTAACTACCGATATTACTTTTATTCAGCAATTCCTTTCGATGCAAAAACGCATGCCCGACAGTAGCGTGTATAAGCAATTGCCGATTCTCAACATGCTCAACTGCAAATATATCATATACAACCCCGAAGCCGATCCACTGGTCAATATGGGTCGACTGGGTAATGCATGGTTTGTACAATTGGTAAAATGGGTCGATTCGCCCGATGCGGAATACGACGCTGTGAGCAACCGCGACTTCGACCCGGCACGCATAGCCGTCGTCGACAAACGCTGGCAAAAATCATTGCCCGGAGCCGATAGTTGTACATTCGACAGTACAGCCCTTATACAGCTAACGCAATATAAGCCTCACGAGCTAACCTATCGCGTAAAATGTCAAAGACCGCAGCTGGCTGTATTTTCTGAAATATTTTACGAAAAGGGCTGGAATGCCTACCTCGACGGGCAAAAAGCCCCCCATGCACGAGCCAACTATATCCTGCGTACCATGGTGGTGCCTGCTGGTGAACACACCATAGAGTTTAAGTTTGAGCCAGCAACCTATTATCTGGGACAGAAAATTGCCATGATTGGTTCGGTGATAGTGGTATTACTTACGCTAAGCACAGGCATTGCCTACTTTAGGCAAAAAAAAGCAGCTGCCTAAAACAGGAAATAGCTTAGCTTACTTTCACATGCCCCCAGTTGTGCCCCCGACGGATGCGCAGCAGCTGGGTATGTGTAATACCAAATTCTCTGGCAATGGCACTATATTTAATGTTTTTATCCTGAAGTCTCTTTTTAATCCTGAGCACCTGTTCTTCGGTCAGCTTAGCATTGTATTTTTTGCCACGCTGGTAGTTAGGATTGATTTTTTGGTGGGCAAACATGGTAAAACGTGTTACCCACCGTAAGTTCGAAACATGATTGTTTTCCTTATCAAAATCGATATGAATTACATACTGCTGTAATTCTGAGTCTCTGGGTAGAAAATGTTCTGCCACCAGCTTATGGATATATTTAGTAGTAGACTTATTGTTATTCAGCTTAAGCACAATAGCCCGGTAACCCCTTATCTTGGGTGTCTTAACAATCTTACCCCGAGGATGAACTTTAAAACTCTTAACCCGTCCGTAATTGGAAATTTCATATACCTCCGACGGATGCAAATAGGCAACCTGTAATTTTTTCCAGATTTCGCCAGGATAGTTTCTGTCCATAAATATTGGCATTTTGAATATGTGTTATGCTTAAATGCCAAAGACTGAAAAAAAGTAACCCGACCTTGAAAAAAACTCGAATTACACGCAATAGATTTTTGTTCTGACTTATTTTCCTGTCGATATAGCTAAACCCTGATTATTTTTTGGAGGAACCCTGCACTAAAAAAGTGCAGAATACCAAAAAGTGTTTAAAGTCATTATTTTGTCATCATAATAAAATTAATTTTTAAAGGTATGATGGAACACCCATGTTCGCAATTTTATCTCTATTGTGTTTGCGTTTGCAGGAACATGGGTGTTTCATGTCAAAATACTGTTAAATATTGAGATAATAATTCATCTTCACCATGAAAATGTTAGTACCCGATGTTGAAAACAAATCCTTCAGCGAAGTAGACAAGGACGAATGGTAAGGTGCATTACTATTGTTCATTTGATTGGCCCAGACAAAATATACAATTGAACCCGGCCGATATTCCCAGCGAAAAACAAAATTCGAACGAAACTCTCGCATGTGAAAATCGGGGTTGTCGAAACTATAGTTTACCGATTGTCGGTTCACGTAATAACGATTATTGGCCTCGTTAAAGGTAATATCGGGCACACCAAGCGGCAAAAATCTATTTAAATACTGTGGATCGGTTGGTTGGGTAATCTCCTTGAACTGGATATAATCACCCATAGTAATAAAGGGACTTCCATAATATTGGAACGACATGTTTGGCGTAATATTAAAACTTGCGCGAAAAATCAATCGATAAATAATCTGGTTGAAACGAGCCGCAACGTATCGGGTTGTGTTCTGGTTATCTGTCACTGTATTGACGTACATCATATCGTAATGGTTTTCCTGTACCGAGAATTGTGAGGACAATCGAAAGCGACTGCTTACTTTCAGGTGTAATTGGGGTTCTATTTTGTAATCGTTTGAATTACTTGCAGGAGCAAATCCATAGGAAGTATTTAGGACCAAAGTCACACGTTTAGCCCAGTCGGTATTAAAATTCATTCCAAAATGCCAGTAAGGAATCATTCTAAAAGCAGGGCCACCCCGTAGAAAACGAGTATCGAGCCCACCCTGAAAACGAAAAGCCCAAACACTTAATTGCCAGTTATTGACAAAATGCAAGTAGGAAGATAGCAGATATGTTTCAGACTCGTGTTGTCTACCAAAATTCCATCGATGGGTGTTTTTGAAATTTACTACGTACTCTCTGATGAGTTGCGAGGGCACAGTCTGTTGGTATCGGATCTCAATTTCTTGTTCGATAAAGTCAGCACGCTGTTGATAACCCAGGTCGTTCAACTCGAGTCCGGGTGAACGGAACGAAATCGACTCGGAGAAGCTAAACTTATTTTTCTGGGACCGAGCAAATTCTATCCGCCCACCGTATCCACTCATACGGGTTAATGAGGAATCGACATGTAAATAGGAGGCATCGGGGCGCTGGAAGTAATGAACCGACGACCGCTGAAGTGCAGTCATTGCCTCGGGTCGCCCCTGAACTGAGCTGAACAATCCACGGATATTCACAAAATAGTTGCGATCGTTCAAGTACTGAAAATAATCCATTCCGGCAGTATAGGCAGCCCTATTAAGCTTATACAGATCGGGATGGTTGATGTCGCGATGGGTAGTGGTAAAAACAGCACCAACCGATGAATTACCCTTGTTATAATCCTTCTGCAAACGATAAACCATATAGTTTGTCAAAGCATCATCGGGCGATTTATAACGTAAACCTGCCGAATCAATGGTAGCATAGGATCGAACAGTAAGACTCTGCAAAACAGCCAAAGAAAGTCCATCTGCCGTCTTGCCGGATATTTTTACGGCATCGAGAATATTGGTATTGGATTGGGTTTTTACATATTTTTTGTTGTCTTCATCGGCACTGGGGACAGCCATGGGCGAATGACCGATACGTCGAGAATAAAAGAGTATATCACCGTCCACGTTAAAATCCAGAATGCTTTTTCCTTCCAGAAAAAATGGGCGTTTTTCGGCATAAAAGGTTTCAAAGGCTGAAAGGTTCATTTCCGACGGATCGGCCTCAACCTGTCCAAAATCGGGATTGAGGGTATAATCGAGTGTAAAATCGCTTCCAATACCCACCTTACCATCCAATCCTATAGCGCCATTGCGTGTATAACGTTGGGATAGCGGATTATTAGCATCAACAGGGTTTGTGCTTAGTTTAGCCAATGCATAGGGCATAAATTCTACTCTTCGCGAGGTGGGTAAATTTTTTATGCCCCTAAGCTCGCCAAAGGAATAAATAAATCCTGCATTATTGCGAGGAATAAGGCTCCATTGTGTCTCCTCGGAGTTTCGGGCTATCCATCGCCAGGAGTGCATCCCCCATATTTGCTCGGGTTTACTATTGTAACGTAATTGAGAGAAAGGAATTTTAAGTTCGGCGGTCCATCCCGAATCGGTAAGGGCTGTCTTACCCGTCCATACAGCGTTCCAGTTAAAATCAGGCTGTCCGTCGCTCTTTACAATCAGATCAACAAGCGAGCCTCCAGCCGTAATATTAAACTCGTACCCTGTTTTATGATCGTAATAGCTATCAAAGTTGATCCCCACCACATCACCCAGGAACTCATCGCGATTGCCAATATCGTGCATTATTTTATCGGGCTCAGTGTCGTAGCATTTAAAGGCCACATAAATATTCTTGTCGTCATATAACACCTTCACCTGCGTCCGCTGAGAAGCTTTTGCCCCCTCCTGAGGCGCGTATTGTACAAAATCCTCCGACCATCGTCCTATTTTCCAGCATTCGTCATCAAGTTTACCATCGATTTGTGGAGGGCTATCAATGCGCTCGGTTATATACGTACGCTTATAGTATGCGCTATTTTCCCACCGCACAGAATCCTTAACCTTCCCAAACACACTACTTTCGATGCACAGAACAATTACAAGCAAAACATTCACTCTGGGCAATACCATATTAATTCTATTTTTAATATTAACAACACTTGTAACGTATACCCCTATGCATCGGTAACAGGTAAGCGTGTTAAAAAAATGGTAAAAAAAGGCTATGCTAAACATTATGAATGTCGGAAAAAACAAAAAAGAACACTGTTGTCCCGAAAAAAATAGGCTCACAAGCAATTTTTTCAAAAAAATTATCAAAAAAGATATTAACAGGCAAGTACAGCAAGGTTTACAGCATATTTATCTAAAATTCAATACATTACATAAGTATATCTATTTCTTTAAATTAAGTAAAAAACGTGCGCAAATGGTTGAAAAATAAGAATTTTTATAAAATAATATTTGCAAAAGCCAATAAATACAATATATTTGTCTAAGAATTTAAAAAAGTTATTACTAACCCTAAAATTGTATCATTATGAACAAAGCACAACTTATCGATGCCATTGCTGCTGAAGCAAAATTGACAAAGGCAGACTCCAAGAAAGCATTGGATGCTTTCATTAAAGCTACCACCAACGCTCTGAAAAAAGGCGACCGTGTAGCTTTGGTAGGCTTTGGTTCTTTTGCAGTAGCAAAGAGAAGTGCTAGAACCGGCAGAAATCCGAGAACCGGTAAGGAAATTAAGATTGCTGCCAAAAAGGTTGTTAAATTTAAGGCAGGAAGCGAACTTTCCGAAGCTGTCCAGAAATAAGGAAAGTTTCCTTGTCTAAGAAAAAGGGAGTACATTTGTACTCCTTTTTTTGTGCAATATATTTATATGTCAAGGGAAAATTTGCTTACCTACCTGGAACAATTTGTCAATGTTGATCGCGCCAGGCTTATTAACGAAAAAGTTGAATGGCGAACGCGCTATCTAACGCTTATGGTCGAAAATATTTATCAAAGCCACAATGCAAGCGCCATTTTGCGTACGGCCGATTGTTTTGGTGTGCAGGACATTTATATAGTCGAAAAAAACAATCGTTTTTCGGCCAATGAAGAAATTGCTCTGGGTGCTCAGCAATGGCTCACCGTAAAAACCTTTTCATCGTACGACGGAAATACAAGGGATGCAATTGCCGAACTTAAACAAAAAGGTTACAGAATTGTAGCAACTGCCCTACATAAAGATGCTCAACCCCTGGAGACTTTCGACTTCAGAAAAGGCAAGGTAGCGTTTATGATGGGCACTGAGCTAACAGGGCTATCGGAGGAAGCATTATCGCTGGCCGATGAATATGTGGTTATCCCCATGCGAGGCTTTACCCAGAGTCTAAATGTGTCGGTAGCTACAGGTATTTTGCTCCATTTTTCGACATGGAGAATATTTGCCTCCGATATTCCATGGTCGTTGAGCGAAGAAGAAAAACTCGAGCTAAAGATTCAATGGCTTAAAAAATCGATCCGAGATGGTGATTTGATTGAGCAACGTTACTTGAGCCAGATACAAGAATCCTCTCAATCCAGGTAAGGACATTATACCATGATATATCCAAAAAACTTCGAAGAAAAAATAGGCTTTGACAAAATAAGGCAAAAGCTCAAACAATATTGTCTTTCGCCGCTGGGCACCGACAGGGTAGATTCCCTGCAGTTTTTTATAACGCCACAACCCATCAGCGAATCGCTTGAACAAGTGGAAGAATTTCAGCAAATTGAGCTTTCGGGAGAGGAGTTGCCCCTTGTCCATGTAATTGATTGCCGGGCTATCCTTCAAAAGCTTATACCCGAAAACACTTTTGCCGAAATAGAAGAAATGTATCAATTGCAACTTTCCCTTGAAACGATAAAAAAGATCCATCTTTTTCTCAAACGTCAACGCGAACTTTATCCACGGCTATGGGCCCTGGCCGAAGGAATAAAACTGTTTCCATTCCTCGAATCGCGATTGGATGCAATATTTTCGCCACAGGGACGAATCAAGGACAACGCCTCTCCCAAACTATATGAGATTCGTAAGGAAGCACGCCGCCTTCAGGGAGAAATATCGAAGCGCATGCACCGCCTACTTGAACAATGCAAACACGAGGGGATAACCGACGAAGGTGCAAGCCTGGCCGTACGCGATGGCCGGTTGGTTTTACCCGTAAATTCTACCTTTAAACGAAAAATCAAAGGTTTTATTTACGACGAGTCAGCAACGGGTAAAACTACCTTTATTGAACCCGCCGAGGTAGTTGAATTGAACAACGACCTTAAAGAACTCGAACTGGCTGAGCGGAGAGAAATAATCAAAATTCTGATACATTTAGCCGATGATATTCGCCCTTACATTGCCGACCTACTTCAGGGGTATGAATTCCTGGCCGAAATCGACTTCATTCGTGCCAAATCTCAGTTAGCTAAAGAAATTCATGCTGTTAAACCATCGTTGGTTAGTGAGAAGCCCGTTATCGACTGGTACGATGCCATTCACCCTCTTCTTTACCTGCATCTTAAAGCAGAAGGTAAGAATGTGGTACCTCTGAATATCAGACTCAATGAAAATCAACGAATTTTGGTAATTTCAGGGCCCAATGCAGGAGGTAAATCGGTATGTCTCAAAACAGTTGGATTACTCCAATACATGTTTCAGTGCGGTTTGCACATTCCGGTTAAGTCTACCAGCGAAGTCGGAATCTTTGAGCAAATATTTCTCGATATAGGTGACGAGCAGTCCATCGAAGACGATCTGAGTACTTACAGCTCTCACCTACTCCACATGAAATTTTTTATAAAACATGCCAATGCTCAAACGCTGTTTCTCATCGACGAGCTGGGGGCTGGCACCGAACCCACCGTGGGCGGTGCAATAGCCGAAAGCGTCCTTGAAGAACTCAACCAGCTGGGCGCTTATGGGGTGGTAACCACACACTTTTCTAACCTTAAACATTTTGCTTCGTCGACACCCGGGCTAATCAACGGAGCCATGTTGTTCGACCTGGAACATCTTACTCCATTGTTCCAGCTTTTTATTGGTGAACCGGGTAGTTCGTTTGCCTTCGAAATAGCCCGAAAAATAGGATTACCCGAATCCATATTGCAGAGAGCAACAGAAAAAGTAGGTTCGGGATATATCGATTTCGACCGTGCGCTGCGCCAGCTGATACGCGACAAACATTACTGGCAGCAAAAAAGAGCACAGGTAAAGGAATCGGCAAAAAAGCTGGAAAGCATTCTATCGCGTTACGGACAGGAGCTCGATGATATCAACAAATTACGCAAAGAAATTATTGCTCAGGCCAAAGCCGAGGCTCAACAGCTTATTCAAAACGCTAATAAAACGATAGAAAATACCATACGCACTATCAAGGAATCGCAGGCTGAAAAAGAAAAAACCAGGGCTGCGCGGCTGGAACTCAATCAAATGCGCAGTCAAATTGAAGCCTATCCTGATGAGGAAACTCGTATCCAGCAAAAAATAGCTAAACTCAAAGCACGAGAAGAACGCAAAAATAAAGCAGGAACCTTGGCAGACAAAAAGTCTTCGCAAGCTTCATTGCCGATAAGCAATAAGCACACCTTCGAGGTAGGCGATCACGTAAAACTGGTGGGACAGAACACGGTGGGCGAGGTGTTGGAGGTAAATGAGAAAAGCGTAATGGTAGCTTTTGGCAATATGATCACTACCCTACCCCACAAACGCCTGGAAAAAATTTCGGCCAATGAATACAAGAAGATGACGAAACAGCAGAATGTTTCCACCTCGAGTTACCTCGACCAACTGGCAGAGCGGCGACGTAATTTCCAGCTACAACTCGACGTCCGCGGACTGCGTACCCAGGAAGCACTCGAAAAAGTCGCCGACTACCTCGACGATGCTATCATGCTTGGAATCTCCGAAGTTAAAATTTTACACGGAAAGGGTAACGGCATCCTTAGGCAAATGATACGCGATTATCTAAAAACAGTGGATATGGTGGAGGACTTTTATGACGAGCATGTCGACTTTGGTGGAGCTGGTATAACTGTGGTTAAAATCGCCTGAACCCATATTTATACCTTTCCAATATGTAACGATATGGCTACTGTCCGACTTATCTGCATGTACTACAGATCGAGCAAGCGGCTTGCAGCGTTATCACCATCGATAAGCATCAACGTAGGATTTTCGATTAGTTCCTTGATTTTTACGAGAAAACTTACTGAATCGCGCCCATCGATAATTCGATGGTCGTACGAGAGGGCTACATACATCATGGGGCGTATCTCGACTTTCCCGTTTACAGCCACCGGACGTTCTACAATATTGTGCATACCTAAAATAGCAGCCTGAGGAGGATTGAGAATAGGTGTTGAGAATAACGATCCAAAAACGCCACCGTTGGTAATGGTAAATGTGCCCCCCTCCATTTCGCTTATGCTTAACCGGTTGTTACGGGCTTTAGCAGCCAGGCGGGCAATTTCCTTTTCAATCTCTGCCAGACCCATTTTTTCGACATTCCTGATAACCGGAACCATTAGACCTTTATCTGTCTGCACAGCTATGCCCAGATCGACATAATCAAAAAAGACCCATTCATCGCCCGATAGCTGGGAATTAACCTGAGGAAACTTTTTGAGTGCAATTGCGGCAGCCATCGAGAAAAAAGACATGAAGCCCAGCTTGATACCATGCTTTTCGGAGAATGTCTTCTGGTAAGTAGTGCGTAGCTGGATGACCTGACTCATGTCAATCTCGTTGAAGGTGGTAAGCATCGCCGTCTCGTTTTTGGCCGAAACCAGGCGCTGGCTAAGTTTTTTGCGAAGCTGCGTAAGCGGACGACGCTCTTCCCTACGGTATTCTGCTGCACTCTGAGCAGGCTCTCGATCTCCCACAACTGCCCCTGGCTGAGATTGCATTTTAATAACCATCTCAACATCCTCCTTCCGCAAACGCCGTAAACCACGCAGTACATCGTCAAGGCTCAGGTGATGCTCGTCCATTAGTTTCTGCGCCAAAGGACTTACCTTGATGCGGGATTTATCCTCGACAGGCAATTCGGACAACGGTTTTGAAGTCGTTACGGTTTCTGCCGTATGCTCTACCTCTGTTGTTTTTTTTGTCGATGTAGCAGCCTGACTGGCAACTGTCTCCCTGGCTCTATTCTTCTCATCTTTAACAGCAGATTGACCATCTTCCGATACCGCCACACTTTCGTCAATTACACAGGCCACCGTACCTACCGGAACAGTCGTTCCTTCGGCCACCCTGATCATCAGCCTACCACTTACCGGAGCTATAAGCGGCAAAGTCGCCTTATCGGACTCTATCTCCCCAACCTCCTGATCCTGTTTGACCAAAGCTCCATCAGGGAAAAACCATTTCGATAACACTACCTCGTTGATGCTCTCTCCGGGACGGGGAATTTTAAGTTCTGTCATGCTGCCTGCGTTTTATGGTAATGCTTTATAACACCTCATATCAAAATTTGTTATCAAATCAAATTTGTAATTTCTAAAAGCCCCATTATACCTAATTTAGCCTCTTAATATTAACCTTCCTATTTGCATAGTACTTACTCAATGCTTAAAAATTAGCACGATGGGAAAGACTTTTAATCAAGGGCTGCAAATCCCCTCCCCCATCCTACTAATTCCCTTAACGCTGCCAGTCTGTAATTTCATTCCTAACCTCTAAATCTGCGTAAAATTAGTACATTTCCGAAGATAGAAAAAGAAAAGAGAAGCCCAATTTTGACATTAAACTTATTTTCAAGCTGCATTCTACAAACCTAGGTTTTAATCTCTTACCCTGTCGGGAATCCAATTTGGCAGGAAAAAGGCATGTAAATTATTGAATTTAAGCCAACTATTATTTACAAAAATGCTGTTCGGGACATAAATGCTCGACTCTTTTGCATTATACACAATTCAAACCCTGTAAAACCAAAAAAAATGATAATATTGCAAAACAAACAGAAAAATAAACGCAAAATTTGTTAACATAACCATTGACAAGATGAAAGTTAGCCGTGAATATTTTAAGGAAGGAGGTAGTCAGAAAGGGGTTTACCGGTTTACCCTGCAAAATGATGCTGGTGTCGAAATTTCGTTAACCAACTACGGTGCGGCAGTTACATCGATAAAAATCCCCGACCGGTTGGGGAAGATAGGAGAAATTGTAGCTGGGTTTGATACGCTGGAGGAATATGAAAAGGAACATCCTTACTTTGGCGTTATATGTGGGCGCTATGCCAATCGCATTGCCAGAGGACAATTTAGTCTCGATGGAGTTACCTACCATCTTCCCATCAATAATGGACCCAATTCGCTACACGGAGGCAACAAGGGTTTCGACAAAGTCGTCTGGCAGGCCGAACCTTTTGAGCAACATGATATTGTTGGGGTTAAGCTAAGCTATTTAAGTGCCGACGGCGAGGAAGGCTACCCAGGCAATTTACGGGTCACTGTCATTTACACCCTGAACAAACAGAATGAGCTAACAATCGAATATCACGCCACTACCGATAAGCCAACGGTGGTGAATCTTACCAATCATTGCTACTTCAATCCAGCGGGGTGCGACCAATCTATTTATGAATTACAGCTTACAATCGATGCCAACCAGATTACCGAGGTAGATGAAACCAGCATTCCCACAGGTAAACTGCTCGACGTAGCGGGTACGCCTTTTGATTTCCGTCAGCCTGCACGCATTGGCGACCGTATCCATCTTGTTCCTGGAGGCTTCGACCATAATTACGTACTCAACAAACCTGCCGGAAAATTTGCACAAATTGCTGTCCTTTACGATCCGCAGTCGGGACGTAAAATTACGGTATACACAACCGAACCGGGAGTACAATTTTATTCAGCCAACTACCTCGATGGTTCCCTTACGGGACATGACGGGATACGCTATAAAAAACACTGTTCGCTTTGTCTCGAAACGCAACACTTCCCCGATTCACCCAATCATCCTCATTTTCCATCCACTGTTTTGCGACCCGGTGAAAAATACTATCAGAAAACCGTGTACGCATTTAGCTGGAAGTAAATTTCGTGTACATGTCAAACCGTTGGTTGATATTAGCCTGTACAGTTACAGGCCTATGGGGAAAGTGGCCATCCATTTTTCCCCAGCAGGAAATGGCAATGGCTTATTATACCGATAGCTCGTGCTACGATGTAAAGAGCTACGAGCTTCACCTAACAGCCAGTCCCGACAGCCTGTATCTAAGTGGCAGCACGCATATTATTGCACGCGTCGAAAAAAAACCTCTGTCAAAATTTTACATTCAGCTCAACAATGCTTTCACGGTCGACTCGATAGTTATCAATGGCCAGCAATGCCTGTTTGAGCATACCAACCACTGGATAAAAGCCAGCCTTAGTCAACCCGCTGGCATAGGTATGTTGTTGCGGGTAATCATTTATTATTATGGTTATGCTGTATCGTCGAATGTGCTGGGCGGGGTGGGCATTGGCACCTCGGGTACTTTTAGTAGCGAGGGCTGTAAGGTTTTATACACGCTGTCTGAACCCTATGCTGCACTCGACTTTTATGCCTGTAAACAATGGGTAACCGACAAAGCCGATTCGGTAAAAATTTACATCACTACCCCCAAACCAAATATGGCGGTTGCCAATGGCCTGCTCCAGCGGCTTGAAGAAAAAGATTCGAATCTGCGAACCTTTTGCTGGGAAAGCCACTATCCCATTGCATACTACCTTATAGGTTTTGCTATAGGTGATTTCAAATCATACGCATACAAGTTCTACAGCCCTACCTCCAATGATTCAGTGCTATTCCAGAATTTTCACTGCTATTCCGACAGCGAATGGCTGGAGGTTAAACCCCAGGTAGATAAGACAATAGAATTAATTCAATTCTTTGAAACGCTTACCGGAGTGGCATACCCTTTCCCTCGTGAAAAGTATGGACACGTGGTGGTTCCTATTGGTGGCGGAATGGAAAATCAAACTTTAACCTTTCTACAAAATTTTGATTTCATCCTGGTTGCCCACGAGCTGGCACACAGCTGGTTTGGGAATTATGTTACCTGCAACGATTGGCAAAATATATGGATAAATGAGGGATTTGCGACCTATCTTTCCTACCTTGCCTACGAAAAATTTTTTCCTTCATCTGCTTCTGATTGGCTTGCCAATTGTCTATACCTTGCACTTCGAGACTCGTTGGCATCCATTTACATACCGGCCGAGAAGGTGTATGACCCACTGCGAATTTTTAGTTACTCCAATACCTACATGAAGGGTGCCTATTTTCTGCATACGTTGCGCTATTTTGTAGGCTCAGATGAAACTTTTTTTGGGGCATGGAAACATTTCTTGCAGAAACATGCATTTGGAAACGCAGGTGTTGAGGATTTTAAATCAATCCTTGAATCCCTAACCGGTCGGTCGTGGTCAAAGTTCTTTAGAGAATGGTTTTATGGCAAAGGCTATCCAATCATTCATCTCGAAGGTCATGCAAGGCAGAAATATTTGCACCTGCAAGGGTATGTTCGATCAAGCTCGGCCGATAATCGTTATTCGCCCATACCAGTGCCCATAAGGATTCTGCTACAAAATGGACACGACACCCTTATCCACGTCACATTAAGCGACAGCCTAAGCAATAGCTCATTTCTTTTCTCTTCGACCATTACTGGCATGACAGTAGACCCGCAACATTGGCTTATGGCCAAATTTAACATTACTTTTGCGCTGGATACCACCCCAATAAATTCCATCAATATATTCCCAAATCCTTTTAAGGAATGCTTTAAGGTGATGTTTCCTGCAACACATACTTTATCGTCGCAGAAAAAAAGCCTCTGGATCTACAACATGGAAGGTCAACAACTTTATAGCCAGCAAAGCTACCAATCCCTGTTGCAATGCTGCCCTCGGCAACTAACCTACGGAACCTACCTTCTGGTGGCTCAGGCAAACAACCAATGGTATGTTCAGCGAATTATTAAAAGATAGCGTTTATTTTTTGGCAGCTATCACCTCTATCTCCACCCGAACGCCTTTAGGTAGGCCGGCAGCCTGAAAAGTTGAACGTGCGGGAAAATCCTTTACAAAATATTTGGCATATACCTCGTTCATGGTAGCAAAGTCATTGATATCGGCCAGCATGCAGGTAGTTTTCACCACATCAGCAAAGCTATAGCCTGCTGCAGTAAGTATAAGTCCTATGTTTTTAAGCACCTGTTCGGTTTGTTCCCGTATTCCACCAGCTACAATTTCATTGGTAACCGGGTCGAGAGGAATCTGCCCCGAAATGTACAACGTTGAACCTACCTCTACCGCCTGGCTGTATGGGCCTATAGCACGGGGACTTTTGTCGGTAACAATTATTTTTTTCATCCTATTTTACTTTTTTTTACGAACAGATAACACTTTTGCATGATTTTAGTCGTCTTGGTTAGTATTGTTTCTCTTAGATCAAATGCTATGCTTTACCTCGATAGATTCAAGATACTCCACCACTTATACTAGCCAGGAACATAAATTTTTAACCGTTTATTTCAATCAGGTTCACCTCCAGACCCGACTCACGCTGAAAATCCTCTACCTCTTCCACCATATCGGGGTCGCTCTGATAGTAATACCAATTAATTTCGACCTTGCCTCCTTTTTCCTTAAACTTCATTAGCGTTTCAAAAATTTTCAATATCATGCGCGACGACTGGGTATTAAAATAGTACAGTCTAAAATTAAACACAATAGCATTTTTTTGCTCGCAATAGGCATTCAGCCAATCGATGAGCGGATTATAAAACTTGTAACAATCCTCCATATACGATTCTCCGGCCAGCGTACATTCGCCTTTTTCGTAATCGAACTCAACGGCCGGAAAGTACGGTGTTTCCTTATTGGCAGGAATAACTATATTTTTTAAATTTTCCATAGTGGAGAAAAATTAATATTTGGTTGTATTTATTCAATATCTACCTTAGCTGTAATAGTGAAAAGAGAGAAACGGTCCGTCAGCGGCACTATATCCCATTCAATTTTGTTTCGTGTAATGATGCCAATCTGTATTATTCCAATGTAAGCCCCGCTATCGGTCGGTCCGGGCTGCGGACGACGTTTAAGGCTCCGGTATTCCCGCAAAGCATCCACCGACATCGAATTTATTTCATTGCAATATCGTACCAGCGTGGGAGCATCTTCAGCACGAATCATATTGGTCGTGCTTACCCGGATAGCATTATTTTTTTCCTCAATGGTAAAACTTCCTATTCCCCCATATTTATAATGTTGATAAAGGCTACACATCTCGGCTGAATACTTTGCCACATTCTGGGTAAGTTCAAAGAAAATCTTATAGAGCCGGTTACAGGTTATCGGTTTTAGCTTGTACATTTGCCGCAAATGGCCGGCCATCCCTGAAAGCACATCGATATAAAACGGACCCTTATACGCAAGCTTCACGCTGGAATCATTTATACTCACTACCATCACCCCTTCCAATTTTGCCGAAAATTAAGAAAAAAAATAAAAAGCAGATAATTTTATGCAATCTTATTTTGGGCAAACAAAGTCGTTTAGCATCGTATCCCAATGATAGATATATCGTCGACCTGGTCGCGATAGCCCATCCATTCGTCGATGGTACGTTCAAAGATAGTCCGCTGCTCGGCCGTTGGCAAATGATAAATGTTTTTGCACAACTCCTGAAAGCGTTTGGTACGGAATTTCTGGTCGTGGGGTCCCCCAAACTGGTCGACATAGCCGTCGGAAAACAGGTAAAGCATGTCACCCTTTTCAAACATCAGATTATGATTGGTAAAAGGGATTTCGCAATTGTCGTGAATACCAATAGGCATGCGGTCGGCAGGAATAACTACCAGCTCACCCGACGTTCGTATAAGGTAGGCAGGATTATTGGCTCCGGCATATTGCAAATATTGTCCGTTGAAATCGATGATAGCCAGAGAAATATCCATGCCATCGGCAGCCTCTCCTTCCATGCCTCGCTGATGCAACAGCCGCATAATTCGCTGACGCAGCTGATTGAGAAATTCTGCAGCATCGAGTGGGGTATAGTTGATAATTTCATTCAAAAAAGCTGTACCCGCAATAGTCAACAGCGCACCCGACAAGCCATGCCCCGTACAATCGGCCACTGCCACAATGGTTTTTCCTTCTTTGGCTGCAACCCAGTAAAAATCACCGCTAACAATACGTTTGGGGCGATAAAATAGAAAATAATCGTCGAAATAGCAGGCCAGCATCTCGGCTGAAGGCATAATAGCATTCTGTATCCGCCGCGAATACGTGATGTCGTCGATCATGTCCCTGCGTTGCTGATCCAGCAGGTTATATTGTTTCTTAAGTTCCTCGGACGCTTGCTGAAGTAAAAGATTCTGAGATTTGATTGTGTTCAGCGTATCTCCTAATTGTAGGGCAACCTTTAAGCGGCCCCGCAAATCAATAAACGAATAGGGACGAAACAAAAAATCATCAACCCCTGCGGCAAAATAATCATCAATGGGCTCGCTTCGGTCGCATAAAATCACCAGGGGAATATTTTTCACCTCTGGAAGTCGTTTGATAATCCTAATACCCCGCAAAAAACCATTCAAAACCGAATCAACTACAATAACGTGGGGCTTGCAATCTAAGGCTATCCGGCACAGCTTTTTCCAATCTTCGGCAGTATGTAGCTGTGCCTGGGGCAAAATTTCTTTAATCCACTTTTCGGTTGTGAGCGCTTCGGTCGAAAAAGAACGGGCATACAATATTTTCCGGACACCTTCCAAGTTCATGATATTTCAAACGATGCCGATCACGCCTCCATGACCTGCGAAATAAGATTGAACAGCTCCTGCATTTTTACCGGTTTATTCAAAAAACCTTTTGCGCCTAGTTCCATGCACCGCTGAAATGTATTACCCTTAAGATAGGCTGTAATGACTATGATGGGGATGGTATTATTCTGTTTTTTAAGATATTCAAGCACCTCAAACCCATCCATAATGGGCATGATTAAATCCAGCAGGATAATATCAGGCTGTTCCGTTCCAATTTTTTGCAGGGCCTGCTCACCATCCTCGGCCTCAATGGTAACAATTTCCTTGTGTCTGAGGTACTCCACTATCACCTGCCTGTTCAGCGCAGAATCATCCACAACCAGAACCTTAAGTGGTTTATTTTCAGCCATTTTTTAAGATTTTCGTTAAGCGAGTTTTTATGACTCATATTAGCATCGAATTTAAGAAAATTTTTCACACTTTTGGTTAATGGGAAGCAAAAGTTATAGATTTTATTATTGAGTCAGCGAAAAATCTGGGTCGTCAATCGTTGGTTCTGCTATCTTATTTCTTTAAAAGTCTATGTTTGTTAAGGCCGAAAAGTGCCATTTAATTTATTGTCGGGCTTAATTGCGTGCGATTCAGTAGGTATTGCCGGATATTTCAGGGATAAAATTCAATACCCAGAATGGTTACATCATCGAAAATAGCCTTGTTGCCTGACAGGATGTGTTGATCGGCAATGATATTATCGATGCATTGCTGTATGTTGGCCTCGTTGGAAATATGCTGCTCAATAATGCTGGTTCCAAACTCAACCTCCTTATCATCCATCAATTCAACCAGTCCATCGGTATAGCACAACAGTTTGGTAAGTTCCTTAATTTTAATATGTCCCTTCCGGATTACAGGTATCTCATCGAGCATGCCTATTCCCACGCAGCCTTCCTTAAGGAAAGTAAGTTTTTTGCTTTCGACCTCGTACATCAGGGGATGATTATGACCGGCATTAATGTATTCCAGTTCGTGCGTTACACAGTTATATTTAGCGACAAAAAGCGTAATAAACTTTTCACCGTTGGCACTTTTAATTACCCGTTCGTTAAGACGTTCGATAAGGTTGGGCAGAGAAATGTCGGTGGTAAAAAGTGCGCGCAGGTTGGCCTGAAAATTCGACATAAGAATAGCGGCAGAAATTCCCTTGCCCGACACATCGGCAATGCAGAAGCCAATTTCGCTGTTACTCAAAGGTATTACATCGTAATAATCGCCTCCTACCTCGAGATGGGGATGGTAAAATGCAGTGATCCAGATTTTTTCGTTGTGAGGAAGGTCTGTACTTTTGGGTATAAGCATCGACTGCATGCGTGAGGCCAGTTCAAGCTCTTTTTTCAAGGCTGCCTGTCGTAGGCTCTCCTGTACCAGCCGCATGTTTTCGATAGCTACAATGATAATATTCGAAAGCGTTTGAATAAAATGCAAATGCTTGATGGTAGGGCTCATCCCTTCGCCCTCTTCCTCAATATCGCCAATAAGCACGTACGATAGGGGCTGATTGTTGTTGTATACCGGAATAACAATGTCGAATGCCTCGGAAGAGGAAATACTACGCGAGGTAACAAAGGTAATCTCGGTATATTTCATCAAATCGGCTTCGATGTTGATGTTCAAACTCTCTGGATTTTTTATGCCCGAGGCCAGCAAACATTCCCATGAATTGCCATTATACTTAAAAATGACTATTTTTCCAATATTCAAATCTTCTTTGAGCAGTTTTTCGTAACGCTGAAGCAGTTCTTGCTGGGACAAATTTTCATTAATCGCCTGGGTAATGGAAAGCAAAGCGTTTAGTTTGAATGTAGAGATTTTAAGACGTTCAGGTATGTTTCCACCAGCCATGAGTTTATGCTTTAATGACAAATATAGGTTTTTATCGGGTGCAGTGCAACAGAATAATGAAAATGGTGATTAAAATACTTCTACTCAATCGCCAAGGCATGTTCCCACACTGCGAGCGCTTTTAATCCAGGGATGGTCGAGTGGCACGTTTTTTATTTTTTTGACTACCTTTTCCAGTGGAATAGCAACAACTTCATTGTTTTTGACAGCTACCATTTTACCAAATTCTTTTTTCTGGATAAATTCAAAGCAGGCGGTTCCCAGTTTCGTTGCCAAGAGTCGATCGTAGGCTGATGGGGTTCCTCCACGCTGAAGATGTCCCAATATGGTTACACGCGTATCGATACCTGTACGCTCCTGCAATTGATTGGCAAGCCTAATGGTGTTGGTTGCGTGGATTGTTTCCATATCCTTACGTTCGGCTTTTAGTTGCGCCTTTTTATCCTTATCCTGTTCATTTTCTATTTTTTCTTCAAGTTGCTGGTATATTTTGGCGAAATCTTTCGACATGGCTCCTTCGGCTACTGCAATGATAGAAAATGATTTACCCTGTTTTTTACGTTCGAGAATCGACTCGGCAATGGCCTGAATGGAATATGGAATTTCGGGGATAAGGATAACGTCTGCTCCTCCTGCAATGCCAGCACCTAATGCCAGCCATCCCGCTTTATGTCCCATAATTTCGACCAGCATGATGCGATGATGGCTACTGGCTGTGCTATGCAAGCGATCGATAGCCTCGGTTGCAATACCCAGGGCTGTATCAAAACCAAAGGTTGTATCGGTGTGGACGATATCGTTGTCAATGGTTTTGGGTAACGTAATAATGTTGAGTCCTGCCTTTGCCAGATGGTAGGCATTTTTCTGGGTGCCATTTCCTCCGATGCACACCAGCACGTCAAGATGATTGCGATGATAATTTTCGACAATCACATCGGTCATGTCGCGTTCATGACCTGCAACCAGCATCCGGTAGGGTTTTTCGCGAGAAGTGCCAAGGATGGTACCTCCCAGCGTAAGAATACCCGAAAGCATTTTGTTATCGAATTCAACGGTACGATTTTCCATCAGTCCACGGAAACCATCCTTAAAGCCAATAAGCTGAACTCCCTGATACGAAAGTGCTGTTTTTCCAATCGCTCGAATGGCTGCATTGATACCAGGCGTATCCCCACCCGACGTGAGAATTCCAATGTTTATCGAAGACATAACCTGCTAGTTTTAGGTTAGCAAAGATAAAAACGAATATCGGTTATTGCTAAATAAAGTTTTGGTAATGTCGTGTCGGGTTAAACCCTGCTTAATTATTTGGTTTTCCTCTTCGCATTGAAAAATGGGAAGAAAATATTTTTGTAAAAAAACAAAAACATTGCAAGAGTTTCAAAAAAAGAACGTAACTTTGTTTCAGTAATGGATTTAAAGAAAGTCGAAGATTTTTTCTCTCTAGATGAATTGACGCCTTCCTTTTAAAGCCATTCCAGAAAAAATTTATTATTTAACTATTTTATTTTTTAATTACTTATGAACATTTTTGTTGCACAGCTGAATTTCAAAATTCAGAGCGATTCCCTTCGGGAAATTTTTGAAGAGTATGGTACAGTAACTTCTGCAAAAGTTATTGTTGATCAGATGAGTGGTCGTTCCAAAGGCTATGGTTTTGTAGAAATGGCCAATGATGACGAGGCCTTACGGGCTATCGAAGAGCTCAATGGAGCTGAAGTTGAAGGCAAGACGATTGTCGTTAAGAAGGCCAATCCGCGTCCTGCGGGTGGTGGTAACCGCGAATTCCGCTCGGGTGGAAATCGTTATGGAAAACACCAGGACAGCCGTTACTAAACGTGTAAGACGATAGTTGACTTCACGAAATAAGCAAAAACGCCCTTTACAAGGGCGTTTTTTTTTATTGCTTAATGCCGAAACATCACCATGAGTGCACCCGTTAGATAGGCAGCTATCCACCAAATATACGCAACCCTCGAGAAAAGATGCAGGTTACGGGATACCTCAACTGTAGAGCCATTTTGCCAATAGAAACGCCACAGCCACACACAATCGATGAGCATCAGCAGTAATCCTGAGTAACCAACAGCTCCGTGCATGGTCAGAAAACCTCGAGAGGAGCCCGCAATCATGCATGCAGTTGCCACTACATCGAATATAACCCCCAGCGTAACATAAAACAAGACCTTCTGGGTAACCATTCGCTTGCGCTGCTCCATGATGATCCCAATAGAATAAAACAAAAGTGCCAGATGCACAATAAAAGTTCCAATAACTAATACAGGTTTCATTCAAACATTTTTAAGTTAGAGAATTAATTCCTTAAATGATTTTTCATGAGAACAAACAGTTTTTGCCTTTGTTCAAAGACTTTCTTAGGCATCGCTGCCAAAAAAATACTTCCAGACAGCCCCTTCCTTGAGGGAGTATTCCGATACCCTCAATAGGGGCAACGACAGCCGTTCCAGCAAAAAATTTACAAACAGTACGGCAGGTACAATCATTTCTGCACGAAACGATTCAAGACCTTCCATTTTAAAACGTTCCTCGAGCGTAGAAGCTACCAGTTTTTCTTTTATTTTGAAGAAACAATCATACGAAAGATCATGACAGTATGGTGTATTGGTTGAAAGCTCTGTTTGCAGGTTACATGAGGTGTGCCGAGCCATATGCAGGAACGACTCAAAAGCACCCTCGGCACCAATGAGGGTTTGCACCTTGTATTGCGGTAATATTTCATTCAAAAAATCCGACAACGCAATAGCCAGATGATCATTTAAACGTTCTATCTCAGCAGGGGTAATGGGTTCGGAAAAGCTGAACAGAGCTTTCAAGCGGGCCATCCCAAGGGGATAGCTTTTTTTCCAGAAGATGGTTTTGCTGTTAGCAATAATCAGCTCGTTGCTTCCTCCTCCAATGTCGACAATGAGAAATGGGATATCGGTTGACTCGATGCTCTGCCGCACACCCAGGTAGATCAACTCGGCTTCTTCCGACCCCGTAATAACCTGTATATCGGTACCTAATATTGCCTGAGCCCTTATAATAAATTCACTGGCATTCTGTGCAGTTCGCAGGGCCGAAGTGCCAAGGGCAAAAATTTTAGCAACACCCTGTTCCTGGGCAATGCGCTTGTATTCCTGCAGCACTTCCCAGGCACGCAACATGGCATCATACGCAATTAAATTTTTATCTATCCCATTCCGCCCCAGAAATACAGGGCGACGCTCGCGTTGTAAAAAATGTAGCTTTCCATCAAGGGCATTCGCTGCAACCAATAAGTTAAACGTATTGGTTCCTAAATCGACAACTGCAATCCGTATTTGCTCATGAACCCATTTGCCCATCCCTCGACTTTTCATAACCATCTATTCCATTCCTCTTTTTTGCCCAAAAAACGCCTTATGATTACTTTTCGGGATAAAGAGTTACCCAAATATACTTATCCGTGAATACTTTTTTGGCAATCCGCTGAATATCAATCGAATTTAATGTTTCAATCTGCTTTCTTCTGGTTTCAATCCGATCAATATCATCAGTGTAAATCACAGTATTTTGCAGGTAATTGAGCCAGAAATTATTTTTCTCAAGATTTACTTCCAGCTCTCTGAGATGGGTTTCCTTTATTTTCTTCAGATAATCGTCGGTGATACCCTTATTTTTTATTTCAGCAATAATATTAAGAGTTTCATTTACAAGCGAATCGACATTGCCGGGTGCACAGGGTATACGGAAGCTCACCTGGTAATACGAATAGGGTATTCGTTCCAGCATCGATCGGGCTCCAACGCCATATACTCCGCTCTTTTCCTCTCGTAAAACCTCAATCAACCGAATATCGAGATATTCTTCAAGTGCCTTCAAATGATAGGCATTATTGTACGAATAATTCATGGGGCCTGTGAAGATGAGGGTAGTGATACTTTTGGGATCAGAGCCCTTATAGACATTCTCCTTTACCTTCAAAGGAGGACGAATCCCCAGATCGTTCCATTTTTCCCTGTTTTTCAATGCAGGCAAAGATCCGATATATTGCTCAATCAAGGGTACAATGCTATCAACCAAGAAGTTGCCAACAATAATAAAGTTAAAATCGGCTGCATTGGCAAAACGCTCGCGATAGATGCTAAATGCCCTCGCCGGATTAATCTTATCGATCATTTCGGGCTGGGGAATTCGGTTGGCACGGGGATGATTTTGCGTAACAATACGGTTGAGCTGATCGAGATAGTAAGAGGTGGGATCGGCCATGACATTGGCAAAATAGGCTTTCATACGCATCAGCCACGACGATACAGCCGTGGTATCGAGGCGTGGCTGGGTGAAGTACAAATACATCAGTTCAAACATCGTTTTCAAGTCCTTCAAAGATGCATTGGCTCGCATACCTTCCATGTATTCGGTAATATACGGGCTAATGCTCACATTTTTACCAGCAAGTGCCTTTTGCAGCTCTATGACTGAAAATTGTCCAACACCCGACTCCTGCACAATATTCACACAATATTTGGCCGACATGGCATCGGTATCGTGGTAAAGAAAATGCCCGCCCGGACTTACTGCCTGTAAAAGAATTTCATCATTTTTGAACGAAGTTGGTTTAAGCAGTACCCTTGCCCCATTGGACAGCAGTATTTCGGTAACGTCCACTTTTTTGTATTTCTTAAGCGAAACAACTTT
Organism: Bacteroidales bacterium; assembly: GCA_049968755.1. Taxonomy (GTDB): domain Bacteria; phylum Bacteroidota; class Bacteroidia; order Bacteroidales; family DTGW01; genus JAKPGM01. Next base: position 347,943 of record JBMFQE010000004.1, read on the forward strand.
CCCTTTCTGTGGCAGTTGGGTTAAAAGATTTTGGTTCACCTGCATATCGACATTGGGAGCAATGGTATCACTTCGAAAATTTTCGACTAATTCTTTCAATTGCAGGGTATCCGGAAGCGTTTTACCCGCTTTTTCAGGTGCTGTAATGATAACTACGCGATTGCTGTCGGTAAGCCATCGATCAGGCAATGCGTTTATTTCTTCAAGTTTAATACCAGGCAGGCTTTCCTTTACAATTTGATATTCGGCAGCAATACCTGGTACAGGCTCGCCCTGCAAAAAATGACGGGTTAATTCGCTTGCAAAGTTGTCCGATTCGGTTTTTTCACGCTCATTGTAGTATTGCTCGTACATTTTCAGAACATTGAGCTTAGCCCGCTCAAGTTCGCTCTCTGAAAATCCGTATTTTTTAAGTCGCTCATTTTCGGTCAGCAAGGCTATCAGAGTACGGTCGGCTTCGTTTTCGTTGGCCAACGCAACCGAAACGTAAGCGTATGTTTTACGAGCACCAATATTCCCAAAATACGAGTATGCCTGTAGGTAAGGTGGATTGGGCTGACGAAGTTTTTCGGCTAATCGTTCATTCACCATCTGAAAATAGAGCATTCGCAGCAAGCTGTTGCGATATTCGCCTATGGTTTTTTCCTTTTCAAAGGGATGTTTATAAAAAATTGCTACAGTGGTATTAGTGGCCTCCTTATCGGTAAATACCCCATATAGGGTTGTTTTATGAGGAGGAATGTCGTATACTATACGTTCTCTGCGTGTTTTGGGTAAAGAAATGGCCGAGAAATATTTCACTATTTTTTGCTCCACCCAACGGGTATCAAAGTCGCCTACTGCAACGACTGCCATCAGGTCGGGACGGTACCAGTCGGCATAGAAACGCTTCAGACTTGCATGCCGAAAGGTTTCTAGATTTTCCTTAGTACCAATGGGCAAACGTTGTGCATACCGGGAATTATAAAACAACAAGGGCAGATATTTGTCCTCCAATCGCTGATCGGCACCCCGACCCAACCGCCATTCCTCAATCACTACTCCTCGTTCCTTCTCAACCTCAAGACTATCGAAGGTTACCTGATGTGCCCAGTCTTCGAGGATCTGAATTGATTTCTCCATCAATTCCTTATTATCAGTGGGCACTTCAAGCATGTATACTGTTTCATCAAAACCCGTGTAGGCATTAATTTCTGGACCAAAGCGAATCCCCATAGACTGCAAATAGCTAACCAGCTGATTTTTGGGAAAACGTTTTGTACCATTAAAAGTCATGTGCTCGGTAAAATGGGCCAGACCCACCTGATCGGGATCTTCAAGTATAGAGCCTGCGTTAATCACCAGACGTAAGTCGGCGCGCTTCTCAGGACGTTTGTTATATTTGATAAAATAGGTAATTCCATTTGGAAGCACTCCTTTCTTGATGGTAGTATCAAAGGGAATTGGGGCTGAAAAATCCAGTGTTTGCGCCCGAACAACCAACGGTAGACCCGTAAGTATCAACAGAATCGATAAAACTGACCGGTAAAAATCTTTTTTCATCATAATAAAATTAATTTTTAAAGGTATGATGGGACACCCATGTTCGCAATTTTTCACTATAGTGTTTGCGTTCGCAGGAACATGGGGGTTTCATATCAATTTTGTTTTCTTTGACTGACAATCGTATCATTTCTTTGGATTATTCACGCTTTCATTGCCGTGAGCTCACAACAGACTCAAAAGCTTAGCATATCACTTCGCATTCGATGAAAAAACAAATGGCTAAGGTAATAAAATTTTTTATCCCGAGGGATCATTAACTATCTTTAACGAACCTTTGACAAACTGCTATCTCCCTTGCGAACCTCTTTGAAATATAATGGCTGATAAGAACTCTCCTTTAGGCGAGGATGTTAGCCAGCAGTTTTTTCATTTGTTGCTGCATAATGTAGGCCTTTGCTGCTGCTTGCTGAGCAAATTTTTCGTCGTTACCGGCGTAAATAATCTCCCGCGAGCTATTGACGATAATGCCACCCTGCGGGGTTAAGGTACAAGCCGCCACCTCCTCAAGGCTTCCCCCCTGCGCACCAACGCCGGGAACCAGCAAAAAATGGTGTGGAATAATTTTTCGGATGTGCTTCAACAACGGAGTTTGTGTAGCGCCCATAACAAACATGAGATTCTCGGACGTACCCCATTGTTGTGCCCGCATGATTACCTTTTCGAATAAGGGAACTTCAGTATGTTTTTCCTGCATGGTCTGAAAATCGGCAGCACCCTCGTTGGAAGTCAAAGCCAGAATAATTGCCCATTTGCCAGGATATTGAAGAAAAGGTTTTATGGCGTCGGCACCCATGTATGGCGAAAGGGTAATGGCATCAAAATCCATTTGTTCGAAAAACGCCCTGGCATACATATTAGCCGTATTTCCAATATCACCGCGTTTGGCATCTGCAATCAGAAAGAGATCGGGATAGTTTGCCCGAATATAACTGACTGTTTTTTCGAGACTTTGCCAGCCCTTGCTTCCATAGGCTTCGTAAAATGCTATATTGGGCTTATAGGCTATGGCATAAGGCGCAGTATAGTCAACAATCTGACGGTTAAATTCGAAAATAGGGTCATCGGCTTTCCGCAAAAAAGGAGGCACTTTGGTAAGATCGGTATCGAGCCCCACGCATAGAAAGCTCTCCTTCTTCTTGATTTGTTCAACTAAAGATTCGTAAGTCATGTATTTTTTGGGGCAAACGTAATAAAAAAAACAATATTCCCATCGGGTTTATTCACACAAGCACCAACCGGCATAACCCTACCAGGAGCTAATGTACGATAGTAGTCTCACCTATTTCACATCTGAATCCTATATTGTTAGCTTTTTTAGACCAGGTAGGCTAAAATCATGCACCTATCCTAAAAGTTAAATACCAATTAGGTTTTCTTACAGATTCTTTATCTCAGCGATTAGCTTCTGCAGCGAATCTTTAGCATCGCCAAAAAGCATGCGGGTTTTATCATTGTAGAAAAGGTTGTTTTCAATGGCTGCATAACCTTTTCCCATGCCTCGTTTCATAACGATGATATTTTTGGCCTCATGTGCCTTAATGATGGGCATCCCATAGATAGGACTGGCAGGATCGTCGATAGCAGCAGGATTTACCACATCGTTGGCGCCAATGATTACGCACACATCGACATTAGGCATGGTGGGATTAATATCATCCATTTCGATGAGTTTATCGTACGATACATCGGCTTCAGCCAGCAAAACATTCATGTGTCCGGGCATACGACCGGCAACGGGGTGAATGGCATAAACTACCTCAACGCCTTTTTCTTCCAACAATTTTTCCAGCTCGTGGCAAAGATGTTGGGCCTGTGCGACGGCCAATCCATAGCCGGGGACAATGACTACCTTTTGCGAATAGCTTAGCAGCACGCTGGCATCGCTTAGCGTAATTTCCTTGATGCTACCTTTAACCTCGGCTGCCTGACCCTTACTGCCCCCAAACACGCCTACTATCACGTTGAGCAAAGAACGGTTCATCGCCTTGCACATAAGAATGGTAAGTATGGTACCGGCCGACCCCACGAGAATACCACCGGTAAGCATAGCCTGGTTGTTGTACAAAAAACCACCGGTAGCTGCAGCAACCCCTGTGAACGAGTTGAGCAACGATATCACTACGGGCATATCAGCACCCCCTATGGGCATCACAAATAGCACCCCATATACCAATGCCGAGATAAAAAGCGCTAATACCAACGGCATAACCTCTGCAGGAGATTTTTGACCCTGACCCATGATATAGGCAATGAATCCCAGAATGACCAGCAGGAAAAACAGGTTGGCATAGCTGAGCACACGGGTACGGATATCCCCTATACGACCATCGAGCTTACCAAAAGCAATCATACTACCGGCAAACGACACACTCCCAATCACCATTCCAGCCAGTATATTAAATACGCCCCCTGACAACAGGTTGATGGTTTGCCCCTCATGTGCCAGATGGGGAAATTCAAGCAGAGCAATGAGTGCTGCACAGGCCCCACCCATCCCATTGAAAAGCGATACCAGCTGGGGCATGGCAGTCATCTTTACCCTTCTGGCCACTATCCATCCAATTGCTGTACCCAACACGATAGCCAGCAATATCAGTCCTATATTACCAATAGGCTCCCCATCCTTTCTATGAAACAAAATGGTTGAAAGAATAGCCAGGCCCATCCCCGTAGCAGCAATGATGTTCCCACGCCGAGCTGTCTCGGGATGACTAAGCATCTTTAAGCCAATAACAAATAAAACAGAGGCTATGATATAGCTTATTTCGAGTATAGCTAATTCGTTCGTCATATTTTCCACTATTTCAGGTTCGATACGTTAATCTTTCTTTTTCTTTGTTCTGAACATTTCGAGCATACGGTCGGTAACCACAAAGCCGCCAACCACGTTGAGGGTACCCAGTACAACCGCCAGAAATCCAATAACTTTTGCAGCAGTACCTGTAGCATGCCCCATTACAATAATGGCACCAATAATCACCACCCCATGTATGGCATTGGCGCCCGACATGAGGGGCGTGTGCAATACTGCTGGAACATGGGAAATAACCTCCATACCCAAAAAAATGGAAAGGATAACGATAATAATCATATCCTTGTTATCCAGAAAAAATTGCAATATATTTTCCATAAAATGCTTACTTTATCAGTTGAAGATAGCGTTCATTAACAATTTGACCCTGTTTTACCAGGCAGGTGGATTTAATGATGTCATCGTCGAAGGGAATCTGCAGCTGGCCTTCTTTGGTAACGATGAGCTTAAGGAAATTGAGTAGGTTATTACCGTACATTTTGCTGGCATCGTTTGGCATTTCGGAGGGATAATTCGAATTGCCAATGATGAGCACCTGTGCGTGCCATATAGCCTGTCCGTTCTGAGTGAGTTCGCAGTTTCCACCGGTAGCAGCAGCCAGGTCGATCACGATGGAACCGGGACGCATGGCCTCAACGGTAGCCTTTGTAAGTAGTAACGGTGCTTTTCTTCCGAAAACCTGCGCTGTACAAATTACCACATCGGCATTGGAAGCGTGATCATGAATGAGCTGACGTTGCTTGCGGATAAATTCTTCAGTTTGTTCAACCGCATAGCCACCGGCTGCAGCATCCTCGCGGGCTCCCTCGACCTCAATAAATTTACCTCCAAGGCTTTTGACCTCTTCCTTGACCGCCGAACGAACATCAAATACCTCGACTACTGCACCTAACTTACGCGCAATAGCTATCGCCTGCAGCCCAGCTACTCCTGCTCCAAGGATTAGTACTTTAGCTGGTTTGATTGTTCCAGCGGCCGACATAAACATGGGGAAAAATCTGGGTAGCCGCGAAGCCGCCTCCAACACAGCCTTGTATCCTGCAATGGTAGCCATCGACGATAGGACGTCCATGGCCTGTGCCCGTGTAGTACGAGGAACGAAATCGAGACTAAAAACCGTAGCCCCGCTTCGCTGCATAATTTCAATACCCTCACGATTGAATACAGGATTAAATGTTCCTATTAGCTGGTGTTCCCCAGAAAGTCGTTGTAAAACATCGGGCCTCGGTATGGCAACGCTCAATAATACGTTAGCCTTAGCAAGTATAGAAGAAGCATCGGCAGTTACGGCTCCGGCCGAAAGATATTGTGCATCATCAGCAAAAGACGATTGGCCTGCCCCCTTTTCAATCCATACCTCCACACCCCATTTTTTAAGCTGAACGACGTGTTCGGGTAATAAGGCTACCCGGTTCTCGTTCTCCTGTTCTTTGAATACACCTATGATCATCAGCAAACTTTTTTTACTTTCAAAATCGTGCTGGCACTTCACCTATGTACCATATCAAAACAAAAAATCAATCTGCCTTACAAAAATATGTTTTTTCTGTCAGACATTAAAGCCAATTTGTGCAAAAGTTACCTCCTTGCTAAAATCATAACTCTAAGGGTTAATCTCAGTTGGTAACGTTATCAATCCGCACAATCCTCTATGTGGCATCAGCACAAAAATTGACAGTTAAACATAAAATGGTTCAGTTAGTTCACTGCGATGCAAAAAAAAATCCGGATTAGTCAGCAGTGTTGAAACAAATACGAGACTAATCCGGGCGCTGGATATCCTATAAAGATTTTTACAGATTGCGTTTTATTTCTCGGTAAGCAAGAATCAGGATCAGGATAAATAGCAGCATAAAAGCCAGCGACAAAGAAAATGCCAGCGGTTTGAAAAGAACTGTCTGCTTTTTCACAAGTGCCTGGTGCATTTCAAGTAGGTTTTTGGAGGCAACATACAGATTAAGGGTAATCCATTGCGAACTATCAATAGCCTGGAGCTGCAGTAAATAACGGCTAAGGTCATAAGGTGAATCCATGTTTTGCTCCTTCAAATCGAGCTGGGCAAGGATATTTCTAATCTTACCTCTGGAGAAAATTTGCAGGTCAGCCAGATAAGCATTCAGGGCAGCCGAATCGTTGACTTCGATGAGTAAATTAAGTACGCCTACCGGGTCGGGACAGTTTTTCCACATCTGATTGCCCAATTCGGCAATCGACCGGATATTTCGTGTATTGAACTGTTCAAAAAAGCTTTTCATGGGGGTGCTGCCAGCAGCATTCTTTAGGGACGACAATAATACGCCAGCATTACCCGTAAACAGCGGAATAGCAAAGAATGCAGTATACAGATCGTGTATCTGATAGCCTTTTTGTGGGGCATGTTCTATCAGGTATTGCAGCAATTCTTTTCCGCTCATTATCCCTTCATGGATAAGGTTGAGGGAGTCGAGCGTTTGTTTGAGACTGCCCGAAGTAACCCTCTGCAATGCCCATCGGTAGTAGTATGCATCGGCTTTCCATCCAAGCCTCGTACTGAGGCTAAGCATCTGATCGAGCATTTGCCTGTCGGCAGAAATTCTATCAACCAGTTTATTTGTAAATAACGGAATATTATTGACATCTGGCAATTGTTTAATGGAGTCGATAACCCCTCGCAGGTTGGTATCGGCAAGATATATCAGCGCTTCCGAGAGTAGTTGTGTAGATAATGCTTGTTGCACCTGCAATTGTTTTAACAGCGAATCAACCACCACTCCATTGATAAGATTTTGTTTAGCTTGCTGACGGAGGTATTGCTCAATATCGTTCAAGGATAGCAAATGTAGCTGATCGATATCCATCTGTTTAAGGCACAAACGCAGTGAATCGTCAGTCCCCGCCATATTCATCAGCATAGCTTTAAAATAATTAGCCTGATTCATGCGATTTTCGAGCTCACGAGCCAATTCGGCAGGTGTGAGCGTATCGCCTAAAGCCTCATAGTGAATTACTATTTCGCCCCTGGCTATTGTGTTATCGGGAAGAGTAGCAGAGAACTGCAAGATATTCAATCCGGCTACGGGCTGATATCGATACACTTGATTATCGCGTGAGGTGGTCAGACGCTCCTTGCGCAACAGGGCAGAATCGACTAAAATATTGATATCAACTACTGTCCCCATTGCCAATGGAATAACTATATCAACAGGCTTGCCATCCAAAACCTTATAGTAAACCTGTCTGAATGGGATCGTTTGAATAATTGGCTTCTCGGGTTGAACCGCAACCGCTGGCATTTTTTCGCCGGTAGTGTCGGGTCTCAGGGTACCGGAGACAGCAATATTGCTCTCAGACTGATTTTTATCGATAGAAAATTCTTTAACCAGCTTTTCAATGCCTTCGCCCTGTACCACCATCTGGTATTTTCCGGCTACAATAGAGGTATCGAAACCCAGCTGATTGCGGTCGATGAAAAACTGGCTCACCGTGTCTTGAGAAAGTTTATTGATTATCGAAACTTTAAGCCGGGTCTTCGGAGAAAGTTGCAAGTCAGGCTGTAAGCTGAGTAATCCACGCAGTATAAATTTTCGGGGATGTTGCTCAGAAAATAGTTCAACCTTATAAATATCTGTCTTGCCATAGCTATCGGGGTAATAGCGTGTAATGTAGGCAAAGTTACCATTATCGACAGGTACAAAATAGGTGTCATCGTCGGTGGTATTCAGCGGATAGCCCATGTTGAGGGGCACCGACCAACGACCGTTATCGAGCAGGGTGGAATAAAATACGTCGTATCCTCCCATGTTAAAATGTCCGTACGAGCTAAAGTAGAGTACTTTACCATCCTGCGAGAGGAAGGGACTCTCATCGTTATATTTGGTGTTGATATCGGGACCCAGGTTGGTAACATTGCCCCAGTCGTTGCTGTTAACATTGCTGCGAGTAGCCGTGTAAATATCCAATCCCCCGAACCCTCCCTTGCGGTTTGAGGTAAAATAAAGTGTCCGACCATCGGGAGAAAGTGAACCATGCGATTCCCAGTATTTTGTATTGATACGATCGTTAAGCTTTACAATGGGTGTCCACCGACCATTCACATAACGACTTACGTAAAGGTTACCGTCGTAATTATCATTGCGGTAAATGATCATCTCCTTGCCATCGAACGAAAGTCCCGTAGGTGCAACATCCCCATCGACCCCAAGCTCAGGGATAATATTCTGGGGTGGCTGCCATTTGCCATCGACACGCCGCGAAACATACAATGCTTCGTAAAAAGGCAATTTTACATTATAAGCCAGCGTACTTTCATCCCCCGAAACCACTGCATTCTTCTCGGCATAGCGTGAATTAATAGGCTCCTCGAGATGATGGGCAACAAAGTAGATGGGTTTGGCAAAATAACGTTTAGCCCTTTCAATCGTAGCTATTTGCTCATCCACAATTTCCACATCGTAAACATAAGGATCACTACGCTTTTTAAATTCCTGGTATGCATTCAACGCCTTATCCAGCTGATTATTTATTCGATAAGCATTACCCAGATAAAATAAAGCATCCAGCGGCGCCTGACGCTCTTTAAAACTATTCATCTTGTAATTCTCGCTGATATTTTTGACCGCTTTTTCGAGATAAACTATTGCCTTTTCCTTTTCATAGGGTATATTAAGGTAACACAGACCTACCTTGAAGTTTAAATTATCGTTGGTAGGATCGGCCTTCAGTAGCTTAAGGTAAATAGGCAAAGCTTCCTCATATTCCTCATACAAGAGATACGATTCTGCCTCAACAAACATTTCACGTGGATCGGTAGAGGTCTGACCCCAAAGAACAGTGGAAAAAAACAAAACAAAAATAGCGTATCGTTTCATCGTTAGGTTTAAAGGTTAGAACTCAAAATTAAAAATAACGAACAAATTTATCATGAAAAATTCAGAAAGTCAATAGCATCATAGTAGGTTTATGAAAAAAACTGGTTTTTTATTGTCAGCAGGAAAGATTTCGTTGGATAAACAATTGTAGTGTTGAAAACTTGTAAGTAATTTTTCATCAGAAACGGTTAATAACTCAAGGGGTAATTGTATTTTTGAGGGAAATTTGGAACTGAATGGAAAAGATATTAGAAGCGCTCAACCCGATGCAACGGGAAGCGGTGCTTTATGACCGAGGGCCATTGATGGTAATAGCAGGGGCGGGATCGGGAAAAACGCGGGTTCTCACCTACAAAATAGCTTATCTGATTTACAAGGGGGTATCACCGCGAAAAATCCTGGCACTAACCTTTACCAACAAAGCTGCCAATGAAATGAAAGAACGTATTGGCCAATTGGTAGGACAGGATCAGGCACGTAACCTATGGATGGGTACCTTCCATTCCATATTTGCCCGTATTTTACGTTCCGAAGCTGCATTGCTCGGATATTCATCAAACTACTCGATATACGACACCACCGACTCGCGTAGTGTTATCAAATCGGTTATCAAGGAATTGAACCTTAATCCCGAGCAGTACAAACCCAATGAGGTACAGGCACGTATCTCGCGAGCTAAAAACGATCTGATTACCGTAGCCAATTACCAGAGCAATCCCTCGCTACTGGAACGCGACCGTATCCTGAACATGCCCCAGATGGTCGAAATATATCGACTGTACACTATTCGCTGTAAAAAAGCCGATGCCATGGATTTTGACGATCTGCTGCTCAATACCAATATCCTTTTCCGCGATTTTCCGGAGACTCTTACAAAATACCAGCAATGGTTCGAATACATCCTGGTAGATGAATATCAGGATACCAACTTTGCCCAATATTATATTGTAAAAAAATTGGCCCAACAATATCAGAATATCTGCGTGGTTGGCGACGACGCCCAAAGCATTTACGCTTTCCGGGGGGCACGCATTGAAAATATTCTGAATTTTAAAAACGATTATCCCCAGCACGCCCTTTTTAAACTGGAGGAAAACTACCGATCTACCCAAATAATTGTTAACGCTGCCAATAGCGTTATTGCTAAAAATAAGGGGCAAATTCCTAAGCAAGTATTTTCGAACAACGAAGAAGGCGAACCCATTAAAATAGTTGAGCTCCATACCGATCACGAGGAAGGTTATCAGATAGCCAGCGAAATCATGAATATTAGCCTTTCGCATCAGGTGCCCTACCATCGGTTTGCAGTACTATACCGAACAAATTCTCAAAGCCGAATTTTCGAAGAATCTTTTCGAAAGAAAAATATTCCATACCGTATCTACGGTTCCATGTCTTTTTACCAGCGCAAAGAGATAAAGGATTTGCTGGCCTACCTGCGATTAATTGAGAACCCTAAGGATGATGAAGCACTAAAACGCATTATCAATTATCCAACACGGGGTATTGGCGAAACCACGCTTGAAAAAATTGAGCTGGCTGCCTCACAGCATCAGGTTAGCATGTGGGAGGTAATACTGCAACCTTCGGCCTATGAGCTCCAGCTGGCAGCTAATACGAATGCAAAAATTTCCAGCTTTAAAAGTTTAATCGATGAATTTCGCACTTTTGCCAGCACCAATGATGCCTACGAGGTAGCCTCGGAAGTTCTCCAAAAAAGCGGAATGCTTGCCGACCTGAAATCCGACACCAGCTACGAAAACATTAGCCGCCTTGAAAACATTGAAGAATTGCTCAACAGCATCAAGGATTTCGTCGAACAAAACAAGCAGGAAAATAATAATACCACGCTGGCCGAATACCTGGGCACCATATCGCTGCTTACCGATGCTGACACCGACAATGACGACGATAAAAATAAGGTGAGCCTGATGACTGTTCATGCCGCCAAAGGGCTTGAATTTGATTATATCTTTATTGCGGGTATGGAAGAAGGCCTTTTCCCATCTACAATGCTACTTGGCCGAGACGAAGAAATAGAGGAAGAGCGTCGATTGTTTTACGTGGCCCTTACCCGGGCTAAAAAGCGGGTGATGATATCGTACGCCCGCAATCGCTACCGCTGGGGAAAGCCTGTTCAATGCTCGCCCAGCCGCTTTATTTTTGAAATCGATCCCAAATGTGTAGACTACAAATCACAGGAATCAAAAACTACAGCTAATCTGTTTAACGATATCGACGAAATTGAATGTAATAGCGATATGCGTCGACGCTCCGACCCTGTTGTACAATCGCAGGTACGCAATGCCCTATTGATGCAAAAACGTAGACTGCTCGACATGAATACTGCCAACCAGAAAACCAGCACCCCAACTTCTCAGGCTGCTTCAAACATGCAAGGCAATCTGAAAGTGGGAATGCGTGTAAGCCATCACCAATTTGGCGAGGGTACCATTATTGCTATCGAAGGCACCGAACCCAACCTGAAAGCTACCGTACATTTCGACACTGAAGGAGAAAAAAAGCTTTTGCTAAAATTTGCTCGTCTGCAAATAATTCAGTAACTTCAAAAATATTTTTCACTAAATCTAAACACCCATGAAACACCCATGTTCCTGCGAACGCAAACACAATAGTGAAAAATTGCGAACATGGGTGTTCCATCATACTTTAAAAATTAATTTTATTATGATGAAAACTCAAATCTTGCTTTACCTAACAGGTATATCAATGTTTAGCCTGCTGTTAAGCTGCAAATCAACTGGTAAAGAATCACCTGCCGGTATAAATAACCGGTTTAATCAATATATCCTATTTGTAGGCACCTATACTTCAGGGAGCGGCACCAGTAAATCAGAAGGCATATACGTATATCGGGTCGACCTTGACTCCATGAAGTTTGAACGTTTACATGCTATAAAGGCAAGTAACCCATCGTATCTATGCCTTTCGCCGGACAAAAAATTGCTTTTCAGCGTTAATGAAAACAGTCCCGGTCAGGTAAGTGCTTTTCGTATTGATTCTGCATACATGCTCACATTTATAAACGCTGTGCCCTCACAAGGAAGCTATCCTTGTTACATCAGTGTTGAGCCTACCGAAAAATACGCGTTGGTAGCTAATTACGGCACTGGAAGTTTTGCTATGCTGGGTATCAATGCCGATGGTAGTCTTACGCCGGCACTCTCGGTGATACAGGATAAGGGAAAGGGACCCAATACTACGCGGCAGGAAGGACCACACGCCCACATGATTACGCCGAATCCCTTCAACGGTAAGATTTATGCTACCGATCTTGGTACCGACAGGGTTCATATTTTCGCTATCGACACCTTGCATAAGCAGCTCATGAGCGCTACAACAAGCTATTCCACTATACCAGGTGCAGGACCCAGACATCTGGCTATCTATCCCAACGGCCAGTGGATGTACATTCTTTCGGAACTTACTGGTACCATTGAGGTAGCGCATATTGATCCCCATCAGGGTAACCTTGAGAGAATCCAAACCATTTCGACTCTCGACAGCAGTGAAACCCGCTACCCTGGCTCCGCCGACATTCACATCACCCCTAATGGCAAATACCTGTATGCCACCAACCGGGGTGATATCAACAATATAGCCTGCTTTGTCATTGACCCACAATCAGGTTTACTATCCCTGAAAGGACACATCCCTTCAGGAGGGCGCACTCCCCGTAATTTTTGCCTCGACCCCTCGGGACGATACCTGCTCGTTGCCAACCAGGATAGCAACAACATTGTTGTGTTTACAATACAAAACGACGGAATGTTGAAAGCAGTGCACACTTTTAATGTTCCCATGCCCGTGTGCCTGAAATTTTTGTAAACAATCAGGTTATTGCTCAGCAGGTAACCACGGCACCAATGCTCCCAGCTGATAAATCTGTTGGGGTTGCCTGATTAGTGTACGGCTGCCCCATGCCACCGATACGTTGGCTACTTCGGGCACACGATAAAAAATAACGGAGGTACTTAAGGAAGTAAATAATGACTGGTAATCACGCAGGGTAGCTATCGAATTTTGGGATTCAATGGTAATGGTCACAGGGATAGCCGTTGCATCACTCTTCGAAGACACCCCACGCTGGGGCGAGAAACGAAAAATTTCAACAGTTTGTACCGACTTGTCCATACCGGATGGTACGTAACGCAACGAATATAAATAGGTTCGAGATACGGTTTTCCCTAAAAACAATTGCAAATATGCTTCTTCCATTTGCCTGAGCTGATCAATCATCCACTGCATGGATTTTTCATTGGTAGGTAAAGGCTCGTCCTCAGACAATATAAGTTCTATGCGCCGCTGGTGAATCTGTTGAATCAACCTGGCCACTTCTTTAGCCCTTTCATTCTGCGATACAACAGAGCCACGAGGTTTTACAACCGGCCGTCGAATAACCAGTGAGTCTTTCACCACTACCTGATAGGTGGTATCAGCCACAAGGGTTGTAAATGGCAAATCAAGCACCGACCATTCGGTGGATTCATTGGATGAAAATTGTACAGAATCAGGATTATAGCTCCCATATCGGTTATCGAGGGGAAAAAGGATTAATCCCCGCTGGGACAACACCTCAAATGGGCGATAATCGGACTTTTTTCCAAATTTAACCACATACACCTGCGAAGGGTCAAAAACCGTAATAGGCACCACCGATACGCTATCGATGGTCCACTGCACAGTCGCATGTTGAATACCCTCTCGTCCCAGAAATTCCCGGGCATAAGCGGAATAGGGCCCTACCACCTGCTGACGCGAACTTATATAGCATCGTATCTCAAGTACGGTGCGAGGCAAAGCATATAAGGCAATACGATCAGTACTCTTAATGATAGCCTTATCAATACTCGAAACAGACAAAACCTGGCCCCCACATGACCACGAAAATGTTAACCCTCCTAATACTACACACAATCTGTTCAATAGACGCAATTTCATCCCTTTTGATTTTGCCGCTTATCAACCTAAAAATATTTTTCCAAGCCCATACCCAAAAATTATGACAAGGTACATAACCAGTATTGAAATTGTAACAACACCAATGAACTGATAATGTTTTTTAAAATTGAGCAATGCCTCCTGCATAAGCAAATTATTGCTTTGCTGAATAGCCTTTTTGGTAAGCCGGGCAAAACGGTACAGGTATATCACCGGGAAAAAATATATCAAAGCCAATAATACATATATAAACCCCATAATGGTAGCCGCTGCACCCAGCTCTGGATTAACAATTCCCAGAATGGTTTTTGATAGAATCCCTATTAACAGTAAAATGGCAATGCCAACAAAACCAAGAATAGCAAAAAAGTATGCCCACTTGTGAATCGCAACTAAATAACTGATGGAAATTTCATCAAGTTCCATTCTGGTTGCCGCATTTTCAGTCATGTTAGTTTCCATATTTTTGTATGTTTTAGGTTACTAATGTATTAAGATGGGTAAAAATAATTAAAAATCGAGTCAAATCATCATACTTGCTAATAAAACATGAAAAAACATCGACCATGAGAGCCTTCTTTCCCGACCCATTGCCGGGTCGGGCTTTTAGGCCAAAGGGACAGTAGCTGGTGCAGGTCAGCTGCTCCCAAGGTAGGTAAGCCCTTTCAGGGTGTAAAGGGGGGTCTGCAATCAATTCTTGATGATTAGCTAAACTGCTTGCTGAAGGGCATAATGCCCATCAGCGAGACGTCCGATTGGAAAAAACTGTGAGATGAAATATTAACTGATACTTTCCCATATTGCCGCAAAAAAGTCAAGCCCCATCGAAAGGGGCGATGTACCTCGGTCTTGCGACTTCCCGATGTGGCAGGCCAGTGCACAGGAGAGCAGGGGATTGCAAGCGTG
>JBMFQE010000005.1:0-158168 GCA_049968755.1 Bacteroidales bacterium
CCCTCATATTCACTTTATTTGGGGCAGTTTTATGTTCAAGAAATGGCTTTTCGTCGTTAAAACCACTTAGTGAGTCTGGGATGCCGAAAGTGTTTTCATCAGGTATCTGGTTTTTTTTGGTTTGAGGAATATTGTATTTGTTTTTATTAAAAATCCGCTCACTTAAATATTTATTATGTATTAACTTGTAATCAGCTAATTCCGGCTCTTTTAAGAAAAAATAAAACTTATAGTTTTTATTTAACTTTTTGTATTCTTCTTTATTTTCAAGGTATTCAAACATTTTATTTTTCACAAAATTTTGAAAATCATTAAACCATGTAAGATGTTTTTGATTGTTTTTATCCACGTATTTTTCAGCCGCTTTAAAATAGGCTTCAATGGCCTGTTTTCTTTTTTCTTTTTCCTTCTTTAATCCTTCTTCTGAAAAAGAAATACCAAATGGAGTTCCTATGTTAACAAAAACCTTTGGCCCAGAATTGAAACTTTTTTCTGCACTTAGCATTCTTGTGTTTGCAATTCTATCAATAAACATTTCATACAATTTATTTTTTTCAGTTGTTTTATCAACTTTTAATACATTCTCTTCTTTAACGACAATATCGTTACCCTCTTTTTCAAGGAAAACATAAAGTCCCTCTTCAAGCTGAAGGTTTTCTGAAAAAACATCGGGACTATTATTCTCGAGATATTCAATGAAATTTGATATTTCGTGAATCATAGCATAAAATTTATGTTGTGCTTAACTTACCACTTCTGCCCATCCAAACCCCAGGCTGTTTTTTTCGCCAAAGCCAGCGTAGTAGCCAATTCGGTGGAGGTGGGCGGGGGCTTTTAGTTTGAAGGTATATAAAAAACCTCGTACTTTTGTTTCCTGCGGAGTGTTCCACTTAATGGTTATTAGTTTCGAACGGAGCGGAGTAAGTAACTCAATATGGCATGTATTGAGTAGTTTTTCGATTAAATCCTGGGAGTTTTTAAGGCTCTTTTGCGAGGCAATGAGGTATTTGTTTATTAGGTTGTTCATAAAAAGTTTTGCATAGTCGATTTCAGTGCTTTCAGGCGAGTAGTATGTTATGCCTCGTTCGGTTTTATAGCTTATCACACAGGGGGAAAACAGTCGATAGGTCATTTCTTCCCGAAATTTAAGACCGGGTAAAAGCTCTACCTGGTCGATCTGAAAAGCCGCCTTAATTTTCCTATCAGCTATCTCTATGAACTGTTTTTTGAAAAAACCAATTACCAGATTATCGGCAATCTCGGGGGTATAAGCAGATATTTTAAACGTAATGGGTTGTTCTTGAACTATAAGTATGTTCTTGTCGATGCTATACTTTTTAATGTGCAAACCAGAATAGGTAAAAAATTTAAAACGCTTGTTATCTTCTCCGTAGCCCTTTTGATGCAACCATGAAGTAAACCTGTTGTTTGCAAGACCCATTGCATTATACAGGCTGCATCCCAGCGCATATTGATAATCGATAGGAAGAACTACCAAACCTGGTTCGATGGGTTGTAACGTCATTTTCAGTCTAAAGCCCTTATCTTTCATTTCTGTTGTCTTTAGCATTACTTTAGATTGGTTTTGTTAAATTTTATATAAAATTATAAGAATTTTATAACTTAACCTATGATTAGAGGCTTAATTTATTAACACCCGCGTTCCGATTTTTCACATATACAATTATATGCACCTGATTTTCGGGGTGAGCCGATGGATCAATTTTTTGAATTCTTGTCTCAAAAATATCATGCCCCATCTCCAGTAGCAGATGGATAATTTCGTTTTTGTCGGCGGGCAGGTACCCCAGCTTGAACTCACCATAATATACCTCTACTGCATGGGGATCGAACCGGTTGTCGGGCTCAATTTTGAGTTTTAGCTCGGTACCTATGTCGAGCTCATGAAACACCAGTACCCCATCGTAATACGAGAATCCGGCAATATTGCAGTGCATGAAATGTTTCCGTGCTTCCATATTGTATTGTTTTGGGGTCAAAAATAAAATAGCAAAACGACAGGATGTGTCGTTGAAATTTTTTTTTAAATTTTTTTTCGTTATGGATATGAAAATTTTATACCTGCAAAAAAACTATGGATAGAGTAGGAGGATATCTAAATGTAGCAGCAATGTTGAATCAACACCGGGCATCACTTCTATATTCCCAGCGCATGTTTTAGCTGATTGATCTGGGTATTCCACAGTTCAATGTTTTCTTCGACTTCGTCTTCCTCGGCAAAATCGGTTACGATGAGCGATACATCGCCGGTAAGTTCATCGATGCGAATTCGGAATTCAAAATAGCCGGTATCCTTATCGGGCTGGTTGAGCCAGTCGTAACGAACAACAACATTTTCGCGCAGGTAGGTTTGTTCGGCACTTTGTATGGTTTTGTTCCAGTGAAAGTCGAAAATATTTTTAGACCTGACGGTAACGTTGTCGGCAAACCATTCGGTGAGCCCCGCAGGTGTGCTCAGACGGGGAAATAATACCTTAGGCGAAGTGCGCATCACATATTCCAACTCTATTTTTTTCCTCATGCCTGAAAGTAGTTTTAATACATCCTGCAATATATAAATTTTTTTTGATGCAAATAAAAATAGTTTATCTAAATCATTTGTCGGCGACCGGGTAAAAAAAGCATTCTACATATCCATTTGCGGTGCAAAATAACTAATTTTGAGGCAAAATAAATGCGTGGCATGTTTCGGGAATCCATCAAGCGTCGGTTGAAGTTAAAGCGATTGCATTATTTCATTTTAAAATCGTTTTTTACCCCTTTGCTTTTGACCTTTTTTATTGTTATATTCCTGCTTCAGATGCAGTTTTTGTGGAAGTACGTGGATGATCTGGTAGGTAAGGGTTTGTCGATCGGGGTACTGGCCGAATTATTATTGTATGCCTCTGCAACGTTTGTTCCCCTGGCCTTACCGCTGGCTATATTGCTGGCTTCGCTTATGACATTTGGTAACCTGGGCGAAAATTACGAGCTTACTGCGCTTAAGGCCTCGGGGATATCGCTGTGGCAGATTATGTATCCCCTTATTTTGCTGATGGGAGTAGTTAGCATTCTGGCATTTTTTTATTCCAACGTTTCGTTACCCTATTATAATTTAAAATTCCGTTCGTTGCTATTCGACATTCAGCAGCATCGCCCCGAGCTCCAGATAAAAGAGGGAATTTATTATAATGGGGTAGATGGGTACACCATTAAGATTGGCAAAAAAAATTATCGGACCAATATGCTGTATCAGCTCAAAATATACGATCATACCCAGAATATGGGAAATACGAGTGTTACAGTAGCCGATTCCGGAACCATTAAGGTAACTGCCGATAATCGTACCCTTATCATTACCTTGTATAATGGTGAATCGTATGTTGATATGCCTGAAGAAAGGCGCAGGGTGTATGCGGTTCGATCCTATCCCTTCCGACGCGATCGTTTCAAACAGCAGATCATAACCATCCCGCTTGAAGGATTCGACTTTCAGCGAACACAGGAAGAATTGTTTCGTAACAATTATCAGATGATGAATCTTTCGCAGCTCAAATACAGTATTGATTCGATGAACCGTGAAATTACGGGAGATGTTATTTCGCTCAAGTCGAATTTAGCAGTGAGCAACCTCTACCCGGTTAAAATTTTTAATTCGGTTTCAAGGAGTGCAGTAGATACCCTGCCAGCGATAAAAGATTTCCGCAATGTTCGATTTTTGTATTATTATTTATTCAATAAAAACAGTGAGAGATCGTCTGTTATCAGTATGGCGTTATCGGAGGCTCGCAGTATACGCAGTACGCTGTTGACCGAAGCAGAAGTGCGCCGCAGTAAGATGATTCGAATGCGAAAGCATGAGATAGAATGGCATAAGAAATTTACCCTGTCATTGGCCTGTTTGATCTTTTTCTTCATTGGTGCACCCCTGGGGGCTATCATCCGAAAAGGCGGGTTTGGTTTGCCGTTGGTCATTTCGGTGGTGTTTTTTGTACTCTATTATATCGTAAGTCTAACGGGCGAAAAGATGGCCCGCGAGTCGTTCTGGCCTACCTGGCAGGGAGTGTGGCTGGCTTCGATGGTACTGCTGCCTGTTGGAATATTCCTAACCATCAAGGCCACCAACGATTCGGTAGTTTTTAATCTGGATTTTTACTATCGTATGCTCAACCGCATCAAGGATTTTTTTAGCAGACTTTTTGGGAACCGGGAAAAATTCCGAATAACGCACTAAATGTTTTTTCTACTTAATTTTACATAATAAACATTTTTGACCATGAAAATTCTTATCCTATCGCCCAAGCCACCATATCCACCCCGCGACGGTGGAGCTATTGCTATATTTAATCTGGCTAAGGGTTTAGCACAGACAGGCAATGAAGTTCATATTTTGGCAATGAATACCTTCAAGCACCGGGTTGCAAAGCAATCATCGCCCGATATACCCAATCTTACCCTTCAGTATGTTGAGGTTAACACCAATATCAGTGCCTGGGGCGTAGTATCGAATTTGTTATTTTCACGAATACCTTATACAGCCTCCCGGTTCAGGCAACCTGCCTATCAGCAGGCACTTATTGATATATTAAAAAGCAGGCCATTTGATATAGTACAGCTCGAGGGGCCGTATCTGGGTTTTTATATTCCGCTTATTCGCCAGTATTCCAGTGCCAGGGTTGTAATTCGTGCCCATAACATTGAGCATGAGATATGGCGCAGGGTGGCTCTCAATGAAAGCAATCCAATGAAACGTTGGTACTATTTCAACCTGGCCAATCGAATTGTTAAATTTGAGCGGCGTATGCTGTTACTTTCCGATGCGCTACTACCCATTACCGATCGCGATAGGCAGGCATTTATCCAGTATGGGTACCATGGTCCCATGGAAACCGCACCGGTGGGGGTTAATTGTAGCGATAAGCAGGCCCTCATCACTCAGCAAAGGGCAATAATGTTTTTGGGTGCACTCGACTGGGCCCCTAACCAGGAGGGACTGATATGGTTTGTTGAAAAGGTATGGCCCAGGGTGCTGGCTCAAAATCCCTACATAATTTTTCATATTGCTGGCCGCAATGCCCCTATCTGGATGCAAAAAAAACTTTCAACAGTACGCAATGTCCTGTTTCATGGTGAGGTTGAAAAATCGTCCGAATTTCTCGCAATTGCCGATATCATGGTAGTGCCCATCCTGAGCGGAAGTGGCATGCGGGTGAAAATTATTGAAGCTATGGCTCATGGGAAGATAGTAATAACTACAACCATTGGTGCTGAAGGAATTCCGGTTGTTAGTGGCGAACATTTGCTAATTGCCGATAGCCCGGAAATGTTTGCACAACAAATAAATCATATGTTAGCAAACTCACAACAATTAGAGGCTATTGCAAAAAATGCCATCGATTTTGTTCGGCAGACCTTTGACAACGAGTGCATTGCAAGACGAGTGGGCAATTTTTATCAGCAGTTATGCGTACAAATGCCT
The DNA here is from genome assembly GCA_049968755.1 of Bacteroidales bacterium. Taxonomy (GTDB): domain Bacteria; phylum Bacteroidota; class Bacteroidia; order Bacteroidales; family DTGW01; genus JAKPGM01. The sequence continues at coordinate 5,480 of JBMFQE010000005.1, forward strand.
AACCCATGAGCGAGTTTATCTTCTGGCTAAGTCTAATAATTATTGGTTATACCTATATAGGCTATATTCTTATTTTGCTGATAATTTGGGGAATAAAATGTTTTTTTGCAAAAAGGGATAGCCTGCAGGCAGGCTATGAACCCACGGTAACCATATTTATTGCCGCATACAACGAAAAGGATATCATACCTGCCAAGGTTGAAAATCTTCGACGGCTCGAATATCCTACCGAAAAGCTTACTTTTTTGTGGGTAACGGATGGTTCGACCGATGGTTCCGATGCCTTGCTGAGGCAGTATCCCGATATGCACGTGTTGCATGAAAACGAGCGACGTGGTAAGGTGGGAGCTATCAATCGGGGGATGCAGTATGTGCAATCTGAGATTGTGATTTTTTGCGATGCCAACAGCATGCTTGCCCCGGGTACGGTTAGGGAGGTGGTGAGGCGTTTTATTGATCCGCAGGTTGGATGTGTGGCTGGCGAAAAACGCATCATGCTGCCCCAGCAAGAAAGTGCGCAGGGAGTTGGAGAAGGGATATACTGGAAAATAGAATCTTTTATCAAGCGTTTGGAATCGGACGTTAATTCTACGGTCGGGGCAGCAGGCGAAATTTGTGCCATTCGTACCAGCCTGTTCGAACCGCTTGAGCCCGATACTATCCTCGACGACTTTGTGCTTTCGTTGCGTATGGTGGAGAAGGGCTACAAAATTAAATATGCGCATCGGGCGCTGGCCACCGAAATGGCCTCGTTCTCAATTAGCGACGAAATGAAACGTAAAGTTCGAATTGCGGCTGGTTGTATCCAGGCATTACCTCGTTTGAAACCTCTTTTAAACATTTTTCGATATGGATTTTTTTCTTTTCAATACTGGTCGCACAAAGTATTGCGCTGGCTGGCTGTACCCCCAGCCATAATGGCTGTCTTTTTTGCAAACATTTTTTTGCTTAATGCTGGAATCATTTACCGGTTGGCTTTCGCACTTCAGTTGATAGCCTATCTTCTGGTAGCAATAGGATACTTTTTGCGTCGCAAGAAAATTCAATTTAAATATTTGTTTTTACCCTATTATTTTATGGTTATGAACAGTGCCCTGGTATGGGGTTTGATACGGTATTTTTGCGGCAAACAGTCGGTCAACTGGGAAAAAGTACAGCGTATGCAAATGCAATTGGGAAATAATGATTAACTTTGTAGTTTTTTAAGCAGTAAATATATTTTTTATGGATATTGACGAAGTTAAACTGAATACGATTGACGAGGCTATTGAGGATATCAAGGCAGGGAAAATAGTTATCGTGGTGGATGATGAGGATCGGGAGAATGAAGGCGATTTTATCTGTGCTGCAGAGCTGGTAACGCCTGAGATTATAAATTTCATGGCAACCCACGGGCGTGGACTGATATGTGCAGCTCTACCCGAGGAGCGTTGCGATGAGTTGGAGCTGGAGCCGATGGTCGAAAAAAACACTTCATTTCATTCGACAGCATTCACCGTATCGGTCGATTTGATTGGTCGAGGGTGTACCACAGGAGTTTCGGCTTTCGACAGGGCAATGACCATTCGTGCGCTGGTAGATGAATCGACCAAGCCCGAAGATCTGGCCCGTCCGGGACATGTTTTTCCCCTGCGTGCACGAAGTAAGGGGGTATTGCGTCGTGCAGGACATACTGAAGCTGCTGTCGACTTGTCGATTTTGGCCGGACTTAAACCTGGAGGCGTGCTCGTAGAGATTATGAACGACGATGGCACCATGGCCCGATTGCCACAGCTGCTGCAGCTGGCCAACAAATTTGGCCTGAAAATAATTTCTATCAAGGACTTAATTGCCTATCGTCTCGAGCGAGAAAGTCTTATCGTGATGGGCGAACGGGTGCATTTGCCTACCCTATACGGAGATTTTGAGCTGATCCCCTTTATCCAGAAATCCAACGGTATCGAGCATGTAGCTATTATCAAGGGTCAGTGGACCCCCGATGAACCGGTGTTGGTGCGGGTACACTCGTCGTGTGTTACGGGCGATATTTTTGGTTCGTTGCGCTGCGACTGTGGCGACCAGCTGCATCGCGCCCTGCAGATGATCGAAAAAGAGGGTAAGGGAGCCTTGGTATACCTCAGTCAGGAGGGCAGGGGAATAGGGCTTTTCAACAAAATGCGTGCCTACAAACTACAGGAAAAAGGCCTTGATACGGTTGAGGCCAACCTACAGCTCGGATTCGAAGCCGATGAACGCGACTATGGCATTGGCGCCAGTATCCTTCGTGCCCTGGGGTTAGGTAAGCTACGACTTATTACTAATAATCCCAAAAAACGGATTGCCCTTGAAGGTTACGGATTAAAAATTGTCGAGAATATCCCAATAGTTGTCGAACCTAACCCTTATAACGAAAAATACTTGAGAACCAAGGTTGAAAAAATGGGACATTTTATTAATATAGCCCGTTATGGTAATATAAGGATGGATAACTCAAATAATTCGTAAATGGGACTGCGTGTGGTTTTTATGGGTACACCCGACTTTGCAGTGCCGTCGTTGCAGCTTTTACATGAAAGCCAGCATGAGGTTGTTGCTGTTGTTACCGTTCCCGATAAACCTGCGGGTCGGGGTATGAAAATACAATATTCTCCCGTAAAAGCATATGCAATTGAGCAGGGTTTGCCTATCCTGCAACCCGAAAAATTAAAGGATCCGCTTTTTCTGGCACAGCTGTCTTCCTATAGGGCCGACCTATTTGTGGTGGTTGCTTTTCGTATGTTACCAGCCGAGGTGTGGCAAATGCCGCCCAGGGGAACAGTCAACCTGCATGCCTCGTTGTTGCCTCAATACCGGGGAGCTGCTCCCATCAACTGGGCTATCATCAATGGGGAAAAGGTTACAGGGGTTACTACCTTCTTTATCGAGCACCAAATCGATACCGGAAATATTCTGCTATCAGAAACCGTTGACATTGGTCCTGAAGAAACAGCCGGCGAACTGCACGATAGACTAAAAATAGTTGGAGCGCATTTACTGCTTCGAACTGTCGATGCCATCGAAAATGACACTGTGAAGCCCATTGCGCAAAATAGCCTGACCTTAGCCGAACCTTTGAAAACAGCCCCCAAAATTTATAAGGATACCTGCAGAATTAACTGGCACAGTACACCTTTTGAATTACACAATCTGATACGGGGGTTAAGCCCTGTGCCCGGAGCTTTTTCTTACATGACCAATGGAAGCCAAAAATGGTTAACCAAAATATTGCGTGTAAGTCCTCGCCCGGAACCACACGAATTAACACCAGGAGCTATTGTATCCGATGGTAAAACTTACCTTCGGGTAGCCAGCCGTGGAGGATTTGTTGAAATTCTTAGCCTTCAGTTGGAGGGAAAAAAAAGATTACCCATTGAAGAATTTTTAAAAGGCTTTAAAAATATTACCCAATATCGTTTCGAATCCTAAAAAAATATACAGATATGTTGGATACCCTATTAAATCATAGAAGTATTCGTAAGTACAAGAGCATTCCCATTCCCGAGGCCGATATAAACGAGATACTCGAAGCGGGGATAAGAGCATCCACTACAGGTAACATGCAGGTGTATAGCATTGTGGTCACCACCGACCCAGCTATTAAGGAGCAGCTTTGGGAATGCCATTTCAGGCAGGAGATGGTTAGGCAGGCACCGGTAGTACTTACTTTTTGTGCCGACTTCAACCGATTCAACCAATGGTGCAGGCAGCGAAAAGCCCAACCAGGTTACGATAATTTTCTGTCATTTTTTACAGCAGCTATCGATGCGCTGCTGGTAGCTCAGAATGTGGCAATTGCCGCTGAAGAAAAGGGCTTTGGCATCTGCTATTTGGGAACTACCACCTACATGGCGCACAAAATTGTTGAGGTGCTAAAGCTACCTCACGCCGTTGTTCCCATTACTACCCTAGTTGTCGGTTATCCCGACGAAATGCCCGGGCTTACCGACCGATTGCCATTGTCGGCATTAGTACATCAGCAAACCTATCACGATTATACTCCCGAAAAAATTAATGCAGCTTACCGGCAAAAGGAAAGCATGCCTTTTTACCAGGAAATAGTTCAGAAAAATGGAAAGGAAACCCTTGCTCAGGTGTTTACCGATATTCGCTATACCCGGGCCGATAACGTCAAATTTTCGAAATTGTTTTTACAGCTAATAGAGCAACAGGGTTTTATGAATCATAATGAATAATGGATATAGCAGGTGTTCAACAGCATATTGCGCAGGTATTAAAAGATATTGAGAGCAATACACACCCTGCTCTGGGACAATTGATTCAACAGGCTTATTTTAACCGACACTGGTATACGGCCGGTGAAATATTTCGACGTTTGCAAGCAATAGGAAGATATATTGCTTCAGCCGATTTTATGCAGCATTATGGTGGGCTTAAGCCAGTATCCCCTTGTCGGGTAGCTTTTTATGCTGAAGAAAATATTCCGCTGGAAGAATTTTTTTCGCTCATTACCCTGCTGGCTATGGGGCATGAGGTTCAGTACAAAGGCACATCCCCATCCGATAAGATTCTCAAATGGATTATTGGCTATCTGCAACAACAGGGGGTATGGCAAGGAAAAATTACTTTCGTCGAAGAACAATTTTCACCCTTCGACAGGCTGATTATAGCTTCTCGCTATCCCTGGTCTAATGGCAATCGCAGGTTGCTTCACCAGAAACATGTGGTGCTGGAGCTAATACGTTATCAATCGGTAGCCGTTATTTCATCTTTGTCATCCGATAGCCAGCTGCAGAACCTTGCAATGGATATTTTTTCCTACTTTGGTATGGGATGTGGCAATGTACGTAAAATATACGTACCACGTGATTTTGAATTTGATCGATTTTTCAGGTTAATAGATAACTGGTACGACCTGATGTTCAATCATCATACTTACATGAATAATTATCAATACTATCAGTCGATATACCTAATGAACCGGATTACCCACCGCGACAATGGATTTATTTTGCTGAAAGAGGATACCCAGCATAGGGCTCCCACGGGGGTACTTTACTACGAATATTATGATGATGAACAGGCTACCAGAAGGCAATTGCATCAAACAAGGGAAATGTACAGGGTGTATGTAGCAGATCCCCAAATGTCTAAGGAAATTTCCTATGGTAAATCGGTAAATCAATTATTTTTGCCCCAAGAAGAAATAATTGCGTTTGCCCGTTGAATCGAAAAATACTTTTAGTTATCACAGGTCCCACAGCAGTGGGTAAGACCGATTACGCCATAACACTGGCACAGGCCCTGCATACCGAAATCATATCTGCCGATTCACGGCAGATATATAGGGAGATGCGCATTGGCACGGCGCGACCCTCGGAAGAGCAGTTGCAAAGGATACCCCATCACATGGTGGGCTGCCGGTCGATTCATGAATATTACAATGCCAGCCTGTATGAGGAAGAAGTCATCAAATTGTTAGAGACGCTATTTCAACAGCACGATGTGGTAGTGTTGACTGGTGGATCGGGGCTGTACATAGATGCGGTATGTTCGGGCATCGACGACCTGCCCACCATCGATCCGCAGGTGCGACAACACTTTGCCAACAGGCTAAAGCAGGAGGGACTGGCCGTGTTGCAGGAAGAATTACGAAAAATAGATCCATCCTACTGCCAGACTGCCGATATGGCCAATCCCAAAAGGGTATTGAAGGCACTGGAAGTGTATGCCATGACCCACCGCCCGTATTCGTCATTTCTCAAGCGTACACCCAAGCAACGACCATTTCAACCGGTATTTGTAGTGCTGGATTTACCCCGTCCCGAACTTCATCAGCGTATCAACACCCGTGTTGACCAGATGTTACTGGCAGGCCTGATTGATGAGGCAAAAAAATTGCATCCGTTCAAACATCTCAATGCCCTAAATACGGTGGGATACAAGGAGCTGTTTGATTATTTTGAAGGAAAATATGAACTCGAGCAAGCCATTGCACTTATCAAACGTAATACGCGCCGTTATGCCCGGCGTCAGCTTACCTGGTTTAGAAAATATCAACAGGCCATTTGGTTGCCCCCCCAATCGCCAGAAATGTTATTGCAATGGCTCAAGACACAGAGAATAACCTCATCTAACAATTATTGATCAAGAAATATGAAAAGTTGCTAATGTTTTATTTGTTTTTTGGGCGAAATGTAAAAAAACATTATAAGTTTGTGCTAACCTCTAACCAACCGGTAAATTATGCGTAAGAAATATGTTTTTATTGCCATTTTTTTGATTTTGTCCTCAGTATATGCGCAGACTCGTAGAATTGGTGTACCTTTTGTCCGGAACTACAAACCAGAAGTTTACCATGCAGCCGATCAGAGCTGGAGCGTTGTCGAAGATAGCACAGGCATGGTATATTTTGCTAATGAAGGGGGTGTGCTTGCCTTTAATGGCTCTACCTGGAGCATTGTTGGCATAGCCGGTAATCTTTCGGCATTTAAGTCGGTGGCTGCCGACAAAAAAGGTGTGATTTATGCTGGTGCCTACGCCGACCTTGGCATGCTTAAACGTGATCCAATAGGCCGAATTTACTTTGCTTCTCTTACATCAAAAATTCCAACTGCCTATCGCAAATTCGATTACATCTGGAATATCCTGCCCACTGAAGAGGGCATATATTTTCAGTCGACCTACATCAGTTTTTTTCTCAACCCCAATGGTAGCATCGATCCTATACCCCATCCCAGCCAGGCACAGCGCACTTTCATGGTCAACAATCAGATATATGTAGCCTTTGTCGATGGGGTCAGGATATGGAATGGAAATGGTTTTGACGATATTCCTATGGGTAAGGAAATGGCCAAACTTACACCGGTTTTTTTGCTTGCACTCAGTAAAAATCGCTTGTTGATGGGTACCGAAGCAAATGGGCTTTATTTATATGAAAATCAGCGTCTCACAAAATTTTCTACCAACATTGATCGTGAGCTTACCACTTACAAACTTTATTGTGGCACGCATACCATTGACGAAAATATTGCCCTGGGAACTCTGCACAATGGTTTGTATATTATCAACCGCGAGGGCAAGCTGGTGTTGCACCTGAATACGGACAATGGTCTGCAAAACAACAATATTATTACCATGAAAACCGATTTTATCGGTAACCTATGGGTGACAATGGACAAGGGTATCGACTATGTAGAGCTAAATACGGCTTTCAGCAAAATACAAACCCGTCGACTCAATGGCTTTGTCTATTCTGTAATTCGATATAATAATCGCTTGTATGTGGCTACCCATCATGGACTGCTCTGGTACGACTGGGACAAGCTACTTGGAAACGACGATATTACAGAATTCAATGTTTTTCCGGGTATTAGCGAAATTAATTGGACGCTGAATAACATTGATGGAACCCTGTTTCTGGGTCACGACAGAGGGGCCTACATACTGCACGACAATAGTGCCGAGATGATTTCGTCGGTAAAAGGTGCGTGGACGTTTCGCAAACTTAAATCGATCTCCAATACCGTTATTTCGGGTACCTATACTTGCCTGGTATCTTACAAAAATGTGGGCGGGCGATGGAAGCAACATAAGGTGTTGAGGGGCCTTAATGAATCGTGTCGTATTCTTGAGGAGGATGAAGAGGGTAACATCTGGGTAACCAGTGGCTATTACGGCGTATATAAAGTCCGGCTTTCGCCCGATGCCGATTCTATCCTTACGTTGAAGCTATATGATTCCACGCAAGGGTTTCCCAGAAGCTTATTCTATGGAATTTTTAAGCTGGGCGATGAAATAGTTTTTGGAACCCAATACGGAGCCTACCGATATAATAAAACTATCGATCGGATGGAACCCCATCCGGTTTACTTTAAATTATTCGGTAACAATCATGTCAGGCTGATTGCCGAGGGTCCCAACAATCAATTCTGGTATGTAGTAGGACCTTCAACAGGAATTTACAAGCAAATGAGCGATGGCTCATTTAACCATATCACTATTCCGCTGCAGAAAATTTCGGACGATTATGTGCCCGGATTCGAAAATCTGCATTTTATCGATGAAAAAAACGTTATCATTGGCACCCGGCATGGGCTGCTGATTTACAATCCCATTGAAAATCGAAATTATTTCCGATCGTTTGTAACGCTCATCGAACGGGTAAGCATTCCCTCAGCAGCTGATTCATTGCTAATAGCAAACGTTACTACCCTGCGGGGGAATGATAAGGAATCGGCCATTGTCATTCGGAATAAATTCAATAACCTGCATTTTCGTTTTTCGGCACTGTATTACGAAAACCCTGCTGATATTCAATACAAGTATATGTTAGAGGGTTTCGATGAGGATTGGAGCTCATGGACTACCAAAAACGAAAAGGAATATACCAATCTTCCTCCCGGTACCTATACGTTCAGGGTAAAAGCCAAAAACATTTACGACTACGAAAGCCGTGAGGCCGTGTTCCGCTTTACCGTTCTTCCACCCTGGTACAAGACCAAGCTGGCCTTTGTTGTTTACTTGCTGATGATGGTATCGCTTTTTGTTGTTTTTATCCGATACAAAAACAAAAAATTTGAACTGGAAAAACAAAAGATTGAGGAAGAAAATCGCAAAGCCATGCAGCTTAAGATTGCCGAGCATACGAAAGAGAAGCTGGAGGAAGAACTAAAGAATAAGCACAAAGAGCTGGCCATGGCTACCATGAACGTAGCTCAGAAAAATGAAAAGCTCATTGAAATTAAGGAACGACTGCTCGAACTTGAAAACCTGCCCGACCGTGAGCGTCGAAAGGTGGAAAATCTGCTGCGGATGCTTGACGATGAAATTAATGATGAAAGTTATTGGGAACACTTTGAACAGCATTTCAATGCGTTGAATGACGATTTTCTGAATAAGCTGAAACGCGAGCATCCTGATATTACCCACAAAGATTTGAAAATGTGTGCATTCTTAAGAATGAACCTGTCGAACAAAGAAATAGCTTCGTTGCTTAACATTACCCTGCGGGGGGTCGAGGCCAGTCGACTTCGCTTACGAAAGAAGCTCAACCTGCCTAAGGATATGCCTTTGAATGAATATATTTTACGGTTTTAAATGATAAAACCGCATGAGATGATATTTTTCAGACTGCAAGACATCTTTTAGCGAACAATCATTTTCTCAACCAAACAATTATATTTTTCTCCGTGTTTCTCGGGGTTCTCTGTGGTTGTTTTTTTCACCACAGCTGCATGCTGGAGCTCAGAGATTCTTACTCATCTTGTCGGCTATGATAATTCTTAAATTTTATATGCTTCCAAAATCTGCAAATTGATCATTTTACGACTGTATCCTTTAAGGATTCAAAATTATAAAAATGGATATGAATGACCAATAGAATCTGTAAAGACTTTATTCCGATTGGGGAGGTTTCAGAAAGTAGCGAAAATATACCCCAACAACGATTAAAAGGGCATAAATAAATGCGCCAATCATTATCTCCTGATAGCTTACATTTTTATTAAAAAACATATACAGTGGAATTCCAATAAGGAAAATTAAAATAATTATCCTGATGATTTTCATCATAATAAAATTAATTTTTAAAGGTATGATGGAACACCCATGTTCGCCAGTTTTATCACTATTGTGTTTTGCAGCAACATGGGTGTTTCATAGCTTAAAAATAAATCAGTGTTTTAAATAAAAATCATTCCAAAATCTCAACAGGCATAGTGTTGCCGATTTTACCCAAAAATAAATGTAAAAAATCATTTCGCCCTCTACGGGCGAAATGATCATATCCCCCGATACGCAAATACTTTGATGAAAATTCTCTAACCCTCTTCACAAAACATAGGTTTTCAATTGTTATTTTAATTTCCTGGAAAATCAGAAACCACTTTAACTTTAAAATCGGGAAGTTGACACACAACTTTTACCTTGAAGTCGGGACAACAGTTTACCATATGCTATTCTTCACATTTCGTGGAATGGTAATTTACAAATTTGACCTTGATATCTGGGAAATTATTGTCAAATTGAATACGAAAATCCTCAAAGCTATCAACAAACTGAACTCGCCCATAGAAGGGTATCTCCTTGCATTTACAATCGGGCGTAATAGGCTTGTCGGCCTTGAACGACACAAAAATAATTGACAAAAATACCATCAAGAGTATTCGCATCTTTCTGTTATGATAATTTAGTTAAAGTTAAAAGAAATGGATAATAGTTCAAATTTTATGTTTTTTAATGCAAAAAAGTTTCCTGCTCTGCATTGGTCTATTGTGGAATAATTGTTTTTGGGGAGCTTTGTTTTTCGTTGGTAGATTTGAGAACCCAAATCCAGGGTTGGGATATTTTTATAGGCTAATCTACTCCTCATAAAAATTATTTGCTACAATAATAAAATTGGCCTTAAAATTTACTGGGGCTAAAATACGAACCCTGCCGACGAGTTCAGCAGGGCTCTGCATAAGTGTGTGTGAGTATAATTACTGTCTGGAAAGGCGCAGCACAATAACATCTCGAGGGGGGATGGTGGCGATAAAAGGCCGTGAGGTATTACCAACATCTTTGTGTGTCCACACGTTACGGATCTTGTAGGTAACCTTGTTGAATTCGTACACATACTTTCCGTCGTATATGTTTTCGGTATCGACCCAATCGAAGTTAATGGGTTTTGGGGTATCGCCGCGGTTGAGAAAACAAACGGCCAGTTCACCGCCAGCCAGGGGTTTGGCAAAAATTTCAACATCGCCATAATCGAACCAGCGGAAGCATTGTACACCCAGCGTATCCTGGTTGATATCAATCATTTCCTTGTTGGTTAGGATTTCCTGTATTTCTTTCGACATATTACGCAGGTCGTTTCCGGCAATGAGCGGTGCGGCCATCATACACCAGAGTGAGAAATGGGCGCGGTTCTCGTTTACACTAAGGCGGTTACCAACTTCCAACATATCGGGGTCGTTCCAGCGGCCGGGACCGGCATATTGGCGCAGGTTTAGATTTTTGTCCATTTGCATATCGAGTATACGCAAAATTCCGTTGGATACCCAGCTACCATGCCCCACTTCGCAGTCCCAGCAATCGACGATATCGCCGGTGGTGCGCCACAGGTGTCCATAATGAGCTCCCCAGAGCCAGGGTTTGTTGTTGCCCCACTCACAAATGCTAAATACGATGGGGCGTCCGGCTGACATTAGGGCGCGTGCCATGGTTTTATAGGCTTCTTCAGCTACCAGGTTATCGGTATTACACCAGTCGTATTTAAGGTAGTCGATACCCCAATCGGCAAATTGCAGGGCATCCTGAAATTCGTACCCCCGGCTACCCGGATAGCCTCCACAGGTTTTCCAGCCTGCATCGGAGTATATACCCAGTTTGAGCCCTTTGGAGTGGACATAATCGGCCAATGCTTTCATGCCCGAGGGAAAACGTTTGGGGTCGGGGTAGAGAAAACCCAGGCTGTCGCGTCCCCCCTGCCAGCAGTCATCAATGTTGATGTAGGTATATCCTACATCGCGCATTCCAGAGGAAACCATGGCATCGGCCATTTCCCTGATAATCTGTTCGTTAATATTGCAGCCAAAGCGGTTCCAGCTGTTCCATCCCATCGGAGGGGTCATGGCAAGCTCCGTGTATTTTTGACCAAAAAGACCAATATTAAGGCTGGCCAGTACTATAATGATTAGCTTTAGTTTCATAATCTTTTGTATTTTTGAATTAGTACTATACCGCAAAGTTGAGCTATTTCGGCGAAAGTGTAGGGGGGTGTTTGTAATGTAAAAGGGTATAAAATGAATCCATGTTTGATTTAAAAATAATAATCAGGTAAAGCATTATACGAACTGATAAGGAAATCGAATATTTCGTAGTCTTTTGCTTTTTTGCACTTAATGGGATAAAAAACTACCTGGATAGCTACGTTTTCAGCTAAAAAAATGATGAACTTTGTAGGTCGACGTTAAGAATCTATTATGTTCTATCTGGTATAAAATTATACAACCCAAAGGTAAGATATGAAAGTCGTGATAGGCATTCATGGGCTGGATAATAAGCCCGAAAAGACAATATTAGTTCAGTGGTGGCAAAAGGCCATGGAAGAGGGACTAAAACGTATTGGCAGTGAGGAAATGATGCCGGCATTCGAATTAGTATATTGGGCCGATATAACGTACTCTCGGCCGCTCGATATGGAGGACCCTTATTTTATGGACGACGTATATACCCGTTCGCCCGACATTGTCGATTACCCGGGCATACAATTGCTTACCACATCATTTCTTTCAAAAGGACTGCAGAAAGCATGGCGGTGGGTGCGAGGTTCAAGGTTTTCGGACCGAACCTTCGAATGGCTCGATCCATTGGTGCGCAGGTATTTTCAGGAGGTAGATATATATTTGTTTAACAGCGACCCAGACAAACGCAACCGAATACGAAACCGTTTATTGGAAGCATTATGGAGGCATCGACGTGATGAGGTATTGCTCATTGGACATTCCATGGGCTCGGTTATTGCCTACGATGTACTTTTGAGCATGTCGGATGATATGGCTATACCAACGCTGGTAACTATGGGATCACCGCTGGGTTTTCCCTATATTGCCGAAAAATTGGCAAAAGCGCATGCCCTTGAGATTACTAATCCTGTAAAACTTCCTACACCTGCAGCCATAACCAGACAATGGTACAATTTTTTCGATGCTACCGACATCATATCGCTTCAACACAGGCTGATAGATACCTATACCCCTAATACCCATGGCGTGGCACCAATCGACCGTCAGGTGGTGAACGATTATGTCAATCGTGGAAAGCGTAATCCACATAATATTTTTGGCTATTTAAGGGCTAAGGAATTTTCACAGTTGCTCGATGCTTTTATCAGCCAACCCTTAGTAAGCGCGTCCAGACAGAACAGATGGCAGAGTATAATTAAAGCCATCAATCCGTTTGCCAAGAGTAATGACAGGTAGTGTAATGGGGTACTAATTCCGACTTAGATTTATTTTTGGCGGACAAAAATCTGAATGGGTACTCCGGCAAAATTATAATGCTCCCTAAGCTTGTTTTCGAGATATCGTTTGTAGGGTTCCTTGATGTATTGGGGCAGGTTGGCAAAAAATACGAACGAAGGGTAAGGCGTAGGCAGCTGGGTTACGTATTTTATTTTGATGAGTTTGCCCTTAACGGCTGGTGGAGGAAAATTTTCAATGGCCCCGAGCATCACCTCGTTGAGTTGTGAGGTAGGTATCCTACGGCGCCTATTTTCGTATACCTCGAGGGCTGTTTCCAGTGCTTTGTGAATACGTTGTTTGGTAAGTGCCGAGGTAAAAAGAATAGGTACATCGCTAAAAGGCGCGATGCGTTGCTGGATTATCTTTTTATATTCTTCGGTAGTGTGCGAATTTTTTTCAACCAGATCCCATTTATTGACCAGAATGACAATGCCTTTTTTGTTTTGCTGGCAAAGCCTAAAGATATTGATATCTTGTGCTTCAATACCAACGGTAGCATCAATAAGCAACAGACAAACGTCGGATTTTTCAATAGCCCGGATGGAGCGCATAACTGAATAAAATTCGATATTGTCCTTTATTTTGCTTTTCTTTCGCAAGCCGGCAGTATCGACCAGATAAAAATCGTGATTGTATTTATTGTAACGGGTAAAAATGGAGTCGCGGGTGGTTCCGGCGATAGGGGTAACAATATTTCTTTCTTCACCCAGCAAAGCATTTACCAGGGACGATTTACCCACATTGGGTCTACCTACGATGGTAATTTTGGGCAAATCTTCGGGCTCGTCTACATGGTTTGCAGGCAGGGCGGCCACAATTTTGTCGAGCAGATCACCTGTACCACTGCCCGAAATAGAAGATATGGGCATTACTTCATCGAATCCCATTTGCAAAAATTCATACGATTGATGAACCAGTTCAATGTTATCGGCTTTGTTGGCTACGAGTATGGTTTTCTTTTTTGCGCGTCGCAACAGGTCGGCAACTGCCTTATCCAGATCGGTAAGACCAGTCATTACATCGACCATAAACAGAATAAGGTCAGCAGCATCGATGGCCAGTTCGACCTGGCGATTGATTTCCTTTTCAAAAATATCGTCCGAGTCAGTTACATAACCTCCGGTATCGATAACAGAAAATTCTATACCATTCCATTCAGCCTTACCATAGTGGCGGTCGCGAGTAGTACCGCTGGTTTCGTCGACTATTGCTTCCCTTGACCCAACAAGTCTGTTAAAAAGCGTTGATTTACCCACATTGGGCCGGCCCACAATAGCTACAATATTGCTCATGTGTATAATATTTTGGAACGCAAAGTTAACAAATTGATACTAAATAAATGCTGATTATCCCAGTTGACGTAAATTAGTTTACGCCTGATGTTTAGTACAATGTATCATTTTTTTAGTCAAATATGCTTAATAAATCGTTGGCAGGGTGTATCTTTGCAAACACTGATTTTAAAGATGGGTACAAAGAAACATATTGCTATTTTAGGATCAACGGGTTCGATAGGCACACAGGCGCTGGAAGTAATATCCAGTCATCCCGATTTATTTGAGGTAGAAACCCTAACGGCATACAATAATGCTGATTTGCTGATACAGCAGGCCTATAGATTTGTTCCCAATCAGGTAGTCATTGTCAATGAGCAGCGGTATGAGTATGTAAAGGAGGCGCTGGCTCATTATCCCATCAAAGTGTTTACGGGGGTAAAGTCGTTGCTCGAGGTAGTGAGCATGCCATCCGTTGATGTGGTACTGGCGGCAATGGTGGGTTATGCTGGGCTGGCTCCAACAGTTGCGGCTATCCGCTCGGGCAAGACCATTGCGCTGGCCAATAAGGAAACGCTTGTGGTAGCGGGCGATCTTATTACCCGTCTGGCACAGGAACATAGGGTAAGCATTTATCCTGTCGATTCCGAACATTCGGCCATATTTCAGTGTTTAGCAGGTGAAATGCATAATCCGGTAGAAAAAATCATACTTACTGCTTCGGGTGGGCCATTTCGTGGATGGACACGGGAAAAACTCAAAAAGGTAACCCCGGGAGAAGCTCTCAAACATCCCAATTGGTGTATGGGTAATAAAATAACCATCGACTCGGCCACGCTGATGAACAAGGGTTTCGAAGCTATTGAAGCTAAGTGGCTTTTTGGACTAGAACCTTCGCAAATAGAGGTACTGATACATCCCCAGTCGATCATTCATTCCATGGTGCAGTTTGCCGATGGGAGTATTAAGGCTCAGCTGGGTGTACCCGACATGCGGTTGCCCATCCAGTATGCATTGACCTATCCCTATCGCATAAAGTCGGATTTTCCACGGCTCAACTTTGCCGAATGTACCCAGTTAACTTTCGAGAAGCCCGATACCCGTGTATTCAGGAATCTTGCTCTGGCATACGAGGCCATGCAAAAAGGTGGCAATGTTCCCTGTGTCCTGAATGCTGCCAACGAAGTGGTTGTTCATGCCTTTTTGTGCGAGCAAATTGGCTTTCTTGAAATGTCCGAAATCATCGAAAAAACGCTTACAAAAATATCCTATAGTACGTGTAACAGCATCGAGGATTATGAAGAAACCGATCGTTGGGCGCGTGCCTACGCGAGTAGTCTAATTTAATTTTTATCAAATATGGAAGTACTAATTAAAATTGGTCAATTTCTGCTTTCGCTGTCAATTCTGATTATTTTGCACGAATTTGGACATTTCTTTTTTGCCAAAATATTTAAAACACGGGTCGAAAAGTTTTACCTATTTTTTAATCCCTGGTTTTCGCTGTTTAAGTTTAAAAAAGGCGAAACCGAGTATGGCATAGGTTGGTTACCCCTGGGAGGATATGTTAAAATTTCGGGGATGATAGATGAAAGCATGGATAAGGAACAGCTAAAACAGCCTCCCCAACCGTATGAATTTCGTTCTAAACCCTCGTGGCAACGCTTGTTAATTATGCTGGGTGGGGTACTGGTGAATTTCGTCCTTGCCCTAATCATCTACATAGGTGTGCTTTATGCCTGGGGCGAAGAATATCTTCCTACGCAGGAGGTAAAATATGGCATTGCGGTCGATTCGCTTGGTTATCAGGTGGGGTTCCGTTCGGGCGATAAAATAGTTTCCGTCGATCATAAACCGGTCGAAAACTTCTTTAAGATTATTCCTACCATTGTTCTTGAGGAGGCTCAATCGGTTCAGGTATTACGCGATTCGCAGCTGGTGAATATTTATTTGCCTAAAAATATTGTTCATTCCCTTATTCGTAAGCAGGAGCTGTTTACGGTACGAATCCCTTTTATTGTAGGTAAATTTACCAAAGAGTCGGTAGCTCTGCAGGCAGGTTTTCAGGTTGGCGACCGTATGCTTAAAATCAATGGACAGGAAGCCGTATTCTTCGATCAGTTCCGCAGTATCCTTGCTCAACACAAGAACGATACCATTACGGTTACGGTCGATCGTAATGGAAAGCAGGTAAATATTGTAGTAAAAGTGCCTGAGTCGGGTTTATTGGGTATATATCCCGATGGCGATTTAACTAAGTTTTTCACCTTCCGACATGTGGATTATGGATTGCTTGAATCGATTCCAGCCGGAATAGCCAAAGGATTCAATACGTTGGGCAGTTATATTAAGCAGTTTAAGCTGGTGTTTTCGCCTACTGCCAAGGGTTATGAGTCGCTGGGTGGCTTCATTACCATGGGCAGCATATTTCCAGGTACCTGGGATTGGCAGGCATTTTGGTCGCTTACCGCTTTCCTTTCAATCATTCTGGCCTTTATGAACATTCTTCCCATTCCAGCACTCGATGGGGGACACATTATGTTTTTGCTGTACGAGATGATTACCGGACGAAAACCCAGTGATAAATTTCTGGAAAGAGCACAAATGGTTGGTCTGGTTATTTTATTTGGCTTGCTTATTTATGCTAACCTGAATGATATATTTCGGCTATTTTCACGATAGTTTAAGATTTTGAAAATTTAACTTTTTCCAATATCATAAATATGTACCTTTGTTGAACACATTAAATTTTAGGTGATGATGTACCTGTTTGTAATGTTAGGGTCAATCGGTGTCACAGAGATTATTCTCATTATTCTTGCCTTGTTGTTGCTTTTTGGAGGTCGGAAGATACCTGAACTGATGCGTGGATTGGGACAGGGCCTGCACGAGTTTAAAAAAGCCAGCCAGGGAGACAATGATTCTGCTAAAAAAGAGGCTAACGATACCCCTAAGGAATTAAAAAATTAATTTCTAACCGGAAAAAGCAACAAACATGCTTTGTCGAAGACGTTGCTTGTCGTCCTGCAAAAGGTTGGCAATGTTGTGTATGTTACTTTTTTCGATTCTTTTGCATGCCCAATCGGATGGTAGCCTACAACCAGTAGCTCATCCGAAGAAGTTTCCTGCGCTGTACTATGAATATCGTATCGAGGAACTAAGTAAAACTACCCCCATTCGGCTCGACTATAATGCCGATGTGCAGAAGTATATAGATTTATACCTTGATACCCGGGCCGATCGGTTGTCGCGTTATCTTGCATTGAAAGATTTTTATTTTCCAGTTTTCGAAGCTGCACTCGATCGTTACGATTTACCGTTGGAGCTAAAATATTTGCCGGTTGTTGAGTCGGGGCTCGACCCTCTGGCTCGTTCCCCTTCTGGTGCTATGGGACTCTGGCAATTGTTGTATCCTTCGGCCAAATTTTTGGGTTTGAATATTACCTCGTACAAAGACGAACGTTGCGACCTTTATCTTTCGACCGATGCTGCATGTAGGTATTTAAAATATTTGTATTCGCTATTTAATGACTGGCAGTTAACGCTGGCTGCCTATAATGGAGGACCCGGTGAGGTACGTAATGCTATTGCACGCTCGGGCGGTAAAACTAATTTTTGGGAACTCCAGCCTTACCTGTCGGAACAAACTCGCTGGTACGTGCCAGCTTTTATCGCTATTGTTTATCTGATGAATAATGCTGAGGCACATGGCATTCGCCCTGCTACTATATCATGGCCTTCGATCGATACGCTTAAAATTTCTCATGCTGCCGAATTTGCCCGAATTGCCGAGAAAATTAACATTCCCATCCAGCAGCTGCGAGAACTTAATCCTGCCTATCGAAAAGATTTTATCCCTGCTTCCGATACGCCCCAGATTCTTGTTTTGCCTTCCAACAAAATTTTGCCCTTCCTTAAATATGAGTATCAAATTTATGCCCTTTCCGATACATCCGAATATTTTAAGCACGTGCAGTCGAATGTCGATACTGCGGGCAAGGTAATGGTGCTATATACCGTAAAAACGGGCGATTTTTTGCACAAAATTGCCCTGGAGAAGGGTTGCTCGCCCGAAAGCATTAAAGCATGGAATAACTTATCTGCCGATCAGCTTAAAGTCGGACAGATATTAAAATTGTGGTTGCCTAAAACATCCGCTGTTGCTCCCCGCGAGAATTTCTTTTATTACACGGTTAAGAAAGGCGATACGCTGTATTCTATTGCCGAAAAATTTCGTTGCGATTCTATCAACGACATCAAACTTGTGAATAATATTGCGGATGAAAAAATTAGGGTCGGGCAGGTATTAAAAATTCGGGTGGCTGTAGCTGAATGATTTGCATTAACGCAGTTCTCTAATAACCTTATCAACAAGATCCGACTCAAACCCTCGTTGGAAGCCAAATTGAAAAAGTTTCATATAGCGGGTATAGGGATCCAGGTTGGTAGGTAGTGTTTTGAGTTTTTTAACGAGTTCCTCGGTTAATTTTTGCACGTAAACATCCTCATCCAGTTCGTTTAGGGTTTCATCAATTAACGTTTCGCCAATCCCTTTTTTTAAAAGACTATACTTGATTTTAAGTTTTCCCCACCCATCGAATCGGAGCTTATCGCTGGCAAAGGCTTTGGCAAATCTCTTCTCATCGATATACCCTTCATTCTCAAGGTATTGAACAATGGAGGCTTTTTCTTCTGCCGACAGGGGAAGTGAACTTAGTTTTTTCATCACATCACTTTTGCACCGCTCCATTTTACTGCAATATCTAGCTATGCTGAGTCGAATGTCATCCAGCGAAAGTTCGGGTTGAGCAGTTTTTTTAGCCATGTTGCAATGGGTTATTTGGGGTAAATTCAAGATATCTTATTGTCGTTGTTGGTTTTGTTATCTACCTGCAGATTCTCTATTTCCTTACGCATTTCGTCAATGGGAGTACTGGCTTTAAGTTCCTTTTTCAAATCTTCGACCTCATTGCTAATATCTGACGAATGTTGTAAAAGTTCCTGCTTTATTTCTTCGGAGGCTTTTCTTACCTCGTTCAGTCCTTTACCCAGACTTCGGGCCAGCTCAGGTAGCTTGTCGGCCCCAAATAGGATAAGGATTACCAGCAGGATGAGTAAAATTTCCGATCCACCCATAGCCTAAATTTTATAGCCCCACTGATTTAATATTTTTTCGTTGTTTCGCCAATCTTTTTTAACCTTGACATAAAGTTCCAGATAAACCTGTTTGCCTACCAGCGCTTCTATATCTTTACGGGCTTCGATGCCAATTTTTTTAAGCGCTTCACCGCCTTTGCCAATGATAATTCCCTTTTGGGTTTCACGTTCCACATAAATGGTAGCCGAGATACGGTCGAGGTTCTCAGTTTCCTTGTATGACTCTATTAATACTTCAACAGCATAGGGTACCTCTTTTTGATAGTGAAGCAGAATTTTTTCGCGGATAATTTCGGCAACGAAAAAACGTAGATTCCGATCCGACAGGCTTTCTTTCGGATAGTAAGGGGGATGTTGGGGAAGGAGTTCAAGTATTCGTTTCTTCAATGCTTCGACGTTAAAATTATATAACGCCGATAGGGGAAATACCTCGGCCATAGGCAAGCGACCCTTCCATATTTCTACCAGCTGGGTTACTGCAGCCTGATTCGACAAATCTACCTTGTTGATCCCAACCAGCAATGGAATGTCAAGCTGCTGTATTTCTTCAAAAATCGGAGGTAAATCTTCTTCCTTTTCCTCAACATCGGTAAGGTACAATAGTATATCGGCATCGGTAAGGGCTTCTTTTACAAAATCCATCATTTTTTCGTGTAGCTTGTATTTGGGCCTGATAATACCCGGGGTATCGGAAAATACGATTTGATAATCTTCACCATTATCAATGCCTATAATGCGGTGTCGTGTGGTTTGTGCCTTGGGGGTAATAATGGAAATTTTTTCCCCCAGCATGGCATTCATTAGGGTTGATTTTCCAACATTGGGTCGACCCAGTATGTTAACGTAACCTGCCTTGTGTTCCATAATTCAATTCATTGGTCAAAGGTAATCAATGTTTGCGATTGGTGCCCACTCTTCGTTGAAATAAAATAACAGGGTTGAATTGCTCAGCCGGCTGTTAAATTTTGGCTGGGCAGGCAAGCGGGGTGCCCTTATGCCATTTTCAAAAGTTATGTCACCCCTGAAGACACGGGCTTCATCCCATAGATTACGCTCAATAAAGCTCGATAGTACCTGACTTCCACCTTCGATAATTACCGACTGTAGGCCGGCATGGTAGCAATATTCCATGATTTCTGCCGGCATGTCGTCGAAGGGGATGGGTACATAGCTGAGGTGGGGGCTGTTTTCGTCGGGCTTTCGAGTAAAAATTACCGTTGGAGCCTGCTGATTAAATATATGAAGCTGTCCGGTTAAACGCCGATTACGATCGAGTATCAGTCGAACAGGATTTTTTCCGTAATAGTACCGCGCTGTAAGTTGTGGATTGTCCATTAACACAGTATTGGTTCCTACTAGTATGGCCTGTTCCTGTGTACGCCACTTGTGTACCAGTATGCGCGCAAAGGTGTCGGTAATCCATTGCGGACGCTCAAGGACACTTCTTATTCTATCGATATATCCGTCGAACGATTCGGCCCACTTCAGTATGATGTAAGGACGTTTTTTTTCGTGAAAGGTAAAAAAACGACGATTGATAAAACGGCTTTCGGCTTTGCGCAGGCCAACCGATACTTCTACATTCGCCTGCTGAAGCATTTTTATCCCTTTGCCTGCAACCGCCGGGAAGGGATCAATTTCGCCAATAACCACTTTTTTAATCTGTTTATCAATAATCATACGGCTACACGGCGGCGTTTTTCCATAATGACTGCAGGGCTCGAGATTTACCAGCAATGTAGCTTTTTTCAGCATCTCTTCATCTCTTACCTGATTCACTGCCTGCACCTCGGCATGGACACCACCATAATGACTGTGAAAACCTTCACCAATTATTTTACCCTCACTTATCAACATTGCCCCAACCAGTGGATTAGGTGCTACATGTCCCAGACCATTGTATGCCAGGTCAATACATCGTAAGTGATATTGCTCATCTTTTGTATCCATAACGTACAGCTTTTCGTTTAATGCAAAAACAAATTTAGCCCAAGAATGACGAATAAAATGCATTTCTTTGTTCAAATTATTAGCGGCATTTTCCCAACAGATTATTCTTATTACAAATCAATTGGTATAAAAGAAAAGGTAGTATGGCAAGTCCGTATTAATTGGGATGTTTTATCGTAAGCTAATCGTAACGTTATTGTTTTTAGCACATAAGGTTTTAATTGGCTGAAAAAACTATGACGACACAATAGAAAGGAAATATTTAACGTAATGAATAACATTTTCTGCATGATTTATACAAGCTATGAAAAAAAACTATATATTGTGGGGGTAAAATTATGGCCGTGGACACCAATGTGATAACTTTAGGGGAAGCGTTGCAGTATTTTCAGCAAGAAGTAGGGAGTTTATATCCTGAGCCGGAATTTCGTAGCATACGGCGCATCATGTTCGAGAAGTTGGCTCATGTCAATGCGGTGGATTTTCACCTCAAGCCACAACTTGAGATACCGAGGGAAACGTTCGAAAAAATTGTCGCTACCACCGACAGACTTAAGAATTATGAGCCATTACAGTATATCCTTGGTAATGTTGATTTTATGGGATTGTCGTTGCGTATAACCCCTGCCGTTCTAATTCCCCGACCCGAAACCGAAGAACTGGTCGATTGGATTATTAAAACTCACAAGTTTAATGAAAATCGTATTCTTGATATTGGAACTGGTTCGGGTTGCATAGCCATTGCGCTCGATAAGCTCATGATTCACTCGCAAACCGATGGAATCGATATCTCCGACGAAGCCCTTGAACTTGCTGAGGAAAATTCGTACATGAACGAAAGTATCGTCAACTTTTTTAATTACGATATTTTAGAGGGATTGTCGGGTAAAAATGCTCATTTGTTCAAAGAGTATTACGATATCATTGTGAGTAATCCTCCCTATGTGACTGAGAGCGAAAAAGCCATGATGCATCGTAATGTATTGGATTATGAACCACACATAGCCCTATTTGTCGAGGATGCTGATCCCTTGAAATTTTACCGCGCTATTGCCGATTTTGCCCGCATTAAACTAGAGTGGGGCGGGTTTTTGTATTTTGAAATCAATCCCCGTTTTCATAAGGAGATTATGGAGATGCTATCGTTAAAGGGTTTCAGAAATATTCAGTTGCGTAACGATATCAATGGTAAACCCCGAATGATTCGGGCACAAATCAAACTTTTCAAAAAAGGGGATAATCCTGAGCTTGAAAAATTCAGGCAAATTTAATTTCACGTTGTTAATTTTAGCGATGGATGAATGACTGAGAAGAGATAAAACGATGTCAGTTGCTTATTGAGGTCTTTTTTTAATCACCATATTCAGGTTTCTATCGGTAGTGGCATTATCGCCAACGGCTCTATCAACGAGCAGTATGTTGATAATATTGTTGTTGCTGCTACGGGCTGAATCGAGGGTAAAACGGGTATTAAATCCGCATTCGGGCGAAATCATTTCGATTTTTCTTTGTGCAAACACATATAGGGTATCTACAGCTATAGAGTCGAAGTAGAAGTAAAATACAGAGGTATCGCTTAGCTGCGAAAGGGGCAGTTGAAGCTGCTTAGCCGATGCCGAATCGTACAGCAATACGCCACTGGCGGTGGCAACACTTAAGTTACTCACTACAGTGTCGCTTAAGGTTCTTCTGGGGGTATATTGCATAAAATTAAGTTTTATGCTACGATTGGCAGTATACTTGCAGTCGGTGGTATCGGTGCAGCCTATCAGCATCCACGTTATAATCCCTGCCAGAATAGTATTACACCAATAATGCCTTTGTATCATATCGCTAATTTTAATATGCACCTATTTCTGCCCTTATGCCCTGCCAGTTGGGTTTTTTAAAGATAATTTCGGTGGCCGATTTTTTGCGTGGAATAAAGCTGCCTGTTCGGATAAAATGTATGGCCTGCCGCAAGCATAATTCCGATGTGTCGCCAAATGTGTGTGTAAGATCATCAAATTCGGCATAGTTGACCCCAATGCCTGCATATCCCGATGATTCCCCAAGGGCATTTTTCCATTCAAACATTACTGGTACGATGATGTAGTCTGAGTTTTTGATTTCAAGGGGAATCATGCCTACAGGTTTACCATAGGTACGGGTACCGATAAGGTATGTTACAAGGTAGGGCTGGATCCCTTTTATCAGCGCTTCACTAGCCGAAGCCGTTTGTCCGGTGGTAATAAAGAACACACGCGTTAGCTGCTTGATGAGGCTGTTAGGTTTTTTGGCAAGGTAAGTAGTTTTCAGCGAGTCTTCAATGTATGGGTCGAGATCTGGATTGAAGGTTTCGCGGATAAACAGTTGCTGGTTGGCCTGTCGACCAATGATAAGATTGGCCAGATGATTGGCTGTGCTCAAACTACCCCCTGTATTGTATCGCAGATCCACCACCAGTTCGTCGATGGAATAGTAATTAAAACTGCTAAAAACATCGTCGAGCTTGCCTTCGATATCGCTGCCCAGAAAGCTTTCCAGAGCCAGATAGCCTATTTTTTTCCCTTCAATATCGATGACTGAGCTTGCCAGAATAGGGTTGATCGTAATACGCTCTTTTTGAAGGGAAATATTTTGTACCCGTCCCTGGTTGTCGATAAATTCAAATTGATTGGTGACTATTGCAGTGCCATCGCCCACCAGTTCATTAAGCTGATCATAGCTGTAAACGTCGTTACCATTGACTTTCTTTAGTATCCATCCACGCTGAATCCCTGCAGCAGAGGCCCAGGTGTTTTTAAACACATATCCTACCCGAATGTTGGCATATTCATCATAGGTAAACATAATGCCATGTCCGTAGAAGATGCCATTATTGAGGTTGTTAAATTCCTGTAATGTAACAATAAAACTCCAGCGATCGAGGGCAGTATATAGCAGATTGTAGAAGAATTGTTCAGGATTTACATCGGCTGTAGTGTCGACGCTTGAGGGTATTTTGTCATTCCACAGATATGCAGCTTGCATGTCGGCATATATTTCGCCTCGGATGCGGCTGGCGGTTATCTCTGTTGAGGTTTTGCCAGGATTTGTGTTATTGTTATCAGGCTCACAGGCTGAAATTAAAAGTAGTATACCCAGAAAGTATGGCCCATGTTTCAATTGCATAAGGTCCGTCTTTAAATTATTAATCAAAGAATTATAGCAGAGACACTTCACTGCAGGCTGATTCAAAGATAAAGTTTTTTTGAGTTTGCGTCAAATGCAAATCAAAATAATGTCCCCCCCCTATCGAGAAAATTTGGTGCTGTAAAAATTTGAAATTGAGTCCGCATTCGATTTTCCTTTCGAACTTATTCTTCCCAGCGTATTTCGAGGATGTGCTTTGTGTTGGACGAAATTTTATAACGTTCGTCAATTCGAAGTCCAATTACCCATACAATTTCCTCGCCGTTGGCCAGAATCCATATCCTTTCCTTCTGAATTCGCGATAGCTTAAGGTCGATGAAAAAGTCGCTGATTTTTTTGAAATGTTTCATGCCCAGAGGAATAAAATAATCGCCTTTATTCCAGCGACGTAGAAGCAGGGGAAATACTAATTTATCGGCATCGAGGGCTGCAATGTGTTTTTCGGATTTAATCCTGTATGTCGAGCTTTCAAACATCTGGAAGGATAACCGAATGGGGGAGGTTAACTGTTGGGTATAGGATTCGATGTAATATAGCTGAGGTATATCTTTGTTTTCAAGGGTTTCGATCAATAAAAATTCTCTATCCTTTATCAAGCGATGGGTAGGGGAGAAAAACTCTTTTCCGGGTTCAGCCTCCAATACCCGGAAGATATCTGCACACGTATCGGGTGTAAATCTAAGAGGCAGCAGCAACTCAAGCAAAGCAAGGGGAGGGGAGGGCTGTTTTTTAATTTTTTCGATTGCAATAGCCATAACGCCATCGGGTAAGTGTTGGGGCAACTTTTTTATTTCGTGGTCGATATAGTGCTGGTATATTTTAGTTGCCTGCTGAATATTGGCTATGTTCCGCAGCATGGTATTACGGAAGGCAGGATTTAAGCGCTCAAGTGCTGGTATGACGTGATGCCGAATTTGGTTACGCAGGTATTTGTCGGTAAGATTGCTTGAATCGGTTCGAAAGGGGATATTGTTTTCGGCACAATATTGTTCTATTTCGTTACGGAAGGCAAATAGCAGAGGACGAATGATTTTTCCATGGATCGGTTTTATGCCGGTCAAGCCCTTTAAACCTGTGCCCCTAATCAGGTTAACGAAGAAAGTTTCGATGCTGTCGTCGGCTTGGTGAGCAGTTGCTATATAAATAAAGCCATGAAGTTGACGGATGTTTTCGAAATAGCTATAACGTAGTTCGCGGGCAGCTTCCTGAATGGTTAACCCATGCTTTTGGGCATAGGCGAGGGTGTCAAATTTTTTTACAAAAATGGGTATTGATTCTTGTTCAGCCAGCTGGCTCACAAATGCTTCATCTTCATCCGATTCGGACCCGCGTAGCTGAAAGTTGCAATGTACAATTGCTATAGGCTGTCTCAGGGTATGCAACAGGTGTAACAGACACATTGAATCGGGTCCACCACTTACAGCAACAAGGATGTTATCGGTGGGAGAAACATGGCATACGTTGCGTAGGTATTGCTCAAATCGCTTTATCAGGCTCATGGAGCAAATTGTTTGGTCGCATAAAAGATGTTGGTTGTATTTACCGCATCGGTGTCGCTATCGACTCGCAGAATCCAGTCACCATCAGTAGGCTGGGTACTGGAACCGTCGCCATTGCTGTCGCCTTTTAGACGGTCGTCGAAAAATGAGGTAAGCTGTACACCAGGTCCATACAGGTTAAGGATTGAATTCACGCCCGATGCAAGCCATAGGGTAGCGCCTCTCATAAATTTCAACGTCACATAATTGCCCAATGTAAAATATTCATTTTCGGGAACCTGTAAGGTTGGACTTGCTATTACCAGTGCTACCTTGCTCTCGAGCCACTGGGGAGTATGCGATACCGGCTGGGTAGCATCAATAAAAATTGCATTGTAACGATTGCGCTGTGAGGTATCTGAGGGGTTGTAAAAACGGTTGGTATTATCGATTGAAATAGAAGTATTGATAGCAAGGGGTATCTCATTACCATAAAAAATGGATTGACTAATACGGGTCAGATAGTTTCCCTTTCGGGCATTTAGCGCACCTGCATAGTTTTCGGGCGTGCCACCTTTATTGAATGCAAAAGTACAGTAACGAATTTCGGCACTGCTGCTATCGAGGGTGAGTACCCCATTGCCGCCGTAAAGAAATAAAGTATAACCAAAAATGCAATGTTGCTTTGCTTTGATGATAATTCCTTCCCAGTCATTCGGGCGGGGCGTTGTGGCGTTTCCATCGCCATTATTGTCGCCGCCATGAAAATCGTCGTACAGCGAGGTGAAAACAATGGGATAATTGGTGCTACCCTGGGCAGCTATCTGTCCGCTGTCGGCAATGGTCATGCTACGCCCATTGGCAGGGTCAAACTTGATGATGGTCCCCTTTTGTATGATCAAGGTGGCATTGACCATAAAATCAGCCTTGCGGATAATGTATATGTGCGTATTGTACCAGAAGGTAGCCGAATCGATATCGGCAGTAACTTCCTTAACCGACATTTTTTCCTCCGGTTTATCTTCCTCGCAACCCCATGATAGCATTAAAGCGACTGCAGCTATAAGATAAATACTAAATGGTGTAACAAAACAGCCCCTGACAGGGGAAAATCGATGGCATCCTTTCATTGATCAATACTTTTTCAATCGGACATCGTAAATCCCCCCGCTGATTTGCCAGCAGGTGTTCTGACATCCAATTACTTTTTTAGCTTCAAACAGCCCACCGTCGACCGCCATAATGGTATCGTTGCCATTTTTGTAATGAGCAACAACGGAATAAAATTTATCGGTAGCCACTTTGACGGTTACTTCTCCTTCGGTAAGGGTGTCGGCAAAGACGGTATCATCGGATTGATAAGGGTTGAATTTACTGGCATACACCTGTACGGGTACTCGTTTATTCTCGTCGTTGATGGTGAGCTTAATTTTTATGCGGTCGGAGTCGGGATGCTCGGCTATGCAATTGATACAATAAAGATATTCATCGGTCGTATTGCTGGTACAGCGAGTTAATCCGACGCCAATCGCAAATATTGCGATCATCAGAAACGATAGGCTGTGTTTTTTTGCTACTGCCATGGTTGATAGCGTTTGTTGTCGAAATGGATTGATTTACCCAGATAGAGATTTACCCCAAAGTTGTAATGATGTGGAGAAACACCCCTAAATCCAAAGTCAAGATATTGATATGAGAAATAAAGCTTGACATTTCGGAAAATGTAGTAGTATCCTCCGTGGATAGCCCAGGTATTCTCTGTTGATGTGGGGAAAGATGACCCCCGGTAGCTGTGGTGCGAGGATACCCAACGAGCTCCGATAAATATACCCTGCAACGTGGAATTTTGTTTGTAGCGGAGCAGAAATTTCTTGTCCAATCCGGCGTACCATAGGTAACGGCTTTCCCAGAACTGGTAGTAGTGACCAGATTGACCGGTTGGTACCAATATGCGAGTGGGGGTTAATCGTGCGAGGAATCCCGCAGATAGCTCAACATCGTAGCGAAAGTCGCGCAGGCCAACATTGGCACCCATCATGATGTGCTGAAAATTACCCAAAAATTCAGGCCCAATGCTCATTTGTCTGAAATCGGGCCATATGCTTTGTCGGGCGCCGTTTGAGGTCAAAATTTCGCGAAGGAAAATATCGCTGTTGAAATAATTGGCAATGGTAAGTGGGGTCTCTGTTTTTCGGATTTTTAAATTTACATCGGCGCCTTTATCAACGAGATACTGGATGAGCTTTTCATCCTGCTTTTCGAGGGCTATGGTCAGAGCCGAATGTTTTTTTCGCGAAATGTGGTTAATGTTGGCGCCGTATTCGAGCAGCAAATCCATCATCGGGTAATTAGCGTTTGCAACAGCAACCAGGAATGGTGTAACTCCATGAATATCGGGCATATCGGGCGATATTCCCCGATTAAGTATATAATGGACAAAGTAGGGTCGGTTATGCATTACAGCTACCATCAGTGGGGTAATGCCAGAAGTATCGGCCTGCGTAAGATTGGCTCCCCAGCTAAGTAGCTTTTGAAAAACTACGGTGTCGTTCTGGGCTATCGCATACATTATGGGGGTGCGTCCCTGTTCATCTCCCGCATTAACGCTGGCACCCATGTTTACAAGCATTTCGGCAAGGATTGGCCGTTGAGCTTTTATGGCTACTATCAAGGGCGTGGGGCCGAATGAGGGCCGAAAATTTACATCAGCACCCCGAGCAATTAGATAGTTACATATGTTAGGCTGTCCCCCTTGAACCGCATATATGAGTGGCGTTATACTTTCATCGATTACTGTATTAGGATTTATCCCTTTGTCGAGCAGTTGCTGAATCATCGGTAAATCGCCTTTTAATGAGGCGATAATCAAATTGTATTCATCGTCATCGGGTTCGTATGCCAGCGTATCGCCACGTTGAAAAGCATACCCACTCCCGTAAAAAAGCGCAAGCCATACAAATAAACAAATTGATACTTTTCGGGCAAACATTAGGGTTGTTTTGTTACAAATGTACATGAAAATATTCTATTTGCAAACTGACTCAATACCGGGTAAAGACTTTTTGTAGGTAGAATAAATCAGCTATTTTTATGATTTTCAGCTACTACTGATGAAGAAAATTTTGAGAAATAAGGGATACTGCTCGAGGGTTACGTTCCAATTGTAGTTTTTTGCTGTAACTTTCCCTTCGGGATCATTGATTTGCTATATTCCCATGCCCGGCTGCGTGATTTCCAACCATTTATGCGTTCAACCATTACATGGCAGACTATATTCGAACCCATCGGGGTCGTATGTTAATTGTCTTTAGGAATATTCAAAAATTCTTTTTAACGTGGTCGTTTATATTGTAAGCCTTTTTATATTTTTGCCCAAAAACAAATATATGACAGTAGCAGAGAAATTACGTACTACGCAAAAGACCCTGTTTTCTTTTGAATTGCTTCCCCCCTTAAAGGGCAGAAGTATTGACGAAATATATCGAGCCATTGAGCCGCTAATTGAATTTGATCCACTCAATATAAATATTACCTACCATCAACGCGAAACCGTATATTATCCTTTGCCCGATGGTACCCTTGAAAAGCGTATAGTACGTAAACGTCCGGGCAATGTTGCGCTTTCGGCAGCCATACGTTTTAGGTACAATGTTACCGTTGTACCCCACGTTATTTGCGGAGGCCACACGAAGGATGATATAGAGGATTTGCTAATAGACTTTCATTTTCTTGAAATTCATAATTTGCTGCTATTGAGGGGGGATGCTCCAAAAGGACAAAAAATATTTGTGCCCGAGAAAAATGGCCATGCTCACACGGTGGAATTGGTTCGGCAGGTAATGGACATGAATGCAGGGCGGTATCTCGATAGCAATTTAAAGGACCCTCAGCCCACCAGTTTTAGTGTTGGCGTAGCCGGATATCCCGAAAAACATGTGGAAGCTCCAAACATGGAAACCGACCTTAAGTACCTGAAAGAGAAGATAGATGCTGGAGCTGAATACATTGTTACTCAGTTGTTTTTCGATAATCAAAAATTTTTCGATTTTGTAAAGCGATGCCGGGCCCTGGGTATACAGGTGCCTATTGTGCCGGGCATAAAACCGCTGGCTACGCTCAATGATATCAAACTCGTACCTCAGATCTTTAGCTGCGATATTCCACAAGAATTTTATAAGGAACTGGAGAAATGTCAGACCAATCAGCAGGTAAAGGAGGTAGGCATAGAGTGGGCCATCCAGCAAGGGAAGGAACTTAAGGCATTCGGAGTTCCCGCCATTCATTTTTACACTTACGGCATATCCGATAATGTAAAGCGTATTGCCAAAGCCCTTTTCTGACGATTCTATTTTTCTTGGTCGTACCAGCTGGCGTACATCAGATAGTTGTTGGCTATCTTGCGGATCATGTCTTCGGTGTGCGAGGCATCTACATGCTTAATAAATTTTGCGGGTACGCCTGCATAAATGCTGTTGGGCTCAACCCGACTGCCTTCGAGTACCACCGAACCAGCCGCAATGATAGAATTTTCACCAATCTCGGCAAAGTCGAGCACGATAGCCCCAATGCCTATCAGCACATGATTGTGAATAGTGGCTCCATGAATTACAGCATTGTGCCCAATGGAAACCTCATCCCCAATGTTGATTACCGACCGCTGATAAAGGCAGTGTAGCACAGCATTGTCCTGAATATTTACCTTATTGCCAATGCGAATCGAATTGACATCGCCCCGTAATACGGTGTTAAACCATATGCTACAGTCGTCGCCAATCACTACGTCACCAACTATTGTTGCATTATCGGCCAAATAACAATTTTTCCCAATGATGGGGGTAAATCCTCTTATACTTTTTATCAGTGCCATAGTTTTTATTTTTTGTTGCTGCAAAGGTAGAGTTTTATGGGTCTGTTATTTGTTTTTGGAACAGTACTATGTAAAAATTGTTTGGTTTTTTCGAAAAAAAAATCTCAATAAAATATACTTTTGTCTTTTATTTCAGAAAAAAAAGAGGAATATGATTAGCGAAAGGGATAGCGTTGTAATAAAATTTGCGGGTGATTCGGGTGATGGGATGCAGCTCATTGGCAGCATCTTCTCGGACAATTCTGCTATTTTTGGTAATGATCTGGCTACTTTTCCCGATTATCCGGCAGAAATTAGGGCCCCACGGAATACTCTGGCTGGGGTGTCGGGTTTTCAGGTGCATATTGGAAAAAAACGAATTTACACTTTTGGCGATTTTTGTGATATTCTGGTGGTGATGAATCCAGCTTCCTTAAAGGCAAATCTTAAATGGGCAAAAAAGGGAGCTACCATTATACTTGACGAGGATGCATTTACTCCCGAGGCCTGTGAAAAGGCAGGTTACCAGAGCAATCCTCTGAACGATGGGACATTGGGAGCATTTCACGTTATCAAGGCCCCTATCACATTGCTTACCCGTAAAACGCTTGAAAAATTTCAGCTTGCACCCAAGGTTGCCGACCGGTCGAAAAACATGTTTGCCCTGGGAATAATTTATTTTTTGCTTAATCGCAAGCTGGATCTGGTGTTTACCTATTTTGAGAAAAAATTTGGAAAAGATTCGGTGGCTACGGAGTCCAACAAGCTGGTGCTTGAAGCGGGATATAATTTTGCCGAAAATATTGAGGCGCTGGAGTCGAAAATTCATGTTCCTCCTGCCCAGCTGGAGAAGGGAAAGTATCGCAATATTACGGGCAATGTGGCAACTGCCTGGGGATTGTTAGCAGCAGCCGAAAAGGCTGGCTTGCAGCTTTTTTTGGGTTCGTATCCCATCACCCCAGCTTCCGATATTCTTATCGAACTTGCTAAGCTAAAATCGCTGGGTGTAAAGGTATTTCAGGCCGAGGACGAAATTGCTGCCATCACCTCTGCACTGGGTGCATCGTTTGCTGGAGCGCTGGGGGTAACTACCACCTCAGGCCCCGGTTTTTCCCTGAAGACCGAGGCTCTTGGGTTAGCTGTGATGACCGAATTGCCGCTGGTGGTAGTCGATGTTCAGCGTGCAGGCCCTTCAACCGGTATGCCCACAAAGGCCGAGCAAAGCGACCTGTATCATGCCCTGTTTGGACGTACGGGTGAGGCCCCTATACCGATAATAGCAGCTTCATCGCCTTCTAATTGCTTCTATTACGCTTTTACCGCTGCAAAAATTGCCATAGAACACATGACGCCCGTTATTTTGCTTACTGATGGATTTCTGGGCAATGGTTCGCAATTGTTCCGCATACCCCGAATGGCCGATATGCCTGCCATAACACCACCTTACGCTCAACCCGGTGAGGGATACAAGCCCTATCGTCGAAATCCCGATACGCTGGTTCGCTATTGGGCTATTCCTGGCACTGAGGAAATGCGTCATCGGATTGGGGGGCTTGAAAAAGAAGATGTTACAGGAACTGTTACTACCGATCCCCTCAATCATCAAAAAATGATAGAACTGCGCAAAAATAAGGTAATGAGGATAGCCAACGAATTACCCTTGCAGGCAACTTTCGGAAATCAGCAGGGTGAACTGTTGGTGGTAGGTTGGGGTAGTGCCGAGGGCGTTGTCCACGCTACTGTTGAAGAACTTTTGCAGGAAGGATATCCCATCGCGCACACAAACTTTAACTATATCTTCCCACTACCCTTGAATACGGCCGATATTTTTAGCCGCTACCGAAAAATTTTAGTGTGTGAGCTCAACTCTGGCCAGTTTGCCAACTATCTTCGTATGACTTTTCCCCAGTATACCTATCTGCAATACAATAAGATACAGGGGCTTCCGTTTACGCAGCAAGAAATTAAAGAGGCTATTTTGAATAATTTGTAAGCAGCAATGATTATGGAACCGATTCGCAATACCATTGAACCCTCGCCAGTAGAGTTAAAAAAAGAAGATTTTGTTAGCGATCAAACCGTGAAGTGGTGCCCGGGCTGTGGTTCGCATATCATTCTTTCGGCAGTTGAAAACGTTTTTCCCCGGATTGGTTATAAAAAGGAAAATTTTGTTATCGTTTCGGGGATTGGCTGTTCCTCGCGTTTCCCCTATTACGTTAATACTTATGGTTTTCATGGCATTCATGGTCGAGCCCATGCTATTGCAACAGGGGTAAAGCTTGCCAATCCCGGACTTAGCGTATGGGTAGCCACAGGCGATGGGGATTCACTTGCTATAGGTGGAAATCACTTTATTCATGTTATTCGCCGGAATGTCGACCTGAATATTCTACTTTTCAACAATCAAATATACGGCCTTACCAAGGGTCAGTTTTCGCCTACTACACCGCGTGGTACTGTAACCAAAACTTCGCCCGAGGGTACTATTGAGGATAGTTTTAATGTGGGACAGCTTGTCCTGGGAGCACAGGGAACTTTTTTTGCAAGGGTGGTCGATAACTTACCCCAATTGATGTCCGATGTGCTTTACCTGGCAGCTAAGCATGATGGTACTTCAGTGGTTGAAATACTTCAGCATTGTGTTATTTTTAACGACAAAGCTTACGAACATTTGACCAATAAGGATACGCGGGATGATAATCTATTGATACTTACCCCTGACGAGCCCATGATTTTTGGCAAAAACAGGGATAAAGGGTTAGCATGGAAAGAGGGTAAACTGAGTGTTATCCAGTTGGGTAAGGATGGTAGCCTGGACGATGTGATGGTACACCAGCCCTACGAAGATAATTTTTACCTGCATATGATGCTGTGCCAGATGATGCCTCCCCAGTTCCCCCTGGCGGTTGGGGTCATTCGCATGGTTAAAAAACCTACTTTTGATGATTTATTGATCGAACAAATTAATCATGCCAAGAAAACATCGAATATTCGATGTGTGGACGATTTGCTGAATAGTGGGTCAGTGTTTGAAATCAGCTGATTTTTTATTTTTGTGGTAAAAAAATATTGCGCCATGCCAAGTATATTTAGCCGTATTATCAATGGGGAAATACCCTGTTACAAAGTTGCCGAGAATGAGCATTGTTTCGCTTTTCTCGACATCAATCCATTGGTAAAGGGACATACCCTGGTGGTCCCAAAGAAGGAGATAGACTACATTTTTGATATCGATGATGCTTTATTGAGCGAATTAATGACATTTTCGAAAAAAGTAGCACGTGCTATCGAAAATGTGGTTCCTTGTCATCGTATTGGGGTATCGGTGGTGGGACTTGAGGTACCGCATGCACATATTCACCTTATCCCTTTGGTAACGGGCATTAATGATATGAACTTTTCAAACCCCAAGTTAAAACTAACCAAAGAAGAATTTGAAGATATTGCTACCCGTATCCGTGAGGCATACGAAAAAGGATAGCGTTTTTTAAACCCTCATTCCGATCACAAGGATATCGTCAATCTGGTCGAGTTCGCCACGCCATTCGGTGATGGTAACGTCGAGGATCTGTTTTTGTTCCTCCATGGCTTTTTCGTGAATATCAATCAGTAGCTGTTTAAACCGCTTGGCCATAAATTTTTTACCATTTTCGCCTCCAAATTGGTCGACATAACCATCGGAGAAAATATACAATGTGTCGCCTGGTTGTAGGGGTATTTCGGTATTGGTAAAGCTGGTGGTTTGTTTGTCGTGGAAACCAACCGGCATGCGGTCAGCAGGACCTTCTATCAGCTCATTGCCTCTTACCAGGTATAGGGGGTTAAATGCACCGGCAAACTGTACTCGTTTCAGGTCGCTGTCGAATACGCATAAGGCCATATCCATACCATCTTTGGTTTCTTCCACCGAGCCGCTCTGATGCAACGACTTGATAACCAGCGAGCGAAGTTCGTCGAGTATCTGGGCAGCAGAAGTAACCTCCGACTTTGATGTAATCTCGTTGAGCAGTGCCATACCCAACATACTCATAAAGGCTCCCGGTACTCCATGACCCGTACAATCGGCTGCCGTAACAATTATTTTGCTGTCCTTAGCACTAATCCAGTAAAAGTCGCCGCTAACAATATCTCGGGGTTTATACAGGATGAAGTATTGAATGTTGTAGTCCTCAAGAACTTTAGGAGAGGGCAGTACCGCTCTTTGAATTCGGCTTGCATAGTGAATACTATCGGTAATCTCTTTTTTCTGCTGGAAAATCTGGTCGCGTTGTTTCTTTATCTGTTCGTTTTGTTCGGCTAAGAGTATATTTGCCTTTTTCTTTTCTGCATACTGCTTGAAAATAATGATGGAGAAGCCCATAACCATAAGGGCTATGAGCCCAACTGCCAATAGAAATATGCTTTTGCGTTTCGATTCGGCATCTTTCTTTGCCAGCTCAGCTTTCTGAAGTTTTATTTCATTTTCTTTCTTTTCATTTTCGTATCGAGCTTCATTTTCCTGCATCTGGCGCAGGTAATCTTCACTCAGTACCGAATCTTTCAAATTCGAATATATCTTGTAGTATTCATAGGCTTGTTTGTAATTACCGATAGCAGAGTATACGCTGGCCATGTTTTCGTAGCTATCAAGCAATTCTTTTTTAGCATTTAGCTCTTTAAAAAGGGCAACACTTTGTTTATAGTATTGCAGGGCTGTACCATACGAGCCAGCTTTCTGATATATTTCACCCAGTTGGCGTAGAGCCTGCGCAATTAATAATTTCTCGCCCAGTGATTTATATACGTTCAGCGATTCTTCCACGTATCGAAGTGCCCGGTTGTAATCGCCCTGCTCGGCGTAGAAGGTTCCCATTTCACCATTTACCTGTGCTAATCCAGGTTTAAACCCAATTTTGGTAAAAATCTGCTGGCTTTTGCGGAAATACTCGAGTGCTTTCTCGTTTGCATTTATTTTTTTGTATGCTACCCCTGTATTCATGTACAGATAACCTACATAATTTAATTTGCCTAAACGCATGAATATATCAGTAGCTTTTTCGTAAAATTCAATAGCTTTTGTATATAACCCGTATGAGAAATATACGTTAGCCAGGTTGTTAAGCGTTCGACCTATCAATACGCTGTCTTTGTTGGCTTCTACATATTCGAGGTTGCGCTGAAAATACTCTATTGCCTTCAAATAGTCGCCTTGAGACTTATATAATACTCCAATGTCGTTGAGTATGTCTACCTGCATTCGACTGTTAACCTGCTTTGCCAGTTCAAGCGCTTTTAAATAGCATTGAAGCGCCTTTTCAATAACCCCCTTGCGATAATAGGCTATCCCTTGCCAGTATAAAATACGAAATATTTCTTGAGGATAATTTACATTTTCGCCAATTTCAATGGCTTTCTGGCAATAGTGCAGGGCACTGTCCCATTCCAGCTGATTAAGATAGGTGTTGGCAATGTTACCCAGTATTTTTATTTTAATAGTGTCTTCATGAGTACTTTTCAACACCTGCTGTAAACTATCAATTTTGTTTCCCAGCAAAAAAGGTGAGATAAAGCACATAACAACGGTTATAAACAGCTTATTTTTCATGAATCTTCTTTATTTAACCTAAGTTTTCACTCGCAAAGCCCAATTTGTGGGTATATTTTATTTCTATCTTTCCAAAAGTATAAATTATTTTAATAAAAGTCAGTGAATTGATTACAATTTTTGTATCAAACAAACAGTTTATCGTTAAGCCCAAATTCGCCATAAAATCTTATTTTACTAAACCGATTATGGCATTTTTTGTTTTATTTGCTCATGGTAGGGAATAATTTTTAACATTCCTGCCTGTTTCAATTTTCATACATTCAATTCTGTATGAATCAATAATAAAATTGTGTTTAATTTTTTTGACCTGGATGCTGCTCGGTTATATTGAGCAGTCGCATAAATCGACGTCGAGCCAAACGATTCAGTCGTAATGATTCAAAGTAAGCAATCACTTTTCGGAACAAGTCGGCATATAATATGAGCAACAGCAGCCCGGAATACAACCAGATGACGATAAGGTTGAACCAGAAGGTGTCGATATAAAATTTACCAATCCGTTTCATGGGTGCATAAAAGTGTGCACGCCCGTTTGTAAGAACGGGTAATCGATAAATGGCATTGCGTGTAGGAACTAATGTGTTGTTTTGCAGGTAAAACTCTGAAAATTCCTTTTCGTTAGTTACAACCTCGGCCAGTTGCTTGTTATAATATCGCTGCTTAATTTTCAGTACGTTGTCTCTATTACCAAACTTTTTAACCAGGGCTTCAAATACCGAGTCTCGTTTGGAGACGGCGTATTGATATTGGGCATTAAATTGCCTTTCGGCCCAATCAAGGAACTGACTGGCCTTTTTTACCTGATCCGGGATATTGCTTGCAGCAGGGGTAATGTTGGGTGCAGTAACGTTAAGGTATTTTGAGATTACTGAAACCTCTGAAGCAATGATAGCCCAATCGCGTTGAAGCTGAGTAGAATCGCTCTCGTTCTCTATTCTTGTAAGTAGTGTGCGAAGATAGGGGATAGAGCTTGAACGAAAATAGTTGGCAGTGTATTGTAACTGTTCGTAAGGATAAAAGTGTTTTTCGTAATAATTGTCTTTAAATTGGGTTACAGCCAGTGCTTCGTAGGCCCAACGCGAAGGCATCAGGTCGCCCTGCAGGGGTACTACCAGATCCGAGGCTATTTTATTGTGCATTTTGTTAAATTCCACCACAACTCCGCTAAATAGTAATTGCGGAACAAGGATAAGCGGGATAAGAATGTAAATAGTAACCACCGAATTAAGACCGGCCGAGATATTAAGACCTATCAGATTGGCCCAGCACGAGGTGGAAAAAAGAATTAGCCAGTAGCGCCAGGTCATTCCCTCAATTTGCAGCAGATGATTACCAATAACTACCAGAAGGAGCATCTGAATGGCCGATATGGTAAATAATATGGCCAGCTTGGAAAGCAGGTAGCTCGAACGACTTAGGTTGAGGAATTTTTCGCGCCTTAGGATTTTCCGATCCTTGAAAATCTCCTCGGCACTGATAATAGAACCAAGGAAAAGGGCTACGATTACAATCATGAAAAGGTAAGCGGGAATATTTGAATTTTCGCCAAATATGTAGACTGGTGAGCCATCTATAAATACGAAGCTTTTGCTAAAAAAAGCAATAATCAGTGCTAACAGGGGAGCCTCAATAGCCGAAAGTAACAGGTATTGCTGGTTTCGGATTTTAGCCAGTACATCGCGTTTGATAAATAGTAAAAATTGTTTGAAGCGGCTGGGAATTTTAAAATTATTTTTAGGGATGGTACCATCGTGTTCACGGTGAATTTGCCGGATATCGGGGTCGATGTTTTTCAGGTAAAGCTCATACCATTCCTGGGGCGAGATTTTTCGCTTACGCGTAGGTCGACCGTATGCATCCACCACGCGTGCCTCAACAGTACGCAAAATCTGATCGCAGTTAATATTACCACAGCACAGACATTCGCTTTCTTCGGCATCGGCAAAATGCACTATTTTCTTGAAATAGGTAATACCGTCGATGGGGTTTCCATAGTAAATGATTCGACCTCCCTGGTCAACCACCAGTAGCTTGTCGAACATTTTAAAAATTTCGGACGAGGGCTGGTGTATGGTGGCAATAATCAGATTTCCCTTGAACGTTTGGCGCTTGAGCAGGTTGATA
This sequence comes from Bacteroidales bacterium, assembly GCA_049968755.1. Taxonomy (GTDB): domain Bacteria; phylum Bacteroidota; class Bacteroidia; order Bacteroidales; family DTGW01; genus JAKPGM01. The sequence goes on from JBMFQE010000005.1 coordinate 44,056, forward strand.
ACTTTTTCCGAGTCGGCTGACGACAGTCCCGAGGTGGGTTCATCAACAAACAGGATGGAGGGTTCACGAATAAGCTCCAGGGCAATATTGAGGCGTTTGCGTTGTCCGCCACTGAGGATGGTTGTAAAAGCATCGCCAACGTTTAGGTCGCGTGCCTCTACCAGGTCGAAGTCAACCAGTGCACGTTCCACTACCTGCTGAATTTCCTCCTCGGTGTAGTCGCCAAAGCAAAGTTTGGCGTTGTAGTAAAGGTTTTGGTAAACAGTAAGCTCCTTAATCAACAAATCGTCCTGGGGCACAAATCCGATTACCCCTTTTAATTCTTCCTTGTGCTTATGGATGTCCCAGCCATTTATGGTGATGCGGCCGTGACGGGGTTTTAGGTTGCCACAGAGCAGGTTGAGCAGAGTCGATTTTCCCGAGCCGCTACCCCCAATGATCCCAATAAACCGGCCCGACTCCTCGTTAAGGCTGAAGCGTCGAACACCATTGTTGCTATTTCCATAGCGATACTCGATTTCTTCGGCTACATAAACAAACTTTTTTTCGACATTGGCCTGTATAAACCGACCAGCCATCCGGGTGTAGTATAGCGTACCTACCTTCGAATTTTTCAGTACTGCCCCTACCGACCAAATGTACGAACGGTATGGCTTTATGCGATGACCATTGAGTAGAAAATTAAGGTTTCCGTGATACCTGAATACGAACAGATTGGTATAGGGTAAGTGCATTACCAGTATGCGACCCTCCATCTTGGGGTTGTGCATGTGCTTGACCTCTTCGTATTCTGGTTTTTCCTCAGCATCGATGAATAGCAGGCGCGATTTATGAATGATCTTATCAATTTGTCCAAAGGTCAATGCACGCAGATCCTTGAATTCTTCAAGGTTGATCTTAAGATGGATAGCTATTTTGAAAACATATTTTTGTTCGCGGAAGGTAATGTTTTCGCCCCGGTTAATAAAGTCGAGCAGATAGACCATAACTATCATCTTCTGCTCCATTTCGAGTTCCTGATTAATGCGGTTGCATATTTCTTCAATCAACGACTCCAGATGGTTGTTCTGGTCTTTTGTGGCCTCTTCGCTATCAAACATCGATTCGGGATGTAGACGCCGTACCTGTTCGTCGAAATATTCGATGTAGGCTTGTACCAATTCCTGGCTATACTGGCGATCAAGATAATCGACCACAATATCGCGTTTGTTTTCGAAATTGCCATCCTTTCGCACATCGGCTACAATGGCAAAAAGGCGCATCAACGATTTTAATACTATTTCGTTCATCATAGCTGGAATTGTATCATACTTTGGCATTTAATAGTACTGCTGCTAATTTAGCAGATTTTTATCAGTATGCAATCATGCCTGGCTAACGGGCTGTCTTATTTTTATTGATTCTGCAAGCTCGAGTATCTTGCCATGCGTTTGGCAGTGATGATCATTTGCACGTCACTAATAAGACAGCAAGTTACTTCTCTGCTTTAAGATTGCTGGGAGGAAACTTTTCGTTTTCTCTGACAAAATTACTAGAAATCAAAATATGCTACAAAATAAATGCCCACAATCGGCAAATTGTGGGCATTTCATTGGGAAAGTTAGTTATTATTATTAATAATTATAGTACAAATTCTTTTCTTACCTTCTCAATGGTGTTAAGCAGAATATTGTAGTCGGAAACGGTAAGTCCTTGATCAACTTTGGCAAAAACAGGTTTCAATATCGACAATTTTTCAGACAGGTCCTTCAGCGCTTGATGGTCGGGATATTTTTCGATAAGATTCATTAGTTTTTCGTAAGAATCCTTTTGTTTGGCTATTAGGTCTACAATTTGAGAATTATTGTAGGTGTCTTTTGAGATATGCGTAGCAATGAACATTAGCTCAACCCACATTCCCGATACCATCATGACGGCCATTTCGGGGCTATTTTTATCTTTCAAGGATGAGTAAGTGGCATAGAACGTATTAGTAATAATTTGCACCAGGGTATCTTTATTGTTGGCTTTCATTTTTACCTCGTCGGAGAAGAGAGGCGAATAGTCAATATTTACGCCCAGTGCATCAATAAGTGTTCTAACCGCCTTGAGGTAAGCCTTAATATCTTCTTCTTTATTGTAGGTGGTGGCGTAAGCCAGATCGGCCCCATAAACACCCAGGTTAACGGCCTTATCTTTTTCAGTGGCGTATTTTTCTACCTTGCTTACCGGATTGAGATTTTTGCCTACATAGGCAGCCCCAATATCATTAAGCATCTGGGTTAATTCAAAAGGTGCCGGTAAGGGATATACCACTTCTTTTACATTCTGAGCAATGGAGTCTTTGCTCAGGGTATCGGCGTTAGCTTGCTGTCCGGAAGGAGCTGAAGGGGTTTGGCAGGCATACATACCCACTATAAATGCCAATATTACCATTAGCAGATGATTTCTTAATACTGATTTCAACAACATACGCTATAAATTTTTAAGTTTTCACTATGGTTTACAAAATTTTATCAGTCACAAATGTAATGGTTTTTTGTAACCTCAAAAAGGTTTTTAGCAATTTGTATGCCTAAAGTGCATAATGTTTGGTCTGGATGGTATCCGACTCAATCATTCCGTCGCGAAGTCGAATGATACGTTGGGCATGGCGAGCTATATCCTCTTCGTGGGTGACCAGGATGATGGTATTTCCGCGTTCGTGAATTTCGTCAAAAAGCTGCATTATTTCGTTGGAGGTTTTGCTGTCGAGGTTTCCGGTAGGCTCATCGGCCAGGATGATTGAGGGGTTATTGATAAGCGCCCGGGCAATAGCTACGCGTTGACGTTGTCCGCCCGAAAGCTCATTGGGCTTGTGATGCATACGTTCTTTCAGACCAACACTTTTTATAACTTCCAGAGCACGTTGCTGTCGTTCCTTTTTTTCATATCCAGCATACACCAGCGGCAGCATAACATTCTCAAGAACATTGAAGCGGGGCAACAGGTTAAAGGTTTGAAATACAAAGCCAATTTCCTTATTCCTGATTTCAGCCAGTTTGTCATCGTTTAGCGTATTTACCTGCATGCCATTGAGCATGTAGGTACCCTGGGTAGGCGTGTCGAGACAGCCAATTATGTTCATCAGCGTCGATTTTCCCGAGCCCGAAGGTCCCATAATGGCTACGTACTCTCCTTTATTGATTTGCAGACTAATAGATCGAATGGCGGGGACTATAATTTTGCCTACATAATAATGTTTTATCAGGTTTGTTAGCTGGATAACAGTTTGGCCATCAGTGCTCATGCTTTGAGTATTTTTTTATCTTCTCGTCAATAGTAACGGGGGCAGCAGCCGAACTCTGGATTTTGAGGTTGCAAATCATATCGATAGCTCCAGCTTCGTAACAGGCCTGATGTATCTCTTCGACCAACTGCATGATTCGCTGATAATCCCCTTCGACCACCGTTTCAAAAGGGGTGACTATATATTTAAGCCCCGACTTTTTGATAACCTCTATGGCCGCATCTATTATTTCGTAAGGATGTCGGGTTATTGATCGAGGTATGACTTGTATGGCTGCGTTTATTTGCGAATGCATCGATTATTTTTTTGGAATATTAAACTGTTTTTTCGTGTTGAGCAATAATATTACTGATATCGCCGGCCGAGAGTATACGAACGTTTGTAATGATGCATTTTTCGTGCATAAAATTCCCGTATTGATTGATTTCCTGGAGTGCCTTTTCAAGGATTTCGGTAACCGACGCAAATAGCGGGAACAACGCTACCAACGTTACGTAATTGCCTGCAAAATTTATCTGCTCTATAATTATATCCTGATTTTTGAAGATATATGTCAGCTCGTCGCGGATGATTTTTTCCTGAAAAGGAGTATATTCCTTGTAGCTACGATGAAAAAGTACGATGAAATAGCGTAATTTCCCTTCCTTGCCCCCAAGTCCTGTCGAAATAAGCAGTTGCGGTTGGTCAAGAAGCTTCGATTGCAAAAGCAGTCGCGACTCCTGAATAGCCAGCCTTGTCCAGTCTTTCAACCCCTCATCGGCTTGCTCATAGTATTTTTCCAGAAAACGGTAGGCTTTCACATCCTCCAGCGAAGCAAGGCGGACAATCAATGCTTTCTTGTCTTTTATTTCAACATTGGGGTCATAGAGTTGTTGGGCATGCGATTCCCAATCTTCCAGCGGTGCATGATCCTTGAGCCGTTTCGATTCCTCAAAATATTCCATTTGTACATCGACATCTACTATTCCTTCCAAAATATTGATGTCGCCCTGAAAGGATTCCAGAAACTGTTGAAAATTTTCGAATATTTCTTCAGAATATTTCAAGGCAATTGAATTTTGTTGGTTGTTACAAAGTTAGTACCTTTTTTTTAATCGGGCTTGCGCTGGAAACGGTTATATTTTTTTTAACAATACTCAGGTACCGAATCCTCGATACCTGAGTTTAAAAAGGTTAGATACCAAAGGCATAGTATGCTATCACCCCATTGGGATAAACACCTTCAATATATACCCCTCCGCGGGTATTATTGAGAATTTTTTTCAGCTCGGCAATTGAGGTTACTGGTTTATTGTTCATTCGTGTAATGATGAAACCTTCCTCAATCCCAGCCCGACTAAATTTTCCCGGAGCAAGCTCAACAATTTTTACTCCGTATCTAATACCCAGATTCCTCTTGTCCTCTTCGGTGATTTCGGCAAACTTTGCGCCAAAGATTACTGTTTCGGAAATATCCGTATTTTTAACAACTTTTGTTTCTCCCTGCAAGTTTCTCAATACAACGTCAAAAGTTTTTTCTTTATTGTCGCGCAATACGGTAACTTTTACTTTGTCGCCTGGACGGTACTTGCTGAGTTGTTCCTGAAGTTCAGCTGTATTCTGGACGGGTACGTCGTTAATTTTTGTTACTACATCGCCTTTTTTAATTCCTGCTTCTTTGGCAGCCCCTGTTTCGCGAACATCGCTTACATATACACCCATGGTGGTAGCAATATCGTTTTGTTTAGCAATCTCGGCGTTCATATCGGTGGGAGTGATACCCAGGAAGGCTCGCTGTACCACACCGTATTCGCGAAGATCGTCAACAACCTTTTTTACTATGGTCACCGGGATAGCAAAGGAGTTGCCCGCATAGCTACCCGATGGAGAAAGTATAGCCGTGTTAATCCCCACCAGTTCGCCACGGGTGTTGACCAGTGCACCACCGCTATTGCCGGGATTAAGTGCGGCATCGGTCTGTATAAACGATTCGAGCCGGTAGGTATCGTTGATAATATTAAGATTACGTGCTTTTGCACTTACAATACCAGCGGTTACTGTCGAGGTCAAATTGTAAGGATTACCAACGGCAAGCACCCATTCCCCTACACGCAGGGCATCGGAATTTCCGTAGGGAATGTATGGAAAATTATTTCCATCGATCTTGAGTAGAGCCAGATCGGTGCTGGGATCGCTGCCAATTAGTTTGGCATCAAACTCGCGATTGTCATTCAACTTAACTACAATTTCTTCGGCCCCCTTGATAACGTGGTGGTTGGTTACAATGTAGCCGTCGGGACTGATAATAACCCCCGACCCAAACCCAACTACAGGTTGTTCGCGGGTGATAGTACCATCACCGTAAAAAAATTCGTAAATAGGATTACGGTAGGTAGTTTCAACCTTTGACTTTGTCCGCACATGTACCACAGCATGAATGGTTTGCTCGGCTGCATAGGTGAAATCGATGGGTTGTTGGCCAGTATCGGAATACGATACCTGACGGGCATAATTGGGATAATTATACACTACCTGGGGCTTATGGTAAAAATGATGGTAGGCTGCTACCGATATAAGTGCGCTGAATATTGCTATCAACGCTGTCTCGAAATAATATCTTCTTGTTCTCATAATATTTTGATTTTTTGTTGATTAATGATTGATTTCTTTTTTTCAAAGTTGGTCAAAATTTATACCGCTGACAAATTGTCGTTGTTAAGGGATGTTAAGGAGGATTGTTAAAAAAAGTAAAGTGAAATTAATTTCTAAAAGAAATCGGGATAAAAAGCTCAGAATATTTGCAAATTGGGATATAATAAAACGGTCCTTGTATCCTCGAATGCGGCATAGTAATAGCATTTTACCAAAAAATAACCCTTCATCCCGTTGGAAGGAATGACAGATATCTTTCTTACCTGATTAGTTGTGGCAAAAGTCAATTTCCAGGGATAATCCTGATAGTATGGGCTAAAATTTTTTTTACCCAGCGAGATTCGTAACTTTGCAAAGCAAAAAAATGCTTAACATGATTTATTATTTTCAGACCGAGAATTCATACATTGTTGTTGATAGTATTCGTGAGCTTGGTGGTGTTGATATTGAGAAACTAAATTGGTTGCTTTCGGGCAAACGAATTGAAGTAGAGGTCATTGAGGGATATTTTGTAGGCCCACGCCGGGAAATGATAACTCCCTGGAGTACCAATGCGGTGGAAATAACCCGGAATATGGGTATCGAAGGAATCGTGCGGATGGAAGAGTTTTTTCCGGTCGCCTCGGCCGATTCTACCTACGATCGGATGCTTCAGGCGTTATATCACAAACTTACGCCAGAAATCTTTCATATCGATAGGCAACCTGAACCTATCCGCTTTATTGAAGATTTAGAGAGTTACAATCAGCAAGAGGGGCTTGCCCTGAATACGGATGAAATAGTCTACCTAAAACAGCTGAGTCGGAAACTTGGGAGGCTTCTAACAGATAGCGAAATTTTTGGTTTTTCTCAGGTCAATTCAGAACATTGCCGTCATAAGATATTCAACGGCACATTTATTATTGATGGTAAAGAGCAAAGCAGCACGCTTTTTCAGCTCATTAAGAAAACCACGCAGCAAAATCCCAACCGGGTGGTGTCGGCCTATCGCGATAACTGTGCTTTCATACAGGGGCCAGTGGTAGAACAATTTGCGCCCCAACGTGCCGATGTGCCTTCCATTTTCGTTACCCGGCCCATGGAAACGGTGATATCGCTAAAAGCCGAAACCCATAATTTCCCTACCACTGTCGAGCCGTTCAATGGCGCTGCTACGGGCACTGGTGGCGAAATACGCGACCGTATGGCTGGGGGCAAGGGGGCATTTCCCATTGCTGGTACTGCCGTGTACATGACGCCATATCCACGAAACGATCAGCGACCCTGGGAACTGGCCATCCCTCCCCGAAAGTGGTTGTATCAAACCCCCGAGGATATTCTGATAAAAGCCTCCAATGGTGCCAGTGATTTTGGAAATAAGTATGGTCAACCCCTTATTTGTGGTAGCGTACTTACTTTCGAGCATTCCGAAAAAGATCAGCTTTACAGCTACGATAAGGTGATTATGCTTGCCGGGGGAGTAGGGTATGGGCTTAAAAAAGACAGCCAGAAAGGTAGCCCCGAAAAAGATGATCGGATAGTAATGATGGGTGGCGATAACTACCGCATAGGCATGGGGGGAGGAGCTGTGTCGTCGGTAGCTACTGGTGAATACAATGACACCATAGAACTGAATGCTGTCCAGCGATCGAACCCCGAAATGCAAAAACGGGTATTTAACGTAATCCGAGGATTAGCCGAGATGGACAATAATCCTATCATATCCATCCACGACCATGGGGCAGGAGGTCACCTCAATTGCTTTTCAGAATTAGTTGAACCCGAAGGCGGTGAAATTGATATTGCCCGGCTACCCATTGGCGATCCCACCCTGTCGGCCAAAGAAATTATTGGCAACGAATCACAGGAACGCATGGGGCTTCTGCTGAAAAATGACGATATCCAACTGGTCAGGCGCATTGCCGAACGCGAAAGGGCTCCCATGTATGAGGTTGGAAAAATTACGGGCGATGGGAATTTTAGTTTTGTTGATTCACGCACGGGAGAAAAACCATTGAACCTTCAGCTGGTTGATATGTTTGGTAATCCTCCCAGGAGTGTTTTAATCGATTCCACGCATTTAAAGACATACGAAGAACCTACCTACGAGAATGAAAAGATTCAAGAATACTTGGCCTGGGTATTACAGCTTGAGGGGGTCGGGTGTAAAGACTGGCTTACCAATAAGGTCGACAGGTCGGTTACGGGTCGTGTAGCCCAGCAGCAGACGGTGGGCGAGTTGCAACTTCCCCTAAGTAATGTAGCAGTTGTTGCACTCGATTATCTGGGCCAGCGGGGTATTGCTACGGCCATTGGACATGCACCCATTGTCGGGTTGGTCAACGAACAGCATGGATCGATACTTTCCATTGCTGAGGCACTAACCAACATTATGTGGGCACCTATTGAAGGAGGACTGAGGGGGGTATCTTTGAGTGCCAACTGGATGTGGCCAGCCAAACAACCCGGCGAGGATGCCCGGCTCTATCGTGCTGTGGAAGCCGCCAGTAACTTTGCCCTACAGTTGGGAATTAATATTCCTACTGGCAAAGACTCCCTGTCGATGACCCAAAAATATCCCGACGGAAGGATGGTGTATGCCCCGGGAACCCTTATTGTATCGGCGGCTGCTGAAGTTACCTATATTCGCAAGGTGGTTAACCCTGCCCTTGTACCTGATATCGATACTATTCTTGTTTATATCGATATGTCGCAGGCTCCATTTGCTTTGGGTGGAAGTGCTCTTGGACAGGTGCTTAACAAAATTGGCGGAAGTACACCTACCGTTAAAGATCCAGCCTATTTTGCCAGCGTATTTAATGCGATTCAACTGCTTATCCAGGAAGAAAAAATACTGGCAGGCCACGATATCTCTTCGGGTGGACTCATTACAGCTCTGCTTGAAATGAATTTTCCTAACACCCGTGGGGGTATGAACATTGACCTTAACACGCTGGCCGAGAAAGATTGGATCAAAATACTTTTCAGTGAAAATCCAGGGATTATCGTTCAGATTTCCAATGAGGATAAAGAGCCAGTTGCCAACTTTTTGAAGGGGAAGGGTATCACTTTTCATTTGATAGGTAAGGTTACACCTGAACGGAAGATACTCATCAAAAAGGGCAACCAGGTACTCTCTGTGGATATAGATGCGATGCGCGATATTTGGTATCGCCCCTCGTACCTGCTCGATCGTCGGCAAAGTGGGGAAACACCTGCTCTTGAACGATATCAAAATTATAAAAGGTTACCCCTCCAGTATACATTCTCCGAAAAATTTACTGGTCAGCTAAGTCAGTATGGCTTAACCCTCCGTCGCAACTCACCGTCGGGCATAAGGGCAGCCATTGTTCGTGAACAAGGTTCGAATGGCGACAGGGAAATGGCATGGGCTCTGTATCTGGCTGGATTTGATGTCAAGGATGTTCACATGACCGATATCATTACAGGACGCGAAACACTCGACGATGTGCATTTCGTTGTTTTTGTCGGTGGTTTTGCCAACTCCGACGTATTGGGTTCGGCAAGGGGATGGGCAGGCGCATTTCTATACAACCTACAGGCAAAACAAACGCTCGATCGTTTTTATGCACGTCACGATACCCTGAGCCTGGGAGTATGTAATGGTTGTCAGCTGATGACAGAGCTAAATCTTATCTATCCGGAGCATCAGCAGCATCCCCGGATGAAACACAATAGAACACATAAGTTCGAATCGCATTTTGTTAATGTAACCATACTTGAAAACAATTCTATAATGCTTAAGTCGCTTCGGGGAAGCAGACTTGGAATTTGGGTAGCTCATGGAGAGGGACGTTTTCATTTGCCCATGGCGGAAGAAAACTATCATATTCCAATGAAATATAGCTACAGCGATTTTCCGGGTAATCCCAACGGGAGCGATTACGATGCAGCGGCAATATGCTCGGTCGACGGACGACATCTGGCTATGATGCCTCACCTTGAACGTTCTATTTATCCATGGAATTGGGCTTATTATCCCCATCAACGGAAAAACGATGAGGTAAGCCCCTGGATTGAGGCCTTTGTGAATGCAAGGGAATGGATTAAGCAATCACGATAAATATTTATTTATGTCAAACCTAAAAAATGACTGATGAAACACCCATGTTTCTGCGAACGCAAACACAATAGTGATAAAATTGCGAACATGGGTGTTCCATCATACCTTTAAAAATTAATTTTATTATGATGAAAAAAGCATACGTATTTCCAGGACAGGGCTCACAGTTTGTGGGTATGGGAAAAGACCTGTACGAAAGTTCACCAGTTGCGCGGGAATTGTTTGAAAAGGCGAACGATATTCTGGGCTTCCGAATTACCGACCTGATGTTCTCGGGTACGGATGAAGACTTAAAGCAAACCCGTGTAACTCAACCTGCTATTTTTTTACATTCGGTTATTGTTGCAATTGTAGCAGGCGATACATTCAAGCCCGATATGGTTGCTGGGCATTCGCTGGGAGAATTTTCGGCTCTGGTAGCGAGCCGTGCACTGAGCTTTGAAGATGGATTGGTGCTGGTTTCGAAGCGGGCAATGGCCATGCAAAAGGCCTGCGACCTTCAGCCTTCTACAATGGCTGCAATTTTAGGACTTGACGATGAGGTGGTAGAAGAGGTTTGTAAATCTATCCCTGACATTGTAGTGCCTGCTAACTACAATAGTCCTGGTCAGCTGGTAATTTCGGGTAGTATCAGCGGCATCGAAAAAGCCATTGATCTACTCACTGCGAAAGGCGCTAAACGAGCTTTAAAGCTGCCCGTCGGAGGAGCTTTTCATTCACCTTTGATGGAACCTGCCCGGCAGGAGCTGGCCGAAGCTATTGAAGGTACCCATTTTAATGCACCCATTTGTCCCATTTATCAAAATGTAATAGCAGCTGCTGAAACCAATCCTTTGACTATCAAAGAAAATCTGATTAAACAGCTTACTGCGCCTGTCAAGTGGACGCAATCTGTCCAGGCCATGGTAGCCGATGGTGCTACCGAATTTTATGAGGTAGGTCCTGGTAAGGTGCTTCAGGGATTAATTAAAAAAATTTACAAGGACGCCATAGTGGCCAGTTTATAAAAATTAGGGGCGATTTTTTTTCGCCCCTTTTTTTTATCCGAAGATTTTTAATCCTTCCAATGCATCCATAAGCGATTTTACCGCCTGAACGGAGTTGTCGAATAGCGTACGTTCGTCGGCATTTAGTTCAATTTCAATGATCTGTTCGATACCTTTTTTTCCCAGTTTTACAGGTACACCTACAAATAGTCCCTTGTAACCATATTCACCATTTAGATGTGCGCAGCATGGGAAGATGCGTTTTTGATCCCGAATAATGGCTTCAACCATTTGTGCGGCGGCAGCTCCCGGTGCATACCAGGCCGAAGTACCTAACAGACTTACAATTTCACCTCCTCCGTTTTGGGTACGTTTGATAATATTATCCAGCTGCTCCTTACCTATAAGCTGCGTTACGGGTATACCGGCCACCGTAGTATATCGAGGCAATGGCACCATGGTGTCGCCATGTCCTCCCAACAGCAGTGCCTGAATATCTTTTGGACTACAATTAAGGGCTTCGGCCAGAAAAGCCTTGTATCGTGCCGTATCCAGTATACCTGCCATACCCATCACCCGATTGGCCTCGAAACCTGATGCACGATAGGCTACATACGTCATCACATCAAGGGGGTTCGATACAACAACAATTTTGGCATCGGGCGATGTTTTTACCACTTTTTCAGTAACCTCCTTAACGATACCCGCATTAATAGAAATTAGATCGTCCCTACTCATCCCCGGTTTACGCGGCACCCCCGAGGTGATTACAACCACATCCGAGTTTTTAGTTGCCTGATAATCATCCGTAACCCCAATAATCCGACTGTCGTAATAATTAATGGGAGCCGTTTGCCACATATCCAGCGATTTACCCTCGGCAACGCCCTGCTTAATATCCACCAGTACTATCTGTTCGGCAACTTCTCTTGCAGCCAATACCTGAGCTACTGTAGCTCCTACATTTCCTGCTCCTATTACACTTACTTTCATTTTGCGTTAATTTACATTTAGTATTCAAATATATAATTTGTAATGAAAATTTCAAGGAATACAAAAGCGTGGATAATTGATGTATTCGTTCATAATAACAAGATTTACTTAACTTTGTTGCAAAATTGAAGAACGGCATGATAGCAGAAAATTTCAACAGTATAATTAAAACTCTTCCCCAGCATGTTCGTATTGTGGCTGTGTCCAAAACACATTCACCCGAAAAAATATTGGAACTGTACCAGCTGGGGCATCGGCTGTTCGGAGAAAATAAGGTTCAGGAGCTTGTATCGAAGTATCAGGTACTGCCAAAGGATATCCAGTGGCATATGATTGGTCATTTACAGACCAATAAGGTTAAATATATTGCCCCATTCATTGCTATGATTCATTCGGTCGACTCGGTTAAGCTACTCGACGTAATTGAAAAAGAAGCGGCAAAAAACAATCGTTCAATTCCCTGTTTGCTTCAGGTGCATATTGCACGTGAGGAAACAAAATTTGGTTTTTCCGAAGAAGAACTTTTACAACTCCTATCAAATGGTCAATGGCACAAATATCAGCATATCATTTTTGCCGGATTGATGGGAATGGCTACCTATACCGACGATACCGACCAGATCAGAAGCGAATTTCGTTCATTATCCAAACTTTTTCATCGCATAAAAGAAGAATATTTTCCTCAAAATGAATCTTTTAACACGTTATCCATGGGTATGTCAAACGATTATCAGATAGCCATTGAGGAGGGATCGAATATGATTCGGGTAGGCAGTTTGATTTTTGGGGAAAGAAATTATGGTAATAAATCGGTAGGATAAGCGTAAACTTTTATTAATAATTTATAAATTTGCGTGCCAAAAATTAAGAGCACTTATCATTGATGGAACAAAATTCACCCATTAAAATTTTTTCTGGAACTGCTTCGGTATATTTAGCAGAAAAAATAGCCAGGAGTTTTGGTACGCAACTTGGAAGCACGCAGCTACTACGATTCAGTGATGGAGAATTTCAGCCTTCTTATCTGGAGTCGGTTCGGGGATGTACAGTATTTATCGTTCAATCGACTTTTCCACCTGCAGAAAATTTGCTGGAGCTTTTATTGATGATAGATGCAGCCAAGCGTGCTTCGGCTAAGACAGTAGTGGCGGTAATTCCTTATTTTGGGTTTGCACGTCAGGACCGCAAGGATCGTCCACGTTCTTCGATTGGTGCCAAGCTGGTAGCTAATTTGCTTACAGCAGCCGGTGTCGATAGGGTTATGACCATGGATCTACATGCCGACCAGCTGCAGGGCTTTTTTGACGTTCCTGTCGATCATCTTTATGCTTCGTCCATTTTTGTCCCCTATATCAATTCTCTCCAGCTCGACGATTTGGTGATTGCCGCACCCGATATGGGCGGAAGTAAACGTGCTAATGCCTATTCACGATTCTTAAAAACCGAAATGGTTATCTGCTACAAGCTCCGCAAAAAAGCTAACAGCATTGCCGAGTTTAAGGTTATTGGCGACGTTAAGGACAAGAATATTGTCATTGTTGACGACATGATTGATACTGCAGGTACTATCACCATCGCGGCCAATATGATGATGGAAGAGGGCGCCAGAAGTGTCAGGGTACTGGCTACGCATCCGGTATTGTCGGGTCCAGCTTACGAACGTATTGAGAAATCTCAGATTACGGAAGTTATCGTTACCGATACTATTCCTCTCAAGCAACAGTCGCCCAAAATTAAGGTTTTAACCATCGCCGATCTGTTTGCAGATACAATTAATAAAGTATATAATTATCAATCGATTAGCGGTAATTTTATCTTCTAAAAACTGTTTTGTATATTTGCATCCCCTTTTATGGATAGCGCAAGCATTCGTGTAATGGGGAATTAACCATAAAAATATAGTTAATTCTGAGTAGCACAATTTAAATGAAAAAAGAATGAAAACATTTGAACTTAAAGGAAATCTCCGGACCGATCTGGGTAAGAAGGCATCTGAGGAACTACGAAAAAAAGAGCTGGTACCCTGCGAATTGTATGGTGCAGGCGAAAACGTACATTTTTACACCAGCGTATTGGCGTTAAGGGATCTGGTATATACGCCCCATGTATATATCGTAAATCTCGATATCGAAGGGAAAAAATATCAGGCTGTAATGCGCGAGATTCAGTTTCATCCGGTTACCGACCGAATTTTGCATATCGACTTCCTGCAAATTTCCGATGATAAACCTGTAGTAATAGACATTCCTGTCAAAATAGTCGGTAATTCAGTTGGGGTTAAAAAAGGGGGAAAGCTGAAAGTTGCAAAGCGCTACCTGAAAGTTAAAGCATTGCCAAAGTATTTACCCGATGTGCTGGAAATTAATATTGAAGATCTTGATGTAGGTCAACACATACGAGTAAACAAATTAAATTTCGAAAATCTTACCATCATTAACAAACCCAACGAATTGGTTGTTAGCGTACTAACTTCGCGACTGGTGAAGGAAGGGGCAGCAGCTGAAGCGGGGAAATAATTTAAAAGTCTCAGCTCTTCGTCAGAAGCAATATTTGATGCATGAAGTACCTTGTAGCGGGGTTGGGTAATATAGGTGATGAATATGCTCACACCCGTCACAATATAGGATTTGACATATTGGATGCCTATGCACGGGCATCCAATATTGCTTTTGAGGATAAGCGTTACGCCTTTGTTGCAAACTGTTCGCTGAAGGGGCGCAACATCGTTCTAATCAAGCCGACTACATTCATGAACCTTAGTGGCAAGGCTGTAAATTATTGGTTGCAAAAAGAAAAAATCCCCATTGAAAATCTTCTTGTCATTGTCGACGACATTGCCCTGCCTGTGGGTACCATCCGCATCCGGCCCAAAGGGAGTGATGGTGGTCATAACGGGTTGGCACACATTACCGAAACGTTGGGACATTCCAATTATGCTCGATTACGTTTTGGTATAGGCAATAATTTTCCCAAAGGAGCTCAGATCGATTATGTTTTGGGCAAATGGCCCGAGGAGGATTGGAAACTAATTCAACCCCGCATTGCCCTTGCCGGCGAAGTAATCAACAGTTTTGTGCTTTCAGGCCTCGAGCGCACCATGTCGGCATACAACAATAAATAGCTTTTTATTTGCTTTTCTTCTGCTTTTTCTTAATCTTTACATTCTTCTCAGTAAGAGGATTTCAACAATTAAAGGAAAGAAAGCATTTAATTAAGCAATTCAACAAAGATAACTTGTGCAATAAACACTCACCTATGAAATACCCATGTTCCTGCGAACGCAAACACAATAGAAAAATTGCGAACATGGGTGTTCCATCATACCTTATAAAAATTAATTTTATTATGATGAAAAAAATTGTATTGCTCTTTTGCATGTTGGGGTCAATAGGAGCTGGTGCCCAGGTTCCGTTTATTTCGCTTAACTCGGATACTACTCGTACAAAACGGGGATTTTCGTACTGGCTGGGTAATCAGGCACCTGCTGAAGATTGGAAAAATCCAGCCTTTGATGACTCGCTATGGACAAAAGTAAACGTTCCTGCAGTGATAGGGTATGGCTGGCCGGTTATGCCTAAGGATTGTACTATTGTCATATCAAAAACCCCCAGCCTTTTTTTGCGCATCAAATTCAATGTTGATAACGTGTGGGATTGGGGTGATTTAAGTTTTTGGTCCGATTACGACGATGGATATATTGCATACTTGAACGGGCAGGAGATAATTCGGGTGAACCTGGGCAAGCAGGGAAGTGCGGTTGCATTCAACCAGCCCACCGACCGGTCGCACGAATCGCATGTTTATAGACGATACGATGCACCCGTGGATGCATATTATATCGATTCTACGACGGTTCGATCGCTTATCCACCCGGGTGAAAATGTTTTTGCTATTGAGGTGCATAACGATAGTGTTGCCAATGATTTATCTTTTGTCTGCGCGGTTTATAATTTGAAGAATAATGGTTGGTATAATATTTACAATCCGGTTTTTCGGTATTACCGTCAGGTGCCGCTCGATAGCTCAAAATTTCCTATTGTAGCTATCGAAACAGATGAAATGGGCATTCCCTATCTGCATACCCGGGTTCGGGCCCGGATGAAAATTATCGATAAGCCTGGTATAAAGCGACCTACCGATTGGCCTGTATACGATGGTTATATTTCCATTGAACGTAAAGGCGAGTCGTCGGCCTGGTTCCCGAAAATGTCGTTCAATGTTGAGACGCAAAACCCCGATGGTACCAATAACAACATTGCCCTACTGGGCATGCCTGCCGAAAATGATTGGGTACTTTTCAGCAGTTTTGCTGATAAAAGCCTGATAAAAACAGAACTGGTTTACATGCTGGGTCGTAAAATGGGCCATTATGAACCTCGTACGCAATATTGCGAGCTGATATACAATGGTGAGTACATGGGGTTGTATTATTTCATGGAAAAAATAAAAAGGGATAAAAACCGTGTAAACGTGGCCAAACGCGACTCTATTTTTCCCGAAAATGGAGGTTACGTTTTTAAATACGATAAGCCTAATAGAAAGGTAGTTCAATTCATTTACCCCGATGACGATGAAATTACAGAGGCTGAGAAAAATTATTTGATCAATTTTATTAAAAGTTTTGAAGCAACGCTAAAATCTCCCAGGTTTCTCGATCCGGTAGAGGGTTACCGACGTTACGTCAATCCCTATTCCCTCATCGACTATGTTATCATTAACGAGCTTACGAAAAATTGTGACGCATATCTTTATAGCACCTATTTTTACAAGGATAGTCGTGGGGTAATAAACTATGGACCCTTGTGGGATTACGATCTGGCATTTGGTGGTGCCAGCTGGCAGGAGGGTACGCTCACGTACAAATGGCAGTATGAGTTTAATACCGACCTTAACATAAAGCTGATGCTGCGCGATACGGTATTAAAAAACAGGCTTGCAGCACGTTGGTGGGAGTTACGAGGAAGTTTTCTTTCCAACGATAGCCTGTTCTACTACATAGATTCGCTATATCAGCATACCCACGATTCTCGGTTGCTCAACTATAGCGTGTGGCCTATAGAGGATAAGTACCTGTTTGGTCCCGATCATTACGTGGCCTCTGCCGATGAGGAGGTTGCCTTCATCAAGGATTGGTTGCAAAAGCGACTTGCCTGGATTGATGCCAATATCGATAAAATATATTATCCGCTCGACGTGAATTCGCCTACTTTTGCGTATAGCAAAACGGCCATTGAAGTGTATCCCAATCCGTTTATCGATCGACTGAGGGTGCGGCTACTGGGTGAAGCGGGGAACTATACTTTCATGCTTCAAACGCTCAATGGGCAAAGGGTGTACCAGCAAACTTTCTATGCTGCTGATGGTGAGATAAATACTTTTGAAATACCAGGTGTAGCCATTAATTCGCTCGGACGGGGCATGTACATACTAACGGTTTCGGTTAATGGTGCAGTAGTGCAGGCCGAGAAGGTTATCAAGCAATAGTAAGAAAGCCGCCGGAAATAATCCCGTGCGGCTCTCTCACCAAACTAACCAATTATTAACCACTCAAACCATGAAAAAAGCTACACCGCTGCTTCAATCAATGAGAGTCTTTCTTCTAAAAGCTTTTTATATTCAGTTGGGGTTTTACCCGTAAAATTTTTAAATATCCTGTGAAAGCTTGCTTTTGAGTTGAAGCCGCTTTCATACGCCAAAACCACTATATTAAACCGATTGTAATATGGATTCTGTAATTTCTCAATCACTGCCCGCACGCGATAGCGGTTCAAAAAATCGCAAAAGCTGGTGTTGAAATATATGTTGAGTACATGCGAAAGCATTGAGGACGATATGCCAATTTTTTTAGCCAACCCCTGCAAGTTGAGTTGAGGATTAAGATATACTTTTTCCTCCTCCATGGCCCAATAAAGCTTACTTTCAATTTCTCTTATTCTTTCCATGACATTATTAATTTTTCATTCATTAATGTTGGAAAAGGGAAAAAGGTAACCCTATGACGATTGATGGTTTGAAAAGTTACAGGGGATGGTGCAATGGGGTGCCCTTTAGTGTTGGGCTTAGACAATTGAGCTTTGAATTATTTTTTGTAAATTTTAAAAATATTGCAGCAACACATTGTTTCTTTGGCCTGGCCTACTACATTTGCCATGATTAAAAATAGCTCACGGATAACACTGATAGTAAGGTTAATTACTGAACATATCCGTGTAAGGTATTGTCCGTATTATCTGTGAGCAATTGAAATATTCAAGAATTTTAGTTATTATTTCGCTGCTACTTTTTCCAAAAAGTTATAAAGCCATTAATTTTTGTGATAAAAAAATTGAATTCCGGAGAACAATGGAAGGGTACATTTGCTGTTATCAAAATAAATTTTCTTCCAGCCGCCGGTTTTTTTTACTCGTCAACTTTTACTCCCAATGATTTGAGGAAAGCCTGCTGGTTTGGCTCACGACCCAGGAAATTACGGATAATTACATTTTCATCCTCAGTTGAACCTTTGCTCAGAATTTCTTTTTTGAAACGTAGTCCTGTCTGGGGATTCATGACACCTTCTTTCTCAAACACCGAGAAGAGGTCTTCGGCATACACTTTCGACCACATGTACCCATAATATCCTGCGGCGTAGCCTACCAGATGATCGAACGAGGCTTGCATGTGCGTACCCGGGGTATATTTAAATACGCCAATCTGATTTTGAAGCTTTGCCAATGCGTCGGTAGTAGACTCTTTACCTTCGGGGTTGAATTTGTCGTGATAGGTCATATCGAGCATGCCGTAAAATATTTGCTTATTGGCGTCGATGCCGGAGCAAACGTTGCGGGCAGCATACATTCTGTCGTATAGCTCTTTGGGTAGCACCTCGCCCGTTTTGTAATGGCGGGCAAAAATCGAAAGGGCTTCGTAGTTCCATGCCCAGTTTTCGAAAAATTGCGACGGCACTTCTACAAACTCGTGTACGTTGGAAATACCCGATTGCGAAGAAAGTTCGGACCGACTAAAGACAAAATGCATCATATGACCAAACTCGTGAAAGAAAGTCACTACATCGTCGTGGGTGAGTAACCCTGGCGTGGTGTCGGTAGGTCGGGGAAAATTGCATACCAGGGCGGCTGTGGGAATCTGATAAACATCGCCAATTTTTACCCCGTTGTACAAGCCAAAGCAGGCGAAATGTTTGTATTTATCATCCCGGGGATAAAGATCGAGGTATATGCGGGCTACTACCTCACCATTGCTTTTCATTTCAAACAATTTCACATCGCTGTGCCATACAGGGGCATTGGGTATTTCTTCGAAGGTAACCCCATAGAGGCGTTTGCATATTTCCAGAATACCATTGATTACATTATTGACCTCGAAATATTCCCGGATTTTCTGGTTGTCGACTTCATATTTTTCCTTAAGCAACTTATTCAGGTAAAATTGGTATTCCCATTCATTGATAACACTGACCGACGCATCGCCGGTATATTTTCTTTTGATTTCGAGCAGTTCGTTGTAATCGGCCTCTACCTTGGGTTTAATTTTTTCGAGCAGATTATTTTCAAATTCCCATACTTTTTGTGGTTTTACGGCCATGTTGTCGGCAAGGAAATATTCAGCAGCAGTTTTAAAGCCCAGCAGGTTGGCAGCTTTTTTACGCTGTTCCAACAGACGGTTGAGCAGATCAAGATTTTTGTCGGCTGCCCGGTTGAGATACAGCATAAACAATTTTTTTCGTGCATTTTCATTGGTTGCCAGCTGAAAGAAGGGCACTACCGAAGGGTACGATAGATCAATAGCATATTTCCCATTTTCGGTGCGATGCTGATCCTTATACTCCTGGGGTAGTCCATCCATTTCGGCCTCGTCGAGTTCCAACACATCTTTTACAGCAGCAATGTTCGACGAAAATTCCAACCCCAGCGTGGTCATACTGTCGAGTATGGCCTTCAGCATTTCGCGTTTTTCGCGGGGAAGGTTAAAGCCGTTGAGAGCATAAAAACGCATCCGGTCGCTGAGATATTTCTTTTTGAAACCGGTAAGTTGCTTGGCTTCCTTCGTTTGAGAGTATTCGTGGGTAGCTTTGTACAAATCCTCATTAAGCGCAATCTCGTTATCGAAACGACTTAGTACGTCAACCGATGCCTGACACTGGTTTCTTATTGCCGAATCGGGATGCGTGTATGCCATCAGATACAGCGTGTTGAATACACTGGAGAACCGATGATAGGCAAGATCAAATGCCCGCATCGTATTGTCGAAGTTGCGCGATGATGCAGGTATCTTGCTTATCGTTTCAATGGCTTCACGCGTTTGACGTATAATTTCATCGGTGGTAAATTTTATAAATTCGGGGTGAAGCTCGTTAAACTTTACCACTTCGTTGGTCTCAAACATTAGCGGATTCCGCGGTACAGCGCTTACATCATTCGTTCTCATCATTCCCATTAATATCAATCCTATCAACAAATATTTTAAAGCGTTCATAACTTTTGTTAAATTAAACAAATTTTACCATCCTTGGTTTGTTTAAAAAAAAATCGGCTGGACAAAAATAAATGTATTTTTTAGGATTTATTGACCCGAATAGCTGTTTTATAACATTTTCCAAGAAAATGAGACAGGTATGAATGTTTTGTTTCGACTTTGTTTTTTGCTAAAATTGATGCATTATTGCTGAAAAAAGGCACGGATGAATTTAATCCTCGATATTGGAAATACGCGTACCAAGATTGCCATTTTTGATGGAGAGCTACTTATATCGTATGCAGCTTTTACTGAAATTTCTATTCAGCAGGTAAAAGATTGGGTGGAAAAGGAAGGTAGTGTGCAACAGGTAATTGTATCGGTTACTGGCAGTTTTGCGGATGAATTGAAGGAATGGTTGCAATCGAATTTTTCGTGCTTTGTTCAAATGAGCGCAGAGCTTGATTTTCCTTTTCATATTAGGTATAGCACAAAAAGTACTCTCGGCAACGATCGTATAGCGGGTATTGCAGGTGCACAGTCTTTATTTCCCGGTCACGATTGCCTGGTAATTGATGCGGGAACTGCCATTACCTACGATTTTATTGACCACGAGGGAATTTATTGGGGGGGCAATATTTCGCCTGGAATTTCCATGCGATTTCAGGCGCTGCATACTTTTACCCGAAAACTTCCGTTAATTCAGCAGGCAGGTGAAATACCGACCATGGGATTCTCGACCGAGACGGCCATACGAAGTGGGGTAGTGCTGGGGGTGATATATGAAATTGACCAATATATCAGAGAGTTTACCAGCCGTTATGAGAAATTGCAGGTACTGCTCACAGGGGGTGATGCGGTTTTTTTGGCCGATAAAATAAATTACCCCATCTTTGTGGACGAGTTTTTGGTATTGAAAGGTTTAAACAGAATTTTAGAATACAATGCGCACGCTTAACCGATTATTGATTGCTCTGCTGTTAATTTGTCCTGTAAACTTTTCCACAATTTTTTCTCAGTACACCATGAATTCGCCCTATTCGCGTTTTGGTTTGGGCGACATGGAGTTTCAAGGTTTTACGCAAAACCGTTCGATGGGAGGCATAGGGATTGGCTTACGTATACCCAATCAGTTGAATATTTTAAATCCGGCAGCAGCCACCGCCCAGGATAGCCTGTCGTTTTTATGGGATGTGGGTATGAAAGGGGCTTTTACCACTTACAGTACCTCGTTGTCGCAGGTTAACCAGAAAAATTTTAATTTCGATCATCTGGCCTTTTCGGCTGCCGTAAGCAGCAGGCTGGCTATTGGGGCTGGTCTGGTACCCTTTAGCAAAACGGGCTATTATTACAAGGAAATATATACTTTTCCTGACAACGAAAGGCTGGGTACAGAATATTCGGGCAATGGGAATATTAACCGTTTCTACGTGGGGGCAGGCTATGCTTTTTTTAAGAAGAAAATAAGCCTGGGGTATCAGCTGTCGTACCTTTTCGGTTCCATTACCCATTATACCTACTCGGCCATGATTAACGCTTCGAATAAATACTATGGATACTACACCCAAAATTTTAATGATTTTTCAATGACCGGCTTAATGCATACCTTGGGTATGCAGGCGAAATTACCATTTTCGTCGCAGAATAGTTTGATTTTTGGCTTGATATATGAACCACCGGCACGTCTAAACAGTGACCGCACCATAACCCTGCAGCGTGGGAAAGATACACTGAGCTATTCTGGCGATACTGGCTACTTTAAAATTCCGGCGCGAATCGGCGTAGGTTTGGGTGTTGTTATGGGTTCAAAACTCACTATGGGCATTGATTATACCATGCAAGACTGGAGTAAGGCTACCCTCTTCAATCGTGGTGATTCTCTTCAACGATACTATCGCATTAGCGGCGGGGCCGAGTATGTATACGACAAAGAGTCATACACCAGCTATCTGGCCAAAATTCGTTTTAGGGTGGGTGCTCATTACGAAAATACCTATTTGAAATTATATCAACAGCGTATCATCGATTATGGTGTATCGTTGGGAGTAGCTTTTCCTATGCGCCGTTCCAATACATTTTTGCAGCTGGGTTTTGAATTGGGACGCCGAGGTACGACCAGCCATTATCTTGTCGAGGACAATTACAAAAGGGTATTCATTAGCCTGTCCTTGTACGACCTTTGGTTTTTTAAGCGGAAGTACGATTAGTTTTTTTTTGCAATCAACAAGCGGATATAGCTAAATTTGTATAAAAAATTGGGTAAGTTGACTCGAATACATCCATTATTGCTGTTATTGATATTGAGCATAGCGTCCTGCGAAAATAATATTGAGGTGGTGAAAAATCTGGGCGAACTGAAAGAGGCCCCTGTGGTTTCGGCGCAGGAAGTGGAAATTTTGTATAGCGATTCGGCCAGGCTCAGGCTACGTATTACTGCCCCTGAAATTAATCGTTACAACCGACCCGATAAACAATATACTGAATTTCCTCGGGGAATTAAGGTAGAACAGTTTGATTCCACCCTGAAGGTTGTGGCTGTTATTGAAGCGCGTTATGCCATTTATTATGAAGAAAAAAAACTGTGGGAAGCACGTAACAATGTAATTGCCAGAAATTTAGTCAAAAACGAAGAACTATACTCAGAGGAATTGTTTTGGGATCAGGCACAAGGTAAAATATATTCCTACAAATTTTCCCGAATTTCCAATGAAGACGGAGTATTTTATGGTGAAGGAGGATTTGAGGCTAAGGAAGACCTATCGCAATGGCATATGCTGGGCATTAAAGGTAAGGTAAATATTAAGGAAAACTTTGATGAAAAGTAAATTACGAGCATTTTTTTGGCTTGCTATTGCGCTAATATGCCTTGTTGCCGGGGTTCATCAGACTTATAGCAGAGGTATAGTCGAAAGCTATGTGTTTTTTCTTTTTACTATCTTTGCCCTATTCTTTTTCCTGTACCATCGCAACAGGTTTAAGAACGATTCCAGCAATACCTGAAAAGCCATGTCGGATCTAATACAGCTGATTATCTGTCTTGGTCTTTCGGCCTTTTTTTCGGGTATGGAGATAGCCTTTCTCTCAGCCAACCGTTTACGCATTGAACTTGACCGGCGACAGGGGAATTTTTCAGCCTATCTGGTATCGTTTTTTATCAAAAAACCTGAACATTTTCTGGCTACCATTTTAATTGGTAACAATACTGTGCTGGTAGTGTATGGCTTGATCATGGCTCGCATGCTGGGCGGAAGCCTTGGCACATTCGTCCCCAACCCTATTGTGTTGCTGATTTTACAAACAACGTTTGCTACCCTGCTTATTTTAATCACCGCTGAGTTTCTGCCCAAAATGATTTTTCGATTGGCACCCAACTTTTTTCTCAATTATTTTACTTGGCCAGTTTTTATTGTATATGTCGCACTCTATCCTGTTGTTCGCTTTATATTATGGATGACCGAAATATTTATTGCAGGCACAAAAGGAGAAGCTCATTCCCATGACAAACATATTTTTGGACGCATCGACCTGGAACATTTGATGAATGAGCAGTCGGGCAACCGTCAGGATGTGGATACCCCGCACGAGGTAAGGATATTTCGTAATGCCCTTGATTTTTCAAAAATTCGTTTACGCGATTGCATGGTTCCACGTACGGATCTGGCGGCCATCGCCGATAATGTATCGCTTGACTCGGTTCGGGAAAAGTTTATTGAAACCGGCTTTTCCAAAATTCTTGTATATCACCAAAGTATCGACAATATAATAGGTTATCTCAATATTAAGGATCTTTTTAAAATTTCGGAACACTGGCAGTCAAAAATCATTAAGGCTCCGTTTGCCCCAGAAACGATGCTGGCCAGTAAGATGCTGCGTATCCTTATGCAGGAACACAAAAGCCTGGCAGTGGTAGTTGATGAATTTGGTGGTACTGCAGGTATTGTTACAATAGAAGATTTGATGGAGGAAATTTTTGGGGAGATTCAGGACGAGCACGATACCGATGAAATGGTGGAAAAAGTTTTGTCAGAAGTAAGTTTTGTATTTTCAGGTCGTTTGGATATAACTACGCTCAATGAGAAGTATAATCTGAATATTCCACTTTCGGACGAATACGAAACATTGGCTGGCTATATCATGCATCGTATTGGAAAAATACCGATCAACAATGAGATATTCCACTTTGATGGTTTTTCGGTTAAAATTTTAAAAACCTCACACAACCGTATTGATCTGGTATATTTGAAAAAAGAAGACGAGGAAAAATAAAACAAGGGGGAGTGGCACAATGACACTCCCCCTTGTGCGTGAATTTTATTTTTTAATACTCCATCCGCCTTTAAGACCAAAGATAAACCAGGTGAGAGCAATTGCCCCTACCCCAAAAATGGTATCGCCAATGATGCGTAACCATTTAAATACGTTGATGTAGGGTTGTTGCATGAATTCGGCTGAACGGGCATACCACAATCCTTCTTTAACGCTTGCCACTGTTTGAGCCAGTCCAATTGGAAGTAAGCTAAGTAGCACCATAGCAATAAGCCCAATGTTGATGCTCCAGAAAGCAAATTTGAGCCATTTATCGTTCCATTCGGCCTGTAAATCCATATCGCGCAGCACAAAGAGCATAAGTCCAATACCCAACATTCCGTATACCCCAAAGAGAGCTGTGTGTCCGTGAACGGGTGTGGTATTTAGTCCCTGCATATAGTATAGGGCAATGGGAGGGTTGATGAGAAACCCAAAAATACCTGCACCCACCAGGTTCCAGAAGGCAACGGCCACGAAACAGTAGATGGGCCATTTGTATTTTCGCACCCAGTCGGTGCTCTGGGTCAGTTTCAGGTTATCGTAGGCCTCAAATCCCATAAGCGTAAGGGGTACTACCTCCAGCGCACTGAATGTTGCCCCAAGTGCCATTATAGAAGTTGGCGTACCTGTAAAATATAGGTGATGGAAAGTTCCAATTATCCCGCCCGATAGAAAGATGATAGTAGAAAAGAGAACGGCAGTAGTTGCGGTGGTCACTTTTATCAGTCCCAATCGCACAAACAGAAAAGCAGTAACTACAGCAGCGAATACTTCAAAGAATCCTTCCACCCACAGGTGAACTACCCACCAACGCCAATATTCTACAATAGCCAGATGAGTTTGTCTTCCCCACATGAGTCCAGCTCCGTAAAAAGCTGCAATGGCAATAGCCGAGATAAGAAATAATACTAAAAGGTTTTTGTTCTCCGTTTTTTGCTTGATAGCTGGCCATATGGCACGTCCCATTAATATAAGCCAAACCAACAGCCCCACGAATAGTAGCAGCTGCCAGAAACGTCCCAGGTCGATGTATTCGTAGCCCTGATGGCCCAACCAAAAGTTTTCGATCAACCCCAGCTTTTGCATAACCCCCAGCCACTGACCGACAAGTGATCCCACTACGACAATGAGAAGAGCAATAAACAGGAAGTTTACGCCCAGCCGTTGGTACTTTGGTTCGTGACCCGAGATTACCGGTGCATAGTAGAGACCTGTTGCCAGCCACGAGGTTGCTATCCAGAAGATAGCCAGCTGAACATGCCAGGTTCGTGAGATAGAGTAGGGGAGTATATTGGCCAGGGGTATTCCATAGAGTCCCTGCCCCTCTACACCGTAGTGGGCAGTGATTACGCCCATGACAACCTGTACCAGGATAAGCAGGGTAACTATCCAGAAATATTTGAGTGTTGCCTTTTGTGAGGGAGTATTAGCCGTTGTTCCCAGCGGAAATTCTGCAGCAATACCCTCAAATGGTTCATCGCGTTTTCGAGCGTAATACCACACCATAAGGCCAATGCCTGCAATAAGCATAATGACGCTAAACCCTGTCCAAAGTAGCAGTGCACCCGAGGGTGCATTCCCTACCAGTGCCTCGGCTGGCCAATTGTTGGTATAACTTATGTCTTGCCCTGGTCGATTGGTTACACATGCCCAGGCTGTCCAGAAAAAGAATGCGGTGAGTTTGCGAATTTTCTCTTTGTCGGTCAGCGTATTGGTTTTTATTGCATATTGTTCTCTTAACCGGGCAAAAGCAGGATCGTCTGTAAACAGTTTTTCGTAATATTGGATGTTATTGGCAATTGCCTCCGCCCTGATGTCTGATATTACAATGCTTTTTTGTGTAGCATCGTAGGTGTTCTTTCGAATGTCTTTTTGTAATAGCGCCTTTAAATATGCCTGCTTTTCTGTGGGAAGACTGTCGAACGAGGTTTGATATTCGCTCCGTGCCAGCTTTTCCAACATGAATACTGCTTCCCGATGAAGCCATTCAGCACTCCAATCAGGTGCCACGTACGAGCCGTGTCCCCAGATGGTTCCCAGTTCATGCCCACCAATGCTTTGCCATACATTCTGCCCTTCACGGATGTCGGTACCTGTAAACAATACGGTTCCATCTGCTTTGACTACTTGTTCAGGTATCGGCGGTGCTTGATGATAAATTTCTCGCCCAAAAATGAGCAACACTGCAAAAGATACCGTCAATACGGCTAGGAAAATTTACCATAATCTTCTTGTTCTCATGATATTTGGTTTTAGTTATACCGAAAAAAATATTTAAGTACAAAAATACTTAAATATTTTTTATTTTATTAAATTTACCAGAAATTTTAATTGAAAAATGATAGGTTTATTTTTAGACCTTATATAGAAATAAGGTCTGAAAATTAGACAAATAGTAATCATTTAGAATAAACATAAGAAGTATGAAATCACGAAATGGATATCTAGCATTGAGCATTTTTGTGTTTGTGTCGATCTTATTGAGCATAG
This sequence comes from Bacteroidales bacterium, assembly GCA_049968755.1. GTDB lineage: Bacteria > Bacteroidota > Bacteroidia > Bacteroidales > DTGW01 > JAKPGM01. The sequence continues at coordinate 71,249 of JBMFQE010000005.1, forward strand.
TACAGCATAGGGAAATGGATCGGCCGCTGCTACTGATGGAGCGATTTTTTAGACATGGTGGATGGATAGAGATTTTGCTGATTGCCAGCTATGGGGCTTTTTTAGGATATCAGATGTCCGATCCTGCACGTGTTCCCAGGTATCGACGATTATCGTGGTTTATGTTTTGTTTGGTGTTTTTTTCGCAGTTTATATTGGGCTTATTGGTAGATACAATTTTTCTGATGACAGGCAAGTTGCATCTACCCATACCCATGATGGTGCTGGCGGGTCCCATTTACCGGGGGCAGCTATCGGTAATGTCAGTATTGTTTTTGAGCACAATAGTTCTTACCGGACCTGCATGGTGTAGTCAGTATTGCTATTTTGGTGCAATGGATGGGATAGCATCGGGCAGGCAAAAAAGGCCACGATCCTGGAAGAAAGGGCATGCTTTCAAGTGGACACTCTTTTTTCTTGTCGTGTTGGTGGCCTGGCTGTGTCGTATGCTGGGAGTTAATCATCTGATAACTACCCTTATAGCAATACTTTTTGGGTTAGTTGGCATTACCATCATTGTGTTAGTATCGCGCAGATATGGAACTATGATGCACTGTGTATATTATTGTCCATTGGGAACATTGGTTAATTTGCTCAAGTGGGTTAATCCTTTTAGGATGGTTATTATCGATAGTTGCACGCTCTGCATGCGCTGCACCACACATTGCCGATACGATGCATTAAATCCGGAAAATATCAAAAATCATAAGCCTGGGTATACCTGTACCTTGTGCGGCGATTGTTTACCTTCCTGTCATCATCAATCGATACAATACAAGTTTTTATGGTTAAATCCTACGGTAGCCCGCAATCTTTATTTATTTCTGACGGTGTCGTTGCATGCAGTATTTCTGGCATTGGCCCGTATTTAATTATTTGAAAACGGATGAAATGGCAAGTGATGATGTTGAGATTGTGTTTACTGTCTGCTCAAATTTTACATGAATATTGTTTTTGCAACGAATGCCAAAATTGTTTCTTTTCTTCAATAATTTTCTCTTCTGATAGTTTCAATTTATTGGCTTATCAGAGGATCAACCAGTTAAAATTGGGTTTTAGGCAAGTCCAATAAAAATTTATGTAACATAAAAAAAATGTTTAATTTTGCGCTGTATTGGTTCCCGCAAGGGATTAAAAGGGAATCCGGTGTGAAACCGGAGCTGTCCCCGCAGCTGTAATCCTGTTCCTGTGTATCAGGAATGTGCTTTTAACACCTCTGCCACTGTCCCGCAAGTAAGGGATGGGAAGGCGTTAAAAGTCAGGAAAGCCAGAAGACCTGCCAGTACAGCATTTCGTAGCTTTCGGGTGAAAAGCAAAGAATAGAACTTCCTGTTGATTTCAGTTCTATTTTACTTTTTGCCGAAATGTTACGAATGATTGCACTAATCATTTGTAACAATGCGGTATTTTTATTTGGTTATATTATTGTTCAATCTATCTGGCATAACAGCTCTGTCTGCTGGTGCCGACAGCATTATTATCAATATTGATGCGGTGGAGGTATCGCGTCCCCGCTACGAGGTATTGTCGATAGGGGCTACGGTTCAGTCTGTCGATACTTTTTTACACAAAATAAGCCGTAATCTTTCTCTACCCGATTTGCTAAGTTTTGCGGGATTGAATATAAACAACTATGGCCCGGGTGGACTATCAACCCTGGCTGTCAGGGGGATGTCGGCTTCGCATACTGCCATTGTATGGGACGAGGTGAATCTTCAGAGTCCTATGAATGGTCAGGTAAATCTGTCGGTAATACCTTCCTGTTTTTTCGACCGTGCCAGCATACAGTATGGTGGTTCAGGGGTTAACTATGGAAGTGGTTCTATGACCGGCATTGTACATTTGGGCACTGCCAATATTTTTCAACAATCAAACCAGCTATGGATTTCGCCAGCTTTGGGTAGCTTTGGAAATAGAAGTATGGGTATGGGATATAAGCTGGGTAATCATCGGCTTGCCACTTCACTCAAAGCCTTTCTTCAGCAATCCGATAACGATTTTCCCTATAAAAACACGGCCGACTTCTACCAGCGTACTGTCCGGCAAACCAATGCTGGTTTAAAACAATATGGTATTTTTCCCCAGCTGGCGGTACAGACCTCTGAACGTTCGTTGCTGAAAGCCTCGTGCTGGATACAGCAATACAACAAGGATATTCAAACCATGATGACCAGCACTACGCCTAATCAATCGCACCAGGACGATAGGAACATCTGGTTAAATGTGCAGTGGAAATATGTCGACTCAGCCTATGTGCTCTCGCTGAGAAATGCCTACCTGTACAATCAGGTACTTTATACCGATGCTCAGCAAACGACAACCGATAACCATTCGCAATCGTACATTACCGAGCTGGAATCGAGGGTGTGGGTTCGCAAGAACCAATGGTTGCAGGCTGGGCTTAATTATACTTATGATAAAGCTTTTTCGGGTGGATACAGTAAAAGCCCAACCCGCCAGCGGACATCCCTGTTTATGCAGTACCGCATCGAAAATATTGTCCAAAGGTTAAATATGGTGGTGGGTTGCCGGCAGGAATATGTGTCTTCTTTTCTTCCATTGGTATACAGTTCGGGACTTGAATATAAACTCAATTCTCATTGGCGGGTAACGACCAATATTTCCAGAAATTACCGAATCCCTACCCTTAATGATCTTTACTGGAAGGAGGATGCGTTTGCACGCGGTAACCCGTCCCTCAAACCCGAGTGGGGCTGGTCAGCTGAGGTGGGTCTGCATCAACAGCAAATCTGGGGTAATATGCGGGTTGAAGCCTCGCAAATGTATTTCTATAACCACATTTACAACTGGATTGTATGGCAACCTGATGCCATAACCGGCAAGTGGCAACCTGTAAATAAGTTGCAGGGAAAATCGGAGGGACTCGATTTAAGGTTTAAAACCTCTTACGAATCTGTCAGATTGCGCTGGATGGTAGCAGCCTCTTACCAATACACCTATGCACGTATGATGCAATCCAATGGGCAGTGGAGCAACTATCCCCCCGATTATGTGCCAGCTCATCGGGCAAGCATCAACCAGATGTTTTCCTACAAAAATATTTCGGTGGGTTATATCCACAATTACACAGGCCCAAGATATTCGCTGGGTAGCCGTTTACCATCCTATCAGGTTGCCGACCTGTTCTGGCAATATTTGCTTTATAAAAATCAACTTAGGGTAACCCTTCAGTTTCGTATCAACAATGTGTGGAATGAATTTTACCAGGTGCGACAGTATTATGCTATGCCGCTTCGCAACTATTTGTTCATCCTGATACTTGAATTATCAGCCAAACCAAATATTTATTAAAACTTAAAAAATGATTATCTATGAAAAAGACTAAACTCTTGTTTTACCTTATCCTGGGTACTTTTGCCTTTGTGGCCTGTAATGATGATGACAACGATGGTCCCGCAGGTTTATACTCAAATGGAGCTTTTATATTGCACGAGGGTAATTTTGGGCGCTCAAATGCCACGGTCGGATTTTTGAGTTTTACCACCGATAGTTTCAAGGAGGACATTTTTAGCGCCACCAATAACCGTCCGCTTGGTGATGTGCTACAGTCGATGACTATATACCAGGGAAAGGGTTATCTTGTGGTCAACAATTCGAATAAGATCGAGGTTGTCAACATTGCTGATTTCAAGCAGGCAGGTGTTGTTGAGAATTTGAGCAGTCCCCGTTTTGTGACATTTTATCAGAATAAGGGCTATGTAACACAATGGGGCGATGGTTTTAACGGAAGTCTGGCTATATTTGATATAGCAAAACTTGCGGTTGATACGGTTATTGCCATTGGTTCAGGCCCCGAGGGCATTGCCGAGATTAACCAGAAGCTTTGGATTGCCAACGGTGGAGGTTGGGGTACCGACTCAACTCTTGTGGTATTTGATCCGGCAACGCTTAAAATAGAAAAAAGAATTGTAGTGGGTTACAATCCCCAGCATTTTGTTGTCGATCAGCAGGGTTACCTGTGGGTATTGTGCTCGGGGGCTGCCGATTGGAATAACAGCGAAAACGATAAGCCCTCATCGCTCGTAAAGGTTGATGTAAAATCCTATACCGTTGTGGCTACGGTAACTATTGGAAAAAATGACCACCCTGCGGCTATAGCCTGCAACAAGGACAAAAACGTAATCTATTATGGGGCAGGTTACGGATTCAATGGCATCTGGAAAGTTGGTATCAATGCTACCACCACCGAAACAGCCCCCTTTATTGAAGGGTATTTCTATGGATTTTCAGTTAATTCTACCAATGGCGAAATATATGCTTTCGATGCAAAGGATTATGCTTCAAAAGGCGAAATGATTCGTTACTCTACTACTGGCAGCAAAATTAAATCATACACAGTAGGCATTATTCCTAAGGCTGCTGTGTTTAACTAAGCGATTGTTACCCTCTCTATTTTTCTCCGAAAGTCCCGTATCAACGATCATGGCAAAAAAATACGGGACTTTCATTTTCGTGCATTGGGATTTATATTAGGCCAGAAACGCCATAATCCATCTTTGAATTTAAATCCGTCGTACGAGGCATCGGGACCGTAGTATTTGTAGTTGTTGGTGTATAACGGGCTCGAGGATGCCAGATGATCGAAGACAATCATATCGAGCTTCTTATTGTAATGGATCGACATTTGCGCCATGATAGTATATTCAAAAATTATCCTCGATTGCACTTTCAACCCATAGTCGAATAATGGATAGCCAAACACAGGCTGCTGGTCGTCGGTAAACCAGAGGGTTTCGATGATTTTTTTGTTGGTAAAAAGGCTATTATTCAGGCAAGAACCCAGCAGTATGTATACTTTTCGATCTTTGGCTTTTCGGGGGATTATTTCGTAATAAAGAGCTCCGTACCAGCGCTCGGGGGTGAATTGTTCGAAAACGGGACGTTTATCGTACTGACGTGATACATCGTTTAGCGTAATTACCCGGCACTGTCGGTTTTTAGGAGGAAACTGGATAACCCCTGCAAACTGATGAGTACCATCGGTGAGCGGGATATTGAAGGTAAACAGGTTGAACTGTTTATCGGGCGAATTAATTCTTCCAATATGTTTGGGTCGGGTATTTACATAAAAGGTAGTATCGGCTTTCAACCATTCGGTAAGTAATTGCGTAATTTCACGTCCTAGATTTATACGATCCGTATCGGAGGGGAGATACAGCATCCGTCCCTGTAAGTCATTGATCTGCTGAATGTATCTACCCGTTTGACCAAACATGGTTCCACACCACAAAACTAAGGCCAGGATTCTCATATTTCTCATCATAAGCTTTTTTTCATTGTGCAAAATAAATCAATAACCTTAAGTTTGTCTCAATTTTTATTTCATAAGGATATACGTTTTATCGTACTCCATGGACAAAACTGTTTCATAATGTTGAATATTGTATATTTTTGCAACTTTAAAGAAGATAAATGGAAGAGCGTAATCAAGAATCATTAAAATTAACGCCTTTTAGCGAAATCCATCGTTTATTAGGGGCGCGGATGATGCCATTTGCAGGTTTTTTGATGCCAGTTGAATATTCGGGTATTACCGATGAGCACATTACCATACGTCGGGGAGTGGGAATTTTTGATGTATCACACATGGGAGAAATATGGGTAAATGGACCGCATGCGCTCGAATTTTTACAGTATATCACTACCAACGATGTTTCGAAATTGTACGATGGTAGAGTTCAATATTCCTGCTTACCCAATGGTAAAGGGGGTATTGTAGACGATATTCTGGTTTATCGTTTTTCGGCCGAAAAATACCTGCTGGTAGTTAATGCTTCGAATATTGAAAAAGATTGGCAGTGGCTCAACCAGCACAATAGGGTAGGGGTGGTGCTTGAGAATGTTTCGGATTCCATTGCCCAGCTTGCCATTCAGGGTCCCCTGGCTTCTAGGGTATTGCAGGAGCTTACCCCAGTTAAGCTGGACCAAATATCCTACTATCATTTTGAAGTAGGAACTTTTGCTGGTATTCCCGATGTAATTATTTCGGCTACTGGTTATACGGGTGCTGGGGGGTTCGAGTTGTATTTCGATAAGCAGCATGCTGTTTCAATTTGGGAGGCTATTTTTAGGGCAGGAGAACCCTATGGCATCAAGCCTGCTGGGTTGGGTGCACGAGATACCCTTCGTCTCGAAATGGGCTACTGTCTTTATGGCAACGATATCGACGATACTACCTCCCCCATTGAGGCTAATCTTTCATGGATAGTCAAGTTTGCACCATACAAAAATTTTATCGATAAAGAGCTGTTGCAGAGTCAACAAATGAATGGAGTTAGCCGTCAGAGGGTAGGATTTAAGCTGATGGATAAAGGTATTCCACGGCATGGCTATATCGTAAAAAATGATGCAGGAGACACAATAGGGTTTGTCACCAGTGGAACCATGTCGCCCATCCTGAAGGAAGGCATTGGCATGGGGTATGTAGCATCAGCTTTTGCCCGACCGGGGCAGGAGATTTTTATTGAAATTCGTGGCAGGATGCTCAGGGCACAGATAGTGACAATGCCTTTTGTAGCATCGGGAGTGATGTTTAAGTAAAAAATAATAAAATGCCCGGTAAACAGCCAATAGAAGTATGCTTTTCCCCGGCCATGTACCATCGTTTTCATAATGATGAGGCCATTGTGGTGATTGTGGATATTCTTAGGGCTACCTCGGCTATTTGTACAGCCTTTATGAATGGAGCTCTTCAGATTATCCCGGTACAGACGGTTGAAGAGGCGCGTCGATATAAGCAGAAGGGTTATCTGGTAGCTGCCGAGCGCGATGGCATCAAATGCGATTTTGCAGATTTTGGAAACTCGCCGTTTAACTTTACAGAGGAAGTAGTAAGCAATAAAATTATTGTTTACAGCACCACCAATGGTACGCAAGCTGTACACATGGCCGAAAAATCGTATAAGGTAGTTGTGGGTTCTTTTCTAAATCTCAGCGCACTTACCGATTTTTTAGTGTATCATCGTCGGCCGGTTGTTATTTTTTGTGCCGGATGGAAAGACCGTTTCAGTCTTGAGGATACAATTTTTGCTGGAGCATTGGTTGAAAAGTTAGTGCAGACAGGAAATTACCATACCATATGCGATAGTGCTATTGCCTCCCTTGACTTGTGGTCGCTTGCAAAGCTCGATGTGTTAGCTTATATCGAAAAAGCTGCCCAGCGCCATCGCCTAAGGAAGAACGGTCTTGACGATGTCCTCGAGTATTGCTTTACCCCCGACCTTATCCCGTTGGTGCCCGAATTTGCAAACAATGTGCTGGTAGTTGAAAAATATTGTGAAAATATTAACAATTTTTCCCAAAATGAAAATAAAATACGTAATTAATCATTACTTTTGGGGCAAAATTCGAATGATTAATCAAATAAGGAAAACAAAATAGATTTTTATGAGAAAGCACAATTTTAATCCGGGTCCATCAATTTTACCGGAGTACACATTGGAACAAACGTCAAAGGCAGTTTTGGATTTGAATGGGATTGGGATGTCTATCCTTGAGATTTCGCATCGTAGCAAAGAGTTTGAAGCAATTTTGACTGAAACTCAACAATTATTTAAAGAATTATTAGGTATACCATCGGGCTATTCTATTCTGTTTTTAGGAGGAGGGGCAAGTTTACAATTTGCCATGATTCCTTATAACTTTCTGAATACAAAGGCAGCTTATTTAAATTCGGGTTCTTGGGCTAGCAAAGCCATGAAAGAAGCTAAATATTTTGGTGAAGTAATTGAAGTGGCTTCCTCAAAAGCCGATAATTATACCTACATTCCCAAAAACTATGTTGTTCCCGACGACGTTGATTATTTTCACATTACCACCAACAACACGATATATGGCACAGAGCTTAAGAAAGATCCCGATGTGAAGGTTCCACTTTTTGCCGATGCATCGTCGGATATTCTGAGCCGTCCAATGGATGTATCGAAGTATGGGATTATTTATGGGGGGGCTCAGAAAAATCTGGGTCCTGCAGGGGTGGCCTTTGTGATTATAAAAAATGATTTACTTGCAAACATTAAACGTTCTATTCCGGCCATGCTCGATTATCGTCTGCATGTCGAAAACAATTCGCTCTACAATACACCACCTGTATTTGCCATCTTTGCCTGTCTTCAAACGCTTAAGTGGCTCAAATCGATTGGTGGGGTAGAGGCTATTCATAAGATTAACGTCGAAAAAGCACAGATGCTTTACGAGGAAATCGACCGTAACAAGCTATTCCGTTGTCCGGTGCGCGATGTTGAGGATCGCTCATTGATGAACGTATGTTTTGTGATGAACGAGGAGTACAAAGAACTGGAAGCACCCTTCCTTGAATTTACGAAAACAAAGGGAATTGTTGGCATTAAAGGACATCGTTCAGTGGGCGGATTCAGGGCTTCTATTTACAATGCACTACCAAAAGAAAGCGTGGTTGCATTGATTGACGCAATGAAGGAATTTGAAGCAAAAAATTGAAAAATGTAAGGGATATGAAAACGGTTCTGGTAGCCACGGAAAAGCCTTTTGCCAGGGGGGCTGTGGAAAGTATTAAAAAAATTATCACGGACGCCGGTTTTCGGTTTCAACTGCTCGAAAAATATACCTCGAAAGAGGATTTACTCAAAGCAGTAGCAGAGGTCAATGCCTTAATTATCAGGAGTGATATTGTGGATAAGGATGTTGTAGCCGCAGCGCCGAATCTCGAGATTGTGGTTCGCGCCGGTGCCGGTTACGATAATATTGATCTGGCTGCCTGTTCCGAAAGAAAGATTGTGGCCATGAATACACCTGGCCAAAATGCCAATGCTGTAGCCGAGCTTGTGTTTGGTATGCTGATCTACAAAATACGTAATCAGTTTGACGGATCTACGGGCACCGAACTGCGAGGGAAAACTTTAGGGATTTATGGTTATGGTTACATTGGTCGTTTGGTAGCCCAAATTGCCAACGGCTTTGGCATGCAAGTTTCAGCTTACGACCCCTTCGTGGATAAGGCTCTGATGGAAAAAGATGGTGTTAAAGCAGTGGATTCGGTTAAGGAACTATTTTCGGGTAATCAATATGTTACCTTGCACATCCCAGCTACCGAACAAACCAAACGTTCGGTGGGTTTTGAGCTGTTTTCGCTGATGCCACAGGGGGCCTGCGTGGTCAATACCGCTCGCAAAGAGGTGATTGATGAAGATGGGTTGCTACAAGCTTTTGAAAAAAGAAACGATTTTATTTACTTGGCCGATGTTGCCCCCGATAATGCTTCAACTATTGCTGAAAAATATGCCGGTCGCTTCTTCTTTACCCCGAAAAAATGTGGTGCTCAGACCCATGAGGCAAATAATAATGCAGGTTTAGCTGCAGCCCGGCAAATTGTGGCCTTTTTCCAGCATGGGGATAGAACATTTCAGGTCAACAAATTCTGAAATTGTTTTAAACTAATAAAATCAAGCCATGGGACTCTTTGAAACCATTAACGACGACATCAAGGCTGCTATGCTGGCCAAAGAAAAAGAGAAACTCGAAGCCCTGAGAGCCATTAAAGCTGCTCTGCTGCTGGCTAAGACTGAAAAAGGGGCCTCTCACGATTTGACCCTCGAAACGGAAATAAAAGTGCTGCAGCGAATGGTAAAGCAGCGTAAAGAATCGGCAGAGATTTACCATTCACAAAATCGCCCCGATCTGGCCGAAAAAGAACTCTTTGAAGCTTCGGTTATCGAACAGTATCTACCCGCTCAAATGTCGGCTGAAGAGTTAGAACAAGCCATTCGTGATATCGTCGGGCGTGTGGGCGCAAAATCTCCCGCTGATATGGGAAAGGTTATGGGTGTGGCCACTAAAGAACTGGCTGGAAAGGCCGAAGGAAAAACTATTGCAGAAACGGTAAAAAAAGTGCTGGCTTCGTTGTAAATCAATGCTAACTATTGTTGGCTATGCTTTCAAGATACCTGATACCAAAGTAAATGTAAGTAGCCGAAAGCATTTCATCATCTTCCCCTTCTATCACATAATTTACTATCCCATGCCGCTTGTCCAATACCTGAACGGCATGGTTTTTTTCATCATATCGCAGCTGATAGGCCCCTTTGGTTATATTCAGCTTCGATGCTTCTATAAGTTCCCGAAACATTTTTAAATCCTTTTACCCGAACTAAGTCGGCTCATGGTTGAGTTTGAGTAAAGGTAGGGATTATTTTAGTTTGACCTATGCTGTTTGTCAAATTTTTGTCAACAGTTTTATTTTTGTTTTTCAACAAATAAAATCACACATTTCTAAGAAATAAGGGCTACTACCCTATGGATTCGTACAAGAAAACATCCAATCATGTAATGGTTATCTACTAATATTCGACTCCTACGGGGTCGTTGGTTTGCGAATTTTCCATGCCCATTCATTGCATGGCATCCAATCATGTAATGGTTAGTTACAAAAATACTACCCCTACGGGGTCGTATGTTAAGTGGCCATGAAAAGGCATGCCAACAACCCCAAATACCAACCCTATCCGAAATTGACTAAATCTGCCTTAGCATAGGATAAATGCGGCATATTTATCCTAACATTCGCATCAATTTAAAAATTACGATTGAATTGGCTTATTTGCCGATGCAAAAGTTTTTAAAGATGTTACCCAATATCTCGTCTGTTGTGATGCTTCCTGAGATTGTTCCCATGTGATAGAGTACCTGTCTGAGTTCTTCGGCCAAAAGATCATTAGGTAGGCCCCTGTTAAGACCCTCGAGCATGCGCTTGGCAGCTTCTTGCGCATGGAGAAGTGCCTCATAATGTCGAACATTGGCTATGATAGTACCCGACTCGATATGCTTCATGGATTTAATGCAGCTGAGCAGATAATCATGGATGCCAGCGATGTTGAGCTTATTTTTTGCTGAAATTGCAATCACCGGCAGCTTGAAATGCTGCTGTAACATTTTGATAATATTTTGTACTTCAGGTGATTGTACACGGTCGGCCTTGTTTATTACGATGGCCAGGAACTGATGTTTTTGCAAGGGAAGACTCGAGATCATTTCCTGAATAGCAGCAACCGATTCATCTGGATCGACCAGATAAAGTATGATGGTAGCCTTTTGAACATTGCTCAGGGTACGCTCAATCCCCATAGATTCAATGGTATCGGAGGTGTGACGAATTCCGGCCGTGTCAATGAACCGGAAAAGAATGCCACCAATGGTAAGGGTGTCCTCAATGATGTCGCGGGTGGTACCTGGAATTTCTGAAACTATGGCTTTTTCTTCATTGAGCAGGGTATTTAGCAGTGTCGATTTGCCCACGTTAGGTTTGCCAATGATGGCAACCGGTACCCCTTGTTTTATAACGTTACCATACTGAAAAGAATCGGTAAGCTGCTGGATTTGGCTGATGAGTTGAACAAGGGTGTCGCGCAGGGTTTGTCTATCGGCAAATTCAACGTCTTCCTCCGAAAAGTCGAGCTCAAGTTCGATGAGCGAGGCAAAATGTACCAGCTGTTCACGTAACTGCTGAATTTGCTTTGAAAATTTGCCTCGCATCTGACTTATGGCAATTCTGTGGCTGGCCTGGGAGGACGATTGTATGAGGTCGGCTACTGCTTCGGCCTGGGAAAGATCCATTTTTCCATTCAAAAAAGCTCTGAGTGTAAACTCTCCGGGTTGTGCCAGTGTTGCCCCATTTCGCAGCAGTAGCTCCATGATCTTTTGTTGGATATAGGGTGAGCCATGGCAACTGATTTCTACGGTATCTTCGCCAGTATACGATCGGGGTCCCTTGAAAAGGGTTATCAGCACTTCATCAACAACCTCTTCGTTATCAATTAATTTACACAAATGCACGGTATGCGAAGGATAATCGGCCAGTTTTTTGGGTAAGCTGGCAATTTTGTTACATATTGTAAAAGCATCGGGGCCACTGATGCGTATTACGGCAATTGCACCTGTCCCCGGTGGTGTTGCTATGGCACATATTGTTGTTTCTCTGTCAATCATAAAGTTAAATTTTTCTTACCAGATAAACCGGAAAATGATAGAGCTGCTTAACGCGCTTTCCATTATAGATGCATGGCTTCCAGCGTGGCGAATTTAACAGGGTGTTTTTGATAGCCGAGTCGATGATCGGATCAATTCCTGATACAATATTCACGGAATCGATATAGCCGTTTTCATTAACTATAAATACCGCAATGGCACGTCCTTCAGTTTTTCTGATTTTGCTATCGAGCGGAAACTGAAAATTTTGAATGAACCACTGCCTAAAGTTGAGCAGATTGCTGCCACACTCAAATATACCCTCTTCGATATCGGCCACTTTTTTACCACTTTCGTTAGCCAATGTATCGGTGGATGTTGTTTTTAGGCTGTCGCTAACATCCGGAGTTAAAGCTTCTTCATTATTTTTGTTTTCAGGTATATCTTGTTGTAGGGAACGTTCGTGTTGCTGGGTGGGAAGCTGTTCTTTTTCTTGCTTTAAAATTTCGGGGGGAATATCCAGGAGTTCCATGGGTATTTGCGTAGGTCGCAATTGCGTGTGTTCAATGTTCATTTGGTGCTTGAATTGGATGAGCAGGGGTACTGAGAAAATTAGCAACATTATAGCCGTACCTACAACGAAGGAGATCAGAGTAAATTGGTAATATTTTTTCCGCAGCACATAGGCGCCATAACTCTTGTTTTTAAATATCGATTCATCGATAAACATGCACTGGGGATAATTTTTGCCAAAGATACAATTTCTTTGTTTTTTGCCGGGAGGATGCTTGTAGGTAGTTTAGTCGCAAAACAAAATACAAAGTCCGCTGGTTAGTTTTTAAAAGATTACAATCACTATTACAAGAGGGAAAAATTTTGTCTCACAGCTTTTTGAGAGGTAGCCTGTGAACTTTTATAAATTTCGAGACCAACTTAGTCTACTAGAATTTTCATGGGCAAAGCGCTTCTTTCATCATTTGCATGCCTCTTTCGAGTGCTTTAAGGTTTTCGTCAAGCAGATGGTGGTAACGTGAGGGAAGGCTGGTTTTAATTGCTTTTTGTACATTTTCAACTTTGAGCAAGGGCTTAAGACGCAGGTAAGCACCCAGTACAATCATGTTGTAGGTTCGCAGCGATTTAAGTCGTGCAGCTTCTGCAGCGGCATCAATTGAAAAGATTTGGATGTCGTTGCGGTGGGGTAAACGAATTATGCCATTGCTATCGTAGAGCAGTGTCCCACCTTTTCGCACCATGGGTTCAAATTTATCGAGTGCCTGCTGGCTAAGTATAATTGCTGTGTCGTAGCTGCGCAATATGGGAGAACTAACGGGTTCTTCGCTCAGAATTACGGTTACATTGGCAGTACCCCCGCGCATTTCGGGTCCATACGAAGGCATCCAGCTAATATACATATCCTGCATCATGCCAGCATAGGCCATGATTTTTCCCATGGAAAGAACACCCTGTCCTCCAAAGCCCGCTATGATGATTTCATCGGTCATAGTTGTAGGTTTTAAGGTCATTTTATTAGCAATTGTCCGTCAACTTTAATATCTCCCAGCGGATAAAATTTAAACATATTTTCTTCCATCCATCGATTGGCTTCCACGGGCGACATTTTCCAGCCCGAATTACAGTTTGAAACAATTTCCACGAAAGCGAGCCCTTTTTTTTCGCGTTGCAGTTCAAATGCTTTAAGCAGAGCTTTTTTGGTTTTACGTACTGCCGAAGGGTTATGTACGGCCTGACGTGTAACATAGTAAGTGCCATCAAGCATGGCTACCAGGCGGGTGATATCAATTGGAGGACCCTGTATGGCTATATCTCGTCCATATGGACTGGTCGATGTTTTCATGCCTGTCAGTGTGGTTGGTGCCATTTGCCCGCCAGTCATTCCATAAATACCATTGTTGATGAAGATAACTGTGATGTTTTCGCCCCTATTACAGGCGTGGATGGTTTCGGCTGTACCAATGGCTGCAAGGTCGCCATCGCCCTGGTAGGTAAAGACATACCGGTCGGGTAAAACCCTTTTCACGGCTGTTGCTACTGCTGTGGCCCTACCATGTGCAGCTCCTATCCAGTCGATAGCGATGAAATCGTAGATAGTAACGGCACAACCAACCGGTGCTATGCCTATAACTTCGTTTTCGATGCCCAGCTCTTCGATTACTTCTGCTACCAGGTGTGTAGCTGTGCCATGACCGCAGCCGGGGCAGAAAGAAAGCGGCTGATCGGTCATCAACCGACTGCGCTGGTAAACAAGATTTTCGGATTTGACAATATCTATGGTTTCCATGGGATTAATTGAGTTGAATGAAAAGTTGTGTAAATGCTTCTAAAATTTCCTCTGGGGTATGTACCACCCCGCCATAGCGACCATAATGCTCTACTTTCAGGGCAGGATACTGCCGCGTGGCCAGTAAGATATCTTCAACCATCTGGCCATGGCTCATCTCTACCGATAATATACCCTCAAGCTGAGGAGCCATTTGTGCAATGGCATTCGTTGGAAAAGGAAACAGGGTAATGGGTCGTAACAACCCCACTCGTACACCAATGTTACGAGCCATTGTGACTGCTTTCTGGCATATCCGTGCGCTGGCTCCATAGGCTACCATCAGATACTCAGCATCGTCGCAGAAAAACGTTTCGTAACGAACTTCTTCCTTTTGCATCCGGGCATATTTTTCTTTGAGTTCCCTATTTACTTTCTCATGTTCATAAGCATCGAGATGCAAGGAGGTAATAATGTTGTAAGGCCTGCCATTTTTACCACAGGCAGCCCATTCTGGAAGTTTTTCCGCACGAGGGATAGGATCAAAGAGTTCCACTTTTTCCATCATCTGTCCTATCAGTCCATCGGCAAGGATAAGCACCGGATTTCTATACTTAAAGGCAAGATCAAAGGCTAACTTTACATGGTCGGACATTTCCTGAACAGAGGCTGGAGCAAGTACCAGGAGTCGATAGTCGCCGTGACCTCCGCCTTTGGTTGATTGAAAATAGTCACTTTGCGAGGGTTGAATGGTTCCCAGTCCGGGACCTCCCCGCGCCACATTGACGATTACACCGGGCAGCTGGGCCCCAGCCATATACGATATGCCCTCCTGCATCAGACTAATGCCTGGACTTGATGACGTGGTCATCACTTTTTTACCAGCAGCGGCTGCGCCGTACACCATATTAATAGCAGCAAGCTCACTCTCGGCCTGTAAAACAACCATACCCGTGCGTTTCTCGGGTCGAGCTTCTGTTAGATATTCCAGAATTTCGCTTTGGGGGGTGATGGGGTAACCAAAGTAGGCGTCACAACCTGCTCTGATGGCTGCCTCGGCAATAGCCTCATTCCCCTTCATTAATCGTATCTCTCCCATATCTATTGATTCTTTTTTAGTCGATATACCGTAATAACCCTGTCGGGACACACAATGGCACAATTGGTACAACCTGTACATCCTTCGGCTATCAAAACTATGTATCGATATCCCTTAATGTTGACTTTGCTATCGGCATATGCCAACACCTTTTGTGGACAGGCCTCTATGCAAAGACCACAGCCCTTGCATCTATCAATGTCAACAACAATAGTTCCTGCTGATGTCATGTTTTGCGCTTTTCATCATAATAAAATTAATTTTTAAAGGTATGATGGAACACCCATGTTCGCAATTTTATCACTAATGTGTTTGCGTTCGCAGGAACATGGGTGTTTCATAATTCATACAAAGAAATAAAATCCTATAGTTTTCAGCCAAATATATGGGATATTACTATTAATACAGGGGTAAAAAATGTTATTTGGGGTAAATTTTTAAATTTTGGGGTGAATAACGAGCCAAAATTTTACTACTTTTATGAAAATTTTTCCAATGGCTTTTGTCAATTTCGATCAGCCTGTTCCTTCTTATCTTATTCAGAAAAAAAATATTGTACGGCTCATTGTTTATACCTCTGTTTTTGCTTTGCTTTTTATTAATATTTATGCGCCTTTTGGCGTAACGATTTGGTTTTCAGTGGATAAATGGCAACTTTTTTTCTATTCAAGCCTCATCATTTTAACGGGTGTGGTGGTAGTGGTAATTAGCCGTATAATTATGTACTACCTTTATAGGAATAAGCCACTTAGCTACATGAAGTATCTTTTGTGGGTGGGTGCTGAAATATTTTTTATGGCCCTGTTCTATGCGCTATTTGAGCTTATATTTTTACAGGATACACGAAGTTTTGCTGATATTCTTCGACATTCCGTTCAGAATACGGCTTTAGTGTTATTATTACCTTATGCTGTTTTGTGGTTATACTTTGCCTATGAAGATAAAAAGGAATATATTGAGCACATTAGTCAAACGCCTCATGGACAATCCCAAACCATGAACGTGCTTGTTCCTTTTCTCGATGAGAAGGGAAATTTGAGAATTTCGATAAAATTTGAAAACTTACTTTATATCGAGGCTAACGATAATTATGTGAACATTTTCCATCAGGTGCAGGGTAAGGTGGAATCATTTTTATTGAGAAATTCCTTAAAGAATCTTGAATCATCTTTGCGCAGGCTGGGTATGATCCGATGTCATCGTTCTTACATGGTTAATTTTTCGAAGGTTCGAATCATTTATAAAAATTCTTCAGGATTGATAATTGAGCTGGATACCCCCGATCGAATTCAGATACCGGTTTCGAAAAATTATGCCGAAAATGTTATCCGAAAATTTGTATATCATGGGGAAAGCCAATAGGTTGGTGAAATGCCAGGTTTGTTACCCCAATCCTTAAATGGGATATTTTGAAAAGCAATGAAATAGCTCTTTCTGACTGAAGGGGGATAATAGGAAAATGTCCTATTGGTGAAAATTCTAGCATAGCAATGTTTAGTCGGACTCACCTCTCTTAAATGCAAGGAAATGGAAAGTGATTCATCCCATCAGAGTACTATAGTTATTTAACTAACTAAAGGTAGTATATTGAGTTCCATTCGAAGTTCAAATAGGTTGCAATGGTAGCTTAGAACTGGCTTAGTGTGCCAAATTACAGGAAATAAAAAAAGCTATCCGGGGGGATAGCTTTTTTATTAAGATTAGGTATAAGATTTATTTTACAGTGTCCATGTAAGCGATCATATCGAGCAGCTTGTTGGAATAGCCCCACTCGTTGTCGTACCATGCAATAACCTTAACAAAGTTAGGATTGAGCATGATACCAGCTTTTGCATCGAAAATAGAGGTGCGTGCATCGGTGATAAAATCGCTCGATACTACTTCATCTTCGGTGTAGCCAAGGATACCTTTCAATTCACCTTCCGAAGCTTCTTTCATTTTTTTGCAAATTTCTTCGTAGGTGGTAGCTTTTTCCAAACGGCAGGTCAGGTCAACTACCGAAACGTTCAGCGTGGGGACGCGGAAGGACATACCCGTGAGTTTGCCTTTGAGTTCAGGAATAACTTTGGTTACCGCCTTAGCTGCACCCGTTGAGGAGGGAATAATGTTACCAGCAGCAGCACGTCCACCTCTCCAGTCTTTTGCCGATACACCATCGACTGTTTTCTGGGTAGCAGTGGTAGCATGAACGGTAGTCATCAGCCCTTCAACAACCCCAAAATTATCGTGCAGAACCTTGGTTACAGGAGCTAAACAGTTAGTTGTACAGGAAGCATTCGAAATAATGCTCATGTCCTTGGTGTAGATCTTGTGGTTTACACCATAAACAAACATTGGAGTGTCGTCTTTCGAAGGAGCCGACATGATTACTCTTTTGGCACCAGCCTTAATATGTGCTTCTGCTTTAGCTTTTTCGAGGAATAAGCCTGTCGATTCTATTACATATTCAGCACCTACTTCATCCCATTTCAGATTAGCAGGATCCTTTTCAGAGGTTACACGAATGGCCTTGCCATTAACTACTAGCTTTCCGTCTTTTACTTCAACGGTTCCATTAAAACGACCATGAACGGTGTCGTAACGAAGCATGTACGACATGTACTCTACATCAATCAGGTCGTTGATACCAACAATCTCAATATCATCGCGGAGTTGGGCAGCCCGGAATGCTAAACGGCCAATGCGACCAAAACCGTTAATACCTACTTTAATTTTCGACATAATTTTTATTATTTAAGTGGTTACCAATAATTTATTGTTTTTTAAAATGAATTGCAAAGTTAGTAATATTTTTATTTCACCGATTCAATCTATTAATAAATTTTCTGATATCAGGGATATGGTACTGTTATAATATCAAAACGAAATGATTTTTATAGCCTTGCAAAAATGGTACCATTATAACATGTCGGTTTGCCTTTTGAAGTTAATAAAACATGTTGTTTTTTTAACAGGAAATTGTTTCTTTGTATATTCAATATTTTTGAGATATGCGGATGGTATTTCCTTCTTTTGTAGGCTTCTTGCTGTTGAGTAGTTCATTGGTATGTGGACAGGAGCAGGAAAAAGTGAGCAAAGACAGCGTAATTTTATTATTTGCGGGTGATGTAATGGGACACATGCCGCAGGTGCATGCAGCCTTTGATTTCAATATCCGATCGTACAGCTTTGCCTCATGCTTTCGCTTTATACAGCCAATACTCGATAGTGTGGATATAGCGGTGGCCAATCTTGAGAGTACGCTTGCTGGTCCACCCTATTCGGGATATCCGCTGTTTTCGACTCCCGACGCCCTGGCCCGTGATCTTTTTGCCGCGGGATTTGATATTCTGGCCACGGCCAATAATCATTGTTACGATAAGGGAAAATATGGTATGGAACGAACCATCCGGGTGCTCGATTCCCTTAAAATTCCTCACATGGGTACCTACGCTAATGCACAAGCCAGGGATACGCTATTTCCCTTGATAATTTGCAAAAAAGGGGTCAAAATAGCTCTGTTCAACTATACCTATGGTACCAATGGTATTTCAGTTGATACGCCCAACATTGTGAATATGATCGACCGACGGCAGATTCGTCGTGATTTACAACGCGCCGATTCATTAAAGGTCGACGTAAAAGTGATTTTTTTACATTGGGGTCGGGAATATGAACTGAAGCCCAACAGCGAACAGGTTAGCCTGGCACGTTTTCTGGTGCAGGCTGGGGCAGATATCGTCGTGGGATCGCATCCGCATGTAGTGCAAACCTTTGAAGAAATACAGGATACCGTCCGTAAAAGGGCTGTACCGGTATTCTATTCGCTGGGAAATTTTATTTCCAATCAACGAGATCCCAATCGTGATGGGGGAGCTATGGCCTTGTTTATAATTCGTTGGCGAACATTGTCCGATTCGGCACGCGTGTTTGAAATTAAAAGCCAATATTGTCCTTTCTGGGTCTATAAAGGAACTTTGGAGGGGAGGTATCAATACTATGTTTTACCCCTACCCAATGGCCGTAATATTCCGCTTCCACCTGAAGACAGGCAGCGAATGGAGGCATATTTTGAGCATGTGAGGATGCAATTACATAACTTGCCTATGAAAGTGTTTGCGTTGCCGCAATAAAAGTTAAATTTTTTCGGGTAGCTGCTGCAATACCAAACAAGAGCTACAACAATGGGATAGAGCAGGGAATATTGTTTTTCATCGTTGATAGCGGTAGGCTGCCTTTTTTAGCCTGTCCATAATGGCAATGCCAATGCCTTTCTCTTCAACAGGCTCAGCTACAATGTATTCTACATCCGACTCTTCCAGCTGGTGAATGGCTGCAAAAAGGTTGGCTGCATATTCGCGCAGATCGCCATTTTGCGAAACTTTTATTATCTGCTTGTATCCGTCGGTGTTTTGGCCGGTAAAGGAAATAAACCCTGCTTTTTCTTTTAAAATTTTGATTTTATCAGACAAAATGAAAATGGGCTTGTCGGGTGAATAATGCGAATGCATCATACCCGATGCCAGCACCATTGGGCCATCTCTTTTTTCCGGTGCATAGGGTATAATTTTTTCAATTTCTTCCCGGGTAATGATGCCGTTGCGTAGAACATCAAAGCCTTGTTCATTGAGTTTGATAATGGTAGACTCAATTCCCACGTGGGTTTTACCACCATCGAGGATAAAGTCTACGCCCGGAAGGTGTTTTTTAACATGTTGTGCCGTAGTGGGACTAACCTTTCCGAACTTATTGGCACTGGGTGCAGCAATAGGGCGTTGGGCATGATTAATCAGGGCAAGAGCAACCGGATGATTGGGGATGCGGATGCCTACCGATGGCAGTCCCGACGTTACAATATCAGGAACTAGTGCACTTTTAGGCATAACTATGGTAAGGGGACCTGGCCAAAATTTTTCAGCCAGTTTCAATATTCGTTCATCCGGCGAGGCTATCAAGGGGTATATCCCGTCAACGCTGGCTATATGTACGATGAGCGGATCGAAGGAAGGACGTTGTTTGAGTTCAAAAATTTGAGCTACAGCTATAGGATCCAGCGCATTGGCACCAAGCCCGTACACTGTTTCCGTAGGAAAGGCTACCAGCTTACCCTCACGGATATACTGCGCAGCTTTTTGTATGTCTTCTACACTAACCATCTTCCTGTCTTTGGACTGGCAAAGGTAGGGATTATTTTTCAATCAGGTGTAGCAATTATCCAGTAACAACAAGTGATTAAGAATAATTCTCTATTGCTGCAATGGATGGTAGAGCTGCATGAATTTTTCATCCTCTTCAGGGATGAAGTTTTTTGATGTTATGCATGTTATATTGAACTCCGTTAGGGGTCAAATTGAGGTAATAAGGGAAACTTGGAGAGCTTTGCCGAGAAGAGCGCATGTTTTTGTAAAGCACGCAACTTTTTGCGGATATTGTTTATGGAAAAATATTCTTTTCCTAATATTGAACTTCACAGCAATCAATTTAAAAGTGTCTGGAATGCAAATTCAAACTTTAAATTATTTGTAATCTGCATATTACAATGGTTTGTTGTGTTACCGTCAATTGACAATGTAAAATCTAAAAGGGTCTGGGATACATTGCGTATTTCTTTCGCTTAAATTGGTATAAAATCATAATCCCATTATTTTTGTTATATGAATAAAATGTGTGTTATGTCAAAAATATCTTCCTACATAGTTATGGCTTTTCCCTTATGGGTGATTGTGGGTGTGGTTCTCACGCTTATAGAGCCATCGCTTTTTACCTGGTTTTCGGGCAGTTTAATTACCTATGGGCTGGGCCTTATCATGCTGGGCATGGGCATGACCATCAGGGCTGAGGATTTTGCCAACGTTTTAAAGATGCCACGTTGGGTAATGACGGGTATCATACTGCAGTATACGGTTATGCCGGCGTTGGGGTGGTTTATGGCATGGGTTTTCGATTTACCCTCTTATTTTGCAGCTGGTTTGATAGTAGTAGCTTGTTGTCCCGGTGGCACGGCTTCCAACGTGGTGTCGTATTTGGCGCGTGCCA
Source organism: Bacteroidales bacterium (assembly GCA_049968755.1). Taxonomy (GTDB): domain Bacteria; phylum Bacteroidota; class Bacteroidia; order Bacteroidales; family DTGW01; genus JAKPGM01. The sequence continues at coordinate 92,638 of JBMFQE010000005.1, forward strand.
ACGTTCCTCTATCGGTTACCATGACCAGCCTATCGACGCTGATAGCAATTGTACTTACTCCGTTGTTGTGCACTTTTATTATTGGCAGTAAGGTAGAGGTAAATGGCTGGGGGCTTTTTTTTGATACACTAAAAGTAATACTATTGCCCGTAGCAGTGGGGGTAGTGATGAACAGGTATCTTCCTCGATTTTCCCGTGTAGTTTTACCATACGCCCCTGTAGCGGCCACGTTCACTATCGTGCTTATCGTGTCGAGTATTATTGGTTCCGGTAAATCTATTATTCTTAGCAGTGGTTGGAGGTTGCTGTTAGCCGTTATAGGACTCCACGCTGGAGGGTTTCTAATAGGTTACCTACTTGCTCAAATTACAGTGAAGGATATCCGCGCTCAACAAACCATTTCCATTGAGGTGGGTATGCAAAATTCGGGTTTAGGCGTTGTGCTGGCAAAAAATAATTTTCCCCATCCAGCCACAGCCATTCCAGCTGCTATATCCAGCGCTGTACATAGCCTGATTGGAAGCATTCTGGCTGGAATTTGGAGGTTGAGAAACAGAACTTAAAAAAAAGAAGATTTTTGCCTAACGATAGCTATATTTGCAGGAATGAAAAGATTCCAATACCATTCTGCGCCATGAGCAAGTTTAGCATTATAAGCCTATTGATAGCATTGATTATAAAAGGAGGTTTGTTAGCTCAGACCGATCAGGCATCAGCGCCCGATACTATCATCAAAAAATCGGGGGTGCCTATTATTGGTAAGGTAGAGGGAAAAACTAAATTCGAGGTTCTGGTACGTTTACCTGGAGCAAAGGATGTTCAACGGGTCAACAATAGTGTTATCAAGGAAATCCGATATGGCAATGGTACCATTGAGATTGTTGAAGCTCGAACGGGTCAGATGAGCAAAGAACAAGTTCAGGGAAAAATAAAGAGTAAAGATTGGACCGGCATTCTGGTAGCCAACGAGGGTAGCGACCTTAGTGGTTATACCGAAAAAGGGGAGATTGAGGTAAAATATGAGGCTACCCGGATGAATATGAGTAATTCTGAGCTTGAACGAAATGGTATCATTCTTCTACGTAAAAGAGCGGCTACCATGGGAGGAAGTGTTATAAAGATTACCGCTAAAAGCATTGTTCGCGAGTATGGCTCTTTTCCTTCCATTACCATGAAGGCTCTGGTTTATAGTACCGAATAGATTTTAATTTTGATGAAACATCCATGTTCCTGCGAACGCAAACACAATAGTAATAAAATTGCGAACATGGGTGTTCCATCATACCTTTAAAAATTAATTTTATTATGATGAAATATACGCTTATCGAAGTTACCAATAAAAAGTTAGCCCGAGAATTTGTAGTTTTTCCTGTACAACTTTACAAGGACGATCCAAACTATATTCGGCCTCTCGATGTGGATGTTGAAAAGGTTTTTGACCCCCGACAAAATAAACTTTTTCGGCAGGGAGAATGTATTCGTTGGATATTGCAGGATGATCAAGGTAAAACGGTGGGGCGCGTAGCTGCTTTTGTCGATCACAAGAGTGCAGTAAAAAATGAGCAACCCACAGGAGGAATGGGCTTTTTCGATTGCATCAATGATAATGAAGCAGCTTTTATACTTTTCAATGCCTGCAAGCAATGGTTAGCTGCCAGGGGAATGGAAGCGATGGATGGCCCCATCAACTTTGGCGAGCGAGACCGCTGGTGGGGTTGCTTGGTAGAAGGATTTACTCCCCCCAATTATTGCAATAACTACAATTTTCCTTATTACCGCAACCTTTTTGAGGCTTATGGTTTTCAGGATTATTTCCGACAAATTACCTATCATGTGCCCATCGACGATAGCCGACTGAATCCGATAATACGTGAAAAAGCCCGCCGAATTTTTGCCAATCCTCATTATCGTTTCGAACACATACGGAAAGGTCGGGATGACAAATATGTAAAAGATTTTTTGACCATATACAATAAAGCCTGGGCAAAGTTTCCTGGCGTTAAACCTCTCAGTGAATTGCAGGTAAAGGCCATCTTTAAGGCTATAAAGCCCATCATGGATGAGCGGCTGATATGGTTTGGATATTACGACGAAGAGCCCATTGCTTGTTTCTTGATGATTCCAGAAATCAATGCCATTGTAAAGCACCTAAACGGTAACTTTAATCTTTGGGGTAAGCTTAAATTTATGTACTATAAATGGCGTGGGATATGCAAAAAGTCGTTTGGTTTTGTTTTCGGGGTTGTGCCCGAGTATCAGCGTAAGGGGGTAGAAGGCGCACTAATAATGGCCTATGCAGCCGAAGCGCTCAAGCCCGATTTTCCATACACCGACCTGGAACTCAACTGGATTGGCGATTTTAATCCTGCCATGATGCATCTGGTTGAGGAGGTGGGTTGTACCCCTGCTAAAATTCACATCACTTACCGCTATTTGTTTGATCGGACTAAAGAATTTAAACGCTGCCCTCGGGTGAGTTGATAGAAACCATTAAGTTGAATACGTGTGGGATTGTTAGTTGGCTTTTTATAGTTTTTACCTTTTTGTGTCCGTGAGGTGTGGTTGTAAACGAATATCCATAAAAATAACGATTTGTTTTTACCATCTCCAGTACACCTGAAATGATGCTTCAGCCTGTGGGTTGGGGGTGACGATTGCAGAGTTTTTTCTGCTACTGTAAAATGTTATACTATATCGTAACCAGCATTGAAGTTTTCTGCTAATTTCCCATTTTAACATCAGGTTGCCACGAATGCCGCTTCCGTAATACATACTCGAAGAATATATGCGCCATATGTTTTTTTCATAGGTGTAAATTCTGGCTCCCCAGCTATCGGTCGAAAATACAGCATATCGACCAGATAAAGTAAAACGATTAAATAATTTCCAGTCAATATCCTGGGCAATAGAGATACCCTTTGACCACTCTGTCAAACGGTACAGGTTTAAGTCAAAACGGTAGCGAAACGATAAATTGTCTCGTACCTGTTGCCATACCTGTATGGTTGTACGATGCTGTTTTTTTTCGGTAGGCTTTTCCTCTTCCGATACATTTCCTTTTCCCCATTCGTAGCGATAACGGACTGAGATTTTTATTGGGGGACTTAAATATTCCTGTTGGAAAATAATCCTGTTCAGATTCGATGGAGCCTTTTCTCCGAAACGTAGCCAAAGAAAGTTTGCGAAATCGAACTGCAGGAGGGTAACATATTTTTCAAGATATTGATAATTTAAGACGAAACAATACCCTTCTTCATTATTCACCTTGGTATTTATTGCGTATGCATTGGCATAGGGCGAAAAATATCCGGGGCTATAATAGCGGTACAGCCAGTTGAAGGTTAGCTCGGGCTGTGGCATATAGCATATACCACCGATAAAAGCAAAATTTTGCAATGAATTGGAAATAGCACTTTCGGCAAAAAATATAGCTTCGCGGGTATGTAAGCGAGCATAGCTGCTTGTTGCCCAAAACTGATTACCTGTAAAGCTATAGGCAAGATAAGGCAGCGGACGAGGTTCAAGAGTAGCCGATAAATAGCTTTGATAGCCACAAACTCCCAGGACTATATTTTTCCATTCGCGATGAATAGCTGCCCCTCCATTTATTTCACGAATGGAGTGTCTGTTGTTCAGTTGACTGGCAGTGGCATGCAACCCGCTGTTTTGAAAATTGCTCACGGCCAACACCCTGCCATTTGAGTCGGTGTAGCTGATGGTAGCATCCCTGTACTTTGCGCTAACCCAGCCTGTAATCTCCCATCCGTTGTAATCAGCCATAACTGCTATACCCCTGAAAAAATTATTTTCATCAAAACTTCGATTCATCTTAATTCCATTTTTTATGCGACACAGATTTGCTGTATAAATATTTTGCGAAAAGTCCCATCGATTCCATAGTACCAGTCCCTGGCCAAACTGACAGGTATAGTCACCGGCTATTATTTTGCTGATAAGTGATTTTGGCCGATATTCTACAGCAACCGAAGTATAATCGAATGTAGGTACTTGACTTGAAAAGCACGTTTCGCCCTCATCTTTTTCGGTAAGCATTTGAACTGATAGCTGCGACGATTCGAAACTGTAGTTGGTTCGCAATTTATAGCTACTGCCCAGGTTCGTTGTGGTGGAATCGGTTTCGAACGGATTTTTCGCATAGGCGATAAGTTCATGCTTGTTGGCACGTAAGCTACTGGATGTTGTTACGGACATAACATATAAATAAGGTAAAATTTGCCGTAACAAGGTTTCTGTTATGCCGTTCACTGCCGATAGTTCGTAGGTCGACAAAAAATCCCCGTGTTTTTCCCTGTGCTGTATAATGGCATTTATTTGTGAGGGGGTTAGCAGTCCCAGCTGCGCCCAATCGTCGTATGTAGCAGCATTGATGTCAATTTTTTTTAAGGTGGGGTCCGCAGTAATTTCACTTTCACCTTCGGATTCAGAATTTTCCAGCAGGTATTCGATTGTTGATTCGTAGATAGGCTGCATATCGAGGTCAGGAATTGTGTCGTCTTCCTGTGCTTTACCCTCCCAGTAAAATGGTATAATAATAAGAGTTATACACAAGAATCTACTTACGGGTAAAGCGGTAGCTAATTTGAAAAGACGGAGTAATGCCCAGCAGATAGTGCTGAACAAGTGCCAGCCCCAATTCATAATTACTTACATTGTACAAAAATCCAAAAGAAAAGCTATAGGTATTGTTATTGGCAATTTGTAAGCCCGTGTAAAGATACATCTTATCGGAGGGTTGCATTTGCATGGCGCCTATCCATGAATAGTCTGAGGTGGTTGAAAGTTGAAATTCCGACATTAGTTTCACTTTTGGGTGAATGTCGTACGAACCTCCTAGTCCCATGAGGGTTGGTAGCAAGCTGTACTGGCCTGGTTTTACTTTCTCTGGTATAAGCGAATGGATATAACCTCCCAAGGTAAAATTTTTGCTCAGCTGGCTAATGATCCCGGCGTCGAGGTTGTACATTGCCCGTTGATTAAAATGTTGGTTCATGTAGGTTTGATAACGGTTAAAGCGCAGCCCAACCGAAAAGTTTTCTCCAAATTTACGTGCGGTTCCGATGCTGACAATGTTTTCGTGGTAGTGGGTATTTCCAAAATTTTGCCAGATAAGGCTCAAGTGAGCGGGTCGGGCAGGGTATACAAAGGCTATCGACTTATCGGCCAGTTCGGATAGCATAAATCGTTGTCGATAATATACCGAGAGGGTTGGCCATTGCATATGGGTAATGCCGGCCTGATTTCCCGGAACCTGCCACATGCCAATAGCGGTAGCTGCGTAGCCTCCTGATGCATCGCTGGCAATGCTAAGCGAAAGGTTGTTGTAGCTACGACAGACCAAAAAATCGATAAGAATCCCTATCGCGCTTAAAAAATACTTATGCATAAGGCAACTTTTACCTTATGCAAGGTATGGAAAATAATAATGCGAACAAATTTTTTTAAGGCTCTATTTATTTTTTTCGCAGGGGCAGGGGACAGGCTTATGCCGGTTGTATTTTTTGGTAGCGCAGCCATCGCAGAGTATGGTCAAGCTCAGGAACATAACGAATAGCAATCCAATATTACATTTCATTTTCATGTGGGTTAGAGCCTTATTCCTTGTTATTCTGGACATTTTTTTCGAAAGTTATTTTCACAATTCTGGTACCTTTTGTCTCGGGCCAATACCTTGATTGATAGCCGGTGGTTGCATTCACGGGCACGTAAAACAGGTCATCGTCGGTGGTGTTGAAAGGATATCCTGGATTAACGGGTTCGCTCCAGGTACCATCGGACTGCTTTATACTGAAAAAAATATCGAAACCACCGATAGTTGTGTGTCCTTGCGAGGCAAAATAAAGGGTGTCGCCCGTTACCGACAGGAATGGAGTTTCTTCGTTAAGCGGGGTATTTATTATTGCACCCACATTTCGTGGAGCCGACCATTGACTATCGGGTAAAAGTTCGATAAAAAAAATATCGAGCCCCCCCAGCGAAGGTTCGCGATTGCTCGTAAAATATAACGTTTTGCCATCGGAAGTAATACAGGCATGTGATTCCCAAAATTTTGTATTGATTTGCTTAAACGGAACAGCTGGAGTAAATCGTTTGCCGTTCCACCGCGAAATGTATATATCGCTTTTATCCAGGTCAATCAAATTTAGCAACAGAATTTTCCCATCGTCGGATAGGAAAACGGGGAACATGTTGCCATCGCTGAGTATGGCTGTATTGAGCAGTGTGGGGGAGCCCCAGCTACCATTTTTTTTCTGCACCCAATACAGGGCATAGTAAAACTTTTGCTGGACGGCATACACTGCCATTCGCTCGTCGTGCGTGACTACGGGGTTGATTTCGTTGTTTTTGCTGCCAAAGGGGCGACCCAGCGGAGTAAATGTAACCGCTATTGGGTTTTTGAAGGCAATCTGCGCTCTTTTGCAGGCAGCAACCTGACTTTGTACCCATTGGCGCTCAAGATTTGAGCTTTTGTTGCTTACCTGCAGAAAATGTTCATAGGCTTCAATAGCCTTGTCCAGCTGCATATTTATCCGGTATGCATTGCCCAAATACAGCCAAGCATCGAGCGGTGCAGCGGTTTCCTTAAGACTGCTTTTTTTAAAGTTGCCACTGGCTTTTTCACTGGCTTTTTCAAGGTATTCTATGGCTTGAGCCTTTTCACCGGGTATGTTCAGATAACACACCCCAATCCGGTACAAAATGTTGGCATTATCGCGGTAATTTCGCTTCAACAGTTGCAGGTACAATGGCAAGGCATCGCGGTACGATTCTGTGGCAAAAAAATATTCGGCATCCTCGAAGGTTTCTTTTTCAAACCGGCTTTGTGAGAAAAGGGTATTTGCTATCGAAAAGGTAAGTATTATGTTCAAAAAAAATTTCATGGGTTTGAGGTTACTTATGCAAATATAAAAAAATACTCAAACTCATTGTAATTTTTATCAATTTCCTGCATTTGCTGAACGGTACCTGGCTTCAGTGTTAGCTTTGATGTTTCTTGATTAGCGTACTACAATCTGCTCACGAGCTGGGCCTACCGAGATAATTTTAACAGGTATCCCTGTAAATTTTTCGATAAACTCGATATAATTTTTCAGATTATCTGGCAGTTGGTCGTATCGATTGACGGCGCAGATATTATCTTCCCAGCCGGGGAGTTCTTCGTAGATGGGTTCTATGTTTTGGGAAAGATCGTAGGGTAATTGATCTGTAATTTTTCCGTCCACGCGGTATTGGGTGCATACTTTGATTTTATCGAGACCGGTAAGCACATCGGCTTTTGTAAGGATCAAAGAGGTAACACCATTGATCATGATAGAATAGTTAAGTGCAACCAGGTCGAGCCAGCCGCAACGACGGGGGCGTCCGGTAGTTGATCCAAATTCGACGCCCTTGTTGCGCAACCATTCACCTGTGCTGTCGAGCAGTTCGGTAGGGAAGGGACCCGATCCTACCCGTGTACAATAGGCTTTGGCAATACCATAAACTTCGCCAATGGTACGGGGAGCGATACCCAATCCTGTACAGGCGCCAGCACAAATGGTATTCGACGAGGTAACATAGGGATACGATCCAAAATCGATATCGAGCAGCGTCCCCTGTGCCCCTTCGGCAAGCACTTTTTTCCCCTCTTTCAGGGAACGATTTACTACATATTCGCTATCAACTAAGTTAAAATCTTTCAATTGTTCAATGCTTTCCATCCATTCTTTTTCGGCCGAGGAAAGATCGTATTCGAAGTTATATTGCCGAAGCAGTTCTATGTGTTTACGTTTTAGGAATTCGTATCGTTCCTTAAAATCGGCCATCAGGATGTCGCCTACGCGCAGGCCATTACGGCCGGTTTTGTCCATGTAGGTAGGTCCAATACCCCGAAGCGTTGAGCCTATTTTGGTCGAGCCTTTGGCTGCTTCCGAGGCTGCATCGAGAAATCTGTGGGTGGGTAGTATCAAATGGGCTTTTTTAGAGATGGCCAGGTTTTTCTTAAGATCAACACCCAGCGACTGCAGGGCAGCATTCTCTTTTTTGAACACAACTGGATCAAGAACAACCCCGTTGCCTATCAGATTTAGCTTGTTTTCGTGAAACACACCAGAGGGTATCAGATGGAGCACATGCTTAATAGAGTTAAACTCAAGCGAGTGACCCGCATTAGGCCCGCCCTGGAAGCGTGCAATAACATCGTAGTGCGGGGTCAATACGTCCACTACTTTCCCTTTGCCTTCATCGCCCCATTGAAGCCCCAGTAAGACATCAACTTTCATACAAATATTTTTTATTAGCTTATTCCAAAAAACGGGGCAAGTTATAATAAATTTTGGTGAAATGGGAGTTTTGTGGAAAATTTATTTGGGTTGGTAGTAGATTTAGGCAGCGAGCATGTGCAAGTTTTAAAAATTTACTCTCTCTTAAGAAAAAGTGATTAGTGAACGACAGGAGTTTGATTTTGTTGTTTTTTAAGTTCTGCGGCAATTTTCAATATCTAAAGCAGTTCCTAATGTCTAATGCTGTAGTTGTAAGGTTATTATTTCTCGCCCCATTCGGGATTGGGATTTGGGGTTGTTGGCATGCCCTTTCAGGGTTATTAATATATGACCCCGTAGGGGTCGTATATTTGTAACCACGCGATATAATAACCTGTTCGATAGTTATGCACTTGTAATTTCGTCGTTCATATATTATTCGATTAATTTTTCTATGAAACACCCATGTTCCTGCGAACGCAAACACAATAGTGATAAAATTGCGTACATGGGTGTTTCATCATATTTTTAAAAAATTTTATTATGATGAAACATTGCTAAATCTTGAAAAAAAATGTACATTTAAAGTTTTAAAAAACTAAAATCATGGGAGGATATAGCATTAAAATCTCATCGGTAGATGTAGATGAACTTATAAAAATGTTAAATGCGGCGCTTGCCGAAGAATGGCTAGCCTATTACCAGTATTGGATTGGGGCGCGACTCATGGAAGGCCCCATGCGAAGTGAAATTGAGCCTGAGCTGCTTTTGCATGCCAATCAGGAACTGGGGCATGCGGTGTTGGTGGTGAACCGTATCATCCAGTTGGGTGGTACGCCTGTTACCCATCCAGCTGACTGGACCAAACTGGCCCGTTGTGCTTATGAAAATCCCACCGATCCTTATGTTGAGGTCATCCTCGAGCAAAACCTCAAGGGAGAAAGGTGTGCTATTCAACGTTACAAGGAAATTGCCGACTTTACGGTAGGTAAAGACCATGCTACCTACCAGATGTCTGTTCAAATTCTTAACGAGGAACTCGAACATGAGCACGATATCGAAGATTGGCTTAGAGATATTGTGCGCATGAAGGAAGAAATGAAAAAGATGCGCCTGTAAAAATTACCTCCATCATATATTTTCAATTAATTGATGGTTTAGGGGTTTAATGTTTACTACAACGGCAAAGTTTTGGGGGCCTACTCAGTTAATGTGCTTTTGAACCGCATGGGTTAAGGCTTTTAACAGTATGTCCTGTTTCAATGGTTTGGAGAGGTAATAATTAAAGCCAGCCTCCAGTGCTTTTTTTTTGTCATATACGCTGGTGTATGCGGTCTGTGCAATAACTATAACGTTGGGGCAAAATTTTCGCAATTCGTGGATGAGCTGATAACCGTCGGTATCGGGAAGTTGGATGTCGAGTAGGATAATATTGGCATAAGGGTGTTGACGGCAATATTCCAGGGCCTCCTGTCCTGTGCTTGCAAAGTGTAAAATAGCACCCGTATCGGCAAGAAATTCTTTAAGTAGCATTCGGTTGTAATCGATGTCCTCAACCACTAGAATATGCTTGTCGAAAAGGATAGTTTTGTCATAAATTTGTAGCGTCTTAGCAGAATTTTCTGCTAAAATGGGGCGAAATTGGGCAGGAATCGAAAAGGTAACAAGCGCGGTATTCTCGTCGACTAATGTTATCTCAGTTTTACCTTCTATTCGATTGACCAGCTTTTTAAAAATATGTAGGTTTAGCTCGTGGGAATGGGATAAGGGGGGCTTAATCGACTTAAAGTCCCTCACAATACTGGATATACTTACTATCGAAGGAGAAAAGGAACTTATTTTGAATATAAATTTAACAAACCTGGAATCAATGTCATAGTTTAGATCGATTTTCAGGGGATTATTTTTATCGTACAAAAACAGGATAAGATTAAGGAATAGCTGGTAAATAAGCTGATTGTCGATGATTAAAAAGGCTTCTTCGTCATTGAAGGATTTGGTGATGGTGAAATGCAACTGCTGGGAGAGTCCTGGTATCTCCTTATTTAATCGGTGCAGTATATCATCGAGCAGTATGTTGAGATTCTCAATGTCGGTAGCAGTACGTAGGGGATAGTTTTCTTTTACGTATACCTGAATATAGTTCGAAATGAGCCATTGTATTTTGCGTACATTGGCATTGATGATCTGAAGATATTGCTGTTTCTTACCCGGTTCCACGGATTCGTATTCGAGCAGTGTGATAAATCCTACAATTGCATTGATAGCATCAAAAAAGTCATGACTCAGATTGCTGTAAAAACTTGAATCGAAAAGCGCTGTATAACCATTATCTTTTGTCTTCTCAGTTGGGATAAGCATAAGAAGTGCTTTCTGAGATTGCTGGCCTAAGCTATATCCCCAAACAGCATAATGTTGCTGATGAATGGTTAGCTTACTGTTTTCAACCCTGCCGGTGGTAAGCAATGTTTGAATAATTTCATCGTTTATTGTAAGGTAAGGTATATGAAGGTCGGAAATATCGCACTCCAGTATCTCTTCTATTTTCATGCCCAGCAGCTGTATCATGGAGTGATTTGCATATTTAACGATCAACTCTTTGTTGATGTCGAGCAGTATTGCCGGTACAGGAATTAGCTGCATCACATGGGTTGCCGAGATTTCATTTTCCAGTACTTTCTCACATTCAAGTAGGTGTTGTATTTCTGCTTCCACCTCCTTGCGCGTGGCTAGCAGAAGGATTCTTCCTCCTATCCACATGCCCGCAGCCAATACGACGATCAATATTCCCCGGTCGAGGGTGAGGGTATTGGCAACATAGTTATAAAAAAGGAGTCCCACTCCCATTAACACGCAAAGTAATGCCCAAATCTGTACCGTGTTTCTGAAGTACCAGCGGATGGTTCGAAGTGTCTCGGACATATTTAGGTAATTTGTTTAAAGATAATAAAATATTCCTTATCTGGCAAAATATCATATCGAAAACGGTTATTTCGATAGGCCTGATGATCCATAGAGATCCGGTATTGATAAATCTGACGGAGAATCAAAATATAAGTATTTTATAGCCCAAAACTGCCCCCTTATTCCTGAAGGGGATGAATACAGCAAAATGGGCGTTTCGACCGGCTCAACGGCTGTGTTGCAGCAATATTATTTGCTTTGAAAAGATAGATGCATTTACATCGTAAATAAAGGAAAATAATTAACTTTGACCCTTTGTAATCTTAACCGTAAATGTTCGCATACAATGGGATTAATTGACACAATTGTCCAGAAAATATTTGGATCGAAATCAGAGCGTGATATCAAGGAAATTCAGCCGATTATTGAAAAAATACATCAGGAGTACGAAAGAATAAAAGATCTTTCGCACGATGAACTTCGGGCTTTAAGTGCAAGGTTAAGGGACGAAGTTCGTGCTTCTTTTTCCGAGAAAGAGAAGGAAATAGAAAGGCTTAAGGTACAGATAGACGATCCTCAGGTAGATATCCGGGAGAAAGAAGATTTGTATAGGCAAGTTGAAGAGCTTGAAAAGGAGATCGACGATATTATCCGTCGTAAGCTCGATGAAGTTTTACCGCTTGCCTTTGCCATTGTTAAGGATACGGCACGTCGGTTTGTCGAAAACGAAGAGATAGTTGTAAAAGCTACCGATTTCGATCGAGAGCTGGCTGCTTCCTGCAACCATGTAGTTATCAAGGGCGATCAGGCCATCTATAAAAATCGCTGGATAGCAGGTGGGAACGAAATACAATGGGATATGGTGCATTACGATTGCCAGCTTATTGGGGGTGTGGTACTGCATCAGGGTAAAATTGCCGAAATGGCTACAGGCGAAGGGAAAACGCTGGTAGCCACCTTGCCCGTATTTCTCAATGCACTCTCGGGTAGGGGAGTTCATGTGGTTACGGTAAACGATTATCTGGCCAAGCGTGACTCGGAATGGATGGGACCAATTTACCAATTTCACGGTCTTTCGGTCGATTGTATCGATAAGCATCAGCCCAGTACGCCTGCGCGGCGAAAAGCCTATCAGGCCGATATCACCTATGGTACCAATAACGAATTTGGTTTCGATTACCTGCGCGATAACATGGCCACCTCGCCTGAAGAACTTGTGCAACGTACCCACAATTATGCTATCGTCGATGAGGTCGACTCGGTGCTGATAGACGATGCCCGTACCCCCCTCATTATCTCGGGTCCCGTACCCAAAGGCGAGAACCATGAGTACGAACTCTACCGACCCAAGGTCGAAATGCTGGTTAACGCCCAACGGAAATTGGTTACCCAGATATTGGCCGATGCTAAAAAAGCCCTCGATAGCGGAGACAAGGAAAATGCAGGTTTGCTCCTGCTACGTGCCTATAAGGGATTGCCCAAAAACAAGGCACTTATCAAGCTACTTAGCGAAGAGGGGAATAAAGCGCTGATGCTCAAAACCGAAAATTTCTATATGCAGGATAACAACCGTAACATGCACATCGTTACGGACGAACTGTATTTTGTTATCGACGAAAAACAAAACAGCATAGAACTTACCGATAAGGGTATTGACCTGATAACCGAATCATCGCAGGATCCAAACTTTTTTATTCTGCCCGACATTGGCACCGAGCTGGCCGAGATAGAACGCACCATTACCGACCCCGTGCAAAAGATCGAAAAAAAAGAGCAGCTTTTGCAGGATTATGCCATAAAGGCCGAACGGGTACATACCGTCAATCAGTTGTTGAAAGCCTACACCCTTTTTGAAAAGGATGTAGAGTACGTTGTTATGGACAATAAAGTAAAAATTGTCGACGAGCAAACGGGTCGTATACTTGAAGGGCGCCGTTATTCCGACGGGCTGCACCAGGCCATCGAGGCAAAGGAACGTGTGCAGATTGAGGCTGCTACTCAGACCTTTGCTACCATTACCCTCCAGAATTATTTCCGAATGTATAAGAAACTGGCAGGTATGACGGGTACGGCCGAAACCGAGGCTACCGAATTCTGGAACATTTATAAGCTCGATGTTGTGGTTATCCCTACCAATAAGCCCGTCATACGTATCGACTATGATGATAAGGTATACAAGACCAAACGCGAAAAGTACAATGCGGTAATTGAGGAAATAGTCAGTCTTATCGAAGCGGGTCGTCCGGTATTGGTGGGTACTACGTCGGTTGAAGTTTCTGAGTTGCTAAGCCGTATGCTCAAAATACGGGGTATTAAGCACAATGTACTCAATGCCAAGTTGCATCAGAAGGAAGCCGAGATTGTTGCCGAAGCAGGTAAGTCGCGCACAGTAACCATTGCCACCAATATGGCGGGTCGTGGTACCGACATCAAGCTATCGCCCGAAGTCAGAGCAGCGGGTGGGCTTGCCATCATTGGCACCGAGCGACACGAGTCGCGGCGTGTCGACCGTCAGCTACGTGGTCGTGCCGGGCGTCAGGGTGACCCCGGTTCTTCCCAGTTCTTTGTCTCGCTCGAGGACGACCTTATGCGCCTCTTTGGCTCCGACCGAATCGTTAACATCATGGACAGAATGGGGCTCAAAGAGGGAGAGGTGATCCAGCATCCCATGATTTCTAAATCGATTGAACGTGCCCAGAAAAAGGTCGAAGAAAACAACTTCGGCATCCGAAAACGATTGCTGGAGTACGACGATGTGATGAATGCCCAGCGTGAGGTAATCTATAAGCGGCGTCGACATGCACTTTTTGGCGAACGCTTAAGCCTCGACATCTCAAATATGATGTACGATGTGTGCGAAAGCATTATCAACACCCACCTCGAGGCCAACGACTACGAAAATTTCAAGCTTGATATCCTCCGATACCTTTCCATTGAATCGCCATTTACGGAGGAAGACTTCTTCAATCTATCCGTCGAGGAGCTTACCGACCGGCTTTACAACACCGTATGGGAAACCTACCTGCGTAAGTCGACCATGCTGGCCAAACAGGCTTTTCCGGTGGTAAAGGATGTATATGAAAATCAGGGCAGCCGCTACGAGAATATCGTAGTGCCTATATCCGACGGTACTCATGTGTACCAGATATTGGCCAACCTTAAAAAGGCTTATGATACCCAGGGACTCGAAATTGTCCGTAGCTTTGAAAAAATTGCCATCCTCATTACTATCGATGATGCCTGGCGCGAACATTTGCGTGAAATGGACGATCTCAAGCAATCGGTACAGAATGCAGCCTACGAGCAGAAAGACCCCTTGCTCATTTACAAGTTTGAGTCGTTCCAGCTTTTCAAGAACATGGTAGAAAATATGAACCGCCAGATAGTTTCGATGCTGATCAAAGCACATATACAGGGCACCGACCCCAATGCCATGCAAAATGCGCAGACGCTTCGACGTATGGATATGAGCCGGCTGAACCTAAATAAACAGGAGGCTCCCTCGCTTACCCGCCCATCGGAGCTGGCAACCAATCGAGACCAACAAAAGATGCAACCTATCCGTGTCGAAAAGAAAATTGGCCGAAACGATCCCTGTCCCTGTGGCAGCGGCAAAAAATATAAAAACTGTCACGGACAAAATTTAGCCTAACTTCAAATTTTAAAACTATGGCAAGCATCAGAAAACTTAAAAAAAACCTGAATTACCTGACCCAGCAGCTTATCAATGAGTGTTTGGTTTACCAGTATTTCAATAAGGACACCGATCCGGAAAAAGTAACCGAGGTGTTGTCGGGTATCATCGAAAATCACAACGACCTTATTTATCGGATTCATCATTGCAATGTTAAGGGCGATAGAAAAAAGGTCAAAGCGTATTACCGGAATATCATTAAAGACTTTGATAAAAGCATTGCCCTGCTCGATAAATTTGAGAGTAAGAATTAATTTGGTTTTCAGGGTGCATTGATCCCCAGCATTACGGTCGTTAGCCCTGTCGAAATGGTATGTTTCCTTGAGCTCAATGACTGTATTTTTTGCATGGGGAAGGGCGAATCTTGTTTGTCTTTAACCCCGGAAGTTAAATTAGGCGATAAAAATTCTTAAAATTGCATTTTTAAGTTGATGCTTGCATGGGTAATTCTACTGGCCAATTGCAAAATTTCAGAAGAGGTCTTTTTTTTATATTGCTAATATTGGCCTGGGTATTTTTACTTTCAGTCGACCTATTGGTGGGAAAAGTTAAAATTTCTGTCAGCGATTTATGGGGGTCGTTAGTTCAACCTGCGCAACATTCGGCGTCGCAGCTTATAATTTATAATTTTCGTTTACCGAAGGCCATTGCAGCAATTCTGGCTGGATTATCGCTGGGAATAAGCGGATTGCTCACGCAGACCTATTTTCGTAATCCACTGGCGGGTCCCGATGTACTGGGAATAAGTTCTGGGGCAAGTCTGGGGGTAGCCGTGGTCATGCTTGTTGTAGGTCAGTTTTTCCCTAACATTATTTTTTCTTCGGCAGGTAATTGGACAGTTATTCTGGCAGCATGTATAGGGGCAGGATTTACCATGCTGATGATTACCCTGATAGCCAGCAGGGTACGCGATAATGTGACTCTGTTGGTGCTGGGATTAATGGTTGGAGCTGCTTTTTCGGCGGTAATTACGGTTATTCAATATCTGAGCAATGAGTCGTTGCTCAAATCATTTGTAGTATGGGGGTTTGGCAGCATACGTCACCTGAGTTTTTCGCATCTAGCAGTTATGTTTCCCTTTGTTGTTATAGGGACTGTTTTTGCATTTTTATCGATAAAGAGTTTAAACGCTTTACTCATAGGCGAGCGCTATGCCCGGACGTTGGGAATTAATGTGGAGCGAGCCCGAATGATTGTATTTGTGAGTATCATACTTCTTGCAGGAACCACTACGGCTTTCTGTGGTCCAATAGCTTTTGTGGCCATTACGGTGCCCCATATCAGCCGGATGCTTTTCCGTACCAATGACCATCTGGTCTTGATTCCTGCGTCCCTTTTGATAGGTTGTATACTGATGTTGATAAGCGATATTTTTTCCCAGGTACCAGGTTCAGATATCACGCTACCCATCAATGCTATTACCTCGCTTATGGGTATTCCATTGATTATTGCCGTACTTTTGCGCCGAAAAATGGGCTAATAATGAGTAGTGCACTTGAAGTTCGTAATCTACAGATAGGGTACAACCACCATAATAGAGAATTTTGTGCGGGTCCCTTATCGTTTTCGTTGCAACAGGGTGAGCTTGCCATGCTCATAGGCCCTAATGGTGTAGGCAAAAGCACGCTATTGCGTACGCTGGCCAGGCTTACGCGTCCGATATCGGGTGAAATTTTCATCAATGCTATTCCAATGGAAAGTATTGCTCGCAGCGAGATGGCTCGTTTTGTGGCTTTTGTTTCGACCGAAACCAGTTTCCCCTTTTACTTATCGATATACGATTTGATTGCGCTGGGGCGGATTCCCTACCTTAACTGGCTGGGTCGTCTTACAGATTTTGATAGACGTATTGTGGATCGAGCCATTGAACAAATGCAGCTGGGACATCTAAAAAATAAGCAACTGCAGGAAGTAAGCGATGGCGAACGGCAGAAAGCCTTGATAGCAAGGGCTCTGGCTCAGGATACCCCCCTAATTCTGCTGGATGAGCCCACAGCTTTTCTCGACCTTGTTAATAAACATAACATTATTCATTTGCTTAGCGATATTGCGCATCAGCAGCAAAAAACAGTGTTACTCACCACTCACGATCTGAATATTGCCATTGCCGAGGCAGACAGGTTGCTGATCATGCACGATAATAATTTTCTTTCGGGTGCACCCGAAGATTTGCAGCTTAAAAATCAAATCAATCTATTATTCAAACGTCAGTATCGTTTCGATCCCCTAACGGGTATGCTCAAGCGACAACGGGTGGCACAGCATAAAGTTATTGTAGTGGTCCCCCCTTCTGTGTCTCGTACGGTAGCTCGCCTAACGCAGAAAGCATTGGAGCGTGTTGGATATGAAGTAGTTGAGGAGGAATCTAATATTCGTATTATCATTCACAAACACGACGAAGAATATCAGTGGATCATAGAACTGAAGGGTAGTAGAAGCAGTGAGGCTATTGTGTGTGCCGATATTTATACGCTATGTCGCAGGCTTTCGGATCTCAGGCAAACTGATTAAAAACGGCTGCGCCAGGCATCGTTGTTTTTCGTGTATTTCAAATCTTTGAGCAATCCCAGGGCATTGATGGTAAAAAAATAGCTCTGCCGGGGTCCAAAGGGAATAATCGAAAGGCTCATTTCCCAGCAATGCAGGTCGCGATGAATGTTAATCTGCGTGATAGTCATCTCTTTGTTGGTAATGTCGTAGCCGGTGGAAAAGGATATCTTCCATTTTTTAGTTAGCGACACGTCTCCCCGGATGCTCATTGCTTGTACGTATTGCGATCGGTTCAGGCGGCTTGTTCCGCGTATGTAGCTAAAATTATAGTTGAGGGATATGTTCCAGGGTACCGAAAAATCGACCGCGGGTGATGTAAGTCGGGCTGTAGAATCGGATATTGAGGGTGCTGGTTGCGAGGCTGGATTTTTGGGCTTGCTCTCCGACGAACTCAGGCTGGTACTCAGTGAAAGAGTGGCGTTGGTCATCCGTGCCAGGCGTCCCGATTTAAGTTCATACACATTCTTTCTTCGGCCCAGTGAATCAATCTGGTAGGGATCAAAAACGGCATCGAAACGTAACGATAGCTTATTATCGAAAAGATTAGTCCCCGAAGCCATGGTAATGTTTGAAAGATTGAATGAGTCGGCCATTAAGTTATAGTTGCCCGAGAAATCAAGATTATCGAGCAGGCTTATTTTTTTCTCCTTTTTTGCTGTATCCTGGGCAGGCATGTATTTCATTTCAAAATTATTGCGCAGGCTAAAGCTCACACTGGCGCTTTTACCCGGTGGGGGCGAAGGCGTACCATACTTGGTTCCCTCGAATTTGGAAACCGTGCGCATACCCACCCCATTGTAGTAGCGGTAATAGTAATTGGGTAAATATTCCGACACATCGGGAATAAAACTAAATGATACCGATGGCGACATGATATGTCGGATAGCTTTTATTCGGGAGTTGCGAAAAACAAACATACCGTATATCTTGGGACTATATCCCGTAGAAATTGAGGGGTACAACGAATGGCCGTATACCCATTGGTTGTGAATTATCGTGTCTACTTTTCCGTATCGACCGGTTGCTGGGTTGTAGTAAAGCGAGTCCCATTGGTAGGTGTAATATTTGGGGTAAGCAACCCCCTTATAGTTAAGGCTGGGAGTAAGATTTATTGAGCGAGTAATTTTAATGTTAAGACTCATGGGTATTTCGTGCGAAAAACCGGAGTTAGTGCTATCCATCACATGTCGGGTCAGGAATAGGGAATCGGTGGTGTAAACATCATTGTCGAGGTTAGCACGGTAACTAAGTTGAACATTCTCGTACCATTTGGGTTCCCCTACGGCATCTTCCCTGCGAAAAGGGTAGATGGTATTCATGTTGAACGAAAGTTGGGGCAGGCTCATGAAAACCTGCCTGGTTTCATTGTTTTGCGTATGTTTTATGCTACCACTGAGATTAAAAGGAGAGTTGGGCCAGGTACGAGAAAAGCTAATTCCCGACGATCGGGTGTTGGTGATGTAGTCATTGAGATTATACGAGTTTCGCTTGTCGTAGCTCGAGGAGCTGATGTTTACATCGGCCGAGAAACGGGTGTTGGGATTGGCTTTTGCATCCTGAGCATGCTGCCAGCTAAACTTGTAGTCGTTTCTTACAGCATAGTCGGGAAGCCCTTTTTCGGAATAAACCGATTGGTTGAAACGGAAACTCAAATTGCCCGAAAAACGATAGCGAACCTTATAATTCGACTGTACGGCGATACCCCAAGAACCTTTCGAGTAAACCTCACCCGTTATGCGAGCGTCCATGTAGTCGCTTATGGCAAAATAATAGCCTCCGTCGCGCAGGGAAAGCCCCCGCGCATAGTCCTCGCCGTACGATGGCATCAGTATGCCAGAGGCATAGCTTTTTTTGGTGTTGGGAACATATCCAAAAGGCACAAATATCAACTTAAACGGTATATCGGCCACCACCAGATAGGCCGGTCCGGTTACAATTTTATCCTCCGGTATTGCAATGGCTTTCGTCAGTTTCAAATAAAAGTGAGGGTGATCGAGATTACAGGTCGAAAAACTGGCACCTTTTAGATAAACTTTACCATCGGCGTTCCTTTTGGTGGAATCGCCAATCAGATAACCTCCGCCCTGCTCGGTTTTTACAAAGTATACAAACCCCTTGCGCGTCTTAAAATTGTATCGGATCCATTTCGATTCAAACTCATCACTACCGTCTTTAAATACAGGTTTGCCTATCTCTTTGCCTGTACTGTCGGTGATGCCACTGGCGTATACGGTTTGTTCGTTCATATTAAACTCAATGTAAGCAGCCTTCAGATTGATTTTCTGATATTCTACCTGTGCATCGCCATACAAGTGTACAATTTTTTGTTCCATGTCAAAAACGATGGAATCTCTGGACGAATATTTTACAGGATCGCTAAGTTCTTCCTGGGCAGAAGCTGACTGTAGAGCAACAGAGTCAACCTTCTCTGTGATGCTATCGTTTACATGGTTTACTGTGTCGGAACTCATTTGCGCACTCAAGTGAGAAACGCGGAAAAATATGACAGGTAAAACAAGAAGGATCCGTATGATTTTCCAATTCAACTTTTTCAACTTTATGCTATTTTTGTCCTATCAAAAAACGTTCAAAACTAATTATTTTTTGCATAGATTCATGCCTCAAAACAAGGATATAGCCCTATTATTCAGGAAAACAGGAATTTGGACTGCTGTTTTTCTCTTTTTCGTCTTTATTCCCCATGTAAACGGTACCGATATAGGAAATAGTGTTAGTGTTGTGGTAATTGATGCTGGTCATGGGGGGGAAGATCCGGGAGCCCTGGGCAAAATGTTTAAGGAAAAGGAAATTACATTGGCAATTGCACTGAAGTTGGGAAAATGTATTGAGGAAACCTATCCTACGGTTAAGGTCATTTATACTCGTAAAACTGATGTATTTATCCCCTTGCACGAAAGGGCAGAAATTGCCAATAAAAATCACGCAGACCTGTTTATTTCCATTCATGCCAACGCTACCAAAAACACTGAGGTATATGGCATGGAAACCTATGCCATGGGCTTGCACACGAATGAGAAAAACTTGGAGGTTGCCAAAAAGGAAAATGCTGTAATTATTTTTGAGAAAGATTATACATTGCATTACGAGGGATATGACCCTAACTCGCCCGAATCTTTTATCATATTCTCATTGATGCAGAATACCTATTTAGCCCAGAGCCTTGATTTTGCGGGTCATGTGCAGAGTTATGCCAAAGATATTGCCAGACGAAACGACCGGGGGGTTAAGCAGGCGGGTTTTCTGGTTCTTTGGAAAACAACCATGCCGAGCGTTCTCATAGAGGTGGGTTATATTACCCATCCAGACGAGGAGAAGTATTTGGGCTCGGAAGAGGGGCAAATGCAGATAGCTACTGCTATATGCAAGGCTTTTGGCGAGTACAAGCAGAAAATTGAATCAAACTCAAAGCTGACTGTTGCTAATTCCACCCTTGCTATTGATACCAATAGAAAAACCAATCAGCCTGCATCTGCTGTTTCCAACGACTCAGTGATCTTCAGGGTGCAGGTTTTTTCGCTTCCCAAACCATTATCACCCACCGCTGAACAGATTAAAAAATGCAAAAAAGTGCTGGGCATTAATCGGGTGGACGAAATATATTTCAACAATTATTACAAGTATGTAGTGGGAGCTACCAGTAATTACAGTGAAATTCAAAAGTTGGCCAGGGAGGTAAAAAAACATTATCCCGAGGCTTTTATCATTGCGCTAAAGGGGGATAGCATTGTTCCGCTTGGTACTATTTTGAAAAAATAATTCTTTCATTTTTTTTGAAATATTTATACCTTGCCTTGAATTAGAGGTAATTTTGCGATGAAGTGAAAAATTTTTTAACGGGCATGAAACAGGAAGTTAAAATAGGGCTGATCATGATTTTTACGCTGGGGATACTTATCTGGGGGGTGAATTTTCTCAAGGGTAAAAATTTTTTCAGCCGCACCTATAATTATGTGGTTATATACGACGATGTGAGCGGACTGCTCGAGTCCAATGGGGTATACATCAAGGGATATAAGGTGGGTAATGTACATTCTATAGCCTTTTCGGATAGTACCCTGACCAGTCTCCGGGTAATTCTGTCTATCGATAAGGATGTCCGTATTCCTGTGGGCACTCGGGCGCGTATCTATAATCTCGACCTGATAGGTACCAAGGCAGTTGAACTAATCTTTTCAAAATCGAAGGAAACCTATAAACCCAACGATACCATCATCGGCGAGGTGGAAATTACCTTTGCCAAACAACTTGAACCATACAAGGTACAAGCATATAATCTGCTCAACTCGCTCGACTCGCTCACCCATGCCATCCTGCGTATTTTCGATCCTACAACCTCTTCAAGAATACGGCAAACCATCAAAAATATCGAAACCCTTACGGCAGGCATGGTCGATAATCTCGACAATACCAGCAAGAGCATTGAAAATGTTAAACTTTTTACCCAAAATTTGAAAGATAATAATGCCCGCATTAATACCACAATCAGTCAACTTCAATCATTTTCTGCCGGATTGAGCCAGTTGCAACTCAAGCAAACCCTCAATCAACTGGATACAGTGTTAGCACAAACGCAAAGTTTGCTACTGGCCATGCAAAGTGGACAGGGAACTTTCAGCCGACTCCTTTATAGCGATAGCCTTTACCAGAATCTGCAGCAAACAGTTTTACAACTCGACTCCTTATTGCTCGATATAAAAGCTCAACCCCACCGTTATATGCATTTCTCTTTATTTGGTCGGAAGAAGTAAATTAAAGCCCTTTTTCTATCTTTGCCAGCAATTGTTTGCGTACTATGAAATTTATTCGGCTGAAAAATACGCTGGTAGGGCGGTTTGGCTTATTTGAACCCTATCATGAGGTTACGCATTTTGTTAGCACGCGCATGGGAGGATATAGCAAGGGAGCCTTCGAAGCTTTAAATCTAGGCTATGGCACCGATGATGATGCTGAAATTGTGTCACGTAACCGGTTTTTATTGGCCGAGGATCTGGGCATTCCGCTCGAATGGTTTGTTTTTCCACGTCAAACGCATAGCAATCATGTATATGCTGTGACAGTGGCTGATAGGGGTAGGGGCAGTATGGATAGGGAAACAGCAATTCCCGATACCGATGCACTTATTACCAGCGCACGTCATACCTGTATAGTAGTGCAGGTGGCCGACTGTGTGCCCATCCTGCTCTTTGATCCCTGTCAACAGGTAATTGCAGTGATTCATGCAGGTTGGCGAGGGACTGCTTCTCGCATAGCGGCCGAAACTATTCGAAGCATGCAGAAACATTACGGTTGTAACCCTTCGGATATTCTGGCAGCTATTGGTCCCTCTATTCAGGGCTGTTGCTATCAGGTGGGCGACGACGTGTATCAGGCCTTTGCCCACTGGGATAACCGTCGTGAAGATATTTTCAAATACCACAACCAATCGCTTATGCTCGACCTGCCTGCTGCCAATCGTCTGATATTGTTAAACGAAGGGATTAACGACAAAAATATTGCAACAGCAGCCTATTGTACACAGTGTAATCCGCAGTATTTCTACTCTTCCAGATATGGTCGGGGCAATACCGGTCGATTTATTGCGGGGATGATGCTCTGGTAGATACTACGCAAGCAATGTTTCGAAAACTTTACGCCATTGCATACCCTGCGGCGATGGCTCAAAGGTATTGTTGTGCCAGATGATAATCAAAGTACCCTCGTGTTGCTGCACCAGGTTGCGTATCCTCAGAAGGTCTTCGAGTACCTGCTCGGGCGTGCACTTTAAATAGTAAATATAGGTGGCATCCATGGCCTGAAATGGGAAAATTTTTAGCTGAGTCGCTGTTTCGTTGGTAAGATCGTAAAAGTAAAATGGATGCGACGTTCCAGCCCTGAACCCATTGAACGATGGAAAGCCCATTGAGTATTCTTCCTGAATACCAGCCCTAATTAAATGCTGGTATGAGAACGGTATTTGAAATCGAATGTAATGAAAACGACTGCGAATAACTTCATGGCCAAGTATTTTTTGAAGCAACCTTAGCTCTTTCCCTATCAGTTCGGGCCTTTCCAGGGTGAAATACGAATTATGTAAACCTGCAGTGGCATGCGGAACATTGTATCGAATAGTCTCGACAATGGCTCGCTTGCGGAATGCCGCTATTGGGTCATAAGGTGTTTGCCCATTGCATAGATAAAAATAGATAGGACGCACCGAAAAATTTGCTAATACGTTGTTTAAATAATCAAAGGTATAGTAAGGATCGGTCTCTTTTCCCAGCAAAACGGCATAGCGCTTTTTCAGTGTAGTCCAGTCGGCCTGTAAAATGTTTTTTGCCAGGCCGGCCAGAGCAAAGGGTAATTTTTTTTGCCGGAAGGCATAGGGCATATCCACATCAATGGTGGGCAGGTAGGTGTAGGTATGTTTTTTAAACGAGATACCGGGATAATGGGTTTTTATCTTATTTTTTAACAGGGCCACCCATTCGTCGACCACCGGGATGTTGTACAGGTTATGTGTATCGAGGGCAAAGGATTGGGGTACAAAGCGGTTGTGCCGGTCGTAATCGCAAGCACCATACTCTTCGTAACGGCTTAATATATAGAAAACAGCCGAAAAAATATCGAATCCCACGGTATCTGCGAAGGGTGATGGAAATAGAATGGGTAGCCTATTTAGGTAGGATACAGCGGGACGAAGCTTGGAATTAACGCCGTGCTGGTCGAGCAATCCGGCCGGAATGATATGCAAGCCCCCGGTGCCTGGAGTGGGGGTATAGCTGATTTTGGGCAGTGTAGAGATGTTATACGTTTCAGCACTTGTGGTGACAATAGGATCCAACCCCAGCAAATTTTTGAAAATATGCTGCATTACATAGGATAGACGAGGTGAATGCTGATTTGTCCGAATCAGAATCTGCTGCGAAAGCCCCATGCTTTTTTTGTCAAATGTAAGGAAAAGTTTAGTTTGTGAAAATATTATGCAGCAGTGTGGTGCTGAGCATAAAAATATACAAAAACGGCTATAGCAGGTGCCATAGCCGTTGTGGATTGTTACAACTATTTAAACTGATCAAAGGTTCGTGCAATGATATCAATAGCTTCGCGCAGCTGTTTTTCGGTAATAACCAGGGGTGGGGCAAAGCGTATGATATGCTGATGGGTAGGTTTAGCCAGCAGACCATTTTCTTTTAATGCCAGACACACATCCCAGGCTTCCTTACCATTTTTGGGTTTTATCACCACAGCATTGAGCAAACCTTTTCCGCGAACCACCTCAATCATTTCCGATTTAATTTTTCGAAGCTCGCTGCGGAAAATCTCACCCAACCGGCTGGCGTTTTCGGCTAGTTTTTCCTTTTCAATAACTTCCAGGGCAGCAATGGCTACCTTACAGGCCAGCGGGTTACCACCGAAGGTCGAACCATGTTCGCCGGGTTTGATGGTTAGCATAATAGAGTCGTCGGCCAACACTGCTGAAATAGGCATTACGCCACCCGATAGGGCTTTGCCCAGTATAAGGATATCGGGGCGTACCCCTTCGTGGTCGCAGCAAAGCTTTTTGCCCGTACGTCCCAATCCAGTTTGAACCTCGTCGGCAATGAAGAGTACATTCTTAGCCTTACACAGCTCGTATGCTTTTTTCAGGTAGCCTTCGTCGGGGACATACACACCTGCCTCACCCTGAATGGGTTCGACCAGAAAACCAGCAACATTTGGGTCCTCCAATGCCTTTTCCAGAGCCGGTATGTTGTTGTAGGGAATTTTAATAAAACCGGGAGTAAAAGGCCCATAATCTCCGTACGAATCGGGGTCGGTACTCATCGATACAATGGTAATTGTACGGCCGTGAAAGTTATTCTCACATACGATTATTTTTGCTTCATTCTCCTTAATACCTTTAACCTTATAAGCCCATTTGCGGCAGAGCTTCAGGGCGGTTTCATCGCCCTCAGCGCCCGAGTTCATGGGTAATATCTTGTCGTATCCAAAGTAACGGGTAATGTATTCTTCAAATTCGCCCAGCGCATCACTGTAAAAGGCTCGCGAGGTAAGGGTAAGCCGTTTGGCCTGTTTGTTTAATGCTTTAATGATATGTGGATGACAATGGCCTTGATTTACAGCTGAGTATGCCGACAAAAAGTCGAAATACCTTTTACCTTCAACGTCCCATACATATACGCCTTTTCCTTTGGTCAGCACTACCGGTAGAGGGTGATAATTGTGTGCCCCGTATTTATCCTCCCGGGCAATGTAATCCTGTGTGGTCATCTTTGCCATAATGGTTTTATTTTTAAAAAGTTATAAATATGCAAGAATTATTGAAATAATTTGCAAGTGTAACACTCTTTTTACGAATTTCAAAGATATTTTTGTATAAATATTTAAATTCAAATCCGTCAATAGGATTTTTGTGAAAACTAATATGGCTGGCTCTATTCTAAAGGGCCGATTGGAAAATATAGCCTATGAATGTTCTCTGTATGCCATCCAGAATACTTCCTGCAAAATGTCACATTCTGCAATATTCAACCCTTTTAGAAATGAGAGTTTTTTAGGTGTTCTATGCAATTATTATACCCATTCGGGATTTGGATAGCTGTAAATGTGCATTTTTGATGTTTAAATCGCAGATTCCTCTTTTACGTATTTGTGAAAAAATTGAGTACCCTATCGGATTTGTATGTATAATATTTTGCCTGGTTGAATTCTTGAATTCATGCCCAACGGGATAAAATATTTTTTTGTTTCTGGCGTTTTAAATATAGACGCAACGTTTTCTACTTTTTGTATCTAACGAAAGGATTTACCAAAAATCAATATTTATGCCTTGCATATCGGTGGTAATCATAACATACAATGAGGAACGGAATATAGAACGTTGCCTACGCAGTGTTCAGGAAATAGCCGATGAGATACTGGTTGTAGACAGCTATTCGACGGATCGTACGGAAGAGATATGTAGACATTATGGGGTACGCTTCGTTCAGCATGCTTTTGAGGGGTATATTGAGCAAAAAAATTGGGCAACCTGGCAGGCACGTTACGATTATGTGCTTTTTCTCGATGCCGATGAGGCTTTATCTGACACGCTTCGTAAGTCAATTATGGATGTAAAATCCAGCTGGACGCACGATGGCTATACTTTTAATAGGCTTACCAACTATTGTGGCCGTTGGATAAGGCATACCAGCTGGTATCCTTCGCGTAAGCTACGCCTGTACGACCGACGAAAAGGGCAGTGGGATGGTATCAATCCCCACGATCAGTTTGTAATGGCCGAAAAGGCCACCATCAGGCATATCGACGGCGACCTGTTGCATTATTCCTATTACACCATAGCCCAACAAATAGAGCAGATCAATAATTTTTCCGAAATAATAGCCCAATCCTATCACCAGAAAGGCCTACTTCCAATATTTGCATGGCATCTGGTTTTTCATCCGATTTGGCGTTTTTTCCGGGATTATTTCATTAAGCTGGGATTTCTCGATGGTTTTTATGGCTTTGTGATTAGTCTCAATGGTGCTTTTGAGGTTTACCTGAAGTATCTAAAAATATATCATCGTATTCGTACCGAACGTAAGCAACCCCCTTTTAGGCTATGTTTTTTTAGCGCTTCGGAAAAGTGGGATAGCTACACCGAGTCATTTTTTTCGTATGTAGATGGACTTAAGCAAAAGGGTGTTGAACTCTCTATCATTGCACCTGCAGGTTCACTCTTGATCAAAAAGGCCAGGGCAGCTCGGTTGCATTATTTGCCTATGCGTTTTTTCGAGAAAAATATTCTGCTACGCTTATTTGTCGGGCTTCGATTGGTTAACTACTTGAAACGTTACCGAATTGCCGCTATTGTTACGGATGAAAGGGAAAATATGCCTTTTGTTATGCACTGTACACAATGGGCACGAATTCCGCATATTATTCTGCATCACCAAACCTATGTTGAACCGGTTGTCAATCATAGTTCAAAATATTATTATTTTCATTATCAGGTAAATGAAGTTGTACGTGATTCTGATATTAAATTCTACACTTACCTGATGAATCATTACGAACTGATTACCAATGAAAAAATGAGAAATTTGACAGCGGAAACTTTCCTATTCGATACGGCGGCGGCATATAATTCCGTGCTGAATCAAAATGATGCTAAAAGTTCGGCAAAATAAAATTTTATTTTAAGTTTGTTACGTTATTTAACCGGTAACGTAAATGCCGAAAATTTCAGCCGTAATCATTACCCTCAATGAGGAGAAGAATCTCGACCGTTGTCTGAGTTCGCTAATAGGCGTGGTCGATGAAATACTTGTTGTCGATAGTTTTTCGACCGATAGAACCGAGGAAATTGCCCGACGCTATAATGCAAGGTTTATACAGCATAAGTTTGAAGGCTATATAGAGCAAAAAAACTGGGCTACCGACCAGGCTACATACGATTATGTGCTTTCGCTGGATGCCGATGAAATGCTTTCGGAAACCCTTCGGGAATCAATCCTGGAGGTAAAGGATAACTGGACGCACGATGGCTATACTTTTAACCGGCTGACCAATTACTGTGGGCGTTGGATTCGCTACACCAGCTGGTACCCTTCCCGCAAGTTACGATTGTACGATAGGCGAAAAGGACAGTGGGAGGGCATAAATCCGCATGATGCATTTGTGATGAGAAAAGGCGCCCGTGTAAAACATCTCAAGGGGGATATATTGCATTATTCTTTTTATACAATAGGTCAACAAATTACACAGATAAACAAATTCTCCGAATTACAATCGCAGGCATTTTACTACAAGGGCTACCATACCAGCATATGGTCTGTTTTGTTGAAACCTGTATGGCGATTTTTCCGGGATTATGTCATTAAGCTGGGTTTTCTCGATGGATTTTATGGCCTTGTAATAAGCATAAACGGGGCCTACGAGGTTTACCTTAAATATCTTAAGCTCAAAAAAATTGTTGATGTCGAAAAGACAAAAGCTCCTTATCGGATATGTTTCTTCACATCTCGTCGACAATCCAGTGCTTTTGAGTTTCAGTACCTGAGTGATATAAATAGTGCTGATGAATCGTGCACCCGTATAGTGTTAATCGCTTCCTGTGGTTCGGAGTTAATCCAGCGTTGTAAGAAAACACATATCAATTACATCGGTCAACGAATCAGGCTTTTTGTGTGGCTGGGTCCCTTTTACATCATGCATCTGGCAAGAATTTTCAGGCAATTACGCTTTCGAGCCATTGTAGTTAATAATCTTTTCGATGCTCGTCTTGTCAGTGTTTGCTCTAAAATGGGCATGAAGTTCGAAATTTACTATCATATCGGAGAGAATCTGCTTAATGAAGAAGAGAGGATATTACGCTACCTGACGCGTAACGGGCTGATAAGGAAAATTTTTGTCAATGGTGATGTAAGCTTAAACACAGAAGGGCTTCCTGCCGAAAAGGTAATATGGCTGGAAGATAACCGAATATCTGCTCAGCATTTACAATGGCACCCCAAAGTGGCTGTTTTGCTCGATAAAATTCATCGGCCCAATTGTGGTTTGGGAAGGGTGTCTATCGATTTCAGCAGGGCACTATCGGAGCATGCCGCCCGGAATAATTCGCTGGAATTTAATTACCTTGTGTACGGCAAAAATGGTTATCAGCATCTCAAAAATGGGCGTATTTTTCGGTTAAACGATTTATATCGATTTGTTTCTGCCCATTACGACAATTTCGACATATTACACTTGCTTCATCAAACGCCAGCTTTTCATGTGGCGTGGAGCAATAAAAAGGTATTAACTATTCACGATTTAAATTTTTTGTTTACCAAAAATAAACGTAAAGCTCGCCATTATTTAAGGGATGTTCAGCGAATGGTGGATAAGGCCGATGCCGTGGTATTTATCTCTCAGTTTACGCGCCAGATATGTGAGCAACATTTAAAATTTCATCCCCATCAGATTTTGAGGGTCATTTACAATGGGGTGGAACTTCCTTCGGAAAGTCCTCAGCAACCAGCATTTCTGAAAGCCAATGAGCCCTATTTGTTTACCATTGGGCAGTGTTTACCCAAGAAAAATTTTCATGTATTGCTGCCGTTTGTAAAATTGATGGAGGGAAGGTATAGGCTCATTATTGCTGGCGAAAACGATACTGCCTATGGCGCTCAAGTACGAAAGCTTATTGAGCAGCTTAAGCTTCGGAATATTGTGCTGTTACCGGGTCCGGTAAGTGAGGCCGAAAAGCAATATCTTTACCAGCATTGTGCCGCTTTTGTTTTTCCCTCACTGGCCGAAGGTTTTGGCTTGCCGGTCGTGGAAGCCATGCTGAATCGAAAACCGGTTTTCTGTTCCGATCGTACCAGCCTTAGAGAAATAGGCAGTCATCATGTGTTTTTCTGGCAAAGTTTCGATCCCGAAAGCATGCTTGCAGTGTTTGAAGAGGGGATGCGCCTTTTTGATGAGCATAGAAGTGAAGCTGCCTACCAGTATGCTCAGCAATTTACCTGGCAGAAAAATGCCGAAGAATATTATAAGCTGTATCGAGAATTGTTGCAGGAGGATGAAACCTGCTGTTAAAGCAGCCTTTCAATCCGGTATATCAGACTCAGATGCACTCCCCACTTGTTCCCCAGCAAATCTCCATGGTCATAAGCAATTATGCTTTTTAACGACAGACGTGGAAAAATATCGTATACATGGGTCATTATGGCCATGCTATGCTGAATTTTGGGAGAGGTATATATTATCCTGCCATTTCCGTAGTTTTTGGAATAAATGTACTGCAAGGTTAAGGATAACTTACCCTTAGCGTAACTTGAAGCTATATGATGAGCGATAACCCGGTTGTTGATCAGCGAATGTCCGATCAACGAGTCGGCTAATAAAACGGGCGAGGTAATCAGCGGGGTTCCTATGACATATCCCTTGTAGGTCCAGCCCGAACGATAAATACTATTGTTAAAATAGTCGTCGAGTAAAGTATATTCCTCGGGCGTGATAAAAAAAGTGTAGGTATGAATGAATTCGTAATTGAGTTTCCACCGATTTTCACGATTCAGGGTAATGCCCCAGATCCCATCCATGGCATTTCGAAAGCCAACGCCCGTTATATCTTCAATAAAATTCTGCCAGTAAAGCTTGACTTTCCAGGATTTGTAGCAAAAGTCGAAGCCAAAATCTTTGGTACCCACATGATTTCCAATCCGATTGCGGGCCTCGTTTTCGGGCATGCCGCTATGGGTTGGGTCAAGTCGATCCTCGTTGTTATAGGCAAAAAACACTTTTAAAAAGTTTTTAAAATCGTCGGGCAGTTGACCATACTTGGGCGAAATTCCGCCCCATTGAGCGTAATGTTGAACACCTGCTGTAAACGAAAATTTTTGCGGATTGCCTAGCCGAATGTAAAGGTATTTTTGATGTAGGTAGGGATTTTGAATATAGCTTTCTTTGTAACCCAGCCACCCATGCGCTATACCTGTACTTATTTTTAGCCATTGATATTTAAACACGGGAATAAATCCAGGTGTCGATAGCATTACTTTAGGGATAGGAGGCGCATTTCCCGACCATATAGCCCCCCCACTGGAGAGTAGCGTATCCTGGTTTCCATAAAATTCTCGACGCTTGCCTGCCCATAGCTGAAAAAACCTATATTGCAGTCCAGCGTAGCCCTGATAAACCTCTGCCTCCTTGTTTTGTCCTATTCGTCCCAGCAGGTCGATTCCATAGCTAAAATGTAGTCGTGCAGTATCGTATGTAGGGGTGGTTGAGAATACGTTTGCGCGAAGGTAACCCCCGTTTTGCATATTCCCAAATATGCCCCCCTGATTGGAGACAACAAAGTAAGGCATGCGGCTGGCCGAGGTATAGTTTCCTCCACCCTCCACATGCATCACCTGTCCACAAATGCTTGAGGAATAAGCAATAGCTAAAATCCAGCTAATTTTTCTCATTACTACGTCTCCCCTAAACTTATACGTAAGGGGCAAAGGTAAACGAAATTTAATGAGAATTAAATCAAAGGAAATGGTTTATTCGACGTTTAAAACTTCCTTAAAAGCTCTTTTGAAAGTTTCTTTGGGTAGTGCACCCAGGGCCATTTGGGGTTGTCCGTCAACTGGAACAAAAAGTATCGAGGGAATACTCTGGATACCAAATACGGCAGCAAGCTCCTGTTCCTCTTCAGTGTTAACCTTATAAACGTCAACTTTACCGGCATATTCTTCCGAAAGCTCTTCCAGAATAGGGGCAACCATACGACATGGGGCACACCAGTCGGCATAAAAATCAATTATACAGGGCTTGTCACCTTCAAATTTCCATTCCCTGTTTTGCTCATAGTTAAAAACCTTCTTTTTGAATTCCGATGTTGTTAAATGGGTCACCATAGTGCTATAAAATTTAATTATTAAATTATTTATATATCTATATCTATTAAAGACAAAATATATGCCACAAAAATTTATGTTGATATTCAATGAATTGTAAAATAAGTTTGTTTACGCTTATAATTTTTAAATATAGCTATTTTTGCGGGAATTATTATTGACCATTTTTAAAAATTAATGTAAAAAGTTGATTAATTCATGATAGCCTCAGAGGATGTAAAAAATGCACCCTTGAATAAAAAAATTTTTCAGGTAATTTCATTGGTTGCCGGACGAGAACAAATAAGTGCTTACGTTATTGGGGGCTTTGTAAGGGATACCCTATTGGGTAAGAGCAGCAAGGATATCGATGTTGTAGTGTTGGGCAACGGACCTGATTTTGCGCGTAAAGTAGCCGATGAACTCAAGATAAAGAAGGGGATAACCATATACGAGAACTTTGGTACTGCCATGATTCAGTGGCGTAATTATGTGGTTGAATTTGTGGGGGCCAGGAAAGAATCGTACCTGCCTCAGTCGCGGAAGCCTTTAGTAGAGGCAGGAACGCTTAAGGATGATCAGCTACGCAGGGATTTTACCATTAATGCAATTGCTTTTAGCCTCAATCCCGACGATTATGGACAGCTTATCGACCCGTTCAATGGGGTTCAGGATCTGCACGACCGTATTATTCGCACCCCTACTAATCCCGATATTACTTTTTCTGATGACCCCTTACGCATGTTGAGGGCTATTCGGTTTGCCACCCAATTGCAATTTGACATACATCCCGACACTTTGGCAGGTATTAAAAATAATTGTCATCGAATCGAAATTGTTTCGATGGAACGAATTACCGATGAGCTGAATAAAATATTATTAGCGCCAATACCTTCCATTGGTTTTTACCTGCTTGATGAAACTGGGCTTTTGTCGCTAATTTTTCCTGAACTTGAAGCATTAAAGGGGGTTGAGAATATCGAAGGGCATTCGCATAAGGATAATTTTCGTCATACGCTCGAGGTAC
Source organism: Bacteroidales bacterium (assembly GCA_049968755.1). Taxonomy (GTDB): domain Bacteria; phylum Bacteroidota; class Bacteroidia; order Bacteroidales; family DTGW01; genus JAKPGM01. The sequence goes on from JBMFQE010000005.1 coordinate 125,425, forward strand.
TGGATAATGTAGCCAGGGTATCGGATAATCTTTGGTTGCGCTGGGCAGCGTTGTTGCACGACATTGCCAAGCCGGTTACCAAAAGGTACACGCCCCAGACGGGCTGGACTTTCCATGGGCACGAGTTCATTGGACAAAAGATGGTACCAGCTATATTTCGCAGATTTCGTTTGCCGCTTCACGACAAAATGCGGTATGTCCAAAAGCTTGTGGGGCTGCATCTTCGCCCCATTGTATTGGCCAAGGAAGAGGTTACCGATTCGGCTGTACGTCGCCTGCTTTTTGAGGCAGGTGACGATGTGGAAGATTTGATGAAACTTTGTGAGGCCGATATTACCTCGAAAAACAAAAGACTCAAGGAAATTTATCTGGCCAATTTCGGGTTGGTAAGGCAAAAAATGAAAGAGATTGAGGAGAAAGACCGAATTCGCAATTTTCAGCCGCCCATCGATGGAAATGAGATTGTACGTATTTTTAACATTCCTCCCTCAAAGGTGGTAGGTACCCTCAAAAATGCAATAAAAGATGCTATACTCGATGGGGTTATCCCCAACGAGTACGAGGCAGCATACCGGTTTTTACTGCAAAAGGCGGAAGAGATGGGCTTAAAACCGGCTGTCAAATCATAGTGGCAGTATAACCAGCACTTTTAACCAGCTCAATGATTCGATCGGCCGTGATCCCTTCTCCTTCAACGATCAAGGTGCGATCGGGATCGTTCAGATCGACATCCCATTGGGCAATAGCTGATTCTTGCTTGAGTGCATTTGCAACCTTTGATTTGCAGCCACCGCAACGAATATTGGTTTTAAATTTAAGCGTGGTCATATTTTTAATAATTTTGTAGATTGTCTTATGCAATAATTATGCACAAGAAAATCTTTGAAATTTTTACCCTTATGGCGCAAGGTTTATAATTCTTTCAGTTACCAATTTTGAACTTATCACGGCCATTGGCAATCCAGCGCCAGGAACCGTCGAGGCTCCAACGTAAAAGGTATTTGAAAATTCTTCATCATAATTCCTCGGGCGGAAAGCGCCAATTTGTGTCATGCTATGCGATAATCCAAGACCAGCCCCTTTGTACAAATTGAAACGTTTTTGCCAGTCTTCAGGGGTGTAGGATAAAAGCAAAACAATATCTTTAGTAATGTCCTGTTTAATTCTGTCAGAAAAATCCTCAATAATGCTGTTGATGATGGCGTTTTTATCCGACCAGTCGTTTTTATAAAGCAAATTTGGAACCGGACAAACAAAGAAAAGAGCTTCGCAACCTTCGGGAGCGCAATCGGGATTGTGTTTTGAAATCACATTGACGTAATAATATGGTTTTTCGAGGGTGCCAGGATTTCGCATTACATTTCGGGCATAATCTTCGTAATTGTTACCCAGAAAATAATTGTGTTGCTCCAGCTGGGGCAATTTTGTTTTTACGCCTACGTACATGGTCAGATATCCCATGGTCCAGCTCATTTTGGCTAATTTTTGGGGCGAGTATTTTTTTCTTTTAAAGACAGTTCCTCTGAAAAGGGCTGCATCGGCATTGATTACAAAAATATCTGCCTCCCAGGTTTTGCCGTTCTGATCAATTAAGGCAAGTAATTTTCCATTCTGGCTTTTGTAGTTAACGATTTCTGTTTCATAATTGAATTCTGCTCCAAGTTTTTGTAGCTCATTAACAAGGCTGGAAGCTATTGTGTACATGCCCCCTTTGACATTGTAATATCCTGTATAGGTAAATTCGATATGCGAGAGTAAAGTATACACTGCATTGGTATCGAAGGGGGTTCTTCCCAGAAAAAAGGCAATTAAGGATACAATCTGCCTGGCTTCGCGGGATTCAAAATAGGTGTTAACCTGTTTCCAGAAGCTTTTAAGTAATACAGGAAGGTGAACAGGGTTTACCTGCATGAGAGCTTTTAAATAGGTAGGGATATTGTCGAAATTTTGTTTTATGGCAATATTTACTGTATCATTATAAAGCTGTTCGCATTTTTTGAGATAAGCGGTAAATTTATTTTTAAAATCAGGCTCAATACCCTCGAATTGTTCAGCAAGTTTATTTATATCTTTGTAAATCAAAAACTTTTTATCATTACCCCTAAAATTTACCGTATATAGTGGTTCGAGCTCAATAAAATCAAAAGGCATCTTTAATCCACAATCCTTTATTAATTCTTCAAACTCGTAGGGCATGCTGAAGAAACTAGGTCCTACATCAAACGTAAAACCATCTTTTTTGAGTTGATTCAGTCTGCCACCTGCCTGATTGTTTTTTTCAACAAAAGTAACCTTATAACCACGAGCAGCTAATCTTAAACCGGTTGAAAGTCCTCCGAGACCGGTACCTACTATTAGTACATTCTTACTCATTTTTCAGTTTTTTTAATACTTTAGGATAGACATGATTTTTTACCCAATCGAATTGGGGCTCAATTGCCAGTGTTTTTTCACAATATCTTTTTGCAGTTTCGTATTGCCCCACTTCATAGAAGGCGTTAATAATTGTAACCAGTAAATTTAAGTAATTCCAGTTACCTATCAGGGAGTTAGCATTTTTTTCCATCAGTTCAAGAGCCTTGAGATAATGTTTTAAAGCTTCGGTTTTTGATCCTCCAAACATGGCTGGAGTGTAAAAAGCAATATTGCCCAGCTGCAGGTAAGCAAAGTAATTATTTTTGTCGATCGATAGGGATTTTTGGGCATAATCTAAGCTTTGTTTTCCCAAAAACGGGGCTTTATGCGGTGAAATACCAATATGAAAGCCAGTAAAAGCAGATTTGTAAGCATACACTAATGATAGTTTATATTGCACCTTTTCAAGAACGCTTAATAGTTTTTCTGCCTTGGTAAGGTATTGCTCAGCTTCTGATTTTTTTTTATTTCCTATGCAATAGGCTATGTAGCCATAGTGGTAATTGATTAATGCTAACTTTTGCTCTTGTGTAGTGGCTTGGTATGCGTTCATTTGATTTTTCCATTCATTCATATTTCCACTTATGTAAGCTCGGTAAATATTAGATTCTGGGGTTGTCTGTGCTAAAATTGAAACCTGCAGGCATATATACATGGCTATGAATATATAACTCTTTCTTTCCATTTCAGCTTTTTGTTTTTTCTTATGTATAACGCTTTACCTATTATAATTGTTAAAAAACATAAGTGAAATGGGAAAAGAACTATGTTGTACAGGATATTTTGTTTGCTCACAAACGAATAGAGTATAATAACAAGTGCTTGCGTAACAAGGTAATAGGTTAAATATTGAGGTAATGAAATTATTACGGGAATAAAACCAAGGAAAGAAAAGGCCCAGAAAAAGCAGGCAAGGATGGGGATATTCCCGAAAAACATGAATACATTTTTCGAAAAACCATTAACTGCGTCGTTGTAGGTCTTGTACATTCTACATTTTATTCGTTTTTCGCCGGTAATACAGGCCAACTTTAGCTTTTGCTTTTTAAAATATCTTGCAATTGCAATATCTTCAACAGGATTATTTTTAAATAGCTGATGGGGCTTTATTTTTTTATAAATATCTGCATCAAATAGCATGAATTGTCCGTTGGCCGCAGCATGGGAAGCGAATGGCGAAATCCGAACAAATATGAGCGGAAGGAGAGAAAGTAATATGTAATTCATAATGGGAACGGAAATCCTTTCGCCAAATGTCATCATCAGTTGGGTAGGGAAAACAGTCAATAGTTTCAAGTTATTTTTTTTTAGGTAGACAACTGCATCTGCGATTACACTTTCGTCAATTCGTACATCGGCATCGAGAAAAAGCAGGTAATTACCGCTGGCATTTTGCGCCAGCCGATGGCATGCATGATTTTTCCCAAGCCATCCTACGGGCAGTCCGTTCGATCGAATTAACCTTATTCTATTATCAACTTTTGCAAAATTTTCTACTACATTGGCAGTTCCATCGGTAGATTCATCGTCGAAAACTACAATTTCAAGATTAGGGTTTGAACATTTAGATAAATCAGCAAGCAAAAATGGAATATTATCCTCTTCGTTTCGGGCAGGTATTAGAATGGAAATGCGTTCGGAGGTTGTCGGTGCCCCATTTCTGAGTCGCTGGATAAATATAAAATTGAGCAAGGTATTGATCAGCTGTATACCCAAAAACAGCAATGAGGCATAGGCCAGGTACAATATCATGAGGTTTTTGTTTTATGTTGATTCAATGTTTCTTTATAAAAATCGTTGTATTTGTTTTCAATATCGAATTTCTGTAAATCTTTGGCCATATATGATTTAAAATATATATAAAGGTTAGGCTTCTTATTGGAAAAATAATCGATCATATTTACGACAAGAATAACCTGTAGGTCAGGTGCTATGTTTTCGATAATTTTTTCGATGCCTTTTTCGAAATTAGTATAATCGACATGCATTGAATGAATTTTCCCCTGGGGAAACATTAATACCATATTTTCTGGATTCTGTAACAGCTCAATGGTGTAATTTATGCTTTCAGTCATAGTTCGAGATTTTTTTTTAACGGAAAATCCCCCTGTATACTGGAAATACCAATGTTTTATGAGCTGTTCTTCTAACATCATAAAATGGAATTTGCGGTGAAATACTTTATGATTGAGATATTCAATCCAGAAGCCATCCCACCAGCTCATGTGGTTGGCAATTACCAAAATAGCTTTTCTGTTATCGATAAAATCTCCATAAATATTTACTGAATTAAAGCTTTGTCTGATTAATGTCCGACCTAAATGTTGGAACAATGGAAATATTACCCGGTGGTGTTTTGCTTTTATAATCATCTCAACAATAAGCTTAAAATTACAAAAAACAAAAATTGGCATATCAAAATAATAGATGCCAGGGGGTTTTGGGTATTGATCTTAAAAGCTTTTAAGATGGCTACAAAACCAAAAGCAATTATGTACCAGGCAATGTAGTTTTGCAAAGGGACAACAGATTTTTCCCAGTACCACATATCGATAAGTGGGGCAATTCGCTCAAGTACGATATCATATGTTACCATCAATGCTGGTGCTACAAAAAGGGTAGGCCATTTGTTTTTAGTTAAATAATCGGCAACAGTTGTGGTGGTGTATGTTAGAAATAGCCAGTTAAATCCGATTATAAAGGGGGTTTCGAAAAGTTTTACTCCTAAAGCATGGCCATAGGAATAGTTTCCGAAGATCTGTCCGGTATGCACACCGACGAGTTCAATGGTATACCCAAGGAGATAAATGGAAAAAAATACCAAAAGGTCCTTAAACTTTAAACTTTGATGATAAATGAACAAAAGATAAGTATTCAGTAGTATGGCAAAAGGGGTGATAGCAATAAAAAAAAATTTAGTGATGGGAATAAAAAATCCTATTGTACCAACCAGATAGAAGATAATTAAAAATTGCCTTACTTTATTTAGCGGTAGTTTATTTTTAGGGTACCAATCCATTGTTTTTAGTTATGCGTCAAAAAAGAAAATAATAAAATTATATTTCCTACATATGCTCAGACTATATTTTTATATAAATTTAATCTTGTATAATAATATAACTATTAATATTATAATATATTTTTTAAAATGTGATATCCGCATTCTATTGCTTAACACCTGTTCGGGAGAAGACTTTTTAATTTTGTTAAATAGGCTTTTGTAATAAAAGTAGGCAAGCGCAACAGCCAGTTTGGACCGACCGGGCAATTGTTTTATACCTTCCCAGCTTGCATCAAAGTCTTGCTGAATAGATTTTTCAATTATTTTTTTAGTTTGCACATCAAAAGTTTTACCTGATAGCTCGGGAAAGTAAGTTCTTCCTAGAAGATAGATATCATTTTTTAAGTCCCTTAAAAAATTTACTTTTTGGAAAGCAGATCCCAATTTTTGGGCAGGTTGTTTCAGTTTCATGTACAGGTCGTGTTGTCCATTGCAAAATACTTTCAAGCACATTAACCCAACCACATCGGCCGAACCAAAAACATAGTTTTTAAAGTCATTTTCTGTGGTATATTCGGATTTCGTAAGGTCTTTTTCCATGCTGTTGAGAAAAGCTTGAATATGTTCAGTTTGAATATTATATTTATATACTGTGTGGGCAAAAGAGGTTAGAACAGGATTGATACTAATTCCATTTTCCAGGGCGTAATATAGATCTTCTTTGAGCTTGTTTAGTAAAAAAGGTTTATCAAAACCATGAAAGCTGTCTACAATTTCATCGGCCAGACGAACAAAGCCATAAATTGCATATATGGCCTCTTTTTTATCTTTTTCCAAAAAGGAAGTAGCTAAAGAAAATGACGTACTGTATTCTTTCGTAATAAACCTGGATATTTTATAGCAGCTTTCGTAGTATAGCTTCAGACTCATACAAAGAATTTTTTAAGCGTAGTACTACTTTTATTGTTTCTTCTCAAAATTATTTATTTCAAATAAAAAAACAATTCATCCAGCTTCAATGTTGAGCTGAAAAAGTGAAGTGAGGCTTTTTTTAGGATGAACGGTATTAGTAAAGTATGGCGACTATGATATTGAAAATTATTATATTATACGATTGGACAATTTAGAAATACTCAAAATATTGGTATGTGTGGTTTAACATTAAATTTTTATTAAATTTTTATTAAGATGTAAAACTATTTATTACGTCGCTTGTAATGATGTATTTACCAGCTGCTCTTGTACCTGAGGATGATTATCGTACGCCCCCACTCTTACTCCTTTTTAATGCGGGAATCGACCCGATGGTATTGCACAGTTAAACAATCAGGCCCCTGGCGGTCAAACTTAATCTTCCCGTTGTAGTAAAGCTACGGGCAATCGGATACTTGCGGCAGGCTATTTTTAATCTATGATTTTCCCCTTCCCGAATTTTTGATCAGCTATTTAGGGGGTTAAGATACACTATCTTATTGCACATAATTGATTTGAATCATGCACAATAAGATAGTGTTAATTAAATGAAGATAATCTAGTTATATTTCTGTATTTTTATATCCACCAATACTCTATCATTATTTACAGCCTTAACTTTGATAACACCTTTTTTAGAATTTGCTAGTTGAAATAATACAGTGCAGGGTATTGATGAATTTCCAAAACTATCATGTGTTTCATCAATGGTAATTGTTGATAGCATTCTGTCATCTACCATTGAATCAAAGTTTTCAATAGAAAAAATATTATTTGCATAATTTGTTACTTTTGTTATAGTAGCATTTGGGATATTATAACTATTATCGGAAGGACTTTGAAAATAATACATTGTGTGCTCCATGCTACTAAAACCTATGCCTATTTTTTGACCAATAGAGTCAACTATTTCTTTATCTTTATAAATACGTCCTGTTTCAAATGAAAAAAATCTTCCGTATGTTTCATCTTCCGGATTAACTCCGAATTCAATGTCTGTATAAGTTACAATGGCATTGTATCCAGGAATTGTAAAATTTTTTGTAAGTTCTTTTTGCTCATTGTCGTTGGATATAACTAATTTGACTTCAAAATTACCACGTTTATCTATAAATAGGGTATCAGGATTTTCATCAGAGGAAGATGAAATATTTGCTCCTTCACTAAATGTCCATGCATACTTCTTAGCACCAGTTGACGCATTTGTAATAATGATTTTAGCATTGGGCGATTCGCCAATAATTGTTGCATCGAAATCAGCAACTAAAGGAGTGGTTTTTTCTTCATCTTTTGAACAAGATAACAATGAAATACACACCAGCAAACCAAAAAGAATTTTTCTCATATGACATAGGTTTTAAATGTTGATAAATAAAATTGTTTTAAAAAATTATACAATAATATTAATAATATATAACAATCCAATACAAAACGAAAATATTTATTTTTTTTATTTTATAATATTTTGATATACAATAATTTGAAAATATGGGAAAATATAAAAATCTACACATATTATTTAGAATTTATTTAGAATACAGACAGGTGATCGAAACGAGTTTGGATTTTGTGTTTTTCATATATAAGTTTTGCGGCAATTTTCAATTACCCCAGGCTGTCAATGACTTATGCTGTTGGAGTAAGATTATTCTCTTCAACTCTATTCGGGGTTGGGCTATGGGGTTGTTGCATGTCCTTTCATAGCCATTAACTGCACAACTCCGAAGGGGGTCAAATATAGTTGACAGCCATGTAATGATTAGATGATATATTTTGGGACGCAACCTTCTTCGGTCGATGACTTATTTCATCATAATAATATTAATTTTTAAAGGTATGATGGAACACCCATGTTCGCAATTTTATCACTATTGTGCTTGCGTTCGCAAGAACTTGGGTGTTTCAAAAAATTTTAGTTGGTCAGTAGTATTAATTTTATATCTTTGCAGCGTCTCTAAGGGGGTGCCTTAACTTGACAGGCTGAGATCATACCCTTAGAACCTGATCCGGGTAATGCCGGCGAAGGGATTAAGAGGCAATGAGTTTACCTTTTATCGTAATCTTCATTGCTCGCTTGTGGTATTTATTGTTTAACCTTAAAAATTGCTTTGTTATGAAGCGAGTAATTGTTTCGTTGCTACTATTGGTAGCAAACTGCGGATTTTTTTATGCGCAATTCGTTTTTTCGGGCAAGGTGTTTACCGAAAAACAGGAAACACTTCCCGGTGCAATTGTTGAAATTGCCGGGATCAACCGTTATGCCATGACCGATGCCAATGGCAATTTCTCTTTTAGTAATTTACCTGCAGGCTCCTACAGCGTTTCGATACGGTTTATTGGTTATAACACGCTGTCGGATGAAGTTGTTGTGCAGGGAAATGTTGAGCGCAGCTACACGCTCACCGAGAGTGTAACAACTTTCGACGAAGTAATAGTTTCGGCCGTACGGGCACATGCCAATACGCCAACTACTTTTTCCATTGTACCTCGTAAAGAAATTACGCGGTTGGCGCTGGGGCAGGATGTTCCATTTTTGTTAGCCCAAACCCCCTCGGTAGTTACCACCTCCGACGCGGGCAATGGCATTGGCTATACCAGCATGCGTATCAGGGGTATTGAGCCATCAAAAACCAATGTTACCATCAATGGCATTCCCCTTAATGATCCTGAGTCGCACGGTGTGTATTGGGTCGATGTGCCCGATATATCCACTTCGGTGCAAAGCATCCAGATTCAACGGGGTATTGGTACCTCAACCAACGGTGCTGGTGCCTTTGGGGCTACCATCAATCTGCTTACCCCGAATGTTTCTCAAAATCCTTACTACACCTACGATGGGGCAGTGGGTTCATTTGGAACACTTAAAAATTCTGTGGCATTTAGCACAGGCCTGATAAATGCCCATTGGTTCCTTGAAGGTAAGGTTACCGGAATCAAATCCGACGGTTACATCGATAGAGCCTGGTCTAATCTTAAATCGTATTTTGCGCAGACAGGCTATTATAGCGATCGCACTATTGTAAAGCTTATTGGTTTTGGTGGTCGTGAGGAGACCTATCAGGCCTGGTACGGTATCGACTCTGCAACCCTGTATGATCCCAACTATGGTCGTACATACAACTGGACGGGTGCCTATACCGATAGCGCCGGTAACATCCGCTTTTTCGATAAAATGATCGACCATTACGAGCAGGACCATCTTCAGCTTCACCTGGCTCATGCTTTTTCGGATAATCTGAATTTCAACATAGCCCTCCATTACACTTATGGTAGAGGTTATTATCAGGACTTTGTTCCGGCCGATTGGTATATGCCGCTCGATTATTTTGGATTGCCCCTGGGTATTAAGGGCTCCGATACCATTCGGTATACCGATGTAATCCAACGACTCTGGCTCGATAATCATTTCTACGGAACAGTATGGGGGCTCAACTATTTTGCCGACCGCCTGTCGATTACTTTTGGCGGGGGTGCCAACCGTTATGCACCTGCCAAACATTTCGGACAGGTCATGTGGGCCCGATATTTTCTGGACGATGTTACCGGTAAAAAATTCTATGAAAACGTGGGTGAGAAAAATGATATCAATAGTTACATTAAGCTCAATTATCAGATTATTCCCAAACTGATGGCCTTTGGCGATATACAGTATCGTTATATAACCTATAAGGCCTGGGGAGAAAACCGCGAATATGCTGATGGAACTATCGATATCGACAAACAATATAATTTTATCAATCCTAAAGTAGGATTGTTGTTTGAAGCCAGTGAAAATATACGGGCCTATGCATCCTATGCTATTGCCAACCGTGAACCCACCCGGAGCGACTTTGTCGATGCTGCAGAGGGTGAAGAACCGCGTCCTGAAAAGTTATATGATCTGGAAGCAGGTGTTCGCTATTCGTCCGACTTCATATCCTCCGAGATCGTATTCTACGACATGCAGTACCGCGACCAACTGATTCTTACCGGTGAGGTCAACAGCGTAGGAACTCCCATACGCCGAAATGTAGGTAAAAGTTATCGCCGGGGAATTGAGCTGGTGGCCAAAGTTCAACCCTCTCGTATCATTGGAATTGAAGGAAATGCAACTCTGAGTCGTAATAAAACCGAATATGCTGTAATAAAAAATAATGTGCTGACAAAATACGACAACAACGATATTGCTTATTCACCTTCGCTGATTGCTGGTTTAACCTTGCGTGTGAAGCCAGTTCAATTTTATGAAACTGGCCTGATGTTTAAGCATGTTGGGAAGCAATATTTCGATAATACCCAGAGCCCAGATAAGCGCCTCGATGCTTACTCGCTGGTCGACTGGATTCATACCCTCAGTTACAAATGGCCTAAGGTAGGGGAAATGCAGCTTACTTTAAAAATTAATAATCTGTTCGATAACGAATATATTGCCCATGCTCGGGTAAGTAGCAGCGGTACAAAATATTATTATCCTCAGGCCGGGAGAAATTATCTGGTGGGATTATCCCTGAAATTTTAAACGTACAAAGTGATTTTTCCTTAAACGCTTTGCGTTTTTAAAATGCAAAGCGTTTTTTTGTTTGTAGGTAGCGTGTTTTGGTTAAAAAATTGCAAATAGTCTGTTTTTTATGAAGTAAAAATATTTTTTTAGCCATATTTGTAAAAAAAATTGGACTATATGAGTTATCTGGCAAATGACGAACGTTACAATTTGATGCAATACCGGCGATGTGGACGGAGTGGCATCCGGTTGCCTATGCTTTCGTTGGGTTTGTGGCACAACTTTGGGGGTGTCGATGTTTTTGAGAATAGCCGTGCCATGTTGCGACGTGCTTTTGATCTGGGTATTACCCATTTCGATCTAGCTAACAACTATGGGCCTCCACCGGGCTCGGCCGAGGAAACATTTGGCATGGTAATGGAAAAAGATTTTCGTCCCTACCGCGACGAGATGATTATTTCGACCAAGGCGGGTTACTACATGTGGCCAGGTCCTTATGGGGAGTGGGGTTCGAGAAAGTATTTGATTGCCAGCCTCGATCAGAGCCTTAAGCGAATGAAGCTCGACTATGTTGATATTTTTTACTCGCATCGACCCGATCCCGATACGCCGCTGGAGGAAACCATGATGGCACTCGATCATGTAGTGCGACAGGGAAAGGCGTTGTATGTGGGTATTTCAAATTATTCAGCAGAGCAAACCGAAAAGGCTGTGAAAATTCTCAATGAACTGGGTACACCCTGTTTGATTCATCAGGCCAGGTATTCGATGCTCGATCGCTGGGTTGAGGATGGCTTGCTGGATGTGTTGGAAAAAAGAGGGGTGGGGTTAATTGCTTTTTCTCCGCTGGCGCAGGGTTTGTTAACCAACAAATATTTGCAGGGTATACCCGAAGGGTCGCGCGCTTCGAAGGAGCATGGATTTTTGCGGCCTCAACATATCACCGAAGATAAAATTAACCGCGTGCGGCAGCTTAATGAATTGGCGCAGCAACGAGGCCAAACCTTAGCCCAGATGGCATTGGCATGGTTGCTCAAAGATGAGCGTGTAACTTCGGTACTTATCGGCACCAGTCGGGTAGAACAAATCGATGATTGTGTGAAAGCCCTCAATAATCTGTCTTTCTCGAAGGACGAACTGGATAAGATTGAGAAGATTTTAAAATAGTTCCAGATCCTTTGGACCTTAAAAAGCGCTTTGCATGCAGTTGTGAATTGTTTACATGATGTAAAGCGCTTGTTTTGTTACTCTATTGCATTTTATTCCATTTGCCGATTGGTTGTGTCATTTTTGCGTATGATTTGCAGTATTTCGGGGATCCATTTTGGATCAAACTGGTCGGGAAGTTTTATAAGTCGGGTCAATTCGTTTTCATTTGAGGGTTTTTTGAGCGACAAACGCACCAGCGTCAAGGTAGTGAGGATGCTTTCCTCGTTTAGTTGATTTTTTGCAGCTATAGCACTTCGCCAGGCTTTCAGCTGCTGAAAGAGTTCGTTGCGAGTCCCTGCCTTAACTCGTGCGGATGGTTTACCTTTTGTTTCATTCGCAAACATTTGTAAAATATCGACCTGCGCTGCACTGGATCGAGCCTTAAAATGCTTTTCCAAAGAAAATCCCTCCCTGACCGCCAGTAAGAAAAATTTCTTTTGTGCCATGCTTTTCATTAGCTTGTTAAAAGCCAGCGAAATTTTCTTTTCAGATTTTTTCTCATCGGTCATGTATGGGGTATGCATAAGCACTTCAACCGACAGACTCAGTTGCTCGGTAAAATACGCAACGGCTTTTTTGATTCTTTCCTGAAGCTGATCGGGTAGCGTGGAGTCAGTGATCAGGGGTTTATAACGTTCGATTTCGATCAAAAATTTAGCCGCTACATCGACAATTTTAGATTCATAATTTGTAAAACAATGCTGAACTTCTTTGATTGGGGAAACAGTTAGTGTATTCTGATACGACTGAAGTACATCGAGGTATTGACGCCATGCATATATGATGTCGTCGAAGGAAAAAAGCTCCTCTATCAGCTGAAACTGAAAATCTTTTTGTGCCTGTACTACGTCATTCAGCGTGGGAGTTGCTCGTGTGTTGCAGAAGTTGTGCAAATAAGTATTGACTCTTACTGACGAAAGCTTGATTTTGCTAATCAGGATTAGTCCATCCAGCGAACGGCAGCGACTAAGCGCTACGTATACCTGCCCATGTGCAAAAGCATGCTGGGCGTCGATGGCCACCCTGTCGAAGGTAAGTCCCTGGCTTTTGTGGATGGTAATGGCCCAGGCCAGTTTAATCGGATACTGTACATAGGTACCCACAATTTGTTCCTTTATGCTTTGGGTTTCGGGGTCGAGGCTATATTTAATGTTTTCCCAGAGGGCTGGTTCAACAGCAATTTCAGTATCATCATCGGTTTTTACTTTTATGTAATATTCACCGAGTTCCACTATTTTGCCAACTTTCCCGTTATAATACTGTTTATTTTCTGTGGTATCGTTACGCAGGAACATTACCTGTGCTCCGACCTTGAGAGCAAGACTGGCATCAGTGGGGTATACTTCTTTAGGAAAGTCGCCCCTTATAGTAGCTTCGTATATCCTTTGCTCCCCCTGCAATTGATTGAGCTTCGATTGATTGACTTGTTCGGCTTGGGTATTGTGTGTGGTAAGTAAGATATAGTTTTTGTATTTTTTTTCATCGAAATCAGGTACATATCGGCTATTCAGGGTTTCATATACGTCCTCATCGAAAAGTCCTTCCCTGACCTTATTGAGTATGCGTATAAAGTCTTCGTCCTGCTGTCTGAAAATTCTGTCCAACTCAATGGTTACATATTCGGTTTGTTTGAGAGCATGGCTTTCGAAGAAGTATGGGGATTCGTAGTATTCACTAAGTAGTTGCCATTCGTCGTTACGAACTACGGGGGCAAGCTGGTACAGGTCGCCAATCAATAGTAGCTGTACATTTCCGAAGGGGCGGTTGTTGCGTCGAATTTTGCGCAATACAAAATCAATAGCGTCGAGTACGTCGGCACGAACCATGCTAATTTCGTCGATTATAAGTAGGTCGAGGTTGCGAATAATATTTTGTTTTTCTGCATAAAATTTAAACAGTTCTTTTTTCTTAAGGGTTTCCTCGTTAAGTTCATTTGGCAAAATGGGGCGTAGGGGTAGTTGAAAGAATGAGTGGATGGTTACTCCATGGGCATTGATGGCTGCAACTCCGGTGGGAGCTACTACAACGTGACGCTTCAGGGTTTGATTGCGCAGTTGATGCAGAAAGGTAGTTTTGCCGGTTCCTGCCTTACCGGTTAGAAAAACATGTTTGCCGGTTTTCTCAACCAGCTCCTGAGCTAGTAGGTATTTATCGGTCGCAGCATAGGGCATGGGCACATGAATGTTTGTACAAATATACATTATTGTACCGAAGATATTGAATTTGAGTTCAATTATACTCCAGAAAAACAGGATGTATCGGGTCTATAGCACTACAGCTTTAACCCTGAAAATAACATTTTTACCCGGATAATACTGTTGCTGGTCGAATTGCCACTCCCATTCCATTAGCTGATGGTAGGCCGAAAGGTCAACATTCAGGATTGGTTGCCTAATTTCAACCTCTCCCTCGATATTCGTAATAATTTCCTCGTAATCGGTGATCAGGCAGGTTTTGTTTTGGGGAAGAGAATTCACATGTTGCGTTTGCAACATTGTTTTCAGCGTTTTTAATTCCGACTCATTGTACAGGCCATATTTTCGCAGGTAGCTCAGTAACATCTGGTCGAGCTGGCTAAGAATGTTGACAGAGGCGACAAAATCGAAATTGTGGGGGTATTGAAACCCCGTTATTTGAAGTTCGCTAAGGTTCTTTTTTTGTTTATAACTTTTGAACATTTGAACTGCCTCATAAATTTGTTGCACAGCACCGCCAGTAATGTCCTGTTCTATTGCATGGACATTAGGGTATTGCTGTAGCTTATGTTTAATTTGCGAGGGATGAAGTATGTCAAACAGGTAGACTTCGTTAAATTGTTGAGCAAGTTCGTCGAGAGGAATGTCGAGTAACCAGCCGCTACCGAGGATAGCACAAGAATTCTTTGGATATTGGTTTGCAGCGGTAAGTATGGCTTGTTTGGTATGTTGCAGATGGGCTGCCCATCCTGCCGACTCGTTGAGATAACGTTCAAATATTCCTCGCTGATCGGAGAAGTAGTTCATTTTTTTTAGGATGCGGTATTTTCTATTGAGAAACATGTTCTATGACTTAGCAAGTTTATCGAGTTCGTTTTGAATGAGATTCCGGAAATGTTCTTTTAGCTCCGAAGGATTGTATGAGGGAAATTGTTCATAGGGTATAGGATTCAGGATTTTTACTTTAATAGTGGCCGAAGGATCGGTTTTTGACTTTTTTAGGCCAATGTACGAACCATCGATGACGATAGGTTGGATGGGAACTTTATTATCGAGAGCGGCCTTAAAGGCTCCTTCTTTAAAACGTCCCATACTTCTTGATTTTGAACGCGTGCCTTCGGGGAATATCATTACCGGTTCGTTTTTGGCCAGAGCCTTCTTAATATCCTCAAACATTTTGGGGAAACTTCTGGGATCCTCTCTCTTAAGGCTTATGTATCCGTTCATGTGCATAACCCATCCGAGCACAGGCACACGAAAGTTTTCGACCTTCGATACCCATATAAAGTAAGCAAAAGCATGGAATAACACCAAGATGTCTATCAGGCTCTGGTGATTGGAGATTACGATGCAGGCCTTACCTTTTGAGAGTTTGTTCTTGTTTTCGATGTAAACTTTTGTATTTGGCAATAAATACAGGTAAAAAGTTGCCCACCACTGGGTATATTTTCGGGTTACAAAATGATGCGGGTCAAAGGGATAGGTGATGATCCATAATATGGCAAAGGGAATAAAAAATAGGAATAAGGTGATACCCGATATTCCCCAGATGATAGCATTTCGTATGCGGTACAACATGGGACATTTTTTTAATGGCTGCAAATTTACGTTTTTTCTTAGAGTTGAAAATTAAAAAAGCCAACCTTAAAGGGTTGGCCTGGTGCCCAGGACGAGACTCGAACTCACACGGGGTTGCCCCCACTACCCCCTCAAAGTAGCGTGTCTACCAATTCCACCACCTGGGCTTGAAGTACCCAAAACAGGACTCGAACCTGCACATCCTTTCGGATACTAGTCCCTGAAACTAGCGCGTCTACCAATTCCGCCATTTGGGTGTTTGGGCGTGCAAAATTAAAAATTTCTTATATTTTTAAAAAGAAAAAATACTAAAATTCGGAGGTAAAATAAAATTTTATGTCCGGAAATTTTTCCTGGGCATTAGCTAGGGCATAGGCCGATTCGGCCAGGAACACATTCCGTCCATGCTTGTCGGTAGCCATGTATGCATATTTTCGCTTGATAAAATCGTCGAGCTGTTCTTTATTATTACTTTCAATCCAGCAGGCCTTGTACATGTTCAGGGGTTCGTATCGGCACGAAGCTCCATATTCGTGCAGCAAGCGATATTGCAATACCTCAAATTGCAGCGCTCCAACAGTGCCAATAATCTTTCGTCCGCTGGCCTTGCTGATGAAAAGCTGTGCTACACCTTCGTCCATGAGCTGGTCGATGCCTTTGGCCAACTGCTTGGCTTTTAGTGGGTCGGCGTTTTCGATGTATCGGAAATGTTCCGGGGCAAAACTGGGTATTCCCTTGAAATGTAAGTTTTCTCCTTCGGTAAGCGTATCCCCGATTTTAAAATTACCTGTATCGTGAAGCCCCACTACATCACCAGGATAGGCTTCGTCGATGACCGACTTTTTATCGGCCATAAATGCAGTTGGGTTAGCAAATTTGAGATATTTGCCCAGTCGGACATGATAATAGTTGGTGTTTCGCTTGAAAATGCCACTGCATACCCTGACAAAGGCTATCCGGTCGCGGTGGTTGGGATCCATATTGGCGTGTATTTTGAATACGAAGCCTGAAAATTTTCCTTCCTCCGGGTTAATGGTACGTTCGGCCGTATGGAATGAGCGGGGTGGGGGAGCTATCTCAATGAAGCAATCGAGTAATTCGCGAACACCAAAATTATTGAGTGCACTGCCAAAAAATACCGGTGCCAGGTGTCCCTCACGGTAAAGTTCCAGGTCGAAAGGTTCATAAAGTTCTTTGACCATCTCGAGTTCTTCGCGAAGCTGTCGGGCAGCATCGGAACCAATGTATTGTTCAAGTTCCTTACTATGAATATCCTTAAATTCAATTGCCTCTTCTATGGTAGTTTTGCTGATGTTTTTAAAAAGGCTGAGTTTTTCCTCATAAAGGTTATATACACCTTTGAATGTACTGCCATTGCCGATAGGCCAGGAAAGTGGGCGAACGTGAATCATAAGCTCTTTTTCCACTTCATCAAGCAGGTCGAACGTGTCTTTGCTGGGACGGTCGAGTTTGTTGATAAATATCATCACGGGAGTGTTGCGCATCCTGCAAACTTCCATCAGTCGACGGGTTTGTGATTCTACTCCCTTGGCAGCATCAATAACAATCACAACGCTATCGACAGCTGTGAGCGTACGGTAGGTATCTTCGGCAAAATCCTGATGACCAGGGGTATCAAGAATATTGATTTTTTTCCCCTTGTATTCAAAACCCATAACGGATGTCGATACCGATATTCCCCTTTGTTTCTCAATTTCCATAAAGTCGCTGGTGGCCGTGCGCTTGATTTTGTTAGATTTTACAGCACCCGCTACGTGAATAGCCCCCCCAAATAACAACAGTTTTTCAGTTAACGTGGTCTTTCCTGCGTCGGGATGGCTAATGATGGCAAATGTTCGACGACGGATTATTTCCTGTATATGGCTCATTCGGTAAAAAATTAAGCCGCAAAATTAACTTTTTTTTAGCAAGGGAAAGAATGGAACTTTTTGGGGTACGTAAGATAAATGACCAAAAGCATTTTTCAGTTCAGTTGATTCGTCAGTATTGCATGAAATGGGTGGATTGCTTACAGATTATAACATTGATTAACAAAATATACTCCAATAGATAACAAATGATACTTCTATTTTACATTACGTGAGGATCAAAGAAACAAAAATTATCTTTTAGCTTTACTATGTGGATTATTTTTGGTAACAAATGCCATGTAATAGGCAGTAGAAAAGTAAAAAAACTTAAAATGGTACACTATGAGAAAGGTGGTTTTAATAATAGGATTGGTTTGCTGTGTTGCAGGGATTTCATGCAGAAAGGTTGTATTTCATGATAATGAGCTGGTGCTTCGGCTTGATCCGCAGCAGGCCGATGGAGCAAAGCGTATGAAAGTGGTTTTTTTAGGGGACAAGATTGTTCGGGTTGTTGTTAGTCCCACTGAAAATTTTGCCACCGATACCAGTTTAATGGTACTCCGCAGTGCCTACAAACCGGTCAAAACGAAATTTTGGCGCCTCAAAGATACCCTATATTTATCCAGTGCCAGCCTTACGGTGAGAATCCTATTACCTGCAGGGAAGGTATCGTTTATTGATTCGACGGGAAAAGTGTTACTGTCGGAGTATAACAGGTCGAGTAAAAAATTTGAGCCAATTACCATCGAGGGTAAAAACTTTTATAGCATACATCAAATATTTGATTCGCCCATCGATGAAGCTTTTTACGGACTGGGCCAACATCAGGATGGCTGGATGAATTACAAGGGGAAAGATATGGATTTGTATCAGTATAATAGCAAAGTGTCAGTTCCATTTGTCGTGTCGTCGAAAAAATATGGTTTGTTGTGGGATAATTATTCGCAGAGCCGTTTTGGCGATAGAAGGGAATATGCACCTCTCTCGAAATTTAAGCTATATACTCCAGCCATGAAGGAGGGTGGGCTTGAGGCTCGCTATTATGCGAAGGCCGATACTTCTAAAGTTTTTTTGGTTCGTTCGGAGTCGGACATTACTTACGAATTTTTGACGGATTTACATAAGTTTCCCGCTGGAGTTCCGTTAAACGAAGCCAGAGTAAGCTGGAGTGGATATATCGAGTCCGACACCAGTGGTGTGCATAAGTTTCGTTTGTATGCAGCTGGATATGTAAGGATGTGGTTGGATGGTCAGTTGGTGGCCGATCGTTGGCGTCAGGCCTGGAATCCTACCACCAACTATTTTACTTTACCCATGGAAAAAGGGAAAAAGTATGCCATAAAAATCGAATGGGATCCTGATGGCGGTGAATCATACATTGGGTTACGGGGACTTACACCATTGCCCGACGATTTACAGAGCAAACTTTCGCTATGGTCGGAGGTAGCCCATCAAATAGATTACTATTTTATTGCTGGTAATGATCTTGACGGGGTCGTTCACGGGTACCGCAGCATTACGGGTAAGGCTCCCATCATGCCCAAATGGGCACTGGGTTTCTGGCAGAGTAGAGAGCGCTACAAAACGCAGGACGAACTGTTGGGGGTGGTGGCTGAATATCGTAAAAGAAAAATTCCATTTGACAATATCGTGCTCGATTGGTTTTATTGGCCTCAGGACAAGTGGGGTAGCCATGAGTTTGATTCCACACGTTTTCCCGATCCGGTGGGTATGATTAACAAGTTACATAACGACTATCAAGCTCATATCATGATTTCGGTGTGGGGCAAATTTTATGAGGGAATAGAAAATTATAAGAAGCTGGATGAAAAAGGATATCTGTATAAGGACAATATTTTGAAGGGACGAAAAGATTGGGTATATCCCGGATATAAGAATACCTTTTACGATGCTATGAATCCGGATGCCCGTAAGATGTTCTGGGAGATGATACATGAGAAACTTTATACCAAGGGTATTGATGCCTGGTGGATGGACGCCTCGGAGCCTGATATTCATTCCAATTTACCTCCCAAGGAGCGCAAGGCATTTATGAACCCTACCGCCCTGGGTCCAGGAGCTCAGTATTTCAATGCCTATCCTTTGTGTAATACGCTTGGCATATATGAAGGACAGCGTTCGGTCAACCCCGACCAGCGGGTTTTCATTCTTACCCGTTCGGCCTATGCAGGTCAACAACGTTATGCAGCTGCTACCTGGAGCGGTGATATAGGCGCCCGATGGGAAGAGCTAAAACTGCAAATTCCGGCCGGACTTAATTTCTGCATTTCGGGTATTCCTTACTGGACTACCGACATTGGTGGATTTGCTGTAGAACGTAAATATGAACAGGCCACTGGGGCTTTGCTTGAGGAATGGCGCGAGCGCAACACCCGATGGTTCCAGTTTGGGGCCTTTTGTCCGCTATTCCGCGTTCATGGCCAGTATCCCTATCGCGAGGTGTTCAACATTGCTCCTCAAGGGCATCCGGCATACCAGACTATGGTCAACTACATTCATTTGCGCTACCGACTAATGCCCTACATTTATTCACTTGCGGCTGCGGTATATTTCGACGATTATACGATCATGCGACCGCTGGTAATGGATTTCCTCACCGATACCGCTGTTTATGGCATTGCCGACCAATTTATGTTTGGTCCGGCCATTATGGTTTGTCCCGTTTACCAGTCCGGTCAAAGGAGCCGAAAAGTATACCTACCTGAGGCAAATGGATGGTACGACCTGTATTCGGGTAAATTCCTGGCAGCAAAACAAACAATGGATCTCCCAGCACCCTACGAACGAATTCCGCTGCTGGTAAAAGCTGGTTCCATTATCCCCGTGGGTCCTGAAATTCAATATGCCTTGCAAAAAACTGATGAACCCATTGACATTTACGTTTATACCGGCGCCGATGCCAGCTTCTCGCTGTATTTTGATGATGGTGTCAGCTATCAGTATGAGAAAGGAAAATACGTGCGTATACCCTTGCATTATTCCGAACAGCAGCAGAACCTAACCATAGGCATTCCCCAAGGAGAAAAGGACGAATTTTATAAGCAATTACCGTTGCGAATCATATTCATTACCCCCGACAAACCGAAAGCATTGTTTGATATTGCAGGATGCAAGACGGTCGAATATACGGGTTCTGCCCTAATGGTAAGTGTTAGTGAAGGTAAGTAAAGAAACTAAATAGCTTTCATGTCATGAAAAGGACACAATTATTTAGCACATCATTAATATTTAGCGTGATACTACTGTTCGGGATATCGTCGTACGCTTCCGAACGCATAAAGTTTACCCGGCAGTGGCGATTTTATCTCGGTGATACGATTGGGGCCTACGACCCCACCTTCGACGATACACGTTGGCGGGTACTTAATCTCCCGCACGATTGGAGCATTGAGGGAGAATTTTCCGACAAACATCCTGCTACTCCGGGAGGCGGTGCACTACCGGGCGGAGTGGGCTGGTACCGTAAAACATTTACTATCGACCCAAAAGATAAAGATTTCCTGTTCTTTATCGATTTCGACGGGGTGTATCGCAATGCCGAAGTGTGGATTAATGGTCATTACCTGGGGAAGCGTCCCTATGGCTATGCCTCATTTCGGTATGAGCTCACCCCTTATCTTTATTATGGAACAACGAAAAATGTTATTGCCGTTAGGGTCGACAACTCGCAACAACCTAATTCCCGCTGGTATAGCGGTAGCGGTATTTATCGAAATGTTTGGTTGGTAAAATCGGCAAAATTACATATCGGGCATTGGGGAATATATGTTACCACGCCCGAAGTTTCATTGGCCAAGGCTACCGTTTCGGTGCAAACTGAGGTAAAAAATGCTACTGAACAAGCTCAAAAATTCGAACTGCGTCAAATCCTTCTGGATGCGGAAGGGAAAATGGTGGCTCAAACCTCTGAAAAACTTGTGTTAGTCCCTGATAGCACTGCTGTTGCTCAGCAGCTATTATCGCTTGGCGCACCAAAATTATGGTCGCTGGATAATCCTTATTTGTATCGGCTAAAGACAGAGATTCGACAGGGCAATAGGGTTATTGACATGCTACTCACTCCTGTTGGAGTACGTTATTTTACCTTCGATACCAATGAAGGTTTCTTTTTAAATGGTAAAGCAATAAAAATTAACGGTGTATGTAATCATCACGATTTGGGCTGTCTGGGTGCAGCTATCAACAGGAGAGCGCTTGAGCGTCAGCTTGAGATACTCAAGGCAATGGGGACAAATGCTATACGCACCTCGCATAATCCACCGGCTCCTGAGCTACTTGAACTTTGCGATAGCATGGGTTTTCTGGTCATGGACGAAGCATTTGACATGTGGCGAAAGAAAAAAACCGACTACGATTATGCCCTTGATTTTGATGAATGGCACAAACGCGATCTGGCCGACTTGGTTCGTCGCGACCGCAATCATCCCTCGGTGATTATCTGGAGCATTGGCAATGAAATCCTTGAGCAGTGGGACTCGACGGGTACATTGCTTGCCCGGCACCTGGCCGAAATTGTCAGAAAATATGATACCACTCGTCCCATTACAGCAGCCTGCAATGATCCCCGACCCCATAATTTTATAATAAAATCGGGTGCCCTCGACCTGATTGGATACAATTATCATCATCAAGAGTTTACCGATTTTCACAAAAATTTTCCGGGAGCTAAATTTATTGCTACCGAAACTGTTTCGGCACTGGCTACCCGCGATGCTTACGATATGCCTTCCGATAGCATTAGGCGCTGGCCTATTCGCTGGGATATACCCTTTACCACCGGGAATCCCGATTATACCTGCTCGTCGTACGACAACTGCAGTGCCCCCTGGGGCTCAACTCACGAGGAAACCTGGCTTATTATTAAAAAGTATCCCTACCTTTCGGGTCAGTTTATCTGGACAGGATTCGATTATCTGGGCGAACCTACTCCCTATTCATGGCCGGCAAGAAGTTCCTATTTCGGTATCATTGATCTGGCAGGATTCCCTAAAAACACCTACTATCTTTATCAAAGCGAATGGACCAATCAGCCCGTATTGCATGTATTTCCTCACTGGAACTGGAAAATTGGTGATACTATTGATGTTTGGGTGTACACCAATCAGGCAGAGGTAGAGTTGTTTTTGAATGGAAAGTCGTTGGGAAAAAAGGCAAAAAGCACAGATGACCTTCATCTTTCCTGGCGAGTGATCTATGAGCCCGGTCAACTTATGGCAGTGGGTTATGTGCAGGGCAAGGAATCACTGCGTAAGGTAGTAAACACGGCCGGCAAGCCCGCCAAGATATTGCTGGAGCCCGATCGCAGCCGCATTAAAGCCGATGGCGAAGACCTTTCGTTTGTAAAAGTTACTGTGGTAGACTCGGCAGGTAATCGGGTCCCCTATGCCGACAACCTGATACAGTTTGAAGTGGAAGGTTATGGTTTTATTGCAGGGGTGGATAACGGAAATCAAATCAGCCACGAGCCTTTTAAAGCCAATTATCGGAAAGCTTTTCATGGACTTTGCCTTGTGGTGCTGCAATCGGATGGCAAAAAGGGCACCATACGCCTGTTGGCCAAATCACAAGGACTTGAATCGAATACTATTACTATCCAGGCCAAATAATTATTAACCTACTTACTAACTAAAATTTATATACTATGAGAGAAAAACAAAACTACCCAAAGGCTCTTCGGTCGATTAAAAAATTGCTGACAATCTTGTGCTTACTAACGCTGACCAGCCTTTCTGGATTTTCCCAGGAGCGTATAGTCAGCGGGATAGTTAGCGATGCATCCGGGGTGGCTATGCCCGGAGTTAATGTGGTAATAAAGGGTACTACGACGGGGGTTGTTACCGATGCAAATGGTAAGTACACCATTAAAGTACCTTCGGACGAAGCCATACTGGTATTTTCATTTATTGGCTATCAAAGTCAGGAGATACCGGTAGGCAACCAGCCAACTATTAATGTAACGCTCAATGAAGAAGTTAGCCAGCTCGAAGAGGTCGTAGTGGTGGGCTATGGTACCATGAAGAAAAAATTGGTTACCGGGGCAACGGTACATGTAAGCAGTGCCGACATTGCCAACCGTCCCTCGCTCCGGGTTGAGCAAGCAATGCAGGGTTTATCAGCGGGGGTAATGGTAAGCTCGGTTTCGGGACAGCCTGGGTCGGATTTAAAAGTTCGTGTCAGGGGTACAGGAACCATTGGGGATGCCAACCCGCTTTATGTAGTCGATGGCGTCCCTGTTGGCGATATTTCGTTTCTCGACCCTTCCAATATTGAGTCGATCGATATCCTTAAGGATGCCGCCTCGGGTGCCATATATGGCGTTCGTGCTGCTAATGGGGTTGTGCTTATTACTACAAAAAAAGGTAAAGCAGGAACTTTTACAGCTTCGTACGACGGTTATTACGGTGTGCAATATCCCATTAAGCAAATAAAAATGCTCAACGGCGACGAATATCTCGACTATATGCTCGATGCCTATGCCAATGCTAATAAAACCAAATTACCTTTTCCTACCGATGCTCAGGGTAATTTTACCCAGGATTTTCTTGCTACCAACACCAACTGGCAGGATTACCTTTTTAGAGAAGGAGTACCCATTCAGAGCCATACGGTATCCTTCGATGGTGGCAATGAGGTGAGCATGTATTCAGCGGGAGGGACCTATTTTCGGCAGGAAGGCATTGCAGGTGCCAGGGATATGTCTTATTTCGAACGTATCAGCGGGCGCATCAATTCAAATCATAAGGTGAAAGAGTATCTTACTTTTGGCGAAAACCTGACAGTGGCTTACAAACGTTCGCGGGGGGTTGGTGTAGGGAACATTTACAGTAACACCATTCGTGGCTTTTTAAATGCTTCGCCCAAATTTAAAGCGCTCGATACTGCCTACGCTGATGGTTTTGGTCGTTCATACAATACCGATGAAACCAACCCTTACGGAAATATGATTTACAACAATAATAATGTATCTCGAAATTATAATGTAATAGGAAATGCTTATCTTATTGTTGAACCCATAAAGGATTTTAAAATAAAATCGGATATCGGCATAAATCTGGGCCAAAACGAATACAATAGCTATACACCAGTATATCAGCTGTCGAGCCTCGACATGAATATCCGTTCAACGGCTACCCAAAGCATGCGTAGGGATTTTTCCTATAACTGGGAAAACAGCGTTTCCTATAGTAAGGTGTTTGGCAAACATAGCATAGAATTGTTGGCTGGTAGCACAGTAAACGAGTATGCTGCTTATTGGGTGGGTGGTTCAAAGCAGGAATTGGTAATCGATGATTTTAACCATGCCATTATCGATAACGCTAAATTCGATAGTACCAGAAACGTGTATGGAGCTAAGGCGGATGATGCACTACTATCATATTTTGGCCGTATCAATTATAATTTTAACGAAGAGGTCCCTCTTACCTTTACCTATCGTCGTGATGGTTCTACGCGTTTTGGGCCTGCCAATCGGTGGGGAAATTTCTTCTCAGCTTCGGCAGGCTGGATTATTTCCCAGCGCGAGTTCTTTAAAAATACCCTCGGTAACGTAATCGACTATTGTAAAATTCGCGTCAGCTGGGGACAAAACGGAAACGACAAAATTCCTGCATTTAGCTATCTTTCACTTATCGATTTTAATGACAAATTCTATTACTTTGGGGAACAAGAAGGCCAATATGTAGGTGCAGCTCCATCGATGATAGAAAATGCTAAACTCCGCTGGGAAAGTGCTGAACAATGGAATGTGGGAGCCGATTTTCGTTTTCTGAAAGACTTTTCGCTTGCTTTCGATTGGTACGATAAGCGGCAAAAAGGATGGCTTATCCGTAAACCCGTACTGCTTGTGGTTGGTATCTTGTCCGACAGCGAATATCCTATTGTGAATGGTGGTGATGTACGCAATCGTGGGGTAGAGCTGGAATTGGGTTATACCCGTTCACTTGGCGATTTGCAGCTTTCTATCAAGGCAAATATTGCCAAAAATAAAAACGAGGTACTCGATATTCCTACCAAAGAAGGTATTATCCACGGACAAACCAGTGTTTTGTACAATGGAAGCGAAGAATTTTACCGGGCACAAACGGGCTATCCTCTCGGGTACTTCTATGGATACAAAACCAATGGCATTTTCCAGAATACTCAGGAAATTCAGTCGTACTTTGGTGTTGACTCAGCGGGAAATTATATTAAAAACTCACAAGGTAATCCTGTGCTCATTCAACCTAAGGCTCAGCCAGGTGATGTGCGATTTGTCGACTTGAATAAGGATGGAAAAATTGACGAAAAAGACAAAACCATGATTGGCAATCCCTATCCCGATTATACATATGGAATGATGTTCAATGCTGCATATAAGGGATTTGACTTTGGTTTTACCCTACAGGGTGTGTATGGCAATGATATTGTTTATGGTGTACGGGTGATGGATCGTGACTATGCCAACTGGGATAGCGAAATGCTTAACCGATGGAAAGGGGAGGGAACATCGAATCGTATCCCCCGGGCTTATGCGGGAACCGATCCCAATCTCAACTGGAAAAGAGTGTCCGATCTTTACGTTCATGACGGTTCATACCTGAAAGTTCGTAATATTACCGTTGGCTACGACTTTGGTCGTTTGATCAAACCTATCAAACAATGCCGGCTGTACTTTACTGTGTCCAATGCTTTTGTATTTACAAAATACAAAGGGCTTGATCCTGAGGTTGGCTATGGTGCTTCTTCGTCCTACGAAAGTATGTCGACGGGTATAGATCTGGGTACCTATCCGCAGCCTCGTCAGTATCTTGTAGGGCTTAATCTTAAATTTTAATTTTTGGTATAACCTTAAAAGTGGCAACTATGAAAAAAATTAAATATTTTTTCCCGTTTCTTATCATGTTCGTTGCAACATCTTGCAGCGAGGATATTCTCGACAAGCAACCTTACAGTCAGCTTACCAGTGCCTCGTTTTACAGTACCCCTGAAGAGATTGATCAGGCTCTTACCGCTACCTACGATATGCTTCAGCGTGATGGCTGGAATGCTTTTATAATTGTTTCGGAATGGATGTCGGATAATTGTACAGGCGGGGGAGGCATTACTGATGGTCCAGGTCAGAATGAATATGACGAATTTTATTGCGTTGATCAGGATTTAAGCATTGCTCACTGGCAAAATTATTATACGGGAATCAAAAGAGCCAACCTGGTTATTGAAAATATTAACAAACCTGCCTGGAAGGAAAATCAGCTGGCTTTAAAAAATCGCTACCTGGCCGAAGCTCGTTTTTTAAGAGCTTTCTTCTATTATCGGTTGGCTTTGCTATTTGAGAATATACCTCTGGTAACTACGGTTCTTGCTCCCGAGGATGCTGAAAAATTACCTCAGGCTAAGCCCGACGAAGTGTATGCATTTATGATCAATGACTTAAAATTTGCGTATGAAAATCTTCCGGCAAACCCATTTTCTGCCATGAAGGCTGCCGATTACGGTCGTGTTACCCGATGGGCTGCTGGGGCTATGCTGGCCAGGGTATGGTTATTTTATACGGGTTACTACAAAAAATCCGAACTGGCAGGGTTGGATAAAAATGCTGTGACAGGTTATATTGATGATATCGTAAATAATAGCGGGCATCAGTTGTTGAGTAACTATGAGGATTTATGGCTGTATGCCAGCGTTACAAATCCGTTGTATACCGAGTATCATCCCGAGAATGTATTTTCGATAAAGTATACCTACCAGGGAGTGGGCAAATGGGGTCAGAACGATGGTAGTCGCTGGCAGGTAATGATTGCTGCGCGTGGCAAAAACTATCCTCCCTATGCCAAAGGATGGGGGTTAGCTCCGGTAAATAAGTCGCTTTACGATGCGTTCGACCCTGCTGATGTTCGCAGGGATGGAACAATTATCAACTGGGATGCTCTGTTGGGTCCGGGAGGATACGACACTACCGACCAACGTCATCCTACCGGCTTTGGTTGGCGTAAATATAGTCCTCTGGCTCTCGATGCAAACCAAACCGATGTAGAAAGTAAGGGAGGAAATTTCATGATCGATAATTATCAGGATGAATACATCATTCGTTATGCCGATGTGCTTTTAATGGGTGCCGAACTGCATCTAGGTGATGGAACAGGTAAAGATATTGCATACTTCAACCAGGTACATACACGTGCCGGTTTGCCTGCTAAAGCATCGGTTACCTTTAGCGATATTATGCAAGAACGTCGTTTTGAGTTTGCCCTCGAAGGATTGCGCTACTGGGACCTTTTACGGCAGGGACTTGATGTGGCCAAACAACAAATAGAGGCCAACAGCACACAATACCGCGTCGATTTTCCTCGTGAATATGGTTTTACAGGCTTTCTTAAAATCCCTGAAACACAGATTGTTAATTCAAACGGCCTGTACAAGCAAAATTCTTTCTGGGATTCACCTGAAAGTCTTTCGAACCGGCTGAGTCAATAATTGTAAGTTTTTTTTCTAACCAAAAAAGGCCTGCACACTGGTGGTGCAGGCTTTTTTTGGTAATATCGATTGCATAAAGGTTTTTTCAGTTGTATTCATTCCCTTCAGGGATGAAGGGTTGTTGGGCGTTCACATAACCCCTGTTGGTATTCATCGGGGTACACCTATTGGTTCATAGGGCATATCGAAATATCCCAATTTAAATTCATTCTCCTCCTCCATCTTTTTCCCTGAGAAAATAGAAGGTGTGGGGGGAAGGAAAGATGAATGCCAGACCATTGGGCTTAGTTTGTTGTATATCAGAACGCACAATCCGGCATTATCGGGCAATTACAAACCTGCTTACCGAGCTGGCTTTATTGCTCTGAATCTTTAGCAGGTAAATACCTGCAACAAGCTGGCTTACATCAATATTAAGGTTGTGGTCGCCCGATAGCAATGTTTCAGTTGTACGGGCACTGATTCTTGTTCCCATCATATCGGTAATTTCCCAGCGCACTTCCGACGACCGTTCAAGGTGCAAGGCCACGTGCAGGTAGTTGCTGGCAGGTTGTGGAAAAATCCTGAACGACAATGCATGGATGGGGGCAACATAGGTGCCACCTCCGCCGCCAGTACTCCGCAAACGGTTGTCTTCGAGATTTGAAAGCACCTCTACAAAGGGTCCACCGCCAGCTTTAAGCAAGGTTTCGGAATGGCAGGCATTGTACAGGATACCAGCCACTCTGTAAAAGGTCAGCTTCTTAAGCGAAATAGTGTCCTTGTCGGTGTATGCAGTGATATTGGACGAAACCGTGTCGAATGGTTGCAGGCTGGTCGAGTCGGTTCCTTTATACAATACATAGCTTTTAAATTCGACATCGCCGTTTTCAATAACATAGGGTTGCCACATCAGGTTGATGCCTTCAACGGAGCTAACGTATTGCAGGAAAAGGGTTTTGTGGTAGGGACTCAGCGGCGATACCTCATCATTTTCTCCCACTACTGCAATTTTATAAAGATACTGCCGGCTTTCGGGTTTGGAAGTGGAATCGACGAATACCCCGGGCGACTGATAGTCTACAAACCCTAATTTTTCGTGTACGTCACGTACCATACTTTCGCGGTATACGTTGTAACCTTTTATTTGCCTTCCGTACTTTCTTTCCCATACAACTACATTTTTGCCCGTTTCGTTGTCGGCGGTAACCAGGCAAATTTGCGGTTTTAGATATACGCCAAACGGCTGGGTTTCAATTGAACCACAGTAGTTGGATATTCGACAATAGTAGGTGCCTTCGTTGTTTACCGAAGCGTTGGATATGCTTAACTTGCCATTTAGCGTACTATCAATGAGTATGTTTTTGTAATACCAATAATATTTTAGAGGTTTAGTACCGGTAGCGGTTACAGAGATAACGTCGTTTTCGTTTTCGCTTAGCCACTGGGTCGATGGTTGCGTGAGTATTTCGGGGGCTACTGCCACTTGAATAAAGGCGGGTGGGGAAAAAGCTGTTCCATAGGCATTGGTGGCTTTACATACGTAGTTTCCACTGTTAAGTTCTGATAGATTCGACAGAACAAGGATGCTATCGCTTGCCTGTGGAATGTCTACTCCATCCTTTTGCCATTGTAGTAAAGCTTCGTTGCTAATCCGGCAGCGGCCTATCAGCAGGCTGTGTCGATTACGCAAAAAATGAATGATACGCGGGGTAGCGCAATAGCCCTCAATAACATAGGTAACGTTTATTACTCCTGGGGCAAATTTCAACAGGCGGCAACCTTTTATCAGCAGGCCCTGCAAATATTCGAAAATATGGGCTTTATCAATGGTGTTGCCAGTGCTTATGCCAATCTGGGCTATACTTTTACCAAGCTAAATGACTTTAATACGGCTCGTGAATATTTCGAAAAAGCCCTTTCGGAACGTCTGAAGCTGGGCAATAAACGTGAGATAGCTAATGCCTACCTCAGTCTGGCCAATTTGTTATCCCAAATCAACAGTGAACATAATGTGAAAACTTACGGCGATAGAAACTGGGAAAAAATTATTTTAAAGTTCAAAACTCCGTCCCAGATTTTACAGCAGTACAAAGAGGCTCTGGAGTATAACGAAAAAGCCTTGCATATAAGCCGTGAACTGGGCGATAAGCGCTTAATAGCTTCTTGTTTCAACAACATAGGTACTATCTATTCGCTGGCGGGCATTGCTGACAGGGCTCTTGAGTATTACGAACAAGCATTGCAAATAAACAGAGAAATTAATAACCAGGCCGATGTAGTAGTGAATTTACTTGCTATAGCTATAATTTACAATTATAAGGGTGATTACCAGCAAGCCAAAACTTATTTTCAGGAATCGCTTAATCTTGCTCATCGTCTGCAGAAGACCGATCTCGAAAAGGACATCTATTACAATTTGTCGGCCATGTATGAAAAAATGGGAAACTGTACCAAAGCTCTCTCATACTTTAAAAGTTATGCCAGCCTGAAAGATACCCTGCTCAACAAGGAAACCTTCAGGCAGATAGCCGAGCTAAAAACCAAATATGAAACCGAAAAGAAACAACGCGAAATTGAGTTGCTCAACAAGGATAAAAAGCTAAAGGAAAATCAGATTCGTCAACAACGAATGGCTATTATCTTTTTCATAGTTCTTACGCTGGTAATCTCTGCGCTAATAGTATTGCTTATCCGTCAGAACGAGCAACGAAAACGTACCAATAAGGCACTGGCTGAGAAAAACGAGCTTATCACCGAACAAAAAAAGGAAATTACCGACAGTATTCAATATGCAAGCCGGATTCAAAAGGCTGTGCTACCCCCCGAGGAGGTGGTTAGCAGCTATTTTAGCGATTATTTTATCCTTTACCGTCCGAGGGATATAGTGAGCGGTGATTTTTATTTTGTAGCGCCACATGGTTCGCATGTTATTGTAGCGGCAGCTGATTGTACCGGTCATGGCGTACCTGGTGCTTTCATGAGCATGCTGGGTATGGCATTGTTGCAGGAAACTATTGGTAAGACAGATCAATTGCGTGCCGATGTTATACTGAACGAGCTACGTCGACTGGTAGTACATTCGTTGCACCAGAGCCAGGGCGCTTACACCACACGCGATGGAATGGACATGGCATTATATATTCTCGATCGGCAAACCAATCAGCTTAGTTTTGCAGGAGCCAACAATCCGCTAATCGTAGTACGTAATGGAGAGTTGATTGAACTAAAGGCCGACAAAATGCCAATTGGCGTATACGAAAAAATGGAACAGCCTTTTACCGAAAAAACGTTTGATATTGTTGCAGGCGACATGCTCTATACCTATTCTGACGGTTACCAGGACCAATTTGGTGGACCCGAAGGGAAAAAATTTATGAGCAAGCGTTTTAAAGATTTACTACAGTCTGTGGCAAATCTTCCCTGCAAGAAACAATACGAAAAAATTGAGCAAGCTTTTTTGGATTGGAAAGGCGAAAGCCCTCAGATTGATGATGTGCTGGTTATTGGGGTAAGAATATAAATTGTATATTTAAGTTTCTTTGTTTACAAATTTAAGAATATTTTCAATAGGCACTCCCCCCTGTCAGTTTTTTATCTTTTTTGCTCCTCTTTTACTTTTACCCTTACTCTTCAAATATCAACGCTAATTGTATCTCTCTTGTTGGGGCTCTTTTCCATAACTCCTTTATCATCTTTATCAACTCATCTACACCATATTGCCAATAGCGCTCTAAATCAATATAACTGGTTATGTGTAAACGTACAAAATTTACTAATTGACTGAACGCTCTGCGTTTCTCTTTCTGCTTCACTTTACCAAATATCACCTCCATCAACAAATTCGCTATCAAGCAGCACCATATCTGTATATTTATTGCATTCTCTTTTAGCCGGCTTACAAAGTAAAATCCCTTTTTATTCATCTGTGAAAATCGCTCGTAATTCAAATAACCCCTATCCATCACATACACACATCCTTTCTCCCATGCTAACTTTTCCATTCCTTTTTGGTCATGAACGGTTGCTTGACTGACATAATACAAATGCGGTAATGCAACACCTTCATCTATGCTCATGTGCAACTTTATTCCTCCTTTCTTTTTCCCATCTACCCGGTAGCGCCCCGTAGAACGCAAAACAGAACTAAACAACCCTACAATAGTGCTATCTATTACTTTTACCCTTTTCTCCAATCCCTTGATAATCGAAGTTTCTCTGCTGTCCAAGATAAATTTATGATAATAAGAACACAAATGATTATAGATATCCTCAAAAACCTTATGATTGCGATGCTTATTACCATAACTTAAGGTGCTTTTATTAGGCGGAACGTTTAATCCCAATTGATTTAATTTTTCAATATTCACGTGAAACAAGGCACACAAGTCTCGCAGCGATTTTATTTGACAGATAACGGCTACTAACATGGTGTAAAGATGGCTTTTGGTTTTGAACTTTATAGAATGCTTACTGCACTTGCTCTTCGAATGACACTATCTACATTTGCTTGTCTGACAAGGACTGTAAGCTGTCCAAAAAGCGGTGAAGGATGAAAAAATTTTCCCTTA
>JBMFQE010000005.1:158178-162712 GCA_049968755.1 Bacteroidales bacterium
GTCGACAAAAAAAGAAAAAGGCAGGAAAAATTCCTGCCTTTTTGCTATTATAATATCTTTTTGTTGAAAATTATTTTGGACAATTAGTGGTATCAAATATTTATACCGGTGCCATTTCTCATAATATAAACCATAAACCAGCAAATCTTAATATTTCCTCAATGGTGAATATTTCGTACAATGAATATCCTCAAAACAAATCCCTCACGATAGGCCCCACAATCACTACCAGTAAGTTTTTATTCGAAAAAACTCTTAAAACATCTCTTTCAATCTCAAAAAATTTTTCATTTAATAAGGGACAAAAACAAACAGAAAATCTTATTATTCGGCTCAATAGCGGCTATACCTGGTTAAAACGAAATGTTTTTTCCCTGACTATTGTGTTTTCTCAACGAAAAAATTATGTTCGATTACCGATGCTATTGATTACCGATGTGTCGGGAACGTTAACCTATAATTATACTTTTTAACAAAAAAATTTATATTTTGCATGAAATTTTTAGTAAAAGATTTTAAATACGATTTAGAAAAACTAATTTGCAAGCTTTCGAACAAAAAATATTTAATACAATAAAAACATGAGAAATTTTGTATTCATACAACAACTGCGGCATATTGCTTTATTATTCAGTGTTTTTGCGAGTACCTGTACCTGGGGGCTGCAGGCACAGACTATTGAAAAAGATTTTAATGATTATATCCAATCAATACGAGAAAATCGATACAGCGATTTTCCCCGCCACAGAGTAAAACCCGAAAATCACGCCATAATCCTTCGTCTTGCCTCTCGCTATACCACCGACACCCTGGTTACTGTAAGAGCTACAGGATATTATATGCTGAAACTAGTTGGCTTATCCTCAACAGATTCAAAAATTCGTCAGCAGGCCGTACTCCGCTTACTTGAAGGGTGTAAAGATCCCAAAAGTGGTAATGTGAGCCTCTGTATTGATTATCTTACACAGTTTAATCCTTCCGATTTTAACCCCACTGCAAAAGATTCAATGATAAATCTGCTACAACAAAAAATCTACTATTTCGATGAATATGTTAAATTAGTAGGTTATGTACTGGCCGACAGAGCACTACCCTACCTTAACAAAATCCTTCAGGGATCTTTATCCATCTCGCGTAAGGAAAGATGGGCAGTACAATTGGCCATGGCAAGGGCAGGAGATGAAGAGCAAATAAAGTATATTGTTCAGAAAATTTCCAATATCGAACCTAACGATGCTGTCGTATATCACCTGGTTCCCGATTTGATTTATACCCGGCAAAAGCGTATCTTCGATCAAATAATCGCCTGGCTCAACGACGATCGCCAACTATGTACTTCGTCAAATCCCGACAAAGAAGAAAAACTGGTATGTGGCTACCGTATCATGGAAATGCTGGCTCCAGCTATACAAAAATATCCCTACCAAATTGACGCTACTGGTGAACTATTGGCCGACGATTACGATAAAGCCCTCGAGGAAATACGCTACTGGTTTAAAAATAATCCCAACTACCTGATAAACAAAAACTATTATTAAATTCCTATGCCCTTTACACTTATAAATAAAATTGTGAGGATTTTTCTATTAGGAATGTTGATTTTTTGGAATGGGGCTATTCAGATAAAAGGGCAGAACTACCCCATCCAGGCTACGCTGAGCATTGCCGGGCCATACAGTTTGATGCTTGAGGACTATATAGCACCCAACGACACTCGGCTGCAGCTACATTTGTGGCTCAAGGACATTAGGGTGGTACAGTATCCGGTGCGGTTGCGTTTTACCATCACAACCGACAGGGGCCAGCTGGTTACCCGGACCGACTAACTGCCTCCGCCCATCTATCTGCAGGGCGGGGTACCCCTGCTGTTGTATGGTTACGACCTTGCCCCTTACTTCGATATCAACAATCTCACCTTTTCGGGCATCAGCAAGAGCGACTACCTTCGCCCCCACAAACTACCCGAGGGATTATACCGTTTTAACGTAGAGGTACTCGACTATTACCGCGGCATCGTGGTATCGAATACAGCCCTTTTTCAGGCCTTCATTGTGCTCAACGACCCGCCGGTAATCAACTATCCTGCCAACGGCAGCAAGATATCCTACAGCCGAAATCCTCAAATTGTTTTCAACTGGACACCTCGGCATCTGGGCTCTCCCAACTCGGCCTTTTCGACGATATACCGATTTCGTATGGTGGAGGTAATACCGCCGCAACGGAATCCCTACGAGGCCATGCTGGTGATGCCGACCCTGTTTGAAACCACCACTCCATTGACCACCTTTGTTTACGATATAAGCTATCCGCCGCTTGTTCCCGGACGGGTGTATGCCTTCAACGTTACCGCTGAGGATGTGCAGGGTCGGGACCTGTTTAAGAACGGGGGTACCAGCGAGACCTATACCTTTACTTACGGCGACGAGTGCAGTAAACCCGAGTTTATCACCGCCAGCCCCAAACCTGCTGGTATGGAGCTGCGATGGAACAGTCATGCCATGCACGATGAATATGAGGTGTGGTATATGATTGAGGGGCATCCGGTGGAATATACGGCACGATGCACCCGTCCCTTTTTGAGGGTTTCCGACCTACCCCAACGGCGGCGCATCATCTACCGCGTGAAAGCTTTCTGCGGAGCCTTCGAAAGCGATTTTACCGACACCGCTTCGGTGGTTACCGACAGCATACGCCGACGCACCATTGTGTGCGGTACCCCCAAGCCCCGACCTTCTATCACCAACTTCAACGATATCCTCGACCTTAATCCGGGCGATACCATCACCGCTGGAGGCTATACGGTCATTCTCAAGGATGTAGGACGCAATGAGGATGGTTCCTTTACAGGCGAATGCGTGGTGATCATGCCCTTTTTCAACTATGCGCGCGTGCGTCACCGTTTCGATCGAATACGTGTCAACGAGCTGCGACAGCTTTTTGAAGGCAAGCTCATTGGGGTTTCGGACCTCGACGAGTCTACGGTAGCACGTATCAACACAAAAAAATCCGACACTCCTGCTGCAGGTAAAATCCGGGTAAACACTTCGATAGGCTACCTTTATGCCGACAGCCTGATAGTAGTATCTACCGGCATTGACACGGTGTACTATGCCAGCGACAGCACGCTGGTGGTGGTAAAGGACGATGGCACCACCGAGCAGTTCATCGTGGACAAGGGCGATAAGATAGTGATAAAGGACAGCGAAGGTCATGAATATCTGGCCGATGGGGGCAGGGTAACTACCCTTAGCTTGGGGGGAGGGGATAGCCAAGTTGCGGTCCCAACGGTATCCAGCATAAGTCAGGCGGTAGCGCAGCTACCCATTCTTCATTTTAAGCCCGATGGGTTGATGCGCTATGGGCTCGACAGTCTGCGTTACGAGGCTATGCGCAGTGCCTATCCGCAGGTCAACATACGGGGTCAGACAGTGAATGTTCCATATAAAGCCATAGAAGCGGGCAGTGTGGACTATCTGCAGGCCATGCCGTTGGTCAACCAGCAGATAGGGCAGGTAGCCTTTAGCTGGAAGCAGCGGGGCAGCACAGTCATGAGTAGCAGGATGGGCAATGCCTACCGCCTTACCCTGGGGGGACTGGTCGACGGGCAGGAGGATGACCTGCAGGCCACCGTGCAGCTCAAGGACACCGCAGGGCGCGACAGCAGCATCGTGATAGGCCAGTGCCGGGTGGTAGGCTATTCGGCCAAGAGCATACCCCTGTACCTTATCCCTGTGGGAGAATCGGCCTGGTACGACCAGCAGGCTATAGCCACCGGGATTAACGACATATACCGGCAGGCCGCCATCAGCTGGCAAGTGCAATGGCTACCCGCCTTTAGCACCCGCGAGTGGGATGTAGAGGGCAGCGGCACCTTCGTCAACTCCGATGCCAACACCCGGATGGATTACACCTCCTCCATGCGGGCACTGGTAAGGGCCTATAAGAAAGCCAACAGGGTAGAAAAGGATGCGGTATATGTCTTCCTCGTCAACCTGCCCTGCTCGGACGCTTCGCTAAAGGGTTTCATGCCCTTTAGCAAGCAGTTTGGTTTTGTGTTTGTGCCAGCCACTGGCACCGATGCTACCACTCTGGCCCGCACCATATCCCACGAGGTAGCCCACGGCACCTTCAACCTGCGCCACACCTTCAGCCCCGAGAACCCATACCCCCTCCCCCAGGGCACCACCGACAACCTGATGGACTATGCCACCCCTACCGCCACCACCCTCCACAAATACCAGTGGGACCTCATCCACCACCCCCAGCGGGTATGGTTCGCCTGGCTGGAGGAGGAAGAGGAGGGGGAACTATCTTCTGAATTTAAGGGCACGCCAGTTGTATTCTTGGGTGATACGGCTATCAGGAAAGAAAGGTTGTTACTTTACAATGATACCTCAAAAACAATAAAAATAAAATTTGAAACTTCAGATACCTCAAAAACAAAAGTTGCATATCAACTTATAATTACCACAGAATTAAATAATACAAAACTGGCCTATCCCCAAACCGGCTGCGACACTTTAGTATTCAATGA
>JBMFQE010000006.1:0-144507 GCA_049968755.1 Bacteroidales bacterium
GGTATATGAAGATGAAACAGGAATACTAAGCATTGATTATATTTCTTTAATTCCTATTTTAGTTGAGGGTATTAAAGAACTAAATAATAAAATTTCAAGCATTGAACAGAACAATAAAAGCACACGTAAAGAAAATGAACAACTAAAAGCTGAAATACAAACTATAAATGAACAATTAACCAAATTGCAAAAGCAACTCAATCAATGCTGTAGTAAGCTAAAATAAAACGACTATTAGATTGAGAAACATAATCATGGCGCTAACACCGCCTATACAACCATGCGGGGCTGCAGTATAGGTAGGTAAGGTAAGTTGGTATAGGCTGGTAGGTGCTAACTTTTGGAGCAAAAAGCTACAAAAACCCCGCACGGTGTATAGGCGATGGCGATAGCATGGGTGTACCGATTACCGATTCGGTATTGCGTTGGGAAGCGCAGCGGGTGGCCCGTCAAACTCGCATGCCATGGCGACTCGATAGCATTCGTCGGGCCTGCGGTGACTCAATGACCTACATCCGACTGTTTATCCTTCCTCAACTAGCTCAACGCTGGCTATATTTTCATTACTATTACGACACAACCTTTCATCGTTCCCAACGCATGATGGCTCAAAGCTATATAGGACAACTTGAAAAAATGGCTTCACAGAAACCCCTGTGGGAATATGCCTCGGGTATTTGCGCCGAGCAATTAGCCAGCAAGGCAGGACTTAAAACTTTACGCTATAAAGTTTCCGAAACAACAGGTATAGAGGTATGGATACCGGGCAAACAAACAAAAAAAACACTCGTCGAAAACCCATCCCAACAGGACGGTAGGGGTATCCCTTCCGAAACCTATCGAAACTTTATCCAATGGGCTGAGCGTAACGAGCAAAACCTTACCCAACATCTTATCCAGCAGGTGCTCTGCTACCTCAAACCCGGTATGGTATTCCCCTATCCCGTCGAATGGCAAACCGAATTCTGGATTGTGCAACTGATCGACAAAATCAACGATACATACTATTGCATCGTTATAAAAGTCCCTAAAAACGACTTTTTTCAATGGTTCGGTTCCGCACTATTACAAAAATAAGTGGGATAATGATTGCTGGAATCGGTGCTGACTCCGAACTATTTTCGTTAAAAATTGGCATGCTGTCAGAAACTAAGATCTGTCAAATGCTATGTCAAGGTAACGTTTAACCATGGTGGCAGGTGAAAAATTATTCACGTATTCAATGGCTTTTTGCCATTCTATGTCAGATAAATTGCCAATTTTTAAATTTTCTGTAATTTTTTCTGCAAAAAGTTGGGTGTTGGTAACCTCGACCAGTGTACCAAACTGGCCGTTTTGCAGCACTTCTCTACAAGCAGGAATATCGGACGAAACAATGCGTAA
Organism: Bacteroidales bacterium; assembly: GCA_049968755.1. Lineage (GTDB taxonomy): Bacteria > Bacteroidota > Bacteroidia > Bacteroidales > DTGW01 > JAKPGM01. Next base: position 1,384 of record JBMFQE010000006.1, read on the forward strand.
ACCCGCAGCAAGGGCTTCTAATAGTACAGTTCCAAATCCTTCGGATAGTGAAGAGAATACAAAAATTCTGGCCTTCCAGAGCAGCTGCGGAACATCCCGACGTTCACCCCAAAAGACTACGCTGTTTTCCAGCCCATTGTTCCGGCAAAAATCTTCCAGTGTCGTACGCATGGTTCCCCGTCCTACCAGCCACAGTTTAGCTTCCGGTATCTCCTTCAGCACCAATTTCCAGGCCCTGAGCAACGCCATATGATTCTTACCTGGCTCAAGATTAGCAACCATTATGGCTATTGGTTCGCGCTGCTGATTGGCCTGCAACGGGAAAATAAATCTTTGGGGCTGAAAACAATTAGGGGCAAAAAATATGTTTGAAGCAGGCAACAGGGGTATTTGCTTAAATTTGTTTTGAATAAATGCTGAGGCACAAACCAGTTTGGCCCCCATGATATAAAGAGGCCAATGGACGTAATAATTATACAATTTACTTCGCAGGTTGTTGTATATGGGTTCACAGCCCCCGTGCACCATGTTTCGTTGTACCCCCGCCAGTCGGGCCCCCAGAATAATCCAATGGCTGTATCCCTGATTCCATGATATTACCAGCTGAGGACGAATTTTTGAGCTGGTTTTATAGACAGCCGACGTTATGGCCCAGCACTTTTTTAGGTATGATGGGTGGTAGGTATCGGTAATATTAATGTTTGTTGTAGCAGTAGTAAACAAAGGCAACAGATCGGGTGGATTTGAATTTAAAAACAGCACATACTGTTCGTGTTCTTTAATGGTTAGCCAGTCGAGTACCAGACGTGGAGTGCCCTCGGCTCGAGGCGATGTAAGTACGTGCAGTATTTTCATAGGCTGCTATAAATTTGTACCATTCGGTTGGCCATTGCAGAAATGTCGGGGAGTTGCGGGATAGAAAATAACTCACCCTTCTTTTTCCGACGGTACATTAATTCAATACAGTCGGCCAGTTGCCTGGCATTTCCCCAATCAAAAAGCAGTCCGCTGTGTAGATGTTCCACACGCTCGGCAATGCCAGCTGCCCTCGTACCTATTACCGGTATACCAGCCCTAAAAGCCTCATGCACCACAAAAGGTCCCGTCTCGGGCCAGAGCGAGGGTACTACCAGCGCATCCATGCTGCTAATATAGCTCAATACCTCCGACGGTGGTAAAAGCATAGGCTCCTTAAACCGCCGGTCGCCCCGGATACGTTTCAGCATCGTACGCCCATAGGAAGTGTCGTCCCAATAGGGACCCAGAAAATGTACCTCGACCGGAAAATCTTTGGGTAAAAGTTTTATAGCATCAATCAGCACATGCACCCCCTTGATGTAAGTACATCGGCCTACAAAAACCAATTTTAACGAGGATTGAATGTCCAAATCTGGCTTCAATATATCCTTACTGGTAAGTGCAGGGATAGCCTGGGTTGCATAAAAAATCTTTGATGCGTTTACCCCATTTTCCGTCAATAAGGGTTCAACCCAGTGCGCATACACCTGTACACCGTCTACCAGGGAATATATTTCATTAAAACTTTCAATATACCGCTTTACCAGTGAAGAAATGCTCAGTAGCCGTTTGAACGAACTGTTTTCAATGTTTTCAAACAAAACTCCCATACGGGTAAGTATATTGGCTCCCCATGGGGGGATGCCCTTACAGGCATATAAACATTTGCTGCAGCGTTTCACATCAAGTTTTCCATCACATAGATATTTTCCCCTGTACAACAAGGCACGTTGGGGACAACTTTGACCTGGTGAGTGATAGGTGAGCAAAGTTTTGATTCCCAAACGTTTTACGATACGTAAATGTGTAAGGCTGGCACCCCCAGACTGATCGTGAAAATGTACAACGTCGGGACGGTACTGTTGCAGTAGTTGCTCAAAACTATCGTCGATGCTGGCCTCACTCTGCCAGTATTGGGTATGCGAAATACCAACCCCAGGCAATACATCGACCGGTATCCCCTGATATTCATAATGGTTAATGCTAGAAGGTATGAGAGTATCCCTGTGAATAATTATCCGATTTTCGTGTCCCATCCTTTGTAGCTCGGTAGCCAGATGGGCTACAAAAACCTCTTTGCCTCCTGTGTAATACGGCAAAAATGAGGCCGGCAGATGCACTATTTTCATTTAGTCTGAATAAAAATTATTCTCATATTCAACACCAAATGTAAAAACTTATTTTCTTTTTGGCCTATGTAAAAAATAAAAATAACTTTGTTTGACAAAACGGGCCACGAGAAACCTCAACAGAACCTTTATTAAACATAAGTGTATTTTTTAATGGGGTGGTTATGAATACAAATAGCAATGCAATTTTCGAAACTATTGATATAGAAAGCGTTAACGAAAATTTTTTTCATCTGCTTAACCACGACTGGATGCTCGTGACAGCCGGCAAGATGGATGATTTTAACACCATGACCGCCAGCTGGGGTACTTTTGGGATGCTCTGGAATATGCCGGTAGCTTTTATCTTTGTGCGTTCCCATCGTTATACCTATGAGTTTGTTGAAAAATATCCTGTTTTTTCCCTTACCTTTTTCGATACTCGCTACAAGGACATTTTAAATTACTGTGGACAGCACAGCGGTAAAAACGTGGATAAAGTCAAGGAAACAGGTTTAATTCCCTATGAATTGCCTTTAGGTACAGTTACCTTTGAACAAGGCAGGATGGTTATAGAATGCCGTAAGCTGTATTTCGACGATCTGAAGCATGATCATTTCCTGGAAAAAGAAATCATACATCGTGCTTATCCTGGAAAAGACTTCCATCGCTTTTACATTGGTGAAATTATCCAATGTTACCGTTCCACCCAAAAACGGGAATAAATGTTTGAATAATTTTTTTAGCTTTGCATAATCAGATGGTAGTCAAAAATTTGGAAATATCATTTAATAATCTGGATCCTGAGCAATTGGTTAATGCATCGGAAATGCTCAAAGCAATGGCACATCCGTTACGGATTGCTATTTTGCAGGAGCTTGAAAAAAATAAAAAAATGACCGTAACCGAAATATTTGAGGCATTACAAATACCTCAGGCAGTTGCATCGCATCATCTTGGCATTTTGAAAAATAAAGGAATTGTTGCTTCCAAACGGGAAGGGAAAAATATTTACTACTTTGTACGCATGCAACAGCTTTCACAGATGCTCGATTGCATTAGTCGTTGTGCCTGTCAACCCTGATTATTAACCAACCATGTCAAAAAAACTGGTACTACTCGATTGTTATGCGCTAATCTATCGTTCGTATTATGCCTTTATAAGCCGTCCAATTTTTGCACCCAATGGACTCAATACATCCGTAATATATGGATTTTTAATCACCCTCGACGATATTCTTAGGCGTGAAAATCCTACGCATCTGGGTGCAGCCTTTGACGTCAGTGGAGTTGAAACTTTTCGTCATAGACTATATCCTGCCTACAAAGCTAATCGTGAAAAAACACCCGAGGAGATTCAGAAATCGGTGCCCATCCTGAAGGACATCCTTCGTTATATGAATATTCCCATTCTACAACTTGAAGGTTACGAAGCCGATGACGTTATAGGCACGTTGGCCGAAAAAGCCTGTCGAAAAAATTTTGAAGTGCTTATTGTTACCCCCGATAAGGACTATGCCCAGCTGGTAAAAGAGGGAATTAAAATTTACAAACCCAAAAAGTCGGGTAATGAAGCCGAAATACTCGATGTCGAGGCAGTGAAAAGTAATTTTTCGGTTAGTGACCCCAGGCAGGTCATCGATATTTTGGCGCTATGGGGCGACGCTGCCGACAATGTGCCCGGAGTAAAAGGTATTGGCGAGGTAACGGCCAAAAAGCTCATTGCCCAATACCATTCAGTAGAGAATTTGCTGGAACACCTGCATGAACTGAATAGCTCGCATCGCGAGAAAATAGCCGAAGCAGGCGAAATGCTCAAACTATCCAAACAGCTCGTTACCATTGATACTAACGTACCTATCGATTTTGATGAAAAAATGCTCGAACGAAAACCCTTTGACGAAAAAGCACTAAAAAAAATATTTGAGGAGCTCAATTTTAAGTCGTTGCTGGCGCGTTTTTTCCCTGGTAATCAACCCGCCGAACCCAAAAAGAAGTCGGAATACATTCAAACCAGCCTATTCGATGCGCCAACGGCACAACACACGCAAACTTCTTTCAGCACGCTTTCGAATGTCCCTCATCAGTACCGCTTACTGGGTAATGACGAGGAAATAGATGCATTTATCGTTGAATTAAGTCGTTGCGCTGAGTTCTGTTTTGATACCGAAACCACCGGTTTATCGCCGCATACCGATCAGCTGGCTGGCGTATCGTTTTGTCTGAAACCCCACGTGGCATATTACCTGCCTTTACCCCAGAACTGGGCACATGCAACACGGGTTCTCGAAAAGTTTAAACCCTATTTCGAAAATTCCTCTATCCGAAAGATTGGCCATAACTTAAAGTTCGATATCCTGTTCCTGCACCGATACGAAATCGAAGTTCGGGGACCACTCTTCGACACCATGCTGGCTCATTATTTAATTCAGCCCGAACAAAGCCATAAGCTGGACAATCTGGCTCGTAAATACCTGAATTATAGTCCAATACCCATCGAAAATCTGATTGGCAAGAAAGGGGTATCGCAGCTTAAAATGACCCAGGTACCGCTGGAACAGATATGCGACTACGCCTGCGAAGATGCCGACGTATCGTTGCAGCTTAAACCACTACTGGAAAAAGAACTGTTGGCATTAGAACTGAATGAGTTATTTTTTAAAATTGAGTCGCGACTTCTCGAAGTCCTCATCGATATGGAAAAGAATGGTTTTGCCCTTGATGTAAACTATCTTAAACAGTACAAAACCACACTTCAGGAAGAAATTATTCAACTCGAGAACGAAATCTATGCCCTTGCCGGTACACCTTTTAACATAGCTTCGCCCCGTCAGCTGGGTGAAATACTTTTCGAGAAGTTGAAAATCCCCTATGAAGGTAAGCTAACAAAAACCAAACAGTACTCGACCAACGAGGAAACCCTTCAGCAGTTGCTCGATAAGCATCCCATTGTAGAGAAGATTCTCGACTATAGGGGGCTTACCAAGTTGCTTTCAACTTATGTCGAAGCCCTTCCCAAGCTTATTAACCCTCATACCGGCAAAATACATACATCCTTTAATCAGACCCTCACCGTTACCGGACGACTCAGTTCCAATAATCCCAACCTGCAAAATATTCCCATCCGCGATGAAAAAGGCAGGGAAATTCGCAAAGCCTTCATTCCGTCGGAAGGTAACCTTTTACTTTCGGCCGATTATTCACAGATAGAACTACGAATAATGGCCCACATGAGTGAGGATGCCAATATGATAGAGGCTTTTCTGAGTGATGCCGATATCCATGCAGCCACAGCCGCAAAAATTTTTAAGGTTCCTCTCGATGCAGTAGATCGCGAGCAACGACGAAAAGCGAAAACGGCCAATTTTGGTATCATTTACGGTATTTCGGCCTTTGGCCTGGCTCAACGCATGAATATTTCCCGAAAAGAAGCCGGTGAACTTATTCAGGAATATTTCAAAACATTTCCTGGTGTGCAACGTTATATGACCGAAATCATAGCATTTGCCCGTGAAAAGGGCTACGTTGAAACCCTCTTCAAACGACGCCGTTATTTGCCCGATATTCATTCCCAAAATGCAACCGTAAGAGGGATGGCCGAAAGAAATGCTATCAACAGCCCCATCCAGGGTTCAGCCGCCGATATCATTAAAGTGGCTATGATTAATATTTTTGACAAAATGAAGCAGCGTCATCTCAAAAGTAAGATGATACTTCAGGTACACGACGAACTGGTATTTGACGTAGTACCTACCGAACTAGAAGAGCTTACTCAGCTGGTTAAATATGAGATGGAACATGCCTGCACGCTGAAAGTACCACTCAAAGTGGACGTGGGTACTGGAAAAAACTGGCTTGAAGCCCATTAACCTTCTCTTGTGTTGAAAATTTAAATGATATTTACTAACTTGCGTCGTATACGATACGCAAACAATTGACCAAATATGCTAAAGAAATGAAAATCCTGGTTGCTGATGATTCTAAACTCGTACTTTCGCTTATTTCGTCGCTTATAAAGTCACTTGGAGAACAATATCAGGTGCTAACAGCCAGTAATGGTGCCGAGGCTATAACAGTCACCGAAAGCGAAAAACCCGATTTGATACTGATGGACTGGCAAATGCCAATCCTTTCGGGACTCGACGCACTTAAAAAAATCAAAGAAGCACCCGCTACTCGCCATATACCTGTAATTATGCTCACCGCCTCGGAAAATACAACAGAAGCCTTTCGATACGGCGCCACCGATTTTATTCAAAAACCCTTTCAAAAGGAAGAATTTCTTTCACGCATACGCAATATCCTGGCTGCTGTAAAAAGCCCTAAGGAAAGCGAAGAGGAAATGATTAAAACCGAATGGCTTCAACTGGAAGCCGAAAAAGACCGCCTTCGCAACCTGAAAGAAACCCTAATTCGACAGAAAAAGGAGCTAACACAAGTAGTGGGTAATACTAAAACATTGCACCAAAAATTTTATCTTGAAAGTCCGGCTCTACAGACAAATTTTCCTGAACACTTTGTGCTATCTCACGCTATTTTCGATATTCCTTCGCATATGATCTGGGTTAAAAGGCAAAATGATCACCAAATACTCCTTGCTGTTTGCATTTTTCCGAACAGAGGCATTTCAGCCTTTTTATCGGCTTTCGTGTGTGAAAAAATTCTGGATACCCTCGGCTCGACGGAGGAAAAGGATTTAAAAACCCATTACCATACAGCCCTTTCAACTATGAAGGCAGAGCTTGGGGTTGAGCCCCGGTTTAAGTTATTGCAAATTGATTCACTGCACAAAAACATTGTTTGCATTGGCGCTAATTTACAGGCTTACCTGTATTCCAACAAGTTTTTTACCAACCTCAATACTCACGATACCGCTCCTCTATCGTATCAAAAAGGCGACGCCTTGTATATAATTCAAAATGGTTTTCTTGAAAATATCGATGCCCAAAACTCCCAGGATATTTTCTTAGATTATTTGCAATTGAACGGAGATTTACCTTTCGAAAAGCAAAAATTGTCCATGGATGAATCCATTAAAAACTGGCAAAAAGAATTACGTCAACAAAATGATATTCTTGCTTTAGCCGTACGTTTATCCTAGCCCCGTAGGGGCGAAATAATCATGGTCCTTGTATAAAAAAAACCGCTACGCAACAGCGCAACGGTTTTTTTGTAATAGAAATCAAACACAAGATTCGCTCTTATTTTACCATTTTCTTTCGTACGATATTTCTCCCGTCTGTATCCTGGATAGAAAGTACATACATCCCTTTGGGTAGGGCAGAAACATCCACGCTTAATGTCGGATTGGCTGCAAAGCGTTTGCTAAAAACGACTTTACCCAGAATATCTGCCATCGTGATCGTCAACGAATTGCTATTGAAGCCGTTAACCTTAATATATATTTCCTGCACAAACGGGTTAGGAAACACTTCAATAGAGTTTCCATCTATTGTTTTGGTGGATGTTTCAAAGCTTACATAAGCCACAGCCGGCAGGCCTTTAAGCAGTGTTCCCGTAACAGCATAGGGGGTTACCTCGGCAAAAATATAATATCCCCGGTCATTTTCGGTGAGGGTATAGGTAGATCCGGTTGCACCTGTGATGCTTGTTTTTCCGACGCCGGTTACTGTGCTACACCGGTACCACTGGATGAGGGTATTACCTTCGGCATCCCCATTGGCATCGAAATAATTGTAATGAACCTGCAAAACGCTACCCACTGATGTATTACCAGAAATGCTTACATTTAAAGCTTTAGGAGCACTAATTATTTCAGGTGCTACCATCCTTGCAGAAGAAAACATTCGATATTCTCCAGGTTGCAGTAACAGCTTTAGCGAGGTTGTACTTAGTTGAATGCTGTCCCCATTAAAATAATCGTACCACCATCCTTCGTGGCTAAAACTAATAGTAGTTTCCTGAGCAAAAATATCGAAATTGCCCACTACGATTACCTGCATATCGTTATCATTCAGTACCATCGTTTTTAGCTTGCCGGCTACATTGAGGGTAAAATTGGTAGTATTGAACACGGCATATTCGCTGCGTAGCCTATTCATTGTTGCATAAAAGTTGTACAACCGGTATCGGTTGGGATTCTGGTAGTAGTCCCAGCGGATGGGTTTGTTGCCTACGCGTCCGTTGTAATTGATGCTATAATCATAACCCAGCTCGCCAAACTGCCATATCATTTTGGGACCGGGCATGGCCAGGAAGAATAGCGCACAGAGCTCAGCCCTTGCGAGGGCAACCTCCAGGTTGTTTTTTGGTGTATAAAAAGCATTTCCTGTATTTCCCCATGTCAGGTTGCTATAAACCATGCGCTCTTCGTCGTGACTTTCCATATAGCTTACCAGCGAGGGTGCCGAAAATCCTCGTACCTTATAGCTTGCCCATGAAAAATCGGACTTAGACGACTCGTTCCAGCCCATCGAACCTTCGCGAAAAGGACTGTTGGCATTGCCCCATACCATCATACCGTAATCGGTCAGGATTTTTTCCTCCCTATTTTCGGCAAAGTGCTCGAGAATAACATAAGCATCTGGCCTTATACTCCAAATGGTATCGGCATACGATTTTAAAATTTTTACACGGGTCGAGTCGTACATCCCCCATGCGCTGACGTTGCCCAGCGTATTTTTTTGAGTAAATCCTTTCGAAAGGTCGAAACGATATCCGTCGATTTTGTATTCTTCGAGCCAATATTTGAGGACTTGCGAAGCAAAACGACGCGTATAGGTACTTTCGTGATTAAAATCATATCCTACATTAAAGTCGTGTTTTGGGGTTTGATTGTACCAGGGGCTTTGTGCAGAGGGACGATTGTTGGCTTTGTCCCAGTAAAGCTGAACCAACGGACACTGACCAAAGGAGTGATTGAGTACCACATCCAGAATAATAGCTATACCGTGGGCATGACAGGTATCAATTAATTTCTTCAACATTTCGGGGGTACCATAATACTTATCGGGAGCAAAGTAAAAGGCAGGGTTGTAACCCCAACTTTCATTACCCTCAAACTCCATCACCGGCATTAGCTCAATGGCATTTATCCCCAAGCGTTTCAGATAGCTTAGCGAATCGATGATAGCCTGATAGCTGTGCGATGCATGAAAATCTCGCACCAGGAGTTCGTAAATGATAAGCTTTGATTTTTCGGGAAGTGAAACATTGTTGTATTTCCAGTTATAGGCGTTTTGTCCGGTTTGCAACACCGATACTATACCTGTTGTTTTACCCACGGGATATGCTATTGGATTGGGGTATACGCTGGTCGGAATGGCTGCGTCATTCCATGGGTCAAGTATTTTCCGCGCATAGGGATCGGCTATGGTAAGTCCATCGACAAAAAACTGATAGGCGTACTCGTGCTGTGGAGTAAGGTGTGTAAGCAGGGTCCAGAAGCGCGTGCTATCGGGGGTGTATTTCATCTGATACAGGGTATCAAGCTCCCAATTGTTGAACTCGCCAATGACAAAGGCCGACTTTTTGTTAGGGGCCACCAGGCAAAGAACCACGGTCGAATCATTGAGGTAATTTATGCCATCGGTACAACCCACGGGAAGCTGAGCAACAGGGGTAGACGTGGGTACATAAAAGTAAAAAGAATCGCTGGCCCACTCGTTGCCCTTGAATACTTTAAATACTATTCGTGTTTTGCCGGTCTGCGTTACCTCAAGGGTATCGAGGTATTCGGTGACCTGAAATAGCGTTTTTTTCAGGATACCGTTTTCGAGCAGCTGCACTGAATCGTTTTGTGAAAATGCTACCAGCACGGGTATTCTATCGCCCAATTGAGCCAGATTGCGTATTCCCGAAGGACTGAGGATTTGAATGTGAATAAGCGTATCGTTAATTACCGGATAAAAAATATCACCGTTGCTTTCGGTTTTGCCTTCTTTAGTGTTATCGGCACTGCGAAATACAAAGGCTAATTTCAATACCTGTTCATTTGTACCGATGCCATAATAGGCATTGATTGAGGGACCAATAACCAGCCGGTACAGGTCGGTGCCAATGCGAGTAAGCTTATATTTCGATGAATTATCGCCCCAAACCGGTGCATGCTTCCAGTCGCTGGGACTGGTACTAGCGCTGGTAATTACACCCGTGTGTGCATACACATCACCTGTGTATCCCTTTAATCCGCCATTGCCCAATGCAGCGTTGTAAATAATCTCGATCGAGTCGGTAACCCGCGGAAAAGCAGGCTTACATGTAATAATCTGCGCCTGTTGAGCACATACCATCGATAGTCCCAACAGCAAAAGCAGCATTTTCTTCATGGTGCAGCATTTTAAATTTCACAAATTTTGCCTGAGAGTAGAAAAAATAATTATTGATAGGATTTTTACGTAAAAAGAAGTCGAATGATACAGGGTACCATCCGACTTCTGGACACAACTGACCTGACTACTAATAACTAACCTACTTACAACTGGCTCAATACTTTAAGATTTTTTGGACGTGTTGTTTGCCATTGTTCATAATAACGGTTACAAAATAGGTTCCACGGGTTAGGTTGTCGATAGCCAGCTGCAGGTTGTTGGCATTGGCCAGACGTACCATAACTTGACGTCCCGTAAGGTCGGCAATGATTACCTTTTGGATCTTTTCATTTGAGCTAATATTTAGGATATTAGCTGCGGGATTGGGGAATACAGACAGCTGGTAATTGTTGGTAACAGCTACAATTCCCGTGATAACAGTGTCGTCGTTGAAGTAGTAAGGACCAGCTTCGTTTACAATACCACCGGCAGTATCCTGTACGCTAAACTCGCGGTTGGGGCCGCCATTGGCAAACTCATGTTTGTCGGCATCCCAGCTGTGGTTGATACGGAATTTAAACTGCAATACCTCGCCGGCTTTGGCAATTATACGACCCCGGTAAATAAGATCGTGATTCTGGAACAGTTCTACAAAATTCGACCAGTCAAAAAAGTTACCCATAATGTCGACTACCTGGGTGGCAGAATCAAATTTGCCGGCCTGCTGCCATACCGACATGTCAACTGCAACATTTACGGGCACATAGCCAGGGCGTGTATCGTTAAATACACTGTAGGCAGTAATGCCATCGATAGCGGTAATTTTACGGTTGGGCCCGCCATTGGGAAAATCGTGTTTGTCGGCATCCCAGCTGCCATTGATACGAAACTTATATTCGTATATGGTACCAGGGGTAAGATCGTTAAGCTTAATGCTGTAAGTCGAGTCTCCATTATCGGTAAGATGATCCGAACCACTCCAGCTGTTAAACGAACCGGCTACGTCAACAAAGTCGGCCGAAGGATTGAACTTACCATCTAAAATGGCATACTTCATGTTTACCTTAAAAGTAACACTGGCTGTCTGTGCCTGCATGGCACCTACCATCCCCATAAGGGCAAAACTGAGAGCAAATAGTAATTTTCTTTTCATAGTCATTGAGTTTTTCGTTAAACAGTGAAGTAAAATTAGAGGGGTAAAAATCGATTTACAAGAAGAAAAGAGGAAAGTTAAAGTCATTTTTCCTGTAAAGTGGATAATTTTCGTAACGAAAAGCCTTATTTCAAACGTTTGCAGTGATTGGCAAAAAGGAAAAATTATCATTTTAAATTATTGAATAACAATAAATTAAAATGAATTTTATTTGAGGCTGTGACACAATTTAGCAAAAATATGGATGGTGTAAAAATTGGTGTGCAAAAAACTGTTAGCTGCAAAGACGAATTATCTCATCCCGAATGAGCTGCATGAGCCACTGAGGAGTAGAGGTAGCACCACAGATTCCAACCTTTTCGGCGCCAGCGAACCATTCCCTACGAACTTCGCTGGCATGACTGACAAAATAGCTGCGAGTATTTACCCTGCTAACTTCTTCAAATAATAATTTTCCATTGGAACTTTCCTTGCTGCTGGCAAAAACAATAACATCATTGTTATAAGCAAATTTCCGCAAATATTCTACTCGGTTGGCTACCTGCCTGCATACTGTATCATGTATGTAAAATGGGGGATTTTCCGAGCCGGTACTTTCAATCATGCGTTGGCGTATTTGTTCGGTGATTTTTCGAAAGCCTTCGAGGGGCATGGTAGTTTGCGAAAACAGGTGTATGGGTTGCGAAAAATTCAAGGCTGCAAGGTCATTTTCGGTTTGTATCACCACTGCTTTGCCTTTTACCTGGCCCATCAGGCCAATCACCTCAGGATGCTGGGGTTTTCCATAAATTACGATTTGTGCACCGGGTTCTTCCAGAAATGTTTTAAGTAAACGTTGCTGAATTTTCAGTACTACCTTGCACGAGGCATCAATCAAATGAATGTTGTTTTCTGCAGCAATCTGGTAAGTTTCGGGAGGTTCACCATGAGCACGGATGAGTACGGTGGTGTTTTTTAAATTTCTGAAAGTTTCGTGGTCGATAATTTCCAGCCCCATTTTTTCGAGGCGTTCAATTTCGGCCTGATTATGAACAATGTTTCCCAGGCAGTAGAGTTTTCCACTTCGTCCAAGCTCTTCTTCAGCGCTACGAATAGCGTGCGATACGCCAAAACAAAAGCCCGAATGATCGTCGATGGTTATAATCATGGGTTGCCAAATTTATTTTTTACGAGCTTATCAAACCATTCCATCTGCTGCTCGGGAGTCATATAAGAGTTATCCAGCACAATGGCATCGGGTGCTTGCCTGAGAGGACTTTCAGCCCGGGTAGTATCCAGCCGGTCTCTCTCCAGCAGATTATGGTATACCTCCTCAAACTTGGCTGGTTGACCCTTAGCAAGCAATTCTGCCATTCGTCGCTGAGCACGAATCTTCGGATCGGCTGTCATAAATATTTTTATGTGGGCATCGGGAAATACTACCGTACCGATATCACGGCCATCGAGTACCACGCCGCCCTTTTTTCCCATAGCTCTTTGCAGCTCTACCATCTTTGTACGAACCTCTTTGACTGCACTTACCTGGCTTACAAAAGAGGCTACGTGTAAATCGCGAATAGCACCCTCCACATTTTCGCCATTCAGGTAGGTTTCTTCCCTTCCGTTTGTAGGATTTTTCCGAAATTCAATTTGCAACGATGGTAACTGGTTAATCAGCATATCACGATAAAAATGGGTATCGCCAATGATATTATTTTTCAAGGCAAAGAACGTTACTGCCCGGTACATGGCACCGGTATCAATGTATATCAACTGGTACCTGTCTGCAATAGCACGGGCAAAGGTGCTCTTCCCACACGAAGAATAACCATCGATGGCAATAATTACATCACGAGGCAAAGCCATAGCGGTAATTTTGCCCCAAAGGTAATGAAAGACTGTAAAGATTACTGCTTGCGAGTGAAATTTCCCAGATTCATAAGTATCGAAAAATGGTCGGAACCCCCGGCTGCATGGTATACGGCATGCCCGTAGCTAATTGAGAATTTTTGGGTACGTATGCCTGCTCCAAACGAAAATCCTACTATGCCGGGTGCATCGTGCAGGGCCATCTCCTGCCTTCGCTGGTAATTATAGGCAGCAGCTATGTAAAGGGTTTTGGAAGGTAAAAATTCTAAGCTTCCAATAAAATGTCGCAGAATATTTTCGAGCAATTTTTCTCCATCGCTTTTTTGATTGCTAACCAGCGTCTCCTCTTGCAGTTGGCTGTCGTAATACATGTTGAAATGTTGCAGATGGTGAAAGGTAAAGGAAAACCGAAAAGGAGCGTATTGGAGTTTTTGAGAAAAACCCGCGAGTATTTCAAAAGGTAGGGGCTCGTAGGTTGAGGCATAGGTTTTTAGCTGCGTTCCCATATTTCGCAGCACCAGGCTGGCAGAAAAATTGCCATCGTGCGAAAGATAAGTTACCCCCAAGTCGGTGGCTATGCCCATCGATACGTAGCGCTCGTAGGTGCTGTAAATGGGTTTTACGTTTATGCCTACAAAAAATGAACTATCAATAGTGCGGGCATAGGATAAATTGAGCACAAAATCTTTTGCAAAAAAATCGCCCATCAGATTTCCGAAATTATCTGCACCCCGAAATGTTCCGTAGTCGACATACTGAACGCCGGCTGCAAAAGTTCCCCAACCGGGTCTATCGAAAGCATAGGCAGCATAACCATATCCTGCGCCTGCAAATAAATCGTTGTAGCTCAGTACAATATTTTGATGCATGTCGGCTGTGAGTAAAGCCGGATTCTGCCACACAGTACCCAGGTCGCCATTGGCTGAAGAAATCATCCTGCCTCCTAAGGCAGCGTTTCGGGCCGAGGTGACCAGATTTAAAAAATCGTAAGTCGAGGCACCCCCTACCTGTGCATCAACCTGTAAGGAACAACTTAGTTGAAATAAGGCTAATGATAGAAATTTAAGAAAAAACAGTTTCGTTGCATTTAATAATAAGTATAGCTTATTTTGAAGACGCCGATTATCTGTAAATATATTGAATCGAGGAAAATGTTTCATTGGTTAAACTTTTGGCTTGCCTGTAATTATTAAAACGCAACCAAACAAGAAATATTTCAATCAAAATGGGTAAGGAGGCTCAAAAATTTTTCTCGGGACGAGTCGGCCCATTGGCGAAAGGCATACGAAACATCCTTGTGGCGGGGCAGGTAGGCTACAAAGGGGTCGAGATCGAAAACTTTATTCTGTATACCAGCCCCTGCCAGCGAAGCATCAAGTGCATTGCAGGCTTGCTCAAAATGTCCATACGTGGGTACCATCATGATTGGTTTGCCCAGATACATAGCCTCACAAATGGATTCGAAACCTGCTGTAGTGCAAAAACCTCCACATTTGCTCATCATTTCCAGAAATTTTACATCATTCAGGCGATGAAACCATAGATGGTCATCCACTTTAAGGTCTTCAGGGGCATCCTTCTTATCCCAGAAAAAGTGTAATTCATACTCGGGATGACGGGCATGCCAGCGCTCAATTTCTTCGGCATAACCTGCATTTAACAGATATCCCAGTATGTATCCACGGTTCTGGGGCGAAAGACGGCGAACTTCGCTTCGCAACAAAGGAGGCACTACATAGAGTTTTTTTCTGATTATATCGGGCATGGGTCGAAACGAAAGGGCTAATTTTTTTTTGGCTTTTGCAGCAACAAGCCACGAGTAAATTGCCATCAACCGTTTATCTATCCAATAGCCTTTAGGAAAAACAAACTGGGGATGAGCCAAAAGATATTGATGACCGACCACTACAATATGAGGTTTTATCCGCGAAGTTATAGCGTAAAGGCCACCCAGCAGCTCGTAAAAATTCACAATTACGTCGGGTTGTGTTTCTGCAACTTTTTCTCTGATGAAAGCGATGCTTCTGAAAAACGTTGGAGCCATTAACAGATTAATCCATATACTACGCCAGATGTATATTTTTTTGTTTTTGCTATCTACAACAAAATTTGGGCTATCGAAGGTGCTTACGGGAGCCATTATTTTCTCGTAAAAGAAAGCAGGTATCTCGCGTCGCGGGCTTTTACCTACCAGCACATGCACAACCGTATGCCCTTCAGACCTGAGCATTTCCGATAGGGATATAGCCTGCGTCATGTGTCCCCTACCCTCGCCCTGTACAATAAATAAATATTTCATCATAATAAAATTAATTTTTAAAGGTATGAGGGAACACCCATATTCGCAATTTTATCACTATTGTGTTTGCGTTCGCAGGAACATGGGTGTTTCATACCCTCAAGTTTATTTCAAGGTACATCATTTTACGGTTTAAAATTAGGAAAAATTTTTCATCTATTGTTAAATTTAGGATAAATCCGACATTACATGCTTGTATACATATGCCTCTTTTCCTAAAAATTTGTATTTAGATTTGTTATCTTTTTACAATGTTACCCTGCGAATAGGTATAGTATTTAAAAAATTATCGCTCTACAAAAAATTGATTTAGATATAATATATTTATCTAAAATTACAAACAGCTTGCCATTATTAATTTTTATGAATACTCATTTTATTTCAGATAGTTAACTTTAGCCAGATATAAAAATTTTTCTTACGAATACCGTTGCATTTTTTGCAATTATTGTTATATTCGCTACGGAATTTTTATTAACAATTTTAAATTTTTTATTAACATCAAAAACATTAGCCATGCCTTACCGTCGCCTACCCAACACCGATGCAGCTCGCTTAAAAGCTATGCGCACAGCCTATGAAAAAGGAAAAGAATTGCCACCCTTCAAGTTAGCCTTTTCACAGTCGACCTTTCAGAAGTTACAGTCGTTTTTGCCAGTGCTGGAGAAGAATATTTCCGAAAGTCGGTTTACCTACGCCAATCAGATAAAAAAAAGCAAGGAATACCAGCAGTATATGCGCAAGGCGCGAATTTACATATCGCACTTTCTACAGGTTATGAATATGGCCATTGAAAGGGGTGAGCTACCGGCCAGCACGCGAACTTATTTTGGGTTGAATGAAGGGGATAACCGACTGCCTCCGCTCAATAGCGAAGAGGCCTTACTCCAATGGGGTGAAAATATTCTGCAGGGTGAACAGGAGCGCATGCGACGGGGCTTATCACCTATTACTAATCCTACAGTTGCCCTTGTCAGGGTCCGATTCGAACGTTTTAAGGATGCTTATGTGGCCCAGAAAACGATGAAAAAAAATACTTCCCGATATTTCTCCGAATTACCCAATTTACGCAAAACTGCCGATGAACTCATCGCGCAAATCTGGGATGAGGTGGAAGATTATTTTAAGGATTTACCCGATGAAAAACGCCGTGCCGAGTGCTCAAAATATGGCATTGTGTATGTTTTTCGTAAAAACGAACTTGATAAAATTTCTTTACCTCTCAATCAGGTAGTGCCACAGCTGTATCTATAAAATTGTTCCTTACAATTTAGGCAAAAACTGTATTTGCAATTCGTAAATTTATTATTAACCTTGCACGGACCGAAGTGAAATAGCTGATATGACCCAATTTTCATCCGGCACATTGCCCCGTGTAAGCGTTATCACTGTTGTTTTCAATGGTGAACGATTGATTGAACGTACCATACAAAGTGTTATTTCCCAAACCTATCCCCAAATTGAATACATTATCATTGATGGTAAATCCAGGGACGCTACTATATCTATCATTCAAAAATATGCTCAAAAAATTGCTTATTGGATAAGTGAACCCGATAAAGGGCTATACGATGCGATGAATAAGGGATTGGCTGCTGTTACAGGGGATTATGTGTTGTTTTTGAATGCAGGCGATACTTTTTTCGAC
Organism: Bacteroidales bacterium; assembly: GCA_049968755.1. Lineage (GTDB taxonomy): Bacteria > Bacteroidota > Bacteroidia > Bacteroidales > DTGW01 > JAKPGM01. The sequence goes on from JBMFQE010000006.1 coordinate 18,728, forward strand.
AACGATACCGTCCAAAAAGCTTTTAGCCACTGGCATCCTCAGGTAGATGTACTTTATGGAGAAACCTTAATCGTCGATGAAGCGGGAAACATAGTCGGTAACCGGCGATTAAAAGCACCTGAAAATCTTAGCTGGCAGTCGTTTCGCGATGGAATGTTGGTGTGCCATCAGTCCATTTTCATCCGCCGGAGCATTGTCTCCCCCTATAACCTTAGTTATCGCATAGCTGCCGATTTCGACTGGGTGCTCAATGCCCTAAAAAAGGCAAAAGTCATTGTAAATACGCATATATACATCAGCTGCTTTCTCGATGGCGGGCTAAATAAACAAAAAATACCCCTTGCCTTGCGCGAAAGGTTTATGATTATGGCAAAAAACTATGGAATAGTCCCTACCCTCTTCAGGCATTTCATAATCGGATTTCGATTCCTGACGTTCTGGTGGCGCGAAAAAAGATTTTAAGCGGGGATAGCTCTTGGGTTAACTTCTGGGCAAAAAATCCAAATCCGTCTTTGGAAAATAACATTACAATAACAGTCATTTAAAAATATTGCAAGTAATGCTCATAATATCATATTTTGTGGCACTATTGTCCTAAATATTTTGAATAAAAATAAAGAGCACTTGATTTCAATTTTTATGGGACATTTTGCCTATTTGCTCAAAAACACTCCCCTACAGAACCTCTCCCTTTTGGATTCCACTCTACTTCCTGGAAGGAGAGTGGTTAAGGACGAGGTATTTTGGACATTTGTGTTTTTGTGGCTTTGTTTTTATTAGCTTTTTAGAAGTTAAATAATAGCCAATTTAATACTATCCTTACAAATGAAAAGAACAGTCTGGTTTATTGGATTGTGGGATAAATTGCAAACAGTTCAATGTCCTTAAGCGGTTCCAACATAATAATCTAATGACGGTTCTGGGTTAAAAAATGTAATCTGAAAAGCATACTTTTTAGCTTTTTGTAGAGGACCTGTAAATACGCCGCAGTGCTGGCTACGGATGAAAAATGAACAAGTTGGGACAATTAGTATGGAAAATAGAAAAACACAACCCTATTCCGACGAATGATATTTATCACCATTTTTAACTAAATAGTTGAATTTCAAATATTTAATGTATGTATATTTTCTAAAAAAAACATAACCAATTGAACGGTAAATACGTAATAATATAGGCTGACTTATATCAGTAAAAATATTGGTATGAATCATTGTTAGATGCTATTGATGTTGTATCTTTATTTGATAAGATTAATGTAAGGGAAAATGGTATTTTGTATGTTTTTTAATTGGAGAAAAATGGTAAGAAACATGATAAAACGGGTAAGCATTTCAATAGTGCTATTTGCTTTGAGCTTGCAGATAAAAGCTGCTGTGATTACAAGTGCAGCGTCGGGCAACTGGAGTAATCCTGCCACATGGACAGGCGGGGTGGTACCGGGTGCAGCAGATAGTGTTAGAATAAGCAACGGGCATACCATTACGGTTGATGGAAATTATACCTGTAAAACATTGGGCTTATATGGGGGGGCAAACAATACTACACTTACTATTGCAGGTACAAATGTGCTTACAGTAATTGATTTTGTTTCTCTGGCAGCGCCGCTAGTCAATAAAATAAATACAACGCTTAATGTAGGGAATGGCACGCTTACGTGTAATACTCTTAACATGGGAAGTACGAATGCTGACTCGCGTGATGTAATATTAGTAATAGCCGGGGGTACCGTAACGGTAAATGGTAACATTGCGATGCCATCCTCTGCCTTGCGTAACCATATCGATTTTACAGGTGCCGGACAATTAGAAGTAAAGGGAAATATTTCAGGGGGCGGTATCAGCCAGACAGCAGACACGGGTAGCACAGTTTTACTTAATGGCACAACTACCCAAACATTAACCCCCAGTGCAGCCAATAGCTATAATTTTTATAACCTGCGTGTACAGAATAATACTACGCTGGCTCAGGCTATAACTGTGCGGAATCTATATATTGAAAATACTGCTACACTGAATACCCAACAGTATACAATTACTGGAAATGCTTCGGGTGTAATGAATATGACTGCCGGTACTACCCTGATTCTGGGCAATCCGGGCGTGGCGACTGCAGTAGTTTTTCCAACCAATTTTACCGCTGCAAATATTTCCCTTGATATGACCAGTACTGTTACCTACACGGCTGGGGCCAACCAAACGGTTTCGGCGTCTCCCACCTATGGAAATTTAAATATAGCAGCAGGTAGCACTGGAAATTACACCCGAACATTGGGAAATAATGTTACCGTTTTGGGTAATCTGACCATTTCAGGGACCGCAGGTCAAACAGCAACTTTGCTTCCTGATGCCTATAATCTTACGGTGAAAGGTACCACTACTATTAATAACAATGGTATTTTGAATGATGCGACAGCAAATGGAACTCTCGATTTTAACGGTTTGATAACTATCAATGCCGGTGGACAGTATATTAACAGCAATAACTCTTCCAATATCTTTCGAGGAGGCATAGTTAATAATGGTACTTTTAACAAAACAGGAACAGGAACTTCTACCTTTGCTAGCAATAATCAGACAATCAGTGGCAGCAGTGTATTAAACTTTAGTGGGGGCGATTTTATTATCAATAATCCCGCTTCACTTAATGTTACAGCTTCCATTAACTTCGGGGGTACCAACTTTACCAACAACAGCAATGCAGCAGCAGCCTTTAATGCTACAGCGGGTACGTTCACTTTTGCCCCCAATGCAGCACAAAATATTGGAGGCACAGGGAGCGGTACGGTAACTTTTTACAATGTCACCTTTGCAGGGGGCAATACCAAAACCGCCAACATTCCATTTTCGACAGCGGGAGCAGCTACCATTAACAATGGGGTAACGCTTAGCTTAGGTACAACAGCTAAGACCATAAATTTCGGGGGCGATTTAACAGTTGATGGTACGCTCAATTTTGGTACTACCGCTGCTAAGATAGTAAATGTTGCGGGCAATTTGCTTGATGTTACGGGTACCATAGACATGACGGGGGCCGGGCTTGCCCATACGCTGAATTTGAATGGGACAAGTAATGCGATAACTACGTTTAATACTACAGCCGGCTCGGGGAGTACGGTTTCGTATGTGCGTGCGGGAGCACAAACTATGTTTGCAAGCGCAAATTACCAGAATCTGACCCTGAACAATGGGGGCACAAAAAGTTTGTCGGGGATTACCACCGTCAATGGCACGCTGACGCTTAATGGATCGATATTGCAATTGGGTAACTTTAACCTTATCCTAACCACTCCGGCTACCAGTAACATAGGTGGTGGTCCCTTTAGTGCATCGTGTATGATAGCTACCGATGGCACGGGTTACCTTCAGCAAGCAATACCCACATCGGTTCCCTATACTGTTCCTCTGGGATCGAATAATACCTATTCGCCTGTGACGGTAAATGCTATAAGTGGTACTACCTATCTTCGTTTCCGAACCGTGTACAGCACGGGTTTAGGTTCTAACTACCTCAAGCGATATTGGCAACTTACCGCCTCGGCGGCATCAACAGCTACTGTAACATTTACCTATGATGCTACAGAAAATCCTACCGATCCCATGCTTATCTGGTACCGCACATTTGCGGGGACCTGGGCTACACCAACAGGTACACAAAGCTTTAACGATATAGCCAAAACATTTACTATTACCGGCACTACCAACCTGGGAATAACTACTACTGAATGGACTGCCGGCTATCCACCCAACACCTTTTTCTCGTACCAGAGTGGCAACTGGAACGACTCGGCCACGTGGACATCCGACCCTGGCGGTACTACCTATGTAAACATAGGAACTCCCACTTCCGATGGGGATGTGGTGGTTATTCTTTCGGGTCGTACGGTAACCCTCACAGGAAACGTTACTACCACTAATCTGGATATCACTATTAATGAAGGTGGTGTGCTAGATATGGCTACCTACCAGTTTACCAACACTCTTAAAAAACTTTCTGGACAGGGTATCCTGCGCCTTGCTTCAACGAGTTTTCCGGGTGTTACCACCAACACCTTTGTCAATAGTGGGGGAGGTATTACCGAATATTATAATGCAGCTAATTTTACCCTGCCGGTTACCCAGACCGTGTACAATACGTTGCGAATAAATGCTCCGGGTGTAACGGCTACCCAGCTCAATAATCTTACCTTGAATGGGGATTTGCATGTGATGCAGGGAACCTATCGCATAAACGATAGTACCTCGGCACGGCGTCAGCTAACCATTTATGGAAATGTTACCGTGGAATCGGGGGCCTCCATTACGGTTGGCAACGGGGTGACCGATACCACTACAGATCCTACTGCTGTGGCCGAAGCCGGTACTGCACCATTCATCGATTACTACGACGCACAGTCGCATAGGGTAGTGGTGTATGGCGACTTTACCAACCATGGAACGGTTAGATTTACCAATTTAACCTACCCTGTTTATAATCAATTTCCACCCCTTGTCCCGGGTGCAACCACTGGTTTTGCTACGGTGTATTTTAGGGGAAATACCAGCAATACTCTGTATTGCGACGGAACAACAGATTTTTATAACCTGGTGCTCGATAAAGGGGTCGACCAAACCTATTCATTGACAGTTTATTCAACAGCCTATCCTAATTTCCGCCTTTTTGGTGCCAATATTGCGGGTGGTTATGGAGGAGGTGCCAACCCCAATTTATGCAAGGCGCTGTGGATAAGAAATGGTACACTTGTTTTACAGGGTACTACCGTTATTCCTTCACTTTCGGAGGGCAACTGCGATAACGGTACTGGGGGACCCAATTCTGACTTTTACGTTCCTGGCAATGGTGCTTTCATACTTGATGGGGATAATGTAGTAGTACTTACCACTGCCGATAGCTATCAGGAAGTAAACGTGGCTTATGGTGTAAGTGCTCCCAGCGATGCTGCTATGGGAGTTAATACTGGCGCCGGGTGTAGTTCATTTTCTATTTATGGGCTGTTGCAGGTAAATAAAGGATACATTTCAACCCGCGAAAGTGGTGGGTTTATCCAATGGGCTGTGGCTTCGGGACAGTTTGTTATTAAAGGGGGTACAGTGGATGCCAAACAATATCGAACAGCAGGTGCAGGAGGTGGATTAGCATCATACTCCCAGAGCGGAGGAGATTTTTATCTGAGAGGTCGTTTCCGCCGTACCCCAACTGCCTATACTTCGGTAGCCGATCTGGTGAATGCCCCAATCACTACCAACCGATATAATGGCGGATTACAGGGAGTGGTAGGTACTTTCAACCTCAACGAAACCGCCAACGTGTTTACTATGACAGGAGGAAATATGTACATATACGATGTGTGCGGCGACGGAAGTGTGGCTAACCAGCAAAAGGCTTTTGAAATATTGGCCAGTACAAACAATATAAATGTGACAGGAGGTAACGTATATATACTTCCTACCAATGGCACATTGTTGCCCAATTCGCCTAATTACCGGATAGTTTCAACCGCCCAGTTTGCTAATCTGATTATAAACCGCCAAAGTGGTACCAGCGTAGTCTTGCTCGATACCTATCCCTTGACAGTTTTTACCAATTTTTCATTGTTGTCAGGCGACTTCAATGCCAACAATCTCAATGTAACCATAGGGGGAAATATGACGGTATCGGCAGGCACAACCTATACCCCGGGTAACAACTGGACCATTTTCAATGGAACGGGAAATCAGGTTATCTCTGTTAATACTGTCGGACCACTTACCTTTAAAAAATTTAGGATGGACAAGCCCGTCGGTAAAATCCTTTCGTTTGCAGGTACCCAGAGTAACATTGGGGTAGCCGATTCGCTAATGCTACTAAAGGGTACATTCAACGACGGCGGTAAGACCATTACGATGGTACCCTCTACTACTACTACCACCTCTTACATATACAATAGTGGGGTTCACCTGGGTACCGGTAAAATTGTTCTGGCCGATGACGATCCCCAGGTAATCGACGGCGATGGGAATGGTATTTTCAATAATCTGGAGCTCAATAATACCGATGCGCTGACAGCTCCCATCAGTCTCAGAGCCAACACTACCATTTCGGGTACGCTTACTTTTTCGCAGGATAAATTATTCAATATAGGAGTTTATAATCTTAAATTTACAGGTTCGGCCTCGATTAGTGGATATAGTGCCACACGATATATTGTAACGCAGGGTCAGGCCGGTAATGGGGGGGTAACACGTACTTATTCACCATCGGCCAATAGTTTTACCTTTCCTGTTGGGGCTGCATCTACCAGTCATGCTACCCCAGCCTATACCCCTGCTACTATCACCATTACGGGTACTCCGACTACCTGGGGCAATATTTCCGTTGTCCCCGTCGGGTATGAGCATCCGGCTACGACGGTTAAAAATCGTTCGCTTACCTACTATTGGCGTGTAAAATCGTCGGGGTTAACGCTGGGTACTGCCACAGCTACCCTCGGCTTTACTTACGACCAGGCCGATGTGATAACAGGTGCCGATATTACTGAGGATGAATATGTGGCTGCACGTTTTGATATCAATACTACTGCATGGACCAGAGGCGTAGCTGCTGATGTGGATGAAACTAATAACATTGTGGGTGAACCAGGAAGCGGTAATTTCCTCGAGAATGTTTCATTTATTGACGGCGATTATACTGCTGGCGACGATAATCCTACCAATCCCTTTGGAACTCCTACAGTATATTATAGTCGTCAATCGGGGTTATGGGGTAACGTAAACAGCTGGTCAACGGTTTCACATACGGGTCCTCCTGCAGCAGCTGTGCCGACAGCTGGCGATATTGTAATCATTGGGGATAACGATTCCATTTATTTAAATACCAATCTTACTACACCTAATGTCGATGTGCGTAGCTGTGCTATATTGAAAATTGAAAGCGGATCGGTACTCGACATCGGGTATAATCCCGGATGTAACTTTGCGTTGGTGCTTGGGCACCCAAATGGCAATGGAAATTTACGCCTGACAACTAATTATAATTCGCCTTCAACCTATCAGTTCCCGGCCGGTGATTATACCGACTTTAATGTAAACCTGGGAACTACCGAAATGTATACCACCAACCCGAAAGCAGGTACCACTTATTATCTACCCAATGGTACTACCGAATATGGGAATTTAATACTTTCGCCTCTGGGTGGGTCAAACATTATTTTTCCAAACAATAATCTGCTGATATATGGAAATTTGACCACGCGTGGGCAAAATGCCGATTCGTGGTTTTGCCCGGTGTGGAATAACAACTACCCCACTCCGCCTAATGTTCGTATAGCCAAGACTATTACCATAAATGGGAATCTTAATATACAGGGTGGAGCACTGGTATGGTATGGAGGTGGATCAATCCTGCAAACCATTGAAGTAAAAGGTAATGTATTTGTTAATTCGGCTTCGGCCATTGATAACTGGGATGGTTCGGCTGCCCGTATGTATATTGGCGGAAATTTAACCAATAACACCACTGGTGCCACAGGAGGAGGAATTGTTACTCCCTGTGAATGCGATTTTCGAAATATTCCGCTTACCTTCAATGGATCGGGTACAGCAACTATCGGCAATACGGCCAATACGCCTATTACGCGATTTGGCCAGGTTATCGTCGATAAGGGAACCTCGCAGTCCGATTCCCTTATTATTACCATTGGCGGAACGTTGACATCGCCTGTTGATAATTGGCTCACGCTCCGGAATGGAACACTGGTGTACAGGCGAACCAACCCCTCGAGCGATTTTACAATTTCTACCACTACATCCTTTGTAATCCCCGAAACAGCTGGCCTGTATATCGATTATCCCAATAATGCGGGCAACAGGAATATTCTCATTGCTAATGCTGCCGTTAATAACAACGATCTGATGCTATTTGGAAAACTAACGCTTAAAGCAGGCAACGTATATGTGGGGCCTATCAATGGTACAACCAACAATAATAATGACATTGAATATTCGGGTGATGGCAATTCTACCCTGATTATTGATGGTGGTCGTTTATTTGTGAATGGCCAAATAAGACGTAGCACAGCTACCACTACCGGAGTGTTAAAATATTATCAGTCGGCAGGGGATGTAACCATTAATGGTCAGGGTGCCGATGTTACTGCATTAACCCGTGCTAAGCTGGAAGTAGTGAACACGGGAAGTGTATTTAACATGTCGGGTGGTACCATAACTATCGTGCAGGGGGGTGGCACTACTTTCGGCGATCTGTACCTGCGACCTGCCAGTGGAAATGTAACAGGTGGACAGATTATATTTACGCAAACGCCCGCCTATTGGGCCACAATCGATGCAGTCCAGAATTATCGTATGGATGCTAATATTTCGCTTAATGAACTTATTGTTACGGGCAAAGTATCCGGTACAGCCCGTTCGGCTACTGTTAATCTGATGGTTAATCCTTTGACTTTGAATGGTACCCTTACGCTTACCAATAATCAGAGCTTCCTGGTTGCTAATGACCTCAATATTACCATTAAAGGTGACCTGATCAATAATGGCACCTATACGCCAGGTACCAATACCACTACCTTTAATGGAGGTGCTCAAAATATTCTGGGTACTTCGACAACCAACTTTTACCATCTGGTCGTTAATCCCATCACTTCGCTTACCTTGTCCAATACTATCGGGGTTAATGGCAACCTGACGCTTTCGAGCGGAACCCTTATATGTGGGAATAATGCTGTTAACCTGGCCGGCAATTTGACCAATAATGCTAACTATACCGACAATGGAAATGGTACGGGTATTATGCTGGTAGGAAGCGCTTTGCAGTATATCTCCGGGACGGGTACTTTTAGTACGCTTACGCTCAATAACCTTAATGGAGCGCGTTTGCAAAGTTCTATTACCCTCAATAAAAATCTGGTGCTTGTCCAGGGGAACTTTAATATCAATCAGTATATGCTAACACTGGGGGTAAATAGCATTGTAGATGGTGCTCCCTTTAGTGCGGCCAAAATGGTTGTGGTGGATGGAGTGTTCAGTAACGTGGGTATCCGCAAATATTTTAATGCCTATAGCGGACCAGCCATATCCTTTACCTATCCCATTGGTGTGACGGGTAAATATACGCCTGCCGTGTTTACCTATTCTAAAAATGATCTGACCGGATTTGTTCGAATTAATGCTATAAACGATAATCATCCTGGTGTTATTGATGCCAATAGCGTTCTGCAGTATTATTGGGAAGTTCAAAATAATGCAGTGTCGGGTGTTAATGGTAGTCTGGTATTTTACTATAAAGATGCCGATGTACTGGGTAACGAAGCAAATTATGTGGCTGCCCGCACGGTAGGTGGTACCAGCTGGAGTAAGGCAGCACCCGGCCCTTCAACCGATAATGTGGATGAAACCGCTAATACTATTACCTTTCCCCTCGTGGGGGCCGACGACTTAAATGGAGAGTATACAGCTGGTGAAGACCCTGCTATTCCTAACAATATTCCTCAATTTACTTCCGTAAAGGATGGTAATTGGAACGATCCCACTGTTTGGACACAAACAGGCGGTGATCCCTATACGCTTACGGGTGGACCCAATGGATTTATTGCCATCATTAGCAGCAACGATACGGTTACTATTAATCAGAATCAGGCCTTTACCTATCACACCACAATAAATGGTACCCTGCGTGCGGTACAGCCTTATTATGGTCACAACATTGGTATAGTGACCGGTACGGGAACCCTATACCTCGATGGTGGACCCTTTCCAGCCGGCCGGTATGACAGTTTTATCGACTGTGCAACGGGCGGAACCATTGAGTATGGCGGTAATACAAGCTATAATGTAGTGGCTGATTTATACAGCAGTCTCAGAAAATTACGATTTACCGGCACGGGTAATCGTTATTTGCCCAATAAAGACCTTACCATATGCGAGCAGCTGTTGATTAATGGCCCCACTGTCGATAACTCTGTCAATAATCGCAAGTTAACCATTAAAGGAACATTTGAACGGTATGGCACAGGAGCATTTAAGGCAGGCACAGGAGCAAATGCAATGGTCGAGTTTGCCGGTACCAGCGCTCAAAGTGTGGGTGGACCAACAGGAGACTTTTCAGGCACCAACAGGTTCTATCATTTAAAGGTAAACAATAGCAATGGATTGACGATAGGCGCAGGGGGTACTGTCGAGGTGGCTGGTAATTTGTATCTGACAGCAGGTAAAATTATTACTACTACAACGAATGTGTTACGAATCGTAAATACCGCAATAAACTGTGTGGTACCTGCCGGAGGATCCTCCGCTTCCTATGTGGATGGTCCGCTGACCAAACGCATTTTGTCGGGCGATAATTTTAAATTCCCGGTTGGGAAAGGAGCAGTATTAGGGAACAAGATAACCCTATCGTCTTCGCAGCCTGGCACCATTGACTGGACGGTGGAATTCTTTACACCGAACAGCAACTATAACTCATACGCAGCGCCGTTGACTTATGTTAATTCAAAGGAATACTGGAAGGTTTCAGCCGTGTCGGGTAGTCAGGCCTATGTTGGCTTAGATTGGGATCCGGCCAGCGATTTAACCCCCTTGATGACCCAGAACGGGCTTTCAGATATGCGAGTTGCCTATGACAATGCAGGTACGTGGACAGAATTGACGTCTACTGCTACGGGAGATAATTATAATGGAACCGTAACCACAGCTTTACGGATAACTATACCAGGTGCTGGTACTATGAATTATACTACTGCCTGCATTAATACTATTAAGCCTCGCGCAAAATTTAATCCAACCGGACCGGTTTGCGGAACGGCAGGCATACCGGTAACCTTTACCGGTTCTAATCGTCCCTTCAATTATATCCTGGGCTATACCAAGGATGGAGTGCCTCAGACGCCAGTTACCGTTACGTCCGAGCCCTACGTTTTACCTACGGATGCCACGGGTGCTACCTATCAGCTAACCAGTTTTATTTACGACGACCCGGGCAATCCTACGACGGGTGTTGTGGATCCCACGCCGGTAACTACCTATACTATTCCTACCACCGCCAATGCTGGTCCCGATCAGTCGCTTTGCGGAGCTACCTCGGCTACCTTGGCAGGGAATACGCCTGTGGTAGGTAGCGGCTTATGGAGTATTGCCTCGGGTTTGGGTGGTACTGTGGTAACACCTACAGTGCCCAATAGCCAATTTAATGGGATAAATGGTAATACCTATCAATTGGTGTGGACCATTACCAATGGAGGATGCTACTCCAGAGATACGGTAGTAATCAGTTTCCCGTTGCTGCCCACAACGCCTTCAGGCTTCATCCTGTTTGACAATAGCGTATGCCAGGGTGATATGGGTGTCGCCTATTCGGTAGCCAACGATCCTACGGTTACCTTTAGCTGGATTTATTCGGGTACGGGAGCTACCATCAACGGAACAGGAAATGCTGTTACGGTCGATTATTCGGTGACAGCTACTTCGGGCAATATTGGCGTTTATACTACCAATGGTTGTGGTAATAGCGATACCCTGGAATTAGCGGTTACGGTACATGGGTTACCCAATGCTACGTTGGCAGTGTCGGGCAGTGCTACGGTTTGCGAGGGTGATTCTACCACGCTCACCATAACTATTTCGGGCGGAACCTCGCCTTACAATGTTACGCTTACCGATGGCACATCCAATTATAATCTGAACAATATTACCTCGCCTTATGTCTATAATACGGGAGCATTGAGTTGGGTAGGGCCCTTGTCATTGCGAGTTATTACTTACAGCATCCCCACGGTAGTGACATCCGATGGTTGTACTGCTGCAGGTTCCAATACAGTCAATGTGAATGTATATAAGACGCCCGACACTGGGCCTTCCTATCATTTGCCAAACAAACCGTAGTTATTTTTAAGGAAGCTGAGCCTGTTGAATTTGGGATGGTGAAGTGGAAATTAGAAGAGTGCAATTAAGCAACAGGTTCAGCTTTTAATTCAATCAATTATGTCAAAACCACAATAGGGTACCAGTACAGAGGGAATGATAATGCCCTGTGGGGTTTGGTTGTTTTCGAGTAGGGTAGCAACGATTCGGGGCAATGCCAGTGCGCTGCCATTGAGCGTGTGTGCCAGGCGGGTTTTCTTGTCGACAGGATCGCGGAAACGAAGTTTCATGCGGTTGGCTTGAAAGGTCTCAAAGTTCGACACTGAGCTTACTTCGAGCCATTTCTGCTGGGCTGCTGCATAAACTTCGAAATCGTAGGTGAGCGCTGAGGCGAAACTCATATCGCCACCACATAGCTTTACAATACGGTAGGGTAGTTCGAGTTTTTGAACCAGCGTTTCCACATAGGCCACCATTTCATCAAGTGCCTTGTACGAATGGTCGGGGTGTTGTATCTGGACTATTTCGACTTTATCGAATTGATGCAAACGGTTAAGCCCGCGCACATCCTTTCCATACGAACCTGCTTCGCGCCGGAAGCATGGTGTGTAAGCTGTGTTTTTTATGGGTAGTTCGCTGGCATCGAGGATTACATCGCGGTAAATGTTTGTAACAGGTACTTCGGCTGTGGGGATAAGGTAGAAGTTATCGGCCGTTACATGGTACATCTGACCTTCTTTATCGGGCAGTTGTCCGGTGCCAAAGCCAGAATCTTCGTTCACCAGCAGTGGAGGCATTACCTCGGTATAGCCAGCTTTTTGTGCCTCATCGAGGAAAAAGTTGATCAGTGCCCGTTGTAACTTCGAACCTTTTCCAAGATAGACGGGGAAACCGGCGCCGGTGAGCTTTACCCCCAGTTCGAAGTCGATAATTCTGTATTTTTTGGCCAGATCCCAGTGGGGCAGGGCATTTTCGGGGAGTTTAGGTATGTTTCCTCCCGTGCGGACAATGACGTTGTCGTCAGCGCTATTACCGGCAGGTACGCTTGGATGCGGTAAGTTAGGCAGCAGCACAAGTACGTTTTCTACCTCTTTTTCGAGTGCAGCTAGTCGGTCCGACAGCTGCTTCAGCTCATCTTTAAGCTGGGCGGTTTGCTGGCGTGCCTGTTGGGCCTCCTCGTTTTTGCCGTCCTTGATTAGTTGACCTATTTGCTTTGAAATACGGTTCATTTCGGCCTGCGTGGCATCGAATTGTTGTTGAGTCTGACGTCGTTGGGCATCCAGTTCAAGTACGCGGTCAACCAACTCGAGTTGTTTAAAATTTTTCACCTGCAAACGTTCCAGTACGTAAGCTTTGCGCTCTTTTAACAGATTCAGTGTCAGCATACCTTAAATTTTCAAATATTAAAAACAAAAATGGCCCTTGAATTTAGCAACATCATTGCTAACTCACAAGAGCCTGTGCTATGCTATTTTTTTAGTATTTATTCCTGCGGAATAACAGATACGACCGATTTTTCGCCACGTGACCTTTTAAACACTACCTTACCGTCGACCAAGGCAAACAAGGTATGATCCTTGCCCATGCCTACATTCAATCCTGGATGGTGTACCGTTCCGCGCTGGCGAACAATGATATTGCCTGCCTTCGCCATTTCGCCACCAAATATTTTTACACCCAGGCGCTTACTTAATGAATCACGGCCGTTTTTTGAACTACCAACGCCTTTTTTATGAGCCATATTATTTCAATTTTAAGGTTTTACATCATGTTCAGCGCTGCTTTCTTCTTCGTTTGTAGCAGCTTTTGTTTTGCGGGTCGATTTCCTGGCCGATTCTCAGCCCTGCACAATATCTTCAATTAAAATCTGGGTAAAATATTGCCTGTGCCCGTTGAGTTTCTGATAGCCTTTTCTCCTTTTTTTCTTAAATACAAGAACTTTGTCGCCTTTCACATGCGCCAGCACTTTTGCCTGAATGCTTGCTCCTTCTACGGTAGGAAGTCCAACTTTCACCTCTCCATCATTATCAATCAAGAGCACTTCGTTGAAGGTTACACTGGCACCTTCATCACTTGCAAGCCGGTGGACGTATATCTTTTGATCTTTCGTCACTTTAAACTGCTGACCGGCAATGTTTACAATTGCATACATTGTTTTCTCTGATTTTCAGTTTTTTCACAAAAAATGGACTGCAAATGTAATACTTTTCTTTTAATTGTCTATGCAGCTGAATATTTTTTTGCGATTTTCCAGAAATCAGGTATTTACGCTAAATCAATTTTTCGTATACCCTGATAATTTCCTGGGCTACTTTTTCGCGGCGAAATCCCTGCGCATGCAAAAAACCATCGAAAACCATGTTTTCGCGTAGGAAGTTATTGTTCAACACGTCTTTAATAGCCAACCCTATCTCCTTTGGGTTTTGGGGGTCGACATAGAGGGTTGATTTACCACCTGCTTCCGAAAAGCATCCACCCTTTGAAGTAATCACGGGTGTTTTTGATACCAGCGCTTCGAGGATAGGTATCCCAAAGCCTTCAAAGATAGAGGGATATACAAAGACGGTTGCCATTTGATAGATGGCTGGTAAATCCTCGTTAGGTACGTTGTGCAAAAAGTATACATTCCGCATTTCGTGCCGTTCGATGTATGCCTTTATGCTTCCCAGATATTTAGTTGGTTTTCCTATAATAACGATAGGATAATTGATTTGCGCTTTTCGCATGCCTATGAGCATGTTTAGCACGTTTTTGCGTTCCTCAATGGTACCCACAAAGAGAATGTAATGCTCAGGAATAAGATATTTGGTTAACACTTCCTGCTTTTTATGCCGGTCGGCTGTTTCCCAGAAAATGGGGTTACAGCTCTGGTACACAATGTCAATTTTATGGTCAGGAATTTTAAAAAATTCCTGCAGGTCGTTGGCGGTTTGCTGACTTACGGCAATAATGCGATTGGCATGGGTAGCCGCGTAAAAACATTTTTCTTTATAGATTTTTCGGTCGATGGGGTTATAGAAGTGGGGATATCGCATGAAAATCAAATCGTGTATAGTTACCACTGTGGGGATATTGGTAAAATGCATTTTGAGGGGAATTTCATTGCTAAGGCCGTGAAAAAGGTCTATTTTGTCGTTTTCGGCCTGGTGATGGAGAAAACACGAGCGCCAGTAGAAGGGGAACCATCGATGAAGATTTTTCTGGGGTACAATCAATCGTTGATTTGATGGATTGATGTTATACAGGGGTTTTTGTGGCAGTGGTGTGTAAAGGAAGTATTCATTCATGGGGAAATATTCGGCCAGCATGTTTAGCACGTCGCGGCTGTAGTTTCCCAGTCCACTGCGATTAAAGAAGGCTCTTTTGGCGTCGTATCCCAGTCGCATGCTATGCAAGTTTTTTAATACGTTCGGTAAATTCTATTACGCTTTCGCGGCTGGCAAAGGCTGAAAAGCGGATGTATCCCTCGCCCGATGGGCCAAATCCTGCTCCCGGTGTACCAACAATTTGTAGCTGATGCAGCAAATAGTCAAAAAACTCCCACGACCCCATGTTTTCTTTGGTTTTTACCCAAAGGTAGGGGGCATTGGTTCCACCAAATACCTTAAATCCTGCTGTTTCGAGACTTTTACGCATGATGGAAGCGTTTTCCATATAGTAGGCGATGGTTTCACGAATTTCTTTTTTGCCGTTGTCGGTGTAAATTGCTGCTGCTGCTTTCTGGACGGGATACGAAACACCGTTGAATTTGGTTGTTTGTCTGCGTAACCACAGGGCATGTAGCGGGTAAGCATTGCCTGCGTGGTCATAAGCTTTGACGGTTTTGGGAAGTATGGTGTAGGCGCAGCGGGTACCTGTAAAACCAGCTGTCTTTGAGAAGCTGCGAAACTCAATAGCGCATTCCCTTGCCCCCTCTATCTCAAAAATAGAGTGGGGTAGTGTAGGGTCGGAAATGTAAGCCTCGTATGCCGCATCGTACAAAATGATAGCCCGGTGCTCGAGGGCAAAGTCGACCCATTTTTTCAGGGTATCCTTGTCGATAGTAGTACCCGTGGGATTATTTGGAAAACACAGATATATAATATCCACCGGTTGGTTGGGTAGTTGGGGCAAAAAATTGTTTTTTTCCGTACAGGGCATGTACACAATGTTCTCGTAATATCCATTGTCGAGCATGGGACCTGTTCGGCCATCCATTACGTTGGTGTCAACGTATACCGGATATACGGGGTCGGCTATGGCAACCCGGTTATTTTTTCCAAAGATATCCAGAATATTGCCGGTATCGCATTTTGAACCATCAGAAATAAATATTTCGTCAATATCGATGTTAACTCCACGTTGGGTAAATTCATTCTCGACAATGGCTTTTCGTAAAAACTCGTATCCTTGCTCGGGGCCATAGCCCTTAAAGCTGCTTTCGTGTCCCATTTCTTCAACAGCCTCGTGAAAAGCCTTAATAACACTGGGTGCCAGAGGGCGGGTTACATCGCCAATTCCCATGCGGATAATACGCGCTTTGGGATGGGCTGTCTGGTATTCCCTAACCCTACGGCCAATTTCGGGAAAAAGATATCCCGCTTTCAGTTTCAGATAACCTTCGTTTAAAAATGCCATAAGTACTTTCTTTTTGAAAAATGTTAATTTTTATTGTCCATTAGATGGCTAAGCTGGGTTTAAAATTTGTTTAAAAAAGTCGTTACCCTTATCATCAACCAGGATGAATGCAGGGAAATCGACAACCTCAATTTTCCAGATGGCTTCCATACCCAACTCGGGGTATTCAAGCAGTTCCACTTTTTTAATATTTTCCTGAGCAAGGATTGCTGCAGGACCGCCAATGCTGCCGAGGTAGAAGCCTCCGTATTTTTTGCAGGCATCGGTCACCTGCTGGCTACGATTGCCTTTGGCAATCATGATAAGGCTTCCGCCGTGACGCTGGAATTCTTCGACATAGCTATCCATTCGGCCAGCGGTGGTGGGCCCAAACGAGCCGGATGCATAGCCTTTAGGCGTTTTAGCAGGTCCGGCATAATAGATGGGATGGTTTTTAAAATACTCCGGTAATCCTTCCCCTCGGTCGAGTCGTTCCTTAAGCTTGGCATGGGCAATGTCGCGGGCTACCACCAGCGTCCCTGTAAGCAGCAAACGAGTAGCTACTGGATACTGCGACAGTTCAGCTAAAACTTCCCGAATGGGACGGTTCAGATTGATTCGAACCGATTTTCCTTCATACCCTTGTCGGTATTTTTCGGGAATGTATTTGCCGGGATTGTCTTCGAGTTTTTCGAGCCAGATTCCCTGCTGGTTGATTTTTGCTTTAATGTTTCGGTCGGCCGAGCATGAAACGCCGATGCCGACCGGGCAGGAAGCGCCATGGCGGGGAAGACGGATTACCCGCACGTCGTGGGCAAAGTATTTGCCGCCAAACTGGGCACCAATACCCAACTGGTGCGTTGCTTTTAGCAATTTTTCTTCGAGTTCCGTGTCTCTGAATGCACGACCGTATTCATTGCCGGTGGTGGGGAGCGTGTCGAGGTATTTGGTCGATGCCAGCTTTACGGTTTTCAGGCAGGCTTCGGCCGAGGTACCTCCAATCACAATGGCCAGGTGATAGGGAGGACAGGCTGCCGTGCCCAGCATTTTCATTTTTTCTATCAGAAAAGCTTCGAGATTTTTCGGATTCAATAATGCTTTGGTTTCTTGAAAAAGAAAGGTTTTATTAGCAGATCCTCCACCCTTGGTCACAAAAAGAAACTGATACTCATTCCCATGGGAAGCGTAAATATCGATTTGTGCTGGCAGGTTGGTACCGGTATTTTTTTCTTCATACATGCTAAGCGGGGCTACTTGCGAATAACGCAGGTTTTCTTCGGTAAAAGTCAGATATACCCCTTTCGACAGGGCTTCTTCGTCGTTTCCATCGGTAAATATCAGATGTCCTTTTTTGGCGATAACGGTTGCAGTTCCTGTGTCTTGGCAGAAGGGCAGAATTCCCTTAGCCGAAATTTCGGCATTACGAAGCATGGTAAGGGCTACATATTTATCGTTGTCGCTGGCCTCGGGGTCATCGAGAATGGCAGCAACCTGACGTTGATGCTCGGGACGCAGCAAAAATGAACAGTCGCGAAAGGCCACTTTTGAAAGATAGGTAAGGCCTTCACTTTCGATGTATAGCATTTTCTGCCCCTTGAAATTTTCGGTGTGCACGTAATCTCGGGTCAACAGGTAATATTCGGTTTTATCTTCGCCCAGTTCAAACAGGGGTTGATAATAAAAGTCGGGTGTTGCCATATTATAAAATTTTATCGATTTCAGATACTGGTTGCCCTATAATGGCTTTCGTGTCAGTCACCACGATGGGACGCTGTAGCAGTCGGGGGTTGTTGCTTAAAATTTCTATCCACTCTTCGTCGCACAGGTTTTTATTTTTTAAATCCTTTTTATAAAGTTCTTCCTGGGTACGAACGAGGTCGATGGGCCGTTTGTTCATCTTGTGTAGGATTTCTCGGATTTCTTCTTTTGTTATCCCATTATCCATGTATTTAATAATAGTAAAGGGGATGTTTTTTTGTTGCAGATATGCTAATCCGGCACTGCTTTTTTTGCAACGGGGGTTATGGTAAATTTTGATCATAGTTGTGTTTCCTTTAGGTCTTTTCGGTAATTAATTATTTCGTTGCTACCGCCATATTCCATCAGGTAAGCTTTGATAAAGGCATCGAGGTCGCCATCGAGGACGTCCTGGGCGTTGGAAGTTTCGTAGTCGGTTCGCAAATCCTTGACCAGCTTGTAGGGGTGCAGTACATAGTTGCGTATTTGAGAGCCCCATTCGATTTTCATTTTTTTACCCTCGAGTTCAGCTTGTTTTTCTCGTCGTTTCTGCAATTCAAGTTCATAGAGCATTGATTTGAGGATGCGGAGAGCATTTTCCTTATTTTTCAGCTGCGAGCGGTCTTCCTGGTTTTCAATAACGATGCCGGTAGGAGCATGACGGAGTCGTACGGCGGTTTCGACCTTGTTTACGTTTTGGCCCCCTGCACCCGACGAACGGTAAGTTTCCCAAGTGATATCGGCAGGGTTTATGACAATTTCAATGGTATCGTCGATGAGGGGTGATACAAATACCGAGGCAAACGAAGTATGTCGACGGGCATTCGCATCATAGGGGGATATGCGAACCAGGCGGTGTACGCCATTTTCCCCTTTCAGGTAGCCGTATGCATATTCGCCGTCGATTTCGAGGGTAGCCGATTTAATGCCGGCTTCTTCACCTTTGAGGATGTCGATAATTTTTACCTTATAGTTATGTCGCTCGGCATAACGCAGGTACATGCGCATAAGCATTTCGGCCCAGTCCTGGCTTTCGGTACCTCCGGCGCCGCTATTGATTTTAAGTATAGCCCCGAATCGATCCTCCTCGTTGCGCAGCATATTGCGCATTTCAAGGTCTTCTAATGCGGTAAGGGTTTGGGTGTATTGGCGGTCGAGTTCGTCTTCGGTAGCTTCGCCGGCATCGAAAAATTCGGCCAGCAATTCCAGATCATCGACAGCAGATTTTACTTTTTCGTATGCTGTTGTCCATTGCTTAAGACTAGCTATTTTTTTTAGCTGTTGTTCGGCGGCTTTGGGGTCGTCCCAGAAATCGGGGGCATGAGTTTTTTGCTCTTCTTCCTCTATGGCTATCAGTTTATTATCAATGTCAAAGATACCTCCTGAGGGCTTCCTCGCGTTGTCGTAAGTCTTTTATCTGTTCGTCCGTTACCATAACTACTTAAATTTAGAAGAGCAAAGGTACAAGAAATAATTTTCAAAACAAAGCCGTTGGTGCTATATCAAATTTATGTGGCAGGCAGTTCAACAAAGAATTTGCTCCCTTTTCCAGGTGTACTTTCCACGTAAATTCTTCCCCCGTGAATTTGTACCAGCTCTTTACACAACAGCAAACCCAGTCCGCTACCTTTTTCATTGTCTGTACCCGGTGTTGTGACATTAGAGAGGCTAAAAAGAGTGGGGATAATTTCTGGCTTTATGCCCAAGCCATTATCTTCGACGCAAAGAACAAGCTTGTCTGCCTCCATTTTTACACAGATTTTGATAAATCCTCCTGCTGAACTAAATTTTATAGCGTTGCTTACCAGATTTCGTACCACAGTTTTAAGGATGTTTTTGTCTACTTCCCACGTTAAATTTTTTTCAATATCATTATAAATGGTAACATTTTTATTGTATGCTTGGTTAATGAGGATATCAGTCGTTTCTTCGATTAGTTCAGCAATATTTTGTTTTTGTGGGTTAAAGCTGATTTTTCCGGATTGGGCACGTGACCAATCGAGTAAATTTTCCAGCAGTTCATATGCATTTTTTCCGGCCTGGTAAAGCATGTTGGCTATTTCACTTACATTTTCTTTGGCGTAGGTTTGATTGGCGAGCATTTCCGATAAAGCCATGATGGCATGGATGGGATTTCGCAAATCGTGAGCTATGATGGAAAAAAATTTATTCTTGGTATTAAGAAGTTCTTTCAGCTGTCTGTCGGTGTTTTTACGCTCTGTAATATCATTGGCAATAACCAGCACAGATTGTTCATTACTGCTATTTAGGACGATTCCCGAGCGGGCTTCGAACCAGCGAAGCCCCATAGGTGTATCCAGCGAATACTCAATGCACTGCGATTGGCCCGATTGAAGCGTTTTGCTTATGAATTGCATAAAAACTTCAGCCATTTCGGGCGAGAATATTTCCTTGATATTACGTTGCACAATGAGATCGCTATCAACGTATAGCAGTGATTTTTCATTGGCCAAAACTTTTGTAAAAACACCATCAGGTCTGATAATAAAAAGCAATACTGGCAAAGACTGCAGTATATTATTAAGGAAAAAATCAGTAGCAATGATTTTTTCTTCGTACAGCTTTTGTTTGGTAATATCAATTTTGAGTGCAATAAAGTGTTCTATTTCAAGGTTTTCGTTAACGAAGGGGTATATATATTGTTGTTCCCAGTACAGTTCGCCGTTTTTCTTTCTGTTACAAAAAATGTTGTTCCACGAATGTCCCGAAAGAATGGTTTTCCACATTTTTTCGTAGTACTCACCAGTGTGTATACCTGATTTTATAAGGCGGGGGTTGTTTCCAATAAGCTCTTCTTTTGAAAATCCTGAAACGTTACAGAAGGTTTGGTTAACGTATTCGATGTTTCCTTGCTTATCTGTAATTACTACACCAATTGGGCTTTCGTTGAAAATGCTATTGAAAAAGTTGAACAATGCTTGTTCATTTACATTTGATGATATCATAGAGATTTTTTTAAAAATCGCATTTCGATTACATTCTTTTGTAAAATGTTGATTTTGTTTAATAAGGAGAGGTATTTATAATTAATTGACCCTTCCGGTGATCGATAACAGTTTATGTAAAGATAAAATAAATTTTTGATATGGAAAATGAGTAAAGAATATTTATTGTGTCAGGGTGAACCGGATACTGAAGCCAAATTTAGTATTGATGGTTTTGTAGGAGCTTGAGATATGGGGGTCGGTTAATAGGCGGTCGTAGAAAGCTTGCAGGGTAAGCCTATCGCTGAGCTGATAATCGGCAGTGAATGACACTTTAATATTTTTATTCCCATTGGTTACTTTCTGGTCGGCAATATCGAGTCGGCGGATGAAAAACAAGTCGTCGCGAATGGAAATATCGGCGCGAAGGTCGAGGTCACTTTTCACCGGGCTGTTTACGGCACCAAAGGTAATCATAGTAAGGGGAATGTTGGGGAAACGGTAGCCCGAGCCAATAACGTATTCGGTTGCGTAATTTTCGTTGAGCGTGTAATTAGTGAGGCCTAACATTACCGTGCGGCTTTTTTTGAATTCGAATCGTGCGGTGAGGTTGTTTTTCAAGGTAACGTCGACGCCAAATAGGGGGCTAAATTGTTCGTTGATGGTTATAGCGCTTACATCGTACATGGGGGCATAGTTACCGAGTTGATCGCGTACGTTGCTAAAGCCGTCGGGGCCTTCCTGGTAGAGCGAGTTTGTAATGTACGAGCCAATGTTGTATGTTGAGGCATAGGCATGGCTGATGTTAATGGACTGAAAATATTCTGCCAGGAGGGGAATCTGGGTGAGCGAGGTAATATTTACGCGCCAGTTGGGGCGTACATACATAAGTGAGGGGAAAAGGTCGAGTGTAAAACTATTGGGGTTGTAGTCGCCATAGGTAGCAAGAAATGCAGGGATTAGTACCTGCTGCGAGTTTTCCTTGAATCCGGGTTCAGTTACCGGGTCATATTGATAGGATGGGTAATTGGCATATTTCTCCTGCAACCTTGCAATGATGCGGTAGCGGTTTTCTTTGAATTTTGCAAAAAATTTCGACTGGTTGTAGTTGTTGGCATTCAGGTTTTCAAACGAGCGAAGCGAGATAATGGTCATGCTAAAGTTACCGGAAATATTGGGCTTAGCAAAATGGAGCAGGTAGTTGGTATCGTTGCGGAAGGCCAGATAGCTGGCATTTTTATTAATCGAACGGGAATAATTGGTATTGAGCTCAACACGTACCCCCGTAAATGGTTCGTAGTTGGCTCTGAAGCTTATGGTTTTGGTAGTGGTTTGCAGCAGGTTGGTTTGGAGCAGGGTGCTTGAGACAATCCAGTCGCGTTCTACCATTTTGCGGATGTTGTTTTCACTCTGGTCGCCCAGAATAAAAGGGACACCCGGTGCATCGCCCGACATTCCGAGGAACTTGGTGCCTCGGTTGTACCCCGATAGGGAGGTACCATTGGTTTCGGTATAGGATCCGCTGACCGATTTTAAGCCTATCAGTAGTCGAGCAGTATTGCGGGCTATCCATTCGAAGGGATTGGGTCCTACATCTACCTTACCTTCGACGCGAACATAGGCAACGGGTACGTCGGTTTCGGGGGTAAAGACTACACGGTTGATTGATGGAACCTCAATCGTCCCTTTTACCTCTTTGCCATTTTCGTCGGTAACTTTTACAACAACGTCCTGAGTTTTGAGGTTATGGGCAATATTACGCGGGGTATTAGCCTTCAGATTTACATAACGTCGGTCGAAGGTTACGGTCTTTTTCTCCTTTTGTTGCTGTCCACCCTGGCGTCGTGGCTGTCCCTGCAGGTCACGCAGGAAGGAAATTTTGTTATACAGGGTACTCAGGCTGATGTTACCATTTAGCTGTATCGACCGGCTGTTGGCAATACTATTGCCCAGGTCAGTATAGTTGCCATTCTCGTCGGTAAATTTGGGCTGAAGCTGCCAATCGTAGCTTCCGCTATACCGGGCCGAGGCTGAGGTCCAATCGAGCAATGGTAGTTTGTTGATAGGAATATTGTAATTGATATTAAATTGATGGGTATAACGCCGGTTGTGCCCGCCGTTTTTGATTTGTCGCCATTTATTGTACTGTGGGCTGGTACGCAAAGAAGAATCCATGGTACGGTCCCATTCATCAATGTAGGCATAGTTGGTAGCAGAGAAATCAATTTTTATCGAGCGCGATAGATCATACTTCACGTCGTACATACGGTTCCAAAGAAAACTTTTTTCGATGGTAAGTGGGATAAACAGGCCGTTTTTTGCCAGATTGCGTAGCTGTAGGGTATGATAGTCGCGGATGATATTAGTTCGGAAAGCAACGCTGGTGGGTGCATAGTAAAAATTAAAGTCGCGTATCAGCCGGAAATAGGGTTTATTAAAAATGCTTATATTTTGAAAGGGTGCAACATTTTTGGGTCGGTTGTTAAAAATGTAGTTAAAGCTACCCTCGTGATGGTAAAGATTATTGTATTCTGTTTTATAGTTTGAGGCCAGCTGTTCGTAGTATCCAAGACTTACCGAGAAGTTGGCCGGATCGTAAAAGCGTGGGATTCGGCTGTATTTGTTTACTTTAACGTTGGTAAAATTGATGCTGCGCCGTAATACCCGGTCGATGGAGATACGCAGGATGCTGTCGCGAATTCTTTTGTTTGGGGCATTATCGAGGGCGGCCTGCAGGGGAATATCGGGGTCAATGGGGTTATATTGGGGTTTAATGTTGGTTTGGGAGTAAGCCATGTAGAGCGGAATTTGCACTTGTGCTTTCGAGGGAAAAAACTTTCCCAACTCAAAATCGCCCGAAAGGTCGTACTGGTTGGTTTGAGCTTTTTCGCGATCATTTACTTTGGATTCGAGGCTACCGAAACCTGGCTGGATGGTACTTCCTGCTATACGAACATTGCCAAAATCGGCCAGTTTGATTTGTGTACGGGCATTGGCTGCCCACCCTCCTTTGTCACTGAAGTCGGTAAGTCGCAATTCGTTGACCCATATTTCGGTCGATTTGGGCAGACCATCGTTGCGATAGGGATTGTTTCGGGCAGTAGGATTACGTACCCCAATCATAATTACGCGGATTTCGCTAAGAGAGGGGTTACCGCAAATGTATACATTGTTTTTTCCATCTTTCATGTGGTATACCTGTTGCATCGGCACATTAGCATCGTTGCGGGCCTGCTTGATTCGCTGGAAGATATTAAGGTCAATGTCGAACTTGTTTTCTTCGGGCCATATCTTTAACGGATCTGTAATGTCGTTCACGCGGGTTACTTTCATGGGTACTTCGTATTCGTAATAGTTGTTTTTGTTGTCACTTCCGAGACGGATGAATACGGTTACATCCCCATCGTTAAGGGGGTTGAGGTTATCGAGGGGCTGGCAATGAACCTCCATTTTCAGGCGTTTGTATTGCCGGGCATCTACTTTTCCTGTTTTAAAGGCAGCGCGTGCGTCGCCATCGGACAAGTCGCTTACTTTTAGCACCATCGATTGTTCGTTCTGGAGTATCAGCTGGGGTTGACTGGGGTCGGCCTCGCGTTGGATGCCCGGGGGGGATACATAATTGCTGTTTTCTTCAATATTGATGGCCTGAATATCGAATCCGCTGGCTGAACCCTGGTCGCTAATGCCTTCACTGCCCTGCTGAAGCGAACCGAGGTACTTTCTCCACTCACTTCGTACCAGATCAAGGGTTGCAAAACGCAAGGTAGTTCGCTTGCTAAATCCCGTAAGGTACATGCGTAAAAAACGAATCGATTTGAAATCCTCAATGTTTCCTATTTTGCGATCGAAATTTTCGATGGGAATTTTAAACTGCAGCCAGCGAGCGTTGACTTTCTTCCCCAGCACATTTACGGTGGTGTTTCTTTCACTCACCACGTAACTTTCTCCTACTTTCAGGTTGGGACGCAGATCAATGCGGTATTCGTAGTAATTTTCCTTATCGCTGAGCGTATTGTCGTTGTTAACATCCTCCATATCGGGGGTAGAATAGTTCGATTCAGAGGAGGAGTTGGATCCCGCTTCGGGTGAGTTGTTTTCTACGCCATTGTAATCCTGGTACCGTTCGTTTACATTGCTTTCGGTGGCATCGTAGGAAGGATCACGAAAATAACGGAAATCATCGCCTGCAGGGTCTTTTTCGAATCTGGCATAGGCGTCGGGGTTGAGAATCGACTGCACCTGGCTAAGAAAATTAGCATAGACCGATTTTTCTTCGTCATCGTTAAGTCCGTCAAGCCCCAAATCCTGGTATTTTCGTAGTCCCACGCCATTGGTAAATGATTGGGTAAGGGGGTCGGTTTGTGCTATTCTGCCCCATACCGTTGTTTTGGTAGGGGTTGAATCGCCAGGGATGGGGAGTCCCTGTTCGAAGCTCATTTGGCCATCTTTAAGGATGTCCTCGGAGATATCGCCAAGATTAAAATAGAGTTCTCCTCCGGTGTTGGCCGAGTCATCCACAAAGGGGTCCATCATCCAGAATTCGATGTAGGAAATGTTGGCGGCCTCGAAGTCGGTTGTTTGGAGGGCTTTCATCATACCTCCCCAGCGTTGTTGAGGGTTGGTTAGCCGTCCATCAGGGGTAAGGTCGGTAGTAAAATTGTAGGGTCCACGTAGGTCGGGGTAATAGGTAAGGTTAAGGGTATAAATATTGGTAGGGACGCCATTGGGCACCTGTTTATTGGGGAAAAGCTCACTTTCGAAAACTTCGCGGCCCTCATTGGTTTGTAACCATTCTTTGTGTTGTTTTACCTGTGCAGGGGTGTAGCTATTGTTCCGGTAAAACGATTGGTCGATGATGTACCACGATAGCTTAGCACGGTTGAAATTGTAGCGCAGGTCGTTGGAAAAAACGCTTTCAGGGAATCGGGCAGGCGTGCTGGAGAGCGACCATCCATAAAATTGTTTGAGGTCGTATTTGGTTTCGCTGCCCTCGAAGTCGTCGATATAGGCTACACCTTTTCTTCCAATGGCTTTTGATGAGCCGGGAACAAGCTGGGCAAATTCGCCAGTAAAGGTAATGGTTGAGGGTTCCTTGGTTTGCAACAGCGGCAGTTTGTCGACCAGCGTGGTAAGGAACTGAGATCGGGTACGATAGGTAGTGTTCAATCCCCATATGGTATTCGATATGGGCTCATCGCCTATATTTACTTTATTGGTTAGCGGGCGTTCGTTTAAGTGCAGAATAGTAGCCCCAATATTAAAGTCGTCGTTTATTTTGTAATCGAGATGGGTTCCAATAAGGGTTTTGGTTTGAATATTGAACATGGAATTACTTTCGAGCGATATTTTTATGGGCTGTCCCGATGACATCACCCCGCTGTTGATTATTTTAACAGTACCCATGGCATAATCTACCACATAATCGACGTTTTCGGTCAGTGGAATACCCCCCACGGAAACTTTTACCGAACCTTGTGGAATATTGCTGGCATTCAAAAAGATTTCGGACGAAGAAGAAGATTTGAAAGTCCCCTTCAGCTTAAATTTGTTTTTTTCCGAAACCAACTGTGCTTTGGTTTTGGTAGAATCGTACAGTTCGTTGTAGGTGTATTTTTTACGAATCAATGGATCGGTTACGCCATTGCGTTCCATCACTGAGTCGAGAAAGCGACCAAAAGGTTCGCGCATGGGGAAAATAATTCGTCCATATCGTTTGTCGATGGTGATTCGGTCGAGGAAGTCGAAAACGCCATCGGGCTGGTTTTCCATTTGTGAGTTGACCCTATCGAGATTGAGCAGGCGAAGTAGTACAATATTGCTGATGTTTCCCGATTTTTCCGGGAGGTAGTTGACATCGCTCCCTTTAGCATCATCACGATAAAGTACATCGAGGTAAAAGTCTTCGGGGCTAATGTCGTAGGCATTGAGCGAGTATATATTTTTCATCATTAATCGCCAGGTTTTTTGGCTAGGGGAGAGGTTGGTACCTTTGAGCATTTTAAGCACCAGGGGCATTTTAGAGGCAGTAATATCGGTCGACAGATCTCCGACTTTGTAAGTTTTTCCATTATAAATATATTCAAAGGCAACTCCCAGCACCTCGTCGTTGTTCAGGGCGGTATTCAATGAGATATAACCCAGATTAGGGTCGAACGTAAACTCATTATCGTTGAGTTTTCGGGCACTTTTTATTTTTTCGTAGTCGATACCATCGCGCAGTCCCAACTGTTTAAGGGCATCATCGTTACCAGCACGAACGGCATCTTTTACCAGGTTGTATAGTGTATTAGCTTCGTTGAATGGGGTTTGAGCGGAGTTATTTATCGTAATCACTGAGGGATTGCTCAGGTTAGCCGCCTCAATTTCTGCAAGGTCGGCAAATGCATAAATGGCACGTACGTTTTCGACATTGCCCTTGTTGCGGTTGGTCACCCATACCTCTATGCGTGTTATGGTAATGTTGGAAGCTATGCGTGGCAAATATTTGTGAGCAGCATCGTACTGCGAAGCAAAGGTATGTGAAAGGAAGAAGTGTTTGTTGGCTTCGTATTCGTCGGCATTAATTTCGAATGGAGTTACCTGGGCTCCTCCCTGCACCTGGATTACCTGGGTTTGACCCCGCTGTTGCGAAAAAACGGTGGTCA
The DNA here is from genome assembly GCA_049968755.1 of Bacteroidales bacterium. Taxonomy (GTDB): domain Bacteria; phylum Bacteroidota; class Bacteroidia; order Bacteroidales; family DTGW01; genus JAKPGM01. Next base: position 46,499 of record JBMFQE010000006.1, read on the forward strand.
TATTGAGTTTGCCAAACTGCAGCTCTGTTTTAATTCCAAACAAGCTTTGACTTCCATTGATGAGGGTTCCAGGAAGAGGCAGGGTTACATCCCCAGCTTCGACTTTTTTTACAATATCGTCTTCGTCGCCATTGTATTCGAGCTTGGTACGGTTTTCAAACTCAAACATAGCATCGGTATTGTAGCTAACGCCCAACTTAACCCGTTCGCCAATGGTTCCGGTTACATTCATGTTGATTTTTTCGTCAAAATCAAAAGACCACACGGTGCGCATGTTCTCTTGAATCTGGGGATTATTAGTGGTGGATATGCTACCCCCAAAAATCAGCTGGGCTTCTCCCTGAGGGATAATATTTATCGTATTACCACCAAAGACCTTTTGAAATACTTCGCCTCCAATAGAAAAACCTTGAGAGAATCCCCTTGCGGTTGATTTTCCGCCCGAGGCTTGCTGTCGCCAGTATTCACGGATGGTTCGACGCAACTCGTACTGCTGGTATTCCTCACGCGACATGGTAGCCGGTGGTCGATAGTTGAGATTACCCACCCGATTGGTGAAAATATACTGGTTTGTTGCTGGGTCGTATTGGACTTCCGAGCGGATGTTGGAAGGACGCTTTAGCTGAATGCCTTCAGGTTTTTTTAAATCTGCTGCTGGATAGGCAGGGTCATCCTTCAGGCGGAACTGGGGTCCTTCGGCTTTTACGGTTGTGTCTTCCAGCGTGGTGTCCTCTTCGTTGGGTTGCAGCTGTAGGCCGCTGAACAGGGGATACGAAGCTTGCGTTGCAAGCCACACCATGCTGCCGACAATTAAAATAGATTTAAAGAAATATTTGTATGGTTGTGCCATTCAGGTTTACAGAACTTTTAATGCCATTTTAACCAGCTCTTCCACCGATAGTTGGGGATGCTGGCGGATAATTTCGCGTAGGGCTTTTTCCACCTGTTGTTTAGGGAAGCCCAGCATGACTAATGCAGATAACGCTTCGTCGGCAATAGTATTGTTTGACAAAGGCAAATTTTGAGGGAGTACCCGGGTAATTTTGTCCTTCAGTTCCATTACCAGTCTTTGCGCAGTTTTAGCTCCGATGCCCTTTACACCCTGCAGCTGGGCTACCTGCTCGTTGGCAATAGCCTGTGTCAGTTCATCGGGGTTTAAGGCCGAAAGTATCATCCTTGCCGTATTGGCCCCGATACCCGATACCGACATCAACAGCCTGAATACCTCTCGTTCCTTCTCATCCTTGAAGCCAAACAACAAATGTGCATCCTCGCGTATATGCTGGTGAATGTACAACGTGTCGATCACCCCGGCCTGTATCTGCCCATAGGTGTGTAGGGTGATGTGGATAAAATATCCTATCCCTGCGTTGTCGAGAACAACATAGGTAGGGGTAAGTGTTACTATTTTACCTGTAAGATATTCGTACATAGGGGCGTATTTTCCCAGTCAACAAAAATGCCAAAAAACTTTGCCAAATATACATTTTTGACCAATACTGAAAAAAAATTATTGGAATTAGACTTTGGTTCAACAATCTTAGGTCAAATAGATAGTGCCATTTGGTCATTAGTTTATCGAAAGGATTAGGATATGCACTGCTATTTTCGGTCATTTTTTAGTCGATTATTTTACCGGCGGTCGATTGAAATAACTTTGAAAATCATGATTTTAGTCCGTGTTTTTGCTTCATGACCTTCCAGTACATTAAATGTAATAGTGATATACCCTTTACTGGGTGATTTGGACAAAGGCTTATGTAATAAGTGTTTGATATACACTTGTTTAACCTTAGGATATGCTTTTATAGTAAGTGTTAAAATGCACATAAGTCAAAATTCTGTTAATCAATATTTTAAGTCAATAAAAAAGTATATGCATGGAAAGATTCATTTTAAAACACGCAATTACGATTTTTTTTCAACCAAACTTAACAAACAGGCGTGTGAAAATAACATTTAGTAGGTATGACAAAGAAAATGTTAGTATAACACGTTCATTTTTAATGATTTAAGGCAAAAAATCTTTTGCATTTAAGAACGTGTGTATATATTTTTGGAAGCAAATTTCACAACTAACACGCAACACACACACAAACTAAAAAACAGGAAATCTATGATGAGAAAAGCTACATTACTACTGGTATCCCTGTTTGGTTTTTCGGTGCTATTTGCGCAGGAAAAGACCATAACGGGGAAGGTAAATGACGAGACTGGTGCAGGATTACCTGGCGCCACGGTGCAGCTCAAGGGTACACAAACGGGTACCATGACCGATGTTGCAGGGAATTTCACGCTAAAGGTGCCGGTCAGCGGCGGTACGTTGGTAGTATCGTATGTGGGCTATACGACCCAGGAGATTGAGATTGGGGATAAGACAAGTTTTGTTATTGATCTCAAGCCTGCAGTGACCGAACTGGAAGAAGCTGTGGTGATAGGTTATGGTGTTCAGAAAAAGAGTTTGGTAACAGCAGCTATTACCAAGTTGGATTCGAAAGACATTGCATCGATACCAGTGGCTCGTCTGGATCAGGCCATGCAGGGTAAGGCTGCAGGGGTGTACATTGCTCAGAGCTCAGGAGCCCCCGGGGGAAGCATGTCGGTGAAGATCCGTGGTAATGCCTCCGATGGGAGCAATGAGCCCATTTACATTGTTAATGGTGTCAAGGTGAGAAATATTGATTTTCTCTCACCAAGCGATATTGAATCTATAGAAGTCCTTAAGGATGCTGCCTCTGCTGCCATTTATGGTACCGAAGGGGGTAATGGGGTAGTAATTATTACCACCAAAAAGGCAGTTAAAGGGGTGTCGCAGATAAATTACAATTATTATCATGGTTGGCAATCGGCAGCGCATGTGCTTAAGTCGATGAGCGCTGAACAGTATATTGATTACATGAAAGAGGCTTATAAAAATGAGCTGGATAATGAAGTTATTAACCAGAATACCTACAATACTGCCATTGCTAAATATGATGCTATGCAAGCTGCAGGAACTTCGACCAACTGGCTCGATGAAATTTTTGGAACAGCTCCTATGGATGAACATAATATATCCTTTAATACAGGGAATGATCGTTCGAATTACCTGCTGAGTGCTTCCTATCTTACACAGGATGGTATTGTAGGGGGCGATAAGGCAAATTTTACCCGATATAATTTTACAATTAACAATACCAACCAGATAAAAGATTGGTTGAATATAGAGACAAACCTTACTTATTCACATAGCAAACGAAACAATTTGAATGAAAACTCCGATTTTGGCAATGGGATTATTAACTCAGCCCTGTATTTCGACCCCACTATACCCATTTACTATAGGGATGAAAATGAACTGCCGGTAGGATGGCGTCCCAATGATCCGGGTACTATTTATCCGGCCCTGGTTAAAACAAAAGATGGTAAAATTTTCCACAATTCGTTTGAAACCATGGGGGATGTGGCCAATCCATTGGCAATTATTTACATGACACATAATACCACCCGGCGGGAGAATGTGTTGGGTAATATCAAAACAGAAATATCCCTGCCATTAAATTTGAAATTCAACAATTTAATAGGTCTTGATTACGGGCTGGTTAATAATGATGTTTTTAATCCAAAGTATTTTTTTGATGCAACCAATAAACAAGCCAATGACAGTTTGGTTAGTGTAACTAGTACTTTTATAAAGTATTACAAGTATAATTTCGACAATTACCTGACCTTTAAATTTAATCTTTTCGATGCACTAAATTTCGATGGTTTAATAGGGACTTCATATGAGAAAAGTACGCCCTACTATCTTACGGCAACGGGTTATAAATTCCCCTATAGCAGTGCCGACTTTGCTTACCTGTATAATCAGCAATCGGGTAGCGTTCCGATAATATCTGGTGGATATGGTGCACCCGGTAGTCCCGATTCAACCCTGTTGTTGGCATCCTATTTTGGACGGTTATCGGCTAACTATAAGGAGCTGGTGATGGGTCAGTTTAATTTCCGTAGGGATGGTTCCTCACTTTTTGGTCCCAATCATAAATTTGCCAACTTCCCTTCATTTTCATTGGGGATTAATTTCTACAAATTTTTGCAGGATGGTATGCCATTCCTGAGCAATGGTAAGTTGCGTTATAGCTGGGGAGAAAATGGTAATCAACAGAACCTGGGTATGTGGGCTTATACTTCTACCATTCGACAGTTTACTGCTTATACCGATGCAGCGGGAAATTCTTACATGGGAGCTATACCCAGGCGACCAGCCAACCCCGACCTGGTATGGGAAACCAGCCGTCAAAATGATATTGGTTTGGATTTAGGCTTTTTCGCGAACCGACTCACCTTTACCGCTGACTATTTCACTAAAACCACGGTAGACCAGTTGAATATCAAGGCAAATGATCCCTACTACCATGGATTTCAGAGTTCGCCTGTCGAAAATAATGGGAAAGTTCTTAACCGGGGGTGGGAGTTCGATTTAACCTATCGTGAAGCTGAAAAAGAGTTTAAATATGCTATTTCGGCAAATGCCTCTTACCTTTTCAACGAGGTGAAAGCCTATGGTTCGAAATACAAGGATGGTTACCGTATGAATGTGGGGGATTTTGTAACCCGTTATCAACCGGGCTATCCTGTGTGGTACTTTATTGGGCTCAAGGCCGAAGGGATATTCCAAACCATGGATGAAATTAATAGTTACACCGGGGTCGACTCGAGCGGTAATGCTATTCTTGATAAAAACGGTAATCCTGTGAAAATACAACCCAAGGCCATTCCCGGTGATGTGAAGTATGCCGACTTGAACAAGAATGGCAAAATTGATGACGGCGACCGTACCTATATTGGTAAGCCGCTGCCTGATTGGATGTTTGGGTTGAATTTTTCGTGTAGCTATAAATGGTTCGATTTTAGCATGTTCTGGCAAGGGGTTACAGGCAATCAGATTTATTTTGCAGCTATTCAGGTAAGCCGTCCTATGTATAATAAACCAGAATTTTACTATACCGAACGCTGGACAGGCCCGGGTACCTCAAATAAATTCCCTCGCGCTACCTATAAGGACAATAACAATAACTTCCGGGCCAGCACCCTGAATATCCATGACGGAGATTACCTGCGGCTTAAAAATATTACCTTTGGAATTAGCTTGCCCGAAACGCTTGTTAAAAGGGTGGGAATACAGAAATTACGTTTGTATGTGACGGCTACCAATTTGCTAACTTTTACCAATTATAAGGGTAATGACCCTGAAGTAGGGCGATTGTTTGATACGCAAAGTAATAATTCCTATGGCGTCGACAGAGGTTTATATCCTCAGCCAAGGCTTATTACTACCGGTATTAACCTTACTTTCTAAACTTTCTAAATTTAAATGCTATGAAAAAAATTAAAAAGATTATATTTTTAACAGCGGGAATAATGGTACTATTCTCTGCCTGTACAGAAAAAGATATAGAGGTAACGCCTACTACGGAGATAGCCGATGCTTACTATCTGCAGCCTGAAAATGTTTCCACCATTTTGGCCACTACCTATAATTTTCTGTGGGTACGTACGGGTCCTTGGGGAAATTCGCACCGCGCATGGGGCAATTTTCCCTCCGACGATGCGTATACAGGAGGGGCCGATGATGGTGACCAGCAAACCTACCAGGATGCTGACAAGTATCAGGTGACCCCCCTGGATCCTGCAGCCAACCTGACTACGCAATGGCGTGTTAATTTTCAGGGAATTTATGCTTGTAATGTATTAATTGATAATGTACCCCCTACCAGTGATCTTAATTTGCGGGCTATTGCCGAGGCTAAATTTTTAAAGGCATTTTATTATTTCGAATTGGCTCGCATATTTGGGGGTTTACCTTTGCTTAAGAACGTAGCATCCCCTACCGAAATTATCCCACGCTCCACCTATGAGGAAACACTGGAATACATTGCTACCCTGTTGCGTGAGGCTATAGATACCAAAAAGTCCGATGGATCTCCAGCATTAACCCAGCGGAGTGGCCTGTCGGGGCCCGATAATGGCGCAGTAACCCTGGCTGCAGCTCAGGCTTTGCTGGGTAAGGTTTACCTGTATCAGAAAAAGTATAGCGAAGCAATCGACATCTTGCTGAAAGTCGATAGTAATCCCAACTATGCTCTCGAAACTAACTATGCCGACATTTTTAAAGCCACAAACAAGTTCGGCAAGGAAAGCATTTTTGAGGTAAGCTACGCAAAGCCTAGTGGAGTGGATGGCAGTCCAATGGGTAATGGCGAAATTCAGCTGTTTGGTCCACGGCCTCAGGCTATTAGTCAGTTTGATAACGATTTATTGGCTGGTTGGGGCTTCGATCAGCCTACGCAGAGCCTGGTAGATGCCTATGAAAGTCAAAGCGATAATATCCGCCTCAACAAAACCGTTATCTCGTCGGATAGCTTGCAAAAAATTTATAACGCATATTCTGGGACTAATGATCGCTTTAACTGGGAGAACGCCAAGGATGGTTACTGGGATGGTAAACATTTGCCCCGCCAAAGCAATCGTGGTCAAGCCTGGGGAAATGACTATACCAATACCATCATTATCCGGCTGGCCGATGTATACCTGATGTTAGCTGAGGCTTATAACAGAAACGTTAACGATGCTGATGCCCAGAAATACCTTAACCGGGTTCGGGCTCGTGTAAATTTACCTGCAGTAACAGCTACGGGTAATGCTTTGTATGAGGCTATTAAACTCGAACGCAGGTTGGAGCTGGCCCTTGAGGGCGAACGCTACTTTGACCTTGTCCGTTGGGGTGATGCTGAGAAATATTTGGGTCCGCTCGGATGGACCGATGGCACGCCAGGAAAGAAAACCAATGGATGGTTCCCTATTCCGCAAGCTGAAATTAACAAAACCGTAGGGCCCAATCAGTTGATACAAAATCCTGGTTACTAAGTGTATATATTTCCCGAACCTGAAGGTGGGTTCGGGAAATACAAAAAAATGTTAATTCAATGTTTGGATTTTTCAAAAATTTTATATCTTTGGGATACATAATCAATACCTTTTAGTATTAACTTAAAAATTACAACTTATGAAAAAGGCAATGTTTACTCTTTTGGTGGCAGTAGCCACAGCTGCTTGGGTGGGTGCTAATACTACTACCCCTACTAATCCATTAGTAATTTCACATGCAAAAGGTGCCATCAATATTGATGGTGTAGGCGATGAGGCCACGTGGACAAGTATTAGCAAGGTAGTACCTGCTCTTAATGGAGCAGCGGGAGATCCTAACTTTGGGGGCTGGTTTAAGCTTACCTATGATGATGATTATATCTATGTTTTAGTATCCGTAAATGATCCGACCCCTAACCAGGATGGCTATTCAACCTGGCAGAGCGACTGCGTGGAACTCTTCTTTGCCATGGATACGAACACGCATAGCAGTTATCAATCTGGCGACTGGCAGATACGTAAGATTGCTTCCAAGTCGCAAGCCGATGGCGGTGTAGATGGCAGTGCTAATGTTGCTACAGTGCTTCTTGCAGATGCAAATTTTAAAGTTGAACAGGTAGATGGGGCTACCGGTTATGTGCAGGAATGGCAGCTGCCCATTAATACGTTGAAGCAGGATGCTGCCTTCGATGGTCAGAATATTCGCTTTGATATCCAGCTGGCCGACAATGATGGTACTGGCAACGGAAGAACCGCTCAGCGTTTCTGGAACTCCAATGCTGACAACCAGTGGAACCAGACCACCAACATGGGCTATGTAAAATTTGAATGGCCTCTGGCTGTAAAGCAGGCTGTTGCCAAAGCTTCTTCCATCCGCATCAAAGCCAATAGCATCGAATTTGCTAAAACGGCTAAGGAAGTTAACGTTTACAGCATCACCGGCCAGCTCATGCTTAAGGCTCACAACGTAAACGCTATCAGCACCAGTGCTCTTAAGAGTGGCGTGTACTTTGTAGTAGCCGATGGCGAAAAGGCTAAATTTGTGATTAAATAAGCTGTAAGCTGTCTGTCCTAAATGCCATAAAAAGGGTGTCCCGGCAGGGCACCCTTTATTTTTTGTAAAAATTAGAAGCAGACTGGGAAGGATGTATGCAATAAACTTTATCTTGCATAACTATCCTGAAAACCAATTTGCGAGTTAAAAAAACTAAAAATCGTCACCCTTCTGGCAAGTATTTTGTAACATTGCCCCGTTTATTGAATTTTATTGGACGATGAAAACAAGTACTTATGCTTTTCTGATAGTACAATCCTTACTGACAAACATAAAGATAGATTTTGTAAAAGCGCAGGAAAATCAAGACACTTTGTCAGTAGCCTCAGCAACATTACGGGAGTCAGCTACATATGATAATCTTTACTGGGTTAATGATAGTGTTGCTTATCATTACCTGCCTACGCGTAAGTTTGGATTTATACCCCATGCGGTCGATAATTTTTTGCATCAACCCAGGGAGTTGGTACGGCGTGAAAATATGAAGATACTGGCATTAGTGGCAGTATCCAGTGCCATCTGTTTTTACTACGACCAGCAGATAGTGGATGCAGCGCAGCAGTTTGGGCGGTACATTGGGTTGTCGGGCGAGAACAATACCTACAATATAACGGGTACCAAAAAGTTACGCATAAATGTACCTACTGACCTGAGTTCGGGTTTGTATTACATAGGCGACGGTATAACAGAACTGGCAGTTAACGCCGGTTTTTACATTTATGGATTAGCCAAAAATGATAAAAGGGCACTCCAGACGGCTGCTCAGTTGGCCGAGGGTATGATAGCAGTGGGTTCTTGGGTGCAAATACTCAAACACCTTACCGGTCATGAATCGCCCGAGTATGCATCGGTGCCGGGCGGACGATGGAGGTTTTTTCCAAGCCCCATTGATTATCACAAAACTGTTCCCAAATATGATGCTTTTCCATCGGGTCATCTGGCAACGGCTATGATGACCACTACGGTAATATCGATGAACTACCCCGAATATAAATGGATTAAACCACTGAGTTTTATTCTCATGGGTTTGTGTGGCTATCAGATGCTGAATAATGGTGTTCACTGGATGGGCGATTATCCCTTTGCGCTGGCATTGGGTTATTCGGTAGGCAAGTATGCTTTTGAACGTGGACGTGTTGTGGTAAACAAGACTCAGCTCACCCAATCTACCTTACAACCTGCCTTTAAATATCAGTTGCATCCGGTGTACATGGGCTGGGGTACTACGGGATTGGCCCTCACAGTTTCCTTTTAAATCTTGATTGTAATTGTCGGTATATTTTTTTACCCGACTTAGGATAATGATGTAAATCATAGGCGTTTATACACAAAAATAGTTGTGTACTTTAACGGTATAAAATAGGGGTTTTTTGGCTTATTTTCCGTGTAAATGCTGAAGTTTAGCGTGCGTGGTCGAATGTAAATTTGTATTGTGAATTAAAAACAATCACCATGCGCACGTTTATTCAATTTACTTCGCGGAACATTGCAAAAAGCTCAAATTATTACCTTGCCTTTGAGCATAAGGGCAACATGTTTGCTGCTAATTTCCCGCGAATTTATGGTTTTACCCGGGAATATACCTATCTTCCTTTACCAGATTTTTCGGCCAATGTTCCCGGTGTAGCCCTGGTGCATACCGATTATATTCCTGTGTTTGATTTATCAAGAAAACTTGGACATTTCGAAACCACATATACCGGTGTCGAAAAACTTATGATTCTTGAGGCCGATATTTGTGGTGCAAAGGTTCGTTTTGCTGTTCCTTACGATCAGCTTGGCGATGCTTTTGAACTTTCGGGTAAAAAAATGATACCAGCTCCTTCTATTGGCGCAATTTTTGAAAAAGGATATATACAGGGCATGTATATGAGCGAGAACGAAGTAATATACATCATTAATTTTGAAAAGCTTATTGATATTGACGATCTGATAGATTTAAAAATAGCTCCCAACCGGCTTGTAGCCAAGTAGTGTAAGTTTTTTCATAGGTTAGTTTTAGGTTAATAATTAGGTTTAGTTGTGTAGCCTTACCCCGCAGGGGTAAGGTTTTTTTATCTCCGTTTATTCCTAAATAGGCAAGTTTTTTTATATATTTACAGAACATTGAAATAGGGTTATTTTATCCAAAAGCTGCAGGGGTATGACAGATGGTATTCCCGCGAGGGACAAACAGGAATTGACCACGTTTAATAAGTTTTTCACCTCGTTGTTCGATTCTTTGAGCAATGGTTTTATTGTCCTAAAAGATGGGCTGATAGTGTTTGTCAACTATGCATTTTTGCGCATGACGGGATATGATAGGGAAGAATTAATTAACATTCCGTTGCTCAACCTCTGTCCGCATAAGCAATCCAATGGAAAACTTTCGCAGGCTTTGTTGGAGTCGACCATCAATGCGTCGGTATATGAGCGCAAAGAGTTGAACAACTGGAAATTTATGGTTCGCTCGCAAAAGCCATTGCGCTGCCATTTGATGGTTACTACGATTTTTCTTGAGCAGCAGGAATATGTTGTGCTGGAAGTTGAAGAGATAATAGCCCAGCGAGATATAGCTCAGCGGTTGAAAGAAAAAAATAAGCAAATAGAATCGTTGAGCGAGGAACGGGAGAGCTTGAATGAAGAGTTAAGAGCCACGCTCGATGAGCTGGTTGAGGTTAATAAACAGTTGGCCGACAGCGAATTTTGGAATAAAACCATTGTTGAAAATATACCGTTAGGGCTTCAAGTGGTGAATAATGGTGAAACAGAATACATCAATGGCAAAATGCTTGAAATCACCAACTATCCTGCCAGCTATTTTCAAGATAAATCTATTTTTGATTTAGCGGATGACGATGAAAAGACGCGTGTTGGAGCTTTTCTTGAGCATATTGGGCAGGATATGTTGAATGAGGCCATGTTGGAGTTTTGGGCGCGAACATCCCGGCACGAACGACGTTTTTTTCGGGCACAGTATGTGAGGCTGAATAAGGCAAGTCGTTGGATGGTTATCACTGCTGATCTTACCGAGAATAAGCTAAAAGAAAATGAATTATTGACTACCCAGCAACAGCTTGAGTTTGCCATTGAGTCGAGCCAATCGCTCATCTGGAATATTAACCTGGCAGCGCCGGACGACGTGCAGGGCATAAGCATTGGACGAATATTTGACTATCAGCCAGGAGAATTGAAAATTCGAAAAAATATCTGGGAAGAGATAGTTCATCCCGATGATTATTCGGTAGTTTCCACAGAGCTCGAAAAACACTATCGGGGCGAAACAGCTTTGTTTGAAGTCGAGTGCCGGATAAAAACCAGGGCTGGTAGCTACAAGTGGGCTCTCATCCGGGGGAAAATTATATCTACCTATTTTCCCGAGCCATCGAGGCATTTTTTTGGGATGCTGGTTGATATTTCAAAACGAAAAGAAACGGAAGAACAACTGGTTGTTTCGGAAGAAAAGTTTCGTACCATTGTACAGCATTTGTCCGATCTTATCCTGATAGTCAACAAAAATCTTACAATTGTATACGAATCGCCTTCGGTTGCGACGACTTTTGGTTACAAACCGGGGCATTTGATAGGTAAAAATGCCCTGGAAATATTGCATCCGGCCGATGTGGAAGTCGCCATGAAGGAATTTGAAAATGTACTAAGCAGGTCAAACGATTTTAAGCCCACTGAGCTTCGTGCCCGTCATGCCCATGGTCACTGGGTATACCTCGAGGTGCTGGGCGACGACCTGTCCGATCATCCGGCTATTGGAGGTATACTTATCACTGCCCGCGATATTTCCGAACGCAAGGAAAATGAAATGCAACTCGACCTGTATCGTAATCATCTGGAACAGCTGGTTAAAAAACGAACCGAAGAAATCGAACTTATCAACGCCGAGCTGGTGGCTATCAACGAGGAGCTTAAAGCCACCAACGAAGAACTTGCCGTAAAAAATGAAAAACTCAACGATGAAATTCTAAAACGCATTGAAACTCAATTGGCTCTAGAGGAAAGCGAAAATAAATTTCGCAGTTTTATTGAGCAATCGACCGAGGGCATCGTGCTCATTGATGAGGAAGGCAAAATTGTTGATTGGAATAGGGGGATGGAATCTATTTTTAAAATTTCTCGCGAAGATGTTATCAATACTTATATATGGGAGTTCGATTACCGATTTTTGCCCGAAAAGCGCAAAAACCCCAAGCAATTTGAGGAACTCAAAGCATCGACCCTGGAATACTTCAATACCCTCGATCATTCAAAGATTATGACCGTAGAGGGTTATTTTCAAACCATTGAACTTAAACAGAAATATCTTACCGTTACCATTTTTCCGGTTATTACCCCTAAACGTCGCTACCTGGGGCGTATAGTCCGCGATATAACAAACATCAAAAAAGCCCAGGAAGAGATACAGAAACAAAGCGAAGAGCTAAAACAGATAAATGAAAATCTTGAACAGCAGAAGCGTGAGCTTGAAAATGCGCTGGAAGAGCTTCGTAAAACGCAGGCCCAGCTGATCCATTCCGAAAAAATGGCTTCGTTGGGTGTTTTAACGGCAGGTGTGGCGCACGAAATTAATAACCCGGTTAACTACATCAATACCGCTCTGGAAGGACTAAAAATTACGCTTACCGATTTTCTGGAGATATTTTACCTGTACGAAACCATAACCCCCGAAAATATAGTTGCAAAGCTTGATGAAATAAAACGCTTAAAAGCGCAACTCGATTTTCCCACACTTCAGCAAGGAATCAACGTATTGCTCAATAACATGCAAACCGGTATTGAACGCATTACGGAAATTGTAAAAAGCCTGCGAACCTTTGCCCGTGTAGAAGAAAATGAACTTAAATTTACAAATGTTCATGAGCTTATTGACACTACACTGGTGATGCTGCACAATCAGTACAAAAATCGCATTGAAATCGTGAAAGAATATGGTTTTATAAACTCTATCAATTGTTACCCTGGCAAACTGAGCCAGGTTTTTATGAACATTTTATCGAACGCTATTCAGGCCATTCCCGAAAAGGGGACGATAACTATTCATACGCATATCGACAATCAGGGAAAATTTTTGTATATTTCCATCAAAGACACGGGTGTGGGTATTCCCGATCATATCCGGGAGAAAATTTTTGAGCCGTTTTTTACTACAAAAGAAGCGGGTAAAGGCACTGGGCTGGGGTTGTCCATTACATATGGTATCATTCAGCAGCATAATGGAGAAATTGAGGTAAAAAGTAAAGTTGGCCAGGGAACGGAATTTATTATAAAATTGCCAACCAACCTAAAATAATAACCCTAAGAACCAAAGAATATGGAAGAATCATACAAAGAGCCGATTCTGTATGTCGATGATGAACTGGAGAATCTTCAGGGCTTTGAATTTTTATTGCATCGCGATTTTGATGTACATGTAGCTGCCTCGGCCCGTGAGGGGCTCGATATTCTGCAAAAAAACACCATTAAAGTGGTGCTTACCGATCAGCGAATGCCCGAAATGACGGGGATAGAGTTTCTGGAGAAAGCCATGACAATATCGCCCGAAACTATTCGCATTGTAGTTACTGCCTATAGCGATTCGGATACCATTCTGCAAGCCATCAATCAGGGTAAGGCTTATCATTTCATTACCAAACCCTGGAATAATAATGAGCTTCGGAACATCATCCGGCGTGCCATTGAAACCTATAATCTGCGCAAGGACAAATTACAGCTGATCAGCCATTTGCAAAGCCTTAATGCTGAATTACTTAAAGCAAAAGAACGGGCCGAGGAAAGCGATAAGCTAAAAACCTCCTTTTTAGCCAACATGAGCCATGAAATTCGTACCCCGTTGAATGCCATTGTCGGCTTTTCCAATTTACTTATCGATGAAAACCTGAAAAATCCTGATTTAAAAAAAGAATTTGTAAAAATTATTGAGCATAGCGCAGGAGATTTGCTTAATATCATTGAGGATATTCTGGACACGGCACAGATAGAATCGGGCATAATCAATATCCGGGAAAATCTTGTAGACATTAATCAGCTAATGGTTGAACTGCTTATAATGTACCAAAACCATCCGCAGGTGAAGGAAAAACAGTTGCAGGTAGAATACATCTATCCAGCGGCCTCGGATAAATTTGATGTTTACATTGATCGTTTGCGACTTAAACAAATACTGACCAACCTGCTGAGTAATGCTGTAAAATTTACCGATCACGGAAAAATTGAGTTTGGTTATCGTCAGCTGGAACATGCCCAGAATGTGTTGCAATTTTTTGTGCGCGATACGGGTATAGGCATTCCTTCGGACAAATTTGATTTTATTTTTGAACGTTTTCGCAAGCTTGAAACCGATTCTGATACGCTATACCGGGGTAATGGGCTGGGATTGTATATTTCGCGAAAATTAGCCCAGTACATGGGAGGTGATATCAGCCTTGAATCGGAGGTGGGTAAGGGTTCAACCTTTTATCTGACTATTCCCTATTCAACGCGGCAGCGCGAGAATCTGGGTGAAAATTATAGCTCCTACTATGCAAATCTTACCTGGCCGGGGAAGACTATTCTTATCGTAGAGGATGAGACTTCGAATTACAAATACCTTGAAGCACTACTGAATAATAGGGTTAACCTGCTGTGGGCAAAGAATGGCATCGAAGCCATTCAAATGTGTAACGAGCAACCCGTGGATCTGATTTTGATGGATATCAAACTTCCTAAACTCGATGGCTTTGAAGCAACTCGGAAAATCAAGGAACAAAAACCAAGCCTGCCGATTATTGCAGTAACCGCCTACGCCATGGAAGCCGATAAAAATGAAAGCATTCAGGCAGGCTGTAATAATTTTATTTCCAAGCCCTTTAAAATGGAAGAGCTCTTCTCTCTTATCAATTCGTACATTGGATAGGATATGCTGGATAAGTCGGAAAAAACCATACTATATATCGACGACGAACAGGAGAACCTTGATGGATTTCGGTTTAATTTCCGCAAAGAATATGTGATTTATACTGCCCAGAATACCCTCGAGGCATTCAATATTATTCGCAATGCTCCCATCAAGGTGGTGATTTCCGACAACAAGATGCCCGATATGCTCGGTACCGAGTTTTTTGAGGTGCTGGCCGTATCTAATCCCGACATTATTCGCATCCTGGTTACTGCTTATGCCGACACCGAGGCAGCCATGCAGGCTATCAACAAGGGACAGGTATATCGTTTTATTACCAAGCCATGGAACAAGAACGAATTACAAATTGCCATTGAGAATGCCTTTGAGGCCTACCAGCTTAAGCAGCAAAACCAGCAGCTTATTGAAAATCTTTCGAAGAAAAATTTCGAACTGGAGGATTTGAGTTTTCGCCTGATGGTGGAAGTGGCGGAACGTAGAAAGGTTGAAGAAGAACTATTCATGTACAAAAATCATCTGGAGCAGCTGGTAGCCCAACGTACTGAGGAAATTGAAAAGATTAACAAGGAACTAAGCAGATACAAGGATGAGCTGGAGGAACTGGTGAAAGAGCGGTCTGCACAGCTGATTGAGAGCGAGCAACGACTTCGTACCATTAGCGATAATCTTCCTGGAGGGGCTATTTTTCGTGGCTTCACAAAGCCCGACAATACCGATTATCTGGTGTATGCAAGCGCCAACATTGCTGATATTACCGGGATTGCTCGTCAGGATTTACTGACAAGTATAGGTATCTTTTTCAATCAAATATACCCCGACGATATTCCTCGATTAATAGCAGCACGTAGACAGGCTATCGAAGACTCGAAAATTTTAGACGAAGAAATCCGTTTTTATCGGGAAGTAGATGATATTCGTTGGTTACACTTACGTATTCTATACAAAAATGCTGAGGATGGCCTGATCTGGTGGGATGGTTATGTAATTGATGTAACAGACAGAAAAAAAGCTGAATTTGCTGCCAAAAGCCTTGAAAATATTATTAACCAAATTCATGCCGGCATATCAGCGCATACGGGCGAAAAACTCATCGAAACGGTGGCTATGAAATTGTTTGAGGTTCTACAACCCGATCAGCTTTTTATCGGTCAACCCATTTCTGGTCGCCATTCGATTCGAACTACCATTTTTATTGAGCAAAAGTGTATTAAAAAAAATATTACATTTTCTACCAAAGAAACACCCTGTAGCCTGGTTTTGAAAAAAAATACAGTGATATACCCCGAACGGGTCCGGGAGGAGTTTTCGGGTTTGGAGTCACTTACCAATTCA
Source organism: Bacteroidales bacterium (assembly GCA_049968755.1). Classification (GTDB taxonomy): domain Bacteria; phylum Bacteroidota; class Bacteroidia; order Bacteroidales; family DTGW01; genus JAKPGM01. The sequence goes on from JBMFQE010000006.1 coordinate 62,677, forward strand.
AGAGCAGAGGCTTATGTAGGCATTCCGCTCATTAATTCGGTTGGCAATTGTATTGGTCTTATTGCTGCCATATATTTTCATCCTCTGGAAGAAGGGCAGCGGGTAGCCCAGATTCTTGAAATTTTTTCGGCCCGAATTACCGCCGAATTGGAAAGGATTCATTACGAAGAAGCCATAAAACTATATTCCGATGTTGCTGAAAATATGCAGGTGGCTTTGAATGTGTTTCAACTGCAAGGTAGGGCTCTTACCCTGGTTAAGGCTAATCCGGCTGCGGCAAAGGTTTTGAACACCAAGCTTGAAGCCATTGTAGGAAAAAAATTTGAAGAGGTATATCCACAGCTATTAGGATATCAACTTGAAGAGGTATTAAGCCGTGTGGTACGTACCGGAAAAGCTTATGCTAATGAAGAATTTAAATATTTTGCCAACGACGGCAAGGTATTTTTTTACAGTTTCAAAGCTTTTCCATTAACTAATAATTGTGTAGGCGTACTTTTCGAGGATATTACCCGTAAGAAGCTTGCCGAACAGGCCATTAAAGAGAACGAAGAGCGATACAAAGCCCTGTTCGAAAAATCGCCCAATGGTATTCATCTTATCAGTACCTCGGGTCCCATGGCAGGCAAAATTGTGTCGGTCAACCCCATGGTTACAAAAATGCTTGGATATAGTGCCAAAGAGATTATTGGCAAGCCCATTGAACATTTTATGGTTGATCTCGATCCCGAATTTCGTAAGCAGACCATGGAAAAACTCATGGCCGGACAAACGGTAATTTTTGAAACTACCTTCATTCGCAAGGATGGCGTGCGTTTTCCAGTTGAAATTACACAAAGTACCCTGAGCCTTGGCAACGAAATCTATATCCTTGGTATCGACCGTGATATAACCGAATTGAAAAATGCTCAAAAACAATTACAGGAGAACATACATTTTTTAACTACCCTGCTGGAAACTATACCATTGCCCGTTGTGTACAAGGACAAAAATCGCAGATTTTTGGGATGCAATACCGAATTTGAACAGCTTATTGGACGAAAGCGCAACGAACTCCAGGGCAAAACTGTTTTTGACATTTATCCCTATGAATATGCTAAAAGATACGACGAGGCTGATAGGCTTCTGCTCGAAAATGGTATTACCCAGAAATTTGAAGAACAGATTATTGATGCGCAGGGAAATATCCGCGACCTAATTCTGACAAAAGCTGTTTTTACAGATGTTAATAACGAAATTGCTGGTTTTATTCTTATTCTCTTTGATATTACGGAACGGAAAAATTATGAAATTCGTTTGCTGGAAACTATTATAACTACTGAGGAAAAAGAACGAGAGCGTTTTGCGGGTAACCTGCACGATGAGGTAGGACCCTTGCTATCGAGCCTGAAAATGTACCTTTCGCTGCTGGCAGAGAGCGAAGATAAAAAGAAGAAAGATTATATTTTGAAACAGGTACAAAACCTCATTAAAGAAGCTATCCAAACCGTACGTGAAATTTCAAACGATTTGAGCCCTCATATTCTCAACAATTATGGTTGTATAGCAGCCATCAACTCCTATATTACCCTAAAGTCGGATTTTATCCACATTAATTTTCAACACAATATTGAAAATAAAAGATTCAGCGCACATCTCGAGACAATCATTTATCGAATCACCAAAGAACTTATCAATAATACCCTCAAACATGCTGAAGCTAAAAATATTGAACTAAAAATCATCGAGGCCGACAACATGCTTAGCTATTATTATCACGACGATGGAAAAGGTTTTGAAATGAACGATACTTTTTTTGAAGGCAAAAGTGGAAGCATTGGATTGCTGAACATCGTTAGCCGTGTGAAAACCATCAATGGAAAATACCAAATAAAAAGTGCACCTGCTAAAGGGTTTACCTTTGAGCTGGAGGTGCCTTTAAAAGTATAAGCAAAGGTTTACCATCTAAAAATTATTTAACCAACTAATTTTTTAAGAGAGCTATTGGCTAATAAAGTTAACGAACAAAAACTTGGTAAAAAAAAGAAATTTGTTATTTTTGGTCAAATAAAAATATTGGACATAACTTTACCATGGATATTAAGCTTTAGATAAATATTTTTGGTTGTAGGATAATAAAATGGTAGGTTTTGTGATTTGATGCGGCTGTATACGAATTGTAAAAAAAATTATAAGGATGAAATATTCTGAAAAAGAGGGGAATAAAATAATTGTTCCCTGGGATTTTTCGCCAGTTGCGGGGTACGCGCTGGAGCATGCCGAGCGAATAGCTCGAACTACCGATAAAACGATAGAGCTATTGCATATTGTTAAAAACGAGTCCGAAATTCCGGCAAAGGAAAAAGAGCTGGAGGCTATTGCAGCAGTAGCTTTCGAAAAATACGGGGTCCGTCCCGAGACTAAAGTAATGGAAGGTTCTATTTTTACAACAATATCCAACTATGCTTCCGATACCAAGGCCAACATGGTAATTATGGGGACCCATGGTATCAAGGGTATTCAGAAGATAACGGGTAGCTATGCGTTTAAGGTATTGCTGGGTTCAAAAGTTCCTTTTGTGGTGGTTCAGGCCCCTCCACGAAGCGAGGAGAAGCTATCCAATATTGTTTTTCCCATAGATTTCAGGAGTGAAAATAAGGAAAAGCTTTATTGGGCCATATATTTAGGCAAGTACTTTAATTCGAAGGTACATCTTTTTAAATATCCGGTTACCGATCCTTCGCTTCAAAAAAAAGTAAATATTAACCTCAATTTTGCCATTCGATTTTTAATACAGAATAGTCTTGATTACGAAATTCATACTGCCCCCAAGGGCGAGTTTGGGAAAGAGACCCTGAAGTTTGCTCAGAATATCAATGCCGACCTAATTTTGATAGTTACAGCAAAAAATATCAGCTTTATTGATTTTATTTTTGGGTCACGCGAGCAATACATCATAGCCAACAGTGCTAAAATTCCCGTTATGGTGGTCAATCCCCGTGCCAGTTTTGCTACCATGGGTCAGTTTATGTATGGCAATGTCTGAGCGGAAACTACATGGCAAAAACACGTACGCGCTTTGTATGTCAGAATTGTGGAGCCGAATCGGCTAAATGGGTAGGTCGTTGTCCTGCCTGCAATGAGTGGAATACGTATGTTGAGGAAGTAATTAGTTCGCAACCCGAGCGGCAGTCTCTTATTACAACTGTTCGATCTTCGCGAATAGTTACCCTGGCTTCGGTAACTGAAAGTGATTTTAGCCGTATCGATACCGGCATTAGTGAAATCAACCGAGTGCTGGGAGGAGGCCTGGTACCGGGTTCGGTAATTCTGCTGGGAGGGGAACCTGGCATTGGGAAATCTACCCTTGCGCTGCAAACAGCGATGGTATTGAGCAATCTTAAAACCCTCTATGTATCGGGCGAGGAAAGTGCTTCACAGGTTAGGCTTCGTGCTCAGCGCCTGGGTACCATCCACAACAATCTATTGATACTGTGTGAAACTAACATTGATGTTATTAGTGCAGCCATAGAACAAGAGCAACCCCGGCTCGTGGTGGTGGATTCTATTCAAACGCTCTATGCCGAATATATTGAGTCGTCGCCCGGGAGCGTAAGTCAGATACGTGAGTGTGCCTCGCGTCTTATGCGTTTGGCTAAAAGTCAGGCTGTTCCATTCATCATGATAGGCCACATTGTCAAAGATGGTAGTCTGGCAGGTCCAAAAACACTCGAGCACATGGTCGATACTGTATTGCAGTTTGAAGGCGACCGCCAATATCTTTTTCGTATACTGCGCACTACAAAAAACCGTTTCGGATCGACCTCTGAAATCGGTATTTTCGAAATGCAGGGCAACGGATTGATGGAGGTGCCCAACCCTTCGGAAATATTTTTATCGCATAGCGACGAAAAACTTAGTGGTATTGCCGTGGCGGCAACCATCAATGGTAATCGGCCATATCTGATTGAATTACAATCGCTGGTGAGTTCGGCGGTATATGGTACTCCACAGCGATCGTCGATAGGATTCGACCTGCGACGGTTGAATATGTTGCTTGCTGTATTGGAAAAAAGGGCTGGTTTTCGTCTGGCGGCAAAGGACGTATTTCTCAATGTGGCTGGTGGATTGAAAATAGAAGAGCCCTCGGTCGATCTGGCTGTGGCAGCCGCCATTCTTTCGTCCAATGCCGATATTGCGATCGATAAGAAAACCTGTATGGCAGGCGAAATCAGCCTTTCAGGCGAAATACGACCGGTGTATAGAGTCGACCAACGGGTTGCCGAGGCCATGAAGCTTGGTTTCCAGCAAATGATATTGCCGCTGGCCAACAAGAAAGGCATAAAAAATGCCGCAGGAATGGAAATACGTTATATCAGCAAAATTGAACAGCTACCTAAAATACTTTTTGGATAGGCTGAGGGGGAAAATACAGCTATCTCTGCTGCTGGCAATTACCCTATTTTTTTCAATTCGGGTAAATGCCGGCGTGGCCGATTCATTACTCAGCCAACGTGGAGAGTTGCACATACGGTTTACTGTTCCCGAGGATTACTCACTTCACCGGCTTACACAAATGATGTCGATTGCTCGCCTCAGCCACGATACCGTTGATGCTTTCCTCAATCCTTCGCAGTGGGAACAATTCAGGCAGCTTCGCATTCCTTATGCTTTGGTTCTTCCGCCCAAAAAGCTTAAATCGCGTAATTTTTTTGCAGGGGCATATCCCTCTGAGGGAGAATATGTGCAGCGCATGTTGCAGTTTTGCAGTATGCATCCTGAACTATGCTACATTTACAATATTGGCCAGAGTGTAAAAGGCCGTCCCTTGCTCTTTGCCCGAATCAATACGGACACTTTAGCTTTCAAGCCTTCTGTAATGCTTACCTCGAGCATGCATGGCAATGAGACTGGAGGAATGGTTCTCATGTTAAGGCTAATTGACTATTTGCTCTCTCAAAGACAGACAAATACACTGGTAAAATTTTTGACTGACAGCCTTGATATCTGGATTAATCCATTGGCCAATCCCGATGGTTTTTATTACGATGCAACCGATATTTATCAATCCACCCGTTTCAATGCCAATGGGGTAGATCTGAATCGTAATTTCCCCGATCCGGTAATGGGTGCCCATCCCGATGGTATGGCCTATCAGCCTGAGACCCGGGCAATGATGCAATTGCTTAAGCGCTACCATTTTGTTATGTCGGCCAATTTTCATTCGGGCGAAGAGGTGGTGAATTATCCCTGGGATTCACGGGCAACGCTTCATCCCGATGATGCATGGTTTAAAGTGCTGGCCAAAACGTATGCTGATTCAGCCATCAGGTATGGTGCTAATGGATATTTCCAAACGTATATTGGAGGTAGCAGTATGGCAGGTATAACCAATGGTTATGCATGGTACCCGGTGTTTGGCGGACGACAGGATTTTGTCACTTACTTTCTAAAAGGACGTGAGGCAACCATTGAAATTGACAAAAACTTTATCATGCCCGAAAATGAATTGGACCAGCTCTGGCAGTCGAATTATCGTTCATTGCTTGCCTGGTTAGCCTTTGCTCTTCAGGGGGTTAGAGGTTTTGTTACAGATAAATACACGGGTAAGCCCATAGCTGCAACGATATCCTTGTACAACAACGATGATGCAACTGCAACAGTTGTTGCTGATTCGCTAAGCGGTGTGTTTTATCGTTTGCTCTTGCCAGGTACTTACGCATTTAAAATTTTTGCAGCTGGCTATGATACGTGTATTGTTGATTCCATTGAGGTATTTTCTGGCAAATATACTTATCTGCATATTTCGCTAACCCCTGAGAACGGTATTAAAAATACAATAACGCACATGGAAGTTTACCCAAATCCTGTACGTGATTGGTTACATTTGGACGAGAAGAATGATGAAAAGAAAAATTATATTTTAATAAACGCCGAAGGCAAGGTACTGAAGCAAGGCCTATGGCCACGCACAGGGTTGAATGTTTCGTATTTATTACCTGGTATCTATTATTTGCGTTTGGAACCCGATACACAGGAATATCAATACAAATTTTTAAAGCTACCTTAGCGATGGGTCAGTATCAATTCCTTAATTTTTTGTGCATCGACACTTTTAACCTCGCCGGGATACATATTACCCAGTTGCAGCTTGCCAATGGCTATACGTACAAGTCGCAGGGTGGGGAACCCTACTGCTGCTGTCATGCGGCGTACCTGCCGGTTTTTACCTTCCCATAGGGTAATCTTTATCCAGGAGGTTGGGATATTTTTTCGGTAGCGTATGGGAGGTATTCGTGGGGGTAGGGTAGGGACTTCGCTTAATATTTCGACTTTTGCCGGTTTTGTAAGGTAACGTGTTCCTTTAAGGTTGATTGTCACTCCCTTTTCCAATTGTTGTTTTGCTTTTTCAGTAAAAATACCTTCCACCTGAACCAGATAGGTGCGAGGATGGGGGTGATTTTCATCAAACAATTTGCCTGTAAGGCTTTTATCGTTAGTCAATATCAACAATCCTTCGCTGTCGGCATCGAGACGTCCTACAGGGTAAACATCGGGGGGAAAGTTATATCCCAAATGCGATAGGCTAATTTGTCCCTCATCTGCAGTAAACTGGCTTAGCATCAGGTAGGGTTTGTAAACGATAAAGTAGCGAAAGGCAGACATAGAAATTACATCCGCACTACAACTGACTGTATTTCGGGTACTTCCTGTATAATGGCTTGCTCAACCCCCAGCTTGAGGGTAAATTTACTAAACGGACAATGTACGCAGGCTCCAATCAGGTCAACTATTAATACCCTATCGTCAGTGAGTTCAACCAGTTTTACATCACCGCCATCAGCCTGCAGGTAGGGTCGGATTTTATCAAGAGCATTTTCCGCGCGGGAAATTATTTCATTTTTATCGATCAATGCTGCCAATTTTTGATATTAACAGCAAAGTTATCAAAAAAGTTTTGAAAATTAATTCTTTTCTATGCGGCTAAGGGGGACTTGCATTTTGGATTTTTTATCCACATCAAGTACTTTGTAAATGGAGTTGTGACTTTTAAAGTCGGGAACAATTTCTTTCATCATCGCCACAATATCCATTTTATCTCCTGTTTCTGCAAGGTTGATCAAGCGATTGATTTTTTGAACCACTACCTCGAATGGGTCGGGGATAACCTTAGCAATCATTATTTTGGGATGATAGGTGGGGATAGTATTCTCTTCTTTTGCCAGCAGTTCTTCATAAAGTTTTTCGCCGGGTCGCAAACCGGTAAATTTAATTTCGATGTCTTTGCCTGGAATAAGACCCGCCAGCCGTATCATATTTTTGGCCAGGTCGACAATTTTAACCGATTTACCCATGTCGAAGATAAAAATTTCGCCTCCCTTGCCCATTGCACTGGCTTCAAGGACAAGCTGGCAAGCCTCTGGGATGGTCATAAAATAGCGGGTAACTTCGGGGTCGGTCACGGTAACAGGTCCCCCGTTTTCGATCTGTTTTTTGAAAAGGGGAATAACCGAGCCGTTTGAGCCCAATACGTTTCCAAAACGAGTGGTAATGAAGCTGGTTATCCCAAATTCGTTGAGCGACTGGCAATACATTTCGGCGATTCGCTTGGAGGCACCCATTACGTTGGTGGGGTTAACGGCCTTGTCGGTCGAAATCATGATAAATTTCGACACTTTGTATTTAATAGCCATATCGGCCAATAACTTGGTGCCATATATATTGTTTCGAACAGCCTCGGCAGGATGGCGTTCCATCATGGGCACATGCTTGTAAGCAGCCGCATGATATATGATATCGACATGCTGGCTTTCAAATATATGTTTAAGCTTGGTAGGATTGGTAATATCGCCCAGCACATATTCGATTTTAAAATCGGTAGCTTTTTCAGTTAATTCCAACTCAAGGTTATGCAGTGGTGTCTCGCCCTGATCGAGAAGTATTACCTTATATGGATTGAAATTACATATCTGACGGACTATCTCGCTTCCAATAGAACCTGCCGCACCGGTTATGAGAATAGTTTTGTGGTTAAGTTGCTTCCGTATTTCAGAAACATCGAGGGTAATAGGCTCACGTTCCAGCAGATCCTCAATACGGATATTGCGTATTTTACGCAAATCGATGCCTCCATTCAACCAGCTTTTTACGTCGCTAACCGACATTACTTTTACACCCTGTTTCAGGCATTTTTCTACCACAAGGTTTTTGAGGGCTGAAGAAATCTGGGTCCGGGCAATGATCAAAGCTTTTACCCCATATTTCTTAATAACAAAGTCGAGTTTTTTGTAATGATAAATTTCAACACCTTCCAATTTTTTATTCTGGGTATGTTCGCCTGTATCAATAAATGCGACGAATCTGTAAGATGATTCGGGATCAAGATCAAGCGCACGTTTAACCGAAACGGCCAGCTCTTCGGTACCGAAAATTACCGTATTAATTTTTCCATTCGCATTTGAATGCCATTCGCTGTAGAGCAGCTTAATAAGCATTCGGGTGAAAATTAAGGCGGAGGAAGTGATGAAAAAGTCGATGGCAAGGGTTGAAATCCTTGCATAGTAGTATTTGTCTACTGAAAACAGATAATAAATCCCATTGACGGCAGCCAGTACCAGGGTGGAAAAAAGGCTGATACTTACAATACGGAACAAATCGCGAACAGAAGTGTAGCGTATGATATTGGTATGCAGTCGAGAAAGATAAAAAATCAACGACTTTACCAAAATTACCGTGGTTGAAACCACGAGCACCTTTTTAAGATTTTCGGCAGGAATGTCAAAATTGTATCGAAGCACAAAGGCAAATAGGATAGAAAAAGATATGATTGCCACATCCACACAAAAAACCATCCACGAGGGGGCAATGCGTGAAGCCAATTTGGCCCTTATTCCCATCAGATATTCTGTAAATAGGTATTGGTTCATAAAGTTAGCAGTGTTTTAAGTAAAGTTATCAAAAAGATTTTATTTATGCACAGAAATTGTCGTATTAATAAATGTCGGTTTTATCAAAAAAGTTTCATTTAATTGCAACTTAATGGTTTTATTGCCTCATTATCAACAATAAACGTTTATTAAGGGTTAATGTTGCGAGGTTTATGATTGATGAGGCAAATATTGTTCCATAAGCTTTGCAACGTATTTGCCAATAATATCAAATTCGAGGTTAACAATTGTACCCCTGGTAATCTGATGAAAATTAGTATGATGATAGGTGTAGGGAATAATGGCTACCTGAAAAGTATCTTTTTGTGAATTTACTACAGTGAGACTAACTCCATTAACTGCAATACTTCCTTTTTCGACGGTGATATTTTTAAAGGAGGGGTCGTATCGGAAGGTAAAGTACCAGCTTCCACCGGCTTCTACTACTTCAACGCATTCGCCTGTTTGATCGACATGCCCCTGCACGATATGGCCGTCGATACGACCATTCATAAGCATGCTACGCTCAAGGTTCACTTTATCGCCTGTTTTGAGTAACCCCAGATTAGATTTGAGCAAGGTTTCTTTTACTGCGGTTACCGTGTAGGTTTTGTCGGTGGGTTTGATGTCCACCACAGTAAGGCAAACCCCATTATGCGCAATGCTCTGGTCGATATGGAGTTCGTCGACGAATGAGCAGGTAAGGGTGATGTGCAGATTTTCATTTTCCTTTGTCAGTTTTTTCACAACGGCAGCTTCCTCTACGATTCCCGAAAACATAAGATAAATGTATTTTAGCTGAAAAAATTTCTTTATTGGGCAAAAGTAATTAATTCTTATCTTTGTGTGTTCATAAAATAACAAAAATTATGCAAACCATTGATCAATACAATTTCAAGGGCAAAAGAGCCATCATACGTGTCGATTTTAATGTTCCGCTCGACAAGCAAACTTTTGTAGTGACCGACGACACCCGTATTCGCGGGGCCATACCTACCATTAAAAAGGTGTTGAATGACGGAGGCTCGGTAATTTTAATGTCGCATTTGGGTCGTCCCGATGGGAAACCGCAGGAAAAATATTCTTTGAAGCACATTGTTTCGACGGTGGAAAAGCATCTGGGCGTGCCAGTAAGGTTTGTTGGCGACTGCATGGGCGAAGAGGCCAAGCAGGTGTGTGCGTCGCTCCAGCCGGGGCAGGTTGTACTTCTTGAGAATCTGCGTTTCTACGAAGAAGAGGAAGGTAAGCCCTATCACCTTGGCGAAAATGCTACCGATGAGGAGAAAAAGGCAGCTAAGGCTCAGGTAAAGGAAAAACAGAAAGCTTTTGTAAAACAACTGGCCAGCTATGCCGATTGTTATGTGAATGATGCTTTTGGAACAGCCCATCGTGCCCATGCCTCTACTGCCCTGATAGCTGAATATTTCCCCAACGATAAAATGTTTGGCTACCTGATTGAGAATGAGCTGAAAGCTATGGACAAGGTGCTGCATTCACCTGAACGTCCATTTACGGCCATCATGGGAGGAGCCAAAGTGTCGGACAAGATCCTTATCATTGAAAACCTTCTCAGCCGCGTGGATAATCTTATCATAGGAGGAGGGATGACCTATACCTTCATTAAAGCGCAGGGCGGTAAAATTGGCAAATCGCTTTGTGAGGATGATAAGCTGGAATTAGCATTAGAACTTCTCAAGAAGGCTAAAGAAAAAGGGGTAAAGGTATATTTACCTGTTGATGCCGTAAATGCCGATGCCTTTGATGCCAATGCTAATACGATGGTTACCAAGATTAACGAAACCCCCGATGGCTGGATGGGATTGGATATTGCTGACGAAAGCATTAAAATTTTTAGCGAAGTTATTGCCCAATCGAAAACCATACTCTGGAATGGGCCCATGGGAGTTTTCGAAATGGAGAAATTTTCGAAGGGTACCTCGGCTATTGCAAAAGCCATTGCCGATGCTACTGCCAAAGGAGCTTACAGCCTGGTGGGTGGGGGCGATTCGGTAGCCGCTATCAACAAAAACAAGTTGGCCGATAAGGTTAGCTATGTATCTACTGGGGGTGGAGCTATGCTCGAGTATCTTGAAGGAAAAGAACTGCCTGGTATTAAGGCTATCAGAGGATAATTTTAAGCTATATAAGCAAAAAAGCCCCGTTGAGGGGCTTTTTTGTTGTCCTGCTAGGACTCGAACCCAGACTAGCAGAGCCAGAATCTGATGTGCTACCATTACACCACAGGACAATTTGGGATTGCAAATTTATAAAATTTTGGATTTTTATGAACAAAATTTTTTCTTTTACATTTGTATGGGGCTTCTCAAGGAATTTTACAATAAAAAATAAGTTGGCGAAATATAGTTGCACAGAAGTAATTTATTAATGATAAAAACCCTATGAAATGAAATTTTTGGTTACAGGCGCTGCAGGATTTATAGGATATCATGTGTGTCAAAGATTGCTTGATGCGGGATATTGGGTAGTGGGGATTGACAATATTAATGATTATTACGACGTTAATCTTAAGTGGGGCAGATTAGCCCAGCTGGGTATTGACCAGCAAGAGGTACAGTATGGAAAGGAAACAAAAAGCCAGCTATTCGATAATTTTACCTTTGTGCAGTTGAGTCTTGAGGACAAAAGCATTTTTGATTGGTTCGGACGATCAACTTTTGATTATGTGATTAATCTGGCTGCACAGGCGGGTGTGCGCTACAGCCTTGTAAATCCTATGGCCTACGTAAAAAGTAACATGGAAGGCTTTTTGAATTTACTCGAATGTTGTCGGCATTATCCGGTAAAACATTTGGTTTATGCTAGTAGTTCGAGTGTATATGGTCTCAACCAAAGGTATCCTTTTTCTACGCACGCCAATGTGGATCATCCGGTAAGCCTGTATGCGGCCTCAAAAAAGTCGAACGAGCTAATGGCGCATGTATATAGCCATTTGTATGGAATTCCCACCACGGGTTTACGTTTTTTTACGGTATATGGTCCCTGGGGGCGTCCCGATATGGCCCTTTTTCTGTTTACAAAATCGATATTGGAGGGAAAAGCCATTGAAATTTTCAACAACGGAGAGATGGAGCGCGATTTTACCTACATTGATGATATTGTAGAGGGAGTGTTTCGCATCATATTTCATATACCTTTACCCAATCCGCAATGGAATCCGATAAGTCCCGATCCAGCCAGTAGTATTGCCCCCTATCGAATTTATAACATGGGTAATAGTCAGCCTGTACGGTTGATGGAGTTTGTTGAGGCGCTGGAGGAAGCGTTGCAAATGAAGGCACAACTAATTTTCAAACCTTTGCAACCTGGCGATGTGGTGCGTACCTATGCCGATACTACGGATTTGTTTCGGGAAATTGGCTATAAACCCTGTACTCCTGTCCGAACAGGGATACGTAATTTTGTGGAATGGTACAGGAGTTATTACAAAATGTAATACCTTCGTACCCTCATAAGTATGCATATGAAATCATTTGCACTAATTGGAGCAGCTGGCTATATTGCCCCAAAACATCTTAAAGCCATTAAAGATACAGGGAACCTACTGGTGGCAGCGCTCGACAAAAATGATAGCGTAGGTATTCTCGATAGTTTTTTTCCGCATGCTGATTTTTTTGTAGAATTTGAGCGTTTTGATCGGCATCTCGAAAAATTGCGTCGACAGGGGAAGGGAGTCGACTATGTGAGTATATGTACGCCCAATTATTTACACGATGCGCATATCCGGTTTGCGTTACGTCAGCATGCCGATGCCATTTGCGAAAAACCTCTGGTGCTTAATCCCTGGAATGCAGAGGCTTTGCAGATTATTGAAAAGGAGACAGGCCATAGGGTAAATACAATCCTTCAGCTGCGACTACATCCGGTTATTCGGGAGTTGAAGGCAGCTATCGACATCGATGATTCGACCATACATGATATCCAACTTACCTACATTACCTCGCGGGGCAACTGGTACTTTACCAGCTGGAAAGCTCAGGAAGAAAAATCGGGAGGCATTGCCACCAATATTGGCATACACTTTTTTGATATGCTAATCTGGATATTTGGTAGGGTTGAAAAAAACGTTGTACATATTTTGGAGCCTAAAAGGGCTGCCGGTTTTCTTCAGCTTAAAAAAGCCAATATTCGCTGGTTCTTGAGTATAGACGAAAACACGTTACCCCCCGAGATAAAAAGTGCCGGCAAACGTACCTTCCGGTCGTTGACCATAAATGGTAAGGAACTCGAATTCAGTGAAGGATTTACCGACTTGCACACCCTTTCGTACGAGAAAATACTTGCTGGTGAGGGATTTGGTATCCCTGAGGCATTTGCCAGCATAGAACTGGCCCATCAAATTCGAAATGCACAACCGGTGGGATTGCAAGGTGATTTTCATCCTTTTGCCCTGAAAGAAATTGAATATCATCCATTTTACAAAAGACAAGGGAATAATGTATGATTTAGCAGCATACCTTAAAAAAGAAAAATCAATTGCAGTTGTTGGGTTGGGGTATGTGGGACTACCGCTTGCACTCAGCTTTGCCCGATATTACAGGGTTATTGGATATGACATCAATGAACAACGCATACATCTTTTACAACAACAAATAGACCCCGATAAAGAACTGACGGCCGAAGATTTTCAGGGATGTAGTATCATTTTTACCTCTCGACCCGAGGATATGGCGGATGCGTCGGTTTTTATAATGACGGTTCCTACCCCTATCGATGAGTTTAAAAAACCCGATTTGACGGCTTTGCTTTCGGCTACTCGCACGGTAGCCCGATTACTGAAAGAAAATGATACTGTAGTATACGAATCGACGGTATATCCTGGTTGTACGGAAGAAGAGTGTGTACCTATACTGGAGCAGGTTTCGGGTTTGCATTACGTTGCCGATTTTAAGGTGGGATATTCACCCGAGCGCATTAATCCTGGTGATCGGGAGCATACTTTTACTCGAATCAAAAAAGTGGTATCAGCTTGTGATGTAAACACCACCGATTTTCTGGCAGAGCTATATGGGAAGGTTGTTGAAGCGGGCGTGTATAAAGCCTCTTCGATAAAAGTGGCTGAGGCTGCCAAAATTATTGAAAACACTCAGCGTGACATGAATATTGGTCTTATGAATGAGCTGTCTGTTATTTTTCATAGCATGGGTATTCCTACCCACGAGGTGCTGGAAGCAGCTCGAACCAAGTGGAATTTTTTGCCCTTCAGTCCAGGGCTGGTAGGCGGCCATTGCATTGGGGTAGACCCATACTATCTTGCCTATAAGGCTGCCAGACTGGGCTATCATCCGCAGCTTATTAATGCGGGCAGGTTTATGAACGATAATATGGCAGCTTTTGTGGCCAAAAATATCATCATTGCACTTATTAATAGTGGCAAAGATGTTAAACAGGCCGAAATACTTGTACTGGGTTTTACGTTTAAGGAAAATATTACCGACACCCGTAATTCGAAAGTGGCCGATTTGATAAACGAATTACAATCGTTTGGGGTCAAAAATATTACTATTTTTGACCCGCGGGCTAATGCAGATGTTGTCGAAAAAAACTATAATCTTAAATTAGCCAATGAATTCAGGAGCCGTCAGTACGATGTGGTGGTGCTGGCAGTTCCTCACGCTGAGTTTTTACATTTTAGCGAAAAAGATCTTAAAAGCATATTGCGGGATCCTTACATTTTTTTTGACCTGAAATCGGTATATTTTTCAATTCGAAAAAGTTTTAATTATTGGAGTTTGTAAACTTACGGCTATGACACGTATTTTTTTCTTTATAGCAGTATTGCTTTCTGCCAGCCTGATGTTATTAAAAGCACAGGATTTAAAGACCATTGATGTGGATAAGCTCACCGATGAACAAGTTCAGAAAATAATTAATCGGGCTAAAGAGTCGGGCATGAGTCAGCAACAGCTTGAGGCGGCTGCTCTGGCTCGTGGGATGAGTCCTGTTCAGATTGAGAAGCTACGTAAAAGGATTACATTGTTAAATACAGCTTCGCTTCAGACAGGTAATACGGGTAAAACCTCTTCATACTTGCGGACATACACCGATACTACTTATCTACAAACCATGCGGACTGACAGCTTGAGTTTTGAACAACTGTTGTTTGGAGGTAAATTAGATACCATTTCGCAAAAGGTAATTTTTGGTTCGTATCTTTTTACTTCAAAGAAACTGACTTTTGAGCCAAGCCTGAATATAGCCACCCCCCAGAATTATCAGCTAGGTCCGGGCGATGAAATCGTGATTGATATCTGGGGGGCATCGCAGCAGAATTACAGGCTAATGGTTAACCCCGAAGGCTATATTTTTATTGATAATGTGGGTCCCATTTTTGTCAATGGGTTAACCATAGAAAAGGCTTCCAAGCAAATCATCGGTAGGCTTTCGTCAATATATGCTGGACTAACCGGACCTCATCCTAATACTTTTGCCCAGGTCAATCTGGGCAATTTACGTAGCATCAAGGTCAATATTGTAGGTGAGGTTAATTTTCCTGGTACCTATACCCTGCCTTCGCTGGCAACGGTTTTTAATGCGCTGTATGTTGCGGGTGGCCCATCTGAAAACGGGACCTATAGAGATATACGGGTGATACGTGAAAATAAAACGGTTGCAACCATCGACCTGTATGAGTTTCTGACTACCGGCGAGCAAAAATCAAATATCCGATTGCAGGATCAGGATGTCATATTGGTTAAACCCTACATGAATAGGGTGGATCTGATGGGTGAGGTTAAAATTCCAGCTCTTTTTGAAATGAAAGATAAGGAAACCATGGTCGACCTGTTGCGCTACTGTGGTGGTTTTACCGATAAGGCTTATCAGCACCGTATTAAAGTTTTGCGAAAAACAGATAAAGAGTATTCGGTAGCGGAGGTTACCCGAAATGCTTTTAATACATTTGAGCTACAGGATGGTGACCAGATAAAAGTTGAGCCCGTGCTTAATCGTTTTTCCAATCGGGTTGAAATTTCGGGTGCCGTCTTTCGGCCAGGTATTTATGAACTTACCGAAGGAATGACCTTGCGGGATCTGATTGAAAAAGCTGATGGACTTCGTGAGGATGCCTTTACCGATAGGGCAATCATTTACAGGTTACAAAACGACCTGAAGACAGAGATATATCCTGTTGATTTGGAACGGATTATGAAAGATTCATCCTACAATGTTGCCCTTCAAAAGGAAGATCTGGTGCAAGTTTTTTCAATATTCGAATTGGAAGAAAAGTATGCCATAGATATTTCCGGTGAAGTACAAATGCCAGGAACATTCCCTTACGTGAAAAATATGACACTTTCGGATGTTATTGCTTTGGCCGGGGGATTTAAGGAGTCGGCCTCACTGGCAAGGGTTGAAATTGCTCGCAGGGTAAAAAATCAGGATTACACAAAACTTACCCCCGAAATAGCCATAGTAAAGCTCTTTAATGTATCTAAAAACCTTACCCTTTCCGATTCGGCTTCGGCTTTTGTGTTGGAACCTTACGATAAGATTTATGTCCGTCGCAGTCCCGGATATGAGGTACAAACCCAGGCTCAGGTGGTAGGTGAAGTTTTATTTCCTGGTGTGTACACCATACAGTCAAAAACCGAACGTATATCCGATTTGATAAAGCGAAGTGGAGGGTTAACGCCTGAAGCCTATGTTAGAGGTGCACGTTTGTATAGGCAGATGAAGGAAGATGTAAAAATGCGTCAAAAGTTGCTAAAATCGATAGAACAGGCTACCATTGAAGATTCGTTAAAATTAATGGCATCATTCGATAAAGAACAGTTTATTGGTATTGATCTAGAAAAAATTTTAAGTAATCCGGGTTCGAAATATGATTTGCTTTTACAGGATGGTGATCGACTGGAAGTCCCCAAACGGCTTGAGACGGTACGCTTGAGTGGCGCGTTGCTTTTTCCCAGTAGTGTTCGGTATGAGGAAGGGATAAGTTTGCGGGAATACGCCAGGATGGCCGGAGGATTTAGTCCTAATGCCCAACCCTCAAAAGCTTTTGTAATATATCCTAATGGAACGATTAAATCTACTACCACATTTTTAGGTATACGTTTCTATCCAGAGATTGAGCCGGGTGCAGAAATAGTCATCCCCAATAAGGCAGCAAAGAAGGATAGGCTTACCCCACAGGAAACTTTGGCAATAGCAACGGGTTTGTCTTCCCTGGCACTTATGATTGTAACGCTTGTTAATGCTATCAAGTAATGTGCATGGTCAGGGGTGTCTTTTTGTTAGGGTTTTTATGTTGGTTGGGTGTTGTAGGGAAAGCACAAAACCTTGATGTACAATTATTACAGCAGATTCATGCTCCCCATTACACTGTAGCTGATGAGCCTTTCAAGTATCTGACCCATTCAGTCACGATGGTTTCATTGAGCGTACCAGCTACATTGCTTACTGTTGGATGGATAAAGAATGACTCTGTAGCAATACGAAGCGCAATGGTTATGGCTGTTGCTTATGGCATTGCGGGAGTGCTTACCTTTTCGTTAAAATATTCGATGAATCGTCCTCGGCCCTTTGAGGCTTATCCTCAACTATTTTTGCAGAAAACCAGTGGGGGTAGTCCTTCTTTTCCCTCGGGTCATACCAGCCTGGCTTTTGCAGCCGCAACTTCGCTAAGCCTTCAATATCCACGCTGGTACGTTATTGTGCCAGCGTATGCATGGGCAGGATGTGTGGGTTACTCGCGAATGTATCTGGGGGTGCACTATCCTTCCGATGTGCTGGTAGGTGCTCTTATTGGTATGGCCAGTGCCTATATAAGCTATCAGGCAAACCGTTGGTTGTATAAAAAATAAAAATATTATCCTTATTTTTCATGAAAAAATGGTTCTGGAAAGAGCTAAAAAGTTTTGGCTATGCGTTTAGGGGCCTGGGTTTGTTTTTCAAAACCGAGACTCATGCCAAAATTCATCTGTTTGCCGCAGTGGTGGTAATAGTTTTGGGTCAATGTTTACAAATTAAAACAGGCGAGTGGTTGTTGGTTATTTTTGCCATCGCATTGGTATGGATAGCAGAAATTTTTAATACGGCTATTGAAAAGCTAACCGATAAATTATGGGGAGAGGAGAATGCTCAAGCAGCTTTTATTAAAGATGTTGCCGCTGCAGGAGTTTTAGTTGCCGCAATAGCTGCTGTTGCAATTGGTATCATCGTTTTTTTGCCTTACATCCTTTCTTAAAAAGAATAATTCACACGAAAATAGGGTTCAACTGCCATCCTATTTCTCCCTATAAGTAACGAATAATTATAACCCAGCCGGAAAGTGAACGGGAAGAAAAATAGGTGAAAATCGGTAAAAACCTGATAGCCCAGGGAGGTATAATACTGGCGCCAGAATTCCCGAGAGTTGGGTTGATACTCATCAGTGGCTGCTGTGCTTAAAAATAGTGAACCTGCCAGTAATTTGAAGTAAAATACCTTTAATACTGTAAAGCTTCCATAGCTAAGAGGCAGATAATAATCGACGGAATATTGCTCTACGCTTTTAAGATAAGGCTTTAGCGAATCCCAAATAGCAACGTAGCCCCGGGGTGGGTCCAGTCGAGTATTATACCGATAAGGCTTGTAGCTTTGGTTTTCGTATCCGAATGTAAAATTAAAGGCATGATGCTCCATTAATCCTGGTATATAAAATTTTGCTTGGGTGGATAGCTGGTTAGCAAAGAAAGAATTTCCAGTAATTGGTTGTGTTACAATTATATCCCATAATAATCCCAGTCGAGGCACGAAATCTTTGGGTGCCATTCGTTGGTAAGCTATCGTGCTAAGGGTAAAATAAAGCATATTTTGCCCCTGCTTTATAGCATTTGTAGTACTATACATGGCGTTAGTATATTCGTAGGTAGTACCGGGAGTGAGGGTGAATATTCTGGATCCTGATGAAAAATTAAGGGGCAGATTTATCCCGGCATAAAACTTAAGCTCTTTCTTCTGGGTGATAGGGTTGGGAATATTTATGCGTTGAATCGTATCCCCCTGCTGAATGCCAACTTTCAACACAGGGAAATGGGTCAAATAGTTAATTTCAAGCTGGTTATATATATTTTTTTTGTAATAGCCCTGTCCTGCTGTGACAATAACCGTACTCAGCAGGTTTTGCGACATAATGCTATAACCGGGGAAAATTCTGCTTGATTGTAAGGAATTTTTGGGAGTATAAAGGTAAAAGGGCAACCAGCTATGAATATTGATAAGGTGTTGCCAACGTCGATAGGGGGTAGATTCGTACGGTTGATAACGGATGTTTTTCCGGTCAAATTTCTCTGGTTCTTGCATTTGCAGGGCATCGGCCATATTAAGGGAAACATCCTTTACCTCCTCTAGGGGAGTCCATGCCATCTTTGTCAGGGAAGCACTTACGATCTCATATCCCCGATAATCGTAGTTGCAGTAGAATAATTTTTGGGTGATTGTATCGACACAGGGGTCGAAAGCGCCGAATTGAGCCGAGGTAAGCTGATATATCTTTAAGCTGGCAGTGTCGAGCTCATAAATGTTATCAATGCCGGAGTAAGTAGCCCTAAAAATGATGTGCTGTTGGGCAAAAACAGGATAGCTGATGTCGTATTTTTTAACGGTGACAGGTATTTGCCAGGTACCATTTACCGTGTTAAGGATGGCAATACTTTTGCCAGAGGTATCGACCATGGTACACACTATTTTTTTTTCATCGGCCGACCACGAGGGTAGTTGTATAGCAGCATTACCTGGGGTAGGATAACGTTGCACTACATTTCCGCTGGCTGCGTTCAGCAGGGTCAAATAATTTTGTCCGTTGATGTCATTTTCGACTACCGCCAGCAGGTTGCCCGATGGTGATGGGGCAGGAGCAAAATAACGGCTCTTGTGAGTTAAGCGAACCAGTTCACCGCTTTTAATACAATATGCCTTGATAATCGAATATACCTCATTGCCCCAACGGGGATGAAACTGATATTCGTCAAAATAAATGACATTGTTGTTAATGGTTATCCGGTCGGAGGGGATGATACCGGTTCTGATGATAAGACTTTCCTTGTTGCTTGATGGGTCGATTAGAACAATTTGAGGGGCATGGTCGAGGCCGCTTTTAATGGCAACTATTTTTCCCTCGTATAGTTGCGGACTACGATAGACAGTGTATCGGGCAGGAGCTATGGGGAGGGCAACCGTATAAGGGGTATATTTTAAGTCCTTTGCTTTTTCGGTCCATAGGCTGTCGAGTTCACGAAAGGTTTGTTGGTATAGTTTTTCACGATTCAGACCGGTTAGTTTTTTCAGGCTGAAGTTAGAGGGAGCCACAAAGGGATTGTCTCCAATATCGTTAAGCACGTTTTCCCAGAGTTCGGGGCCATATTTCAAACGATTGTAGGCAACCATCAGATAGCCCAGCTCATAATGGTTGGGTACATAGTCGTCGTAGGCTCCAAACACGCTTTTTCGGAAAGGGTAGGGGCGATGAAAGGTCAGCTGAATGGTTCGGAAGCCCATTTCGAAGGAAGGGAGTCGGCCCCTGCCGGATGAGGAGAGCGCAGTTTCAGTAACCACGGCATCGCCTTCGAGGAACCAGGGATGAGCCTGGGCTACCCCAAGCGACCAACCAATTTCGCCAAAGGCATAGCGCAGCATGCTGACGTTTGCCCGTTTCAGCCTGTTGAGTTGAGCCCAGTGCCGGCTTTCGTGAATGGCCAGCTGTTCCAACCAATCCTGTCCGTACATGTCTTGTGGGGGGGTTGAGTACCATTCCATGCGTGCTGGTGCCAGCGTAACAAAACCATTTGCCAGGGCATTGCGGTTATGTATGAGAATGTTCAACTTTCGGGGGGGTTGATTTAACGTATTGCCCGTGAGGGAAAGACTGTAATCGAGCAGGGCAGCAGCACGTTGGGCTTCAGCCTCGAATTTACTGTCGTACACCAGCCTGAATTTGTTGGTCTTTATCTGTCGCCATTGTATCCCCGGCCGGTTCTGTCCCATAATTGTATATTGTGCCAATATATTTATGGATGGACAAAGGACGAGGGTTATAACAAAAAGATTTATCCGAAGATAAGTAATTTTTAAGGTCGGTAGTAACCTGCCTGCCTTTGTGCTTGGAAAATACGATTGTTTCATGGCAGATAGTTGGCTTTGTGAATCGGGAAAGTTTTTGTTTGATGTCGATGCAATATTAATGTGGTCTTATCAAGTTTTTAAAAAAGTCCATATAGCTGGGCATTAATTTTATCAATTACAAAACTCAGGGCGTCGGCGCTTTCAACGAAATTATGATTGTCGACATCGATGATAAGCTTTTTGCCCAGCTTATAATTATCAATCCACTTATCGTAACGTTCATTAAGGCTTTGGAGGTAGTCGAGCCGGATAGAGGCTTCGTATTTTCGGCCGCGTTTCTGGATTTGTTTGACCAGCGTGGGTACTGAAGCCTTAAGATAAATAAGTAAATCGGGGGGCGAAATCATCGACGACATCAGTTCGAAAAGTCCGCTATAGGTCTCATAGTCACGGGTTGATATAAGTCCCATGTCATGCAGGTTGGGGGCAAAAATGTATGCATCCTCATAAATGGTTCTATCCTGTATAACTGTGTGATTGGATTTTTTAATTTTTAGAATTTGCTCGAAACGGCTTTTAACAAAATAGATTTGAAGATTGAATGCCCACCGTTGCATGTCGGCATAAAAATCGGCCAGATAGGGATTATCATCCACATTTTCGAAGTGGGGCTCCCAGCCAAAGTGCTTGGCCAGCAGCTCGGCCAGCGTAGTTTTTCCCGAACCTATGTTACCTCCAATGGCTATGTGCATGTTTTTGGATTTAATAACCAAATATAGAAAAAATATCGGTGTCAAGAAGGGTGGGAAGAATTTGGCTCGTTCAACAGGGATAATAATTCTTCAACATATCGTCGGTTATTTGAGAGCCGTGGGAGTTTATTTTGTCCACCAACTTTGTTGTGGCTTACAAACCATTTATAGAAAGTGCCGGCAGGTAATACGCGAATGATAGGTTGCATCAGTGTGGTATCCTTGTATCGTTTGGCCTCGTAATCGGAATTGAGTTCCTTAAGTTTTTCGTCTAAAAGATTCCCGAAAAGTTCGATGTTGTTGGGGTGTTTTTCAAACTCGATGAGCCATTCGTGACATCCCCGTGTATTGTTGCTCATAAATACGGGTGCCACGGTATATTCGTGTACAATGGATTGCGTTTTGGCTGCTGCGTAGGCAATGGCCTTGTCGGTGTTGTGTACCATCAGTTCCTCACCAAAAACATTTAGGAAATGCTTGGTTCGTCCGGTAATGATGATTTTGTAGGGTTTTACGGAAGTAAACATTACTGTATCGCCTATAATGTATCGCCAAAGCCCTCCATTGGTTGATATTACCATTACGTAATTTACCTGAGTTTTTACGTCGCACAGGGGAATAGCATTCATTAAGCCTTTCTGATAATCGTCCATGGCAATAAATTCGTAAAAAATTCCATAATCGAGCATAAGCAGTAGGGAGGATTCGGCAGGATTGTCCTGTATGCCAAAAAATCCTTCGGAAGCATTGTAGGTTTCAAGGTAATGCATAGTGTCCGAAGGGATTATTTTCTGAAAATGTTCGCGATAGGGATAGAAGTTTACACCTCCGTGCATGAATAGTTCGAGATTAGGCCAAACTTCCAATAGATTTGATTTTCCGGTATAAGATAGAAGTTTTTGAATAAAAACCAGATTCCACGAGGGTACACCAGCAAAAGCGGTTACATTTTGCCGGGCAACAATGGGGAGCATACGTGTAATTTTTATTTCCCAATCGGCAATAAGGGCAATTTTTTTTGGGGGGGTACGGAGAAAGTCGGCCCAACGGGGGATGTTTTGAAGAAGAATAGCTGAAAGGTCGCCGCAGCGTATGTGATGTCCCGCACGGTCGAATTGATGACTACCACCAAGCGTAAAAGTTTTACCCCAAAAAAGGCGGGATTGCGGATTATTTCTCAGGTAGAGCAGTAACACGTCAGCGCCTCCACGATAATGACACTGTTTTAGAGCTTCTGCGCTTACTGGAATAAATTTGCTTTTGTCGTTGGTTGTGCCTGATGATCGGGCCATCCAGTGTATTTTACCCGGCCACAGTAAGTCTTTTTCACCCTGACGTATTCTTTCGATCCATGGGTATAGTTCTTCGTAATGCACCACTGGCACTAGCCTTTGAAAATCTTCATAGTTGCGTATCCGTTTAAAATGATGATGAATACCGTATTGGGTATTTTGGGCCATGTGAACCAATTGACGAAATGTATTGTGCTGGATGTCCCAACTTCGCTGAAAGTATTGCTCGATAGCACGTTGACGGTGATGATAAAATTCAAGGAATAACCGATTGAAAAGAGGAACCATAGTCCATACATTTTGCCAAAAATACACGAAAATTTTAAAAAACTCTGTTTGGGAAAATTCAATGAGCAAAAACTTCGTTTTTTGTATTGAATGGGGTGGTCAATGTTGTAATTTTGCATTAGAATTTTAAATCGACAGGCTATGGGAAAAATATTAATACATCTGGCCGATGGATTTGAAGAAATAGAGGCCATAGCTCCTATAGACATTTTACGTCGTGGGGGATGCGATGTACTTACGGTATCGGTAATGGGGCGCAAAGAGGTAACCTCATCTAGGGGGGTGACCGTAATTGCCGATGTGCTATTTTCGGAAGGTATATACTCCGACGCTGACATGCTGGTACTTCCTGGTGGAATGCCAGGTACAAAAAATTTGAAGGAGCATAAGGGATTAAGCGAAATGTTGCTAAAAGCCCACCAGCATGGGAAGTGGATTGCTGCTATATGTGCTGCACCAACTATTCTGGGTGGACTGGGGTTGTTAAAAGGGAAAAGAGCCACCTGTTTTCCGGGCATGGAAGATGAGCTTGTCGGTGCCGTGGTAACCCATGGTTTTGTGGAGCAGGATGGGAAGATAATTACTGCCAAAGGTGCGGGCGTAGCTACCGATTTTGGCTTTACACTCCTCAAGTGCATAAAGGACGACAAAACAGCCCAGGAGGTAAAGGCGAAAATGCAGTTCCCATAAAAAACACTTTGAATGTTAAAAATGCAAAGCGTTTATCTTAACGGAAAGAAATAATTATTTGATCGACTGGTACCACTTTTGCAGGGTAAAGAAGGCTTTTTTGCGCTGACCCTGGTCGGAGATTAGCCCTTTTCGATTCCAGAAATCCTGTATTCCGGGAAGCTGACGTCGGGGCGATCGGAAGTCGGCCAGAATCCAGGGAGAAAGGCCGGTAAGGAAAGGGATCTTTTTAAGCATTTTGATTTGCTGGGCAAAAAAGTATTCCTGATATTCTTCGGTCCAGCGGGTGAGTGAATCGGCGTGGTAACCGAAAAGTGCTCCTGCCCCCAGTTCGCTAAATACGAAGGGTTTATTGTATTTGGTTTGCCAGGTAATTTTGTCGGTTTTATCGGGCAAACCGTCGTACCATCCAACATATTCATTGCAGGCAATGACATCTAGGTATTCGCCCAGCGGATCATCCACATGATAGGCGAAAGGATCGTCGGGATTTCTATTGACCTCCATTGCTGCCGAGATAAGCCGGGTGGGATCGAGCTGTCGGGCTTTTTGCGCCAGGTTTTTCATAAAATCAATACGCGCCTGATGAACAGGGGTTTCGTTACCCACACTCCATATGATGATGCAGGCCCGGTTTTGGTCACGACGGATATTCTCCATGAGCATCTGCTCAGCCAGCCGATAGGTTTGCGGGTTATTGAATTGAATTGTCCAGTAAACGGGTACTTCCGACCATACAAGTAATCCTAAAGAATCGGCCATACGTAGCATATATTCGTTGTGTGGGTAATGAGCCAGACGTACGAAATTACAGCCCATTTCCAGCGCCCAGCCCAGCAAAACTTTTGCATCGTCATATCCATTGGCACGTGCCCTTCGCATGGGCATCTCTTCGTGAATACATATCCCTTTCAAAAATACCGGCTTGTTGTTAACGAGTAGCTGATTTCCTTGTGTGGTGATGGTACGGAAACCTATATTATCTTTCAAAATATTTTGCCCATGTCGGATGTATATTGTGTATAACTTGGGCCTGAGGGGTTCCCAGCGAATCAAATTTTTGACCGTTTTTTCAAAGCTAAATAGGCCATTTTCGTTTGTTTTACCAGCTATGGACAACCTGAGCTCGGGTATGTCAATCTGGACAGTTTCGTTGGCTACCTTTTCGTTGAGCTGTATCCACCCCAGTAGCTGATGGGAATTATCGTTGTTGAGGTAAAGATGATAATTAAGTACAAACAAGCTATCTTCTTCAATTAAAAACACATCGCGGGTAATACCCCCATAGTTCCACCAGTCGGTATTAATGGTAGGTACACCCTCGGGTCGACGTTGATTATTTGCCCTGACAACCACAAAATTATCTTTTTCCTTAACGTATGGTGTAATATCAAAATAAAAAGGAGTAAAACCACCCACATGGCTACCCAGCTTATAACCGTTAAGATACACATCGGCCTGATAGTTAACTGCCCCAAACCACAGCAGCAGGCGTTTCCCTTTTTTCAGAGCATAGTCGAAAGATCGCTTGTACCAGATGCTACCCTCGTAAAAGAGTAATTCGGGTTTTTGCGAATTCCAGTCGCCCGGAACATTCAGGGTTTCGCTTTTGTCAAAGTCGTATTCTACACGGTCGCTCTTATTGGTAGGTTTTTGATTGCGGAAAAACCCCCATGGATTTTCCTGCATGCGGTAATCGTAATAACCATTGTCGTAGGGGTCGATGATGATATTCCATTTACCATTGAGACTGGTAATGTTACGATTGAACACGTTACCGATCATTTGTTCCGAGTAGGCACTGGCGGTGTAACAAAGCAGTGTCACGATTAATGTTTTAATTTTCATACCAGGATAATTGAGTTTGAACATACACAATAATGTCTTCAGGCTTATCTGTATTTGAAGGGTTTCGTTCATAGGCAAAAATTGTTTGACCAAAAATTTAAGACTAATTTAGGGTATATGTTTGATTCGCAACAAAAAACTCGGGAAATATTTATAGTATTTTTTGGCATTTTTGTTTCCGGGCTTATATGGAATGTATTTATAGCCAAACGTTAATAGAAACAGGCCTGGAGGAATCCAACGCTTGTACTCGTACTTTTACAACATAGTTGGTTAAAACATTACCTACCTTTGTGCGGGTGGGGGTGGTTGCTGTCAGGGAAGTAAGGTTTAAGATTTACAATACTCAGGGATCATTGATACAGGTCGAGCAAGCCCTCGGGGGGCGAGATGAGGATAACTTTTTTGCTGTGATTTACTTGTAAGAGTGTGGTTTCATTAAGGGGTATCCATAGTTCATCTTTAATGCCTTTCACGCGGGCCACAACATTGCCATTAAAATCGGCTACTTCTAATATTTTTCCGATTTTAGTTGTATCTTCAAGCATAACGTCGTAGCCTTCAATCGACTTCAGGTTAGCGGGTTTACGTTTGCCTTCCCAGGCAATAAGCACTTCGCAGTTGATGAAGGGACGAATATCTTCGATCGTTTTAATATCTTCGAGTTGAATAATAGCTGAAGTAGGGGTTAATATTTCCAGGCTGGATATAAAAAAAGGAACAGGTAATCTGTTGATATTCAGAAATACCCATTCCGATTTTTGGAATTGTTTTAGAGCCCAGTTTTCAAAAACTACTATAGCTCTGCCATCTACGCCATGACCACGGGTTAGCTTACCAATAGTTAACAGATTATCGGTAAGCATGGCAAAAGGGGTTAGCTGTTAGCTTCGGACTGAGCTTGCTGTTCTTCCTGCTGTGCAGGAGCAGAAGCTTCGGCTGCTTTTTGAGCTATCTGAGCAGCTTTGGCTTCGCGGGCTTTTTGTTCCCGTTCCAGTTGTTCCTTACGCTTCTGTTCATTCTTAAGCTGCTGGGCTTCTTTTTGCTTTTGTAGTTTAGCCTCTTTTTCGGCCAGCCATGCAGCAAATTTGGCTTCAGCCTGCTCAAGCGTGAGGGCATTTTTCTTTACCCCATTAAGCAGATGATTCTTGTACAGCACGCCTTTCTCCGAAAGGAGCGAACGGCAAGTGTCGGATGGTTGAGCGCCAGTCTGTAGCCAATACAATGCTCTATCAAAATCGAGTTCAATAGTAGCAGGATTTGTCTTGGGATAGTAGCGACCTATCCGTTCAATGTATTTGCCATCTCGTGGCGCCCTGCTATCCGCTACCACAATGTAGTAGAAGGGGATTCTTTTTCTCCCCTGACGCGATAATCTAATTCTTACGGGCATAACTTAACGCTTTTGTTCCGACTTAATTTTAAATTTTGAGCTGCAAATATAGAGAAATATTTTGAAAGTCATTTTTTTATTTTAGTTTGATCTTTCTTAGTCTCCATGAAAGTTAGTATGGATAAGTTGGATAATAAGCCTATACAATTTTTGTGTACGGGTTGAGAGAAATTACATGGCGTGCAATTTTATTTAAACTTAGACTAACTATAAATTAGGTATAAACTTGCAAGAATAAATAAAGCAATTATAAATTGTATTAAAGTACTTAATAGGCTAAATAGAGATGACAGCTACAAAAAGTAACAGAAGAGATTTTTTGCTCAAGCTGGGCATAGTAGGAGGAGGTTCGATCTTAATATCGAAGTTCATAGAGGGGAAGGGTACGGCATTAAATAACCAATCAGCAACGAATGACAACAGGAATGAAGTATCCGACTATATTGCGAGGATAAAAAATAGCATACGTCCCGACAACAACGTAAAGGCACGAGAGGGACTTCCGGGAAAAAAGTTTGTGCTGGTAGTGGATTTATCGCGTTGTCGGAATGCGCGCAAATGTATGGAGGCGTGTGCTGCTACTCATCAATTGCGACCCGACCAGTTTCATTTGAATGTATTAGAAATGCGTGAGGATGGCCATACAGCACCTTATTACATGCCTAAGCACTGTCAGCATTGCGATAATCCCCCCTGTGTAAAAGTATGTCCTGTTGAAGCTACCTATAAACGCACCGATGGTATCGTACTTATTGACAATGAGCGTTGTATTGGTTGTCGATATTGTATTGCAGCTTGTCCGTACTCAGCCAGGTCGTTCAATTGGTTTGAGCCAAAAGATGCCGAATTGTATAAAGATGTTCCTTACAACGTAGAGCGCAATGTTCCCCAGAAGAAAGGTACGGTAACTAAGTGCACTTTTTCAGCCGATTGTTTGCGTAATGGTGAATTACCCTATTGCGTAAGAGCATGTCCCAATGGTGTGTATTATTTTGGGAATGTTTATGAGGATATGGTAACAAATGGTACTACGGGTGAAACCGTCAAGCTAAGTAAATTACTTGAAGAAAATGGGGCTTTTCAGCTATTGGCCGATCTGGGCACCAAGCCATCGGTGTATTATTTACCACCCACAAAAAAATAAGAGTATATTATGGAAGGAACCTATAAACATATCGAACAATTACAACGAAATCAGTTTGACAGGCTGGTAGAAGAGCTCACTGTGGGGCAGCGTAAAAACAACAAAATATTGGAATACTGGATTTTATTTTTGGTTTGCTGCATTGGAATGGGTATTTATTTTTATGTACGCCAGTTGCAAACGGGTTTGGGTATTACGGGGATGCGCGATATTGTTTCGTGGGGGCTATACATTGCCACTTTTGTATTTTTTATTGCTGTCAGCTTAATAGGTTCCTTAACATCGGCTGTTTTAAAGTTACTTAATCAGCATTGGGCGACCCCTATTACGCGTTTGGGTGAAATTGTGGCCATTGGATCGCTTATTGGGGCATTACTTATTATTGTTGTTGACATGGGGCGCCCCGAACGATTGTGGCATATTATCGTGTATGGTCGCCTGCAGTCGCCTATTGTTTGGGATATCATTGTGGTAAATACCTATTTGCTTGTTAGCTTTTGCTGTATTATTTACCGCTTATACCCGATTTATACATTTTGCGTCGACGTGGGATTTTATCTGCCGGGTTTGCCAATAAAGTGATAAAACGATTTTCTTTTGGTTGGCAGGGTACAACTGATCAGGCAGAGACGTTACAAAAAGCTCTTCGTGCTTTGATGGTTATTGTCATTCCTGTAGCTATTTCCATCCATACGGTAACAGCCTGGTTGTTTGCCAATACCCTTCGTCCGGGTTGGGACAGCACCAATTTTGGTCCCTATTTTGTCAGCGGAGCCTTCGTTGCCGGGGGAGCCTTCATGATCGTATTACTTTATGCCGTTAGGAGTATTTTTAACTTACACAATTATATTCAGCCAGTACATTTCAATAGAATGGGTATGTTGTTGGTGTTGCTTATGCTCGTGTATTTATATTTCAACATCAACGAATATCTGGTGCCTGCCTATAAGATGCGTACAGCCGAAAAAAAGATACTCGATGTGCTTTTAGTTGGTGAGTATGCAGGCTTATTCTGGTTCAGTCAAATAGGTGGGCTTATTTTACCTATTATGCTATTAATATTAAATAGCATGCGCAAACCCATACCATTAGCCATTATTTCGTTGGTAGTACTTGTAGCTGCAGGAATTAAGCGCTATCTTATAGTCGTTCCTACGCTTACTGCTCCCTTTTTGCCTGCACAGAATTATCCTAATTTTTTTAGGAATTATCATCCGACCCTACCAGAGGTATTCATAACGGTAGGGTGCATTGCAGTTGCTTTGCTTGTAATCACCTTATTAATTAAAGCATTTCCTGTGGTACCTGTTTATGAAACGGCAAAAGAAAAAGGCATTGCTCAGGCTGTCATTAATAATTAGCACAACAATGAAAAAAACATTTTTTATTGCGATATTCCTATGTAGGCTTACCATCTCAGGCTTAGCTTCGACCCTATGGGAGGTCCCGCAACAATATACAAATATTAAAAATCCTGAATTGATTACCAGCCAGGCTTTGCTTAAAGGGAAAAATGTTTTTACTCATTCGTGTGCGGCCTGCCATGGAACAAATGCCGATGGGAAAGGGCTTATCCTTTCTCCTAGTTTTAAGGATAAAAATTTCATCAATCAAAGCGATGGAGCGATATTTTACAAAATAAGCACTGGAAGAAACCAAATGCCTGGCTTTAAAAATCAATTGACAGAGCAGCAAATATGGCAAGTTATTCATTATTTGCGTAGCCTGACGGATACAGTGCATTATCCTGTTCTAAGGCAAAAATCTGCCATTGTTTCGCTTCGATATGATAGTGCGACAAATACTATAGTGGGATGGGCTACAGATGAAAAGGACGATACGCTTTCTTCGATTACTTTTAAGGTATTCGCCAAACAATCGTTTGGTTGGTACCCTATTGCTGAAGTTAAAAGTGATACGGTCAAAATAATACGAGTTTCCGTCCCCGTTGATCTTGTGGGAGATACGATGGGTAATTTAACTATTAAGGTTCAATTAGCAGGTAACGAAGCATATTTTGATACATCGGCTACAATTGTTGTTGGGGGAGGAAAACCACTTCCAGCTACATCTGCTTTTTTTTCTGAGCGTACATTGTGGAATATTCGGGGTAAGAGCCCCCTGTGGCTTATTATCATGTGCTACACCATTCTAATCATCGTTTATGGCATTATCCTATACGTTGTTTATTTGCTATATCGCATGCGAAGTCAGGGTAAAATTTATCTTAAGTAAATATTGGACAATATGCGGATGTTAGAATTGACAGGATTACTTAGAAAAAGTTATAGGCTCGGGTTAGCATTTGTTTTTTGTTTTATACTGGGAAATGTATATGCCGACGAGGGGGAAGCCTTGTTTAAAGCCAATTGTGCAGCCTGCCATAACATCGATGGAACACCATTAATGGGACCCAACTTAAAAAATGTTACCCAGGTTCGGCAAAAAGCGTGGTTAAAAAAGTTTATAACTAACTCGCGAAAAATGTATGAAGAAGGCGATCCTGAGGCAAGAGCCATCATTGACAAGTACAATGGTTCGAACATGCCCCCTTTTTCTTTTACTGATCAACAACTGGAAATGCTAATCAATTATCTCAGTGGAGGAGCATCCGACGATAAGCAGGTGGGGATATCGGACACTATTGACAAGAAAAAAAGTTCGGAGGACATGGTTAAATTGCAAGAAGACAGATACGCGATTCATAAAGGGTTTAATTTATTCACCGGTAAAATTCCATTCATCAACCGTGGCAGTGCCTGCATATCGTGCCATAATGTATCGTATGAGCGGTTTGATAGGGGTGGTTCTATGGCCCGGGATCTTACCCACGTTTTTTCACGCATGAACCGAAATGAAGAAGCACTCAGGAATGTTATCAGGTTAATGCCTTTTCCAGCCATGGCTGAGGCTTATAAGCATTATCCGTTGACGCAGGAAGAAATTGAATATTTGATCATTTTTCTCAAGCACGCCGATTCGGGTTCATCAGAGACGAGTCTATCCAGCATGCTATTGCTGGCAGGTGTGGCAGGTTTGGGAATACTTATGATTGGATTAAGCATACTGTACAAAAGGGGGAAAACTCGTAGCGTAAACTATCAAATTCATGAACGTCAACGAAAAAAAGGAGAATAAGTATATGAGCTGGATAAAAGATTTATTGGAACCTCAATTAAGGACATGGGAGTCGTTTTATCGCAACCGCTGGCAATACGATAGGGTTGTAAGAAGTACTCATGGGGTAAATTGTACAGGGGGATGTAGCTGGAATATTTTTGTGAAAGACGGGATCGTGGTATGGGAGGCTCAGGCATTAGATTATCCCGAGATTTGTTCGGAAATACCTTCTTACGAACCTCGAGGATGTCAGCGGGGTATATCGGCCTCATGGTACCAATATAGTCCAATTCGCATCAAGTATCCCATGGTCAGGGGGGCATTGCTTGATTTGTTTCGCAAGGAGAAACAACGTACGGGTGATGCTGTTGAGGCCTGGCAAAACATTCAGCAGGATCCTTCGAAAAGGCGTGCTTATCAGCTTGCAAGGGGCAAAGGGGTTTTCGAAGGGTTAGTTGGGATGAGGTGCTGGAAATAATTGCTGCTGCTAATATTTATACGGTTAAAACGTATGGTCCCGATCGGTTGGTAGGATTTTCTCCCATTCCTGCAATGAGCATGGTAAGCTATGCAGCGGGTTCACGCTTTCTTCAGCTTATGGGTGGGGTAAACTTGAGTTTTTACGACTGGTATTGTGATTTACCCCCTTCATTTCCTGAGATGTGGGGTGAACAAACAGATGTGGCCGAAAGTGCCGACTGGTATAATGCCAAATTTATTGCAGTGATGGGGTCCAACATAGCGATGACACGTACCCCGGATGCCCATTTTTTTGCCGAAGCGCGTCATAATGGAACCAAAACCGTTGTTTTTTCGCCCGATTTCAGCATGATCAGCAAGTTTGCCGATAGCTGGATTCCCATCCATGCGGGTCAGGACGGTGCATTCTGGCTAGCGGTCAATCATGTAATTCTTACGAAGGCTCATTACCAGCAAAAGATCGAGTATTTTCTTGATTATGTGGCACGATTTACCGATGCACCTTTTCTGGTACAGCTGGAGAAAACAGCAAATGCTTACAAACCATACCGTTTTTTGAGGGCAAACACAATTGAAAAATATCAGCATATCGAAAATGGCGAATGGAAATTTTTGAATATTGATAAGCAGACTGGCCAGCTGCTTTGCCCTTCGGGTAGTGTAGGACATCGTTGGGATAAAAAGGATGCCAACTGGACTACACGGTTTGTTGATTCTGAAACCCAACAAACGTACTATCCCTTGCTAACATTACTGGATAACTGTGATGAGGTATTAATTACAGAATTTGACGAATATGGTCTGGATAAAAGGCATTTTAGGGGGGTACCCGTTAAATACATTGAAACAGTAAATGGTACGATACCGGTTACCACCGTTTACGATTTAATAATGGCCCAATTTGGTGTTAATAGGGGATTGGCCGGCGACTATCCTGTCGATTATAACGACAGGAATAGTGCATATACGCCTGCCTGGCAGGAAGTATTTACTGGCATCGATAGGGCTACCGTATTACAATTTGCCGATGAATGGATTCGTACGGCTCATGCTACAAAGGGAAAATGTATGGTAATTGTTGGGGCGGGCATTAATCACTGGTATCATGGGAACCTTATTTATCGCGCTGCTCAGGTAGCATTGGCACTTACCGGTTGTGTAGGGAGAAATGGCGGTGGCATGAATCATTATGTAGGTCAGGAAAAACTAGCCCCAATGGATTCCTGGTCGCTGATCATGTCGGCACGTGACTGGAAAAATGTACCTCGACTCCAACAAACTCCTATTTGGCACTACATACATTCGGACCAATGGCGATACGATTCGATCCCGAACCAGTATAATACAGTTCCCCAGAACGAACTTACATCTTTACATACGGCCGATTTAATTGCTAAAGCGGTTCGATTGGGTTGGATGCCTTTTTATCCGCAATTTAATAAAAACACGCTACAGCTGGCCAAAGAGGCTCAGAAAGCAGGCGCTTCGACTAACGAACAAATTGTTGCCTATGTGCTCAATGAACTTAAACAAAAGAAGCTGAAATATGCTGTCAACGACCCCGATGCACCAGAAAACTTTCCTCGGATATGGTATATCTGGCGTGGAAATGCCTTAATGTCGAGTGCAAAGGGACACGAATTTTTTCTGAAACATTATCTGGGTACCCATCACAACGCTCTGGATGAAGACGTTGCAGGTCCATTGGTAAAAGAAATAATTTGGCGTGAAAACGCACCCGAAGGAAAGTTGGACTTGGTGGTTGATATTAATTTCCGGATGGATACGTCGGCCTTGTATTCCGACATTGTATTACCTACTGCGACGTGGTATGAAAAGAACGATCTTAACAGTACTGACCTACATTCATATATTCATCCATTAACAGCCGCCGTACCACCCTCTTGGGAGTCGAAAACAGATTGGGATATTTTCAGGAATATAGCCCGCGTTACTTCCCAATTGGCTACTAAACACTTACCCGGCAATTACAAGGATATTGTGAATGTGCCCATACAGCACGATACAGTGGGAGAAACTGCTCAAGCACACATAAAAGATTGGTATTTAGGCGAGTGCGAACCCATACCAGGAAAAACCATGCACAACTCATCATAAGCCAGAACGAGGAGTAATGAGTTTGATTCATCAATTTTACAACATAGGAGGATAATGCCATGACAAAGCAATTGTCGCATCTTGATGAAGAGGGTAAGGCAAAAATGGTCGATGTTTCAGCAAAACCAGATGAGCTGAGGATAGCAACTGCTGAGGGTTTTATTCGTTTACAACCCGAAACACTTAACTTGATCAACAACAAAGCCATTCCCAAAGGTGAGGTATTAACAGTAGCCGAACTGGCAGGCATTCAGGCAGCCAAAAATGTTCCACAACTCATCCCCCTTTGTCATACGTTAATGTTGAGCCAGGTTATAGTCAAAGCTGAAATCGTTGCGGAAGGGGTGAGCGTTAAAAGCCAGGTAAAATGTACTGGCAAAACAGGGGTAGAAATGGAGGCACTTACTGCCGTAGCAGTTGCTTTACTTACTGTTTACGATATGTGCAAAGCAGTAGATAAATCCATGGTTATTGAAAAAATTCAACTAACCAGCAAAACTAAAACTGCCCTGTAAACTTATTTTTCGCTTAAAATCAAACGGAACAGTTTGCAAAACTCTATATTAGTGTGCTTTAATATGGTTATTCAACTATTTTACACAATTTTACCTAAAATTTTTTGCGTGTTTTGGGTTTAATTCCAGTAGAGTTTTTTTCTGTAGTTTTATTCAGGTGATTACTATTTTGTATCAATATCCTTGGGTTAACCCCTGCTAAGTTATTCGTTCGCTTTGCTACTAATGGCTAATCTGGACTTACTTCTCTAATCATTGTCATTAGCAAATACTGAAGTGTGTTTAAGTTTTTGCCCACAATAAGTAAAAAATGTCCCCCACCTGTTGTTGTTCCTAATAGATAAAGCAAGGAGTGAGTTATCTGACAGTTTTACTCAAAATTATCAATAATACTTTTGAAAAATGTCCCCCTCAAGGATGAAAATTAATACCACTATCAAGTCGAGAGGAGTATCCTATCTTTGAAATAAGGTTAGTCATTAGCCTTAATTTTCCAGTGACTTATCTGAGGGTTAATTTAAATATCATTTCATCTCGTCATCTATGAAAAAGTTATTTTATTTTATATTGATTGGCTCACTTCCCTATGCTGGGCTAAGTCAGACATTAGTCAATCCTAATGCTACTGAGGCTGCGAGAAAACTTAAAACTTTGCTGGATTCACTCTATGGGAAAAAGATTATTTCGGGACAAATGGACGATAGCTATTTGCTATACATCAGACTAACCACTGGCGGTAAGGAACCCGCTTTGATGGGATACGATTTTAACGGTATTTGTCCGACCCAAAGCGGGAATTACGATGCCGACAAAGCAATTAAATGGGTAAAACAGCGAGGTGGTATTGCACAATTTAATTGGCATTGGATATCCCCCGATGGCAATGGTGATTTTTACACAAAAAATTTCAATCTGGCCAATGCACTTGCTGACACCAGCAGTTTTTCTTATAAAAATATTTTACGCGACATTGATCTGGTAGCAGCCGAATGCAAGCGGATGCAGGACTCGGGTATTGCCATTATATGGCGGCCGCTTCATGAAGCTGAAGGAAAATGGTTCTGGTGGGGCATGTCGGGCGGGGAGGCTTGCAAAAAGCTATATCGACTCATGTATGACAGGATGGTAAATTATCATGGAATAAACAACCTTATATGGGCATGGACAAGTTATGGAACAACCAGGGAGAACTGGTATCCCGGTGACGATGTGGTAGATTTGATCGTATACGATTATCCCGACTACTCTGCCAATGGTTCCTGGCATCAGTTCCAACAGCTTTTTGGCCAAAAAGGTAAACTTTTCGGAATAGGCGAAGATGGACGACTCATTGACCCCGAAATATTATCTACCCAACCATGGCTATATTTTATGACCTGGGCATACATGGTAAAGGACCCTTCGCAAAAAGATGGCAAGAACCCTAAGGACTGGCTAATGCAGGTTTATAACGACCCACGTGTACTCACGCTGGAAGATTTAAATCCTGGGCCCAAAGCCAAAGCCGGTTATTCCGAAACAGTATATGATAATGATAACGATGGGGGAGAATACATAACTCTCGATGGTTCCTTAAGTACAGCTGATAACGATTCTATTGTGTCCTACTCGTGGACAGAGAATGAAATTGAGATTGCAACCGGCATTAAAACAGAAAAATGGTTACCGATAGGCACACATAAGATCAAACTTACCATTCAAACAAAAAATGGCATAACCAAAACATCGTGGGTAATTAAAAGGATACGACTGGAGAATATTGCACTCAACAAATCTTTTAAAGTCTCATCGACCGAATCAGGATATGGGAATGTGGGTCAATATGCTATTGATGGTAATTTAAGTACGCGATGGTCAAGTGCCTATTCCGATCCGCAATGGTATATGATTGACCTTGGCAAACGATATAACATCACCAATATAATTATTACATGGGAAAATGCCAGTGCAAAAGATTATCAGATTCAACAGTCGAATGATGGAACTAACTGGGTAACTGTAAAATCGTTCACCCTTATGAAGGCAGGTGCACGAACCGACAGCATTCTTAATCTAACGGGAGGTGCCCGATATATAAGAATTTATGGGACAAAACGAACCACATCCTGGGGATATTCGATTTTTGAAATAGAGGTGAATGGTTCCGAAAATCCAGCTGCCGAACCCGTTACTGAGACAACAAAGTTGGATAACATTGAAGTTGAAAGTTTTATGATTTATCCTACTGTTGTACCTCGCTACAGTAAAGTAAAAATACTTATGCCAGCTCATAGTTCTGCTAAAAGTCGTATCGAAATTTATAATTTACAGGGAAAACGGGTCAAAGTAGCTCGTCCAGCCATGGGTAACGAACTATTTCTGAATGCCACATTCCCGGCAGGCGTGTATGTGGTAAAACTAGTTAGCCCTGACAAGACTTACGTAAACAAGTTATACATCATTTAATTACATATGATGAAAATTCTCTGCAAGCCATTCTTTTATAAGGCAATATCCATTATCATACTGGTTGGGTGCAACACAAGGGTAAAAACTGAAAAATATAGATATACTTTACAATTTATCATATTTTAAGAACAAACAAGATATTTATGATAAACGAATACCCACACCTATGAAACGAGTATGTTTTTCAAACACAAACGGGCACGGCGATATGTCGTGCAAGTACCATCCGGTCTTAAAAGTCAATTATTTTCGGATGAAAACACAACTTTATTTTTTGCTGAGTGTATTAGGACTAACCCAGCCACTCAACAGCCAGTCTTTGGTTAATCCTAATGCCGACAGCAATGCTATTAGACTCAAAACCTTCCTCGATTCCATATACGGAAAAAAGATTATATCGGGGCAAGCTTATGAGGCTGTTAACGAAAAATGGAACGAGTACATTTTTGAGCAAACGGGCAAGTTGCCAGCCATTTTAAGCCTTGATTTCATGAACTCCATGCCATGGAGGGTATCGCAGGGTACCGATCCAGATACTGCTGCAAATTTGGCCATATTCTGGCATAAACAAATGGGCGGTATCGTGGAAATGCACTGGCATTGGGATGCGCCCAAAAACGCCAACTACAGCACATGGCAGGCATTTTACACCAAAAACACCACATTTGACTTAGCATATGCCCTATCCGATACATCGTCCGAAGACTATAAACTGCTCATCAGGGATATGGACATTGTAGCCAATTTGCTAAAAAGAATGCGTGATTCGGGTGTGCCAGTACTCTGGCGTCCTTTGCATGAAGCCGAGGGAGGCTGGTTCTGGTGGGGAGCCAAGGGTGGTGATGCCTGCAAAAAACTCTGGTGGACAATGTACAACCGCTTTACACGTTTTCATAATCTTACCAACCTGATTTGGGTATGGAATAGCTATGTCGATGAAAAAGGGGTTAACTGGTACCCAGGCGATTCGGTGGTTGATATCATTGCCCGCGACTACGAAATAGCAAACAGTTGGAGTAAATTCAACGAAGTTTTTGGTTCCAGCAACAAACTTTTTGCCTTGGGGGAAGAAGGTAAACTCCCCGACCCAAACAATTTTGCTCAAAAACACTGGCTATATTTTATTACCTGGGCCTACATGATTCGCGAAACAAGCTTTCCTAATGGTAAGAATTCCAAAGACTGGCTCAAATATGTATATTCCGATTCACGTGTATTAACTTTAGATGACATAACTCCAGGACCTAAGGCTAAAATAAAACCTATACCCGTCCTCTTTGATACTGATAACAACGGCCTTGAAACAGTTAATTTAGATGCTTCAGAAAGTACAGCAAATGACCCCAACGACAGCATTATATCGATTACTTGGTATGTCAACGATTCGATAATTAGTACCGATCCGGTAACAAGCATCCAGCTTCCTATAGGTATTTATCTGGTAAAGCTCACTATTGTTACCTCAAAAGGACTCACTAAAACCGCAAATGTAAGGGTAACAATCAAACAATATACCCTATCTTATCAAAAGCCTGTTACCGTTAGCTCAACTGAAGACAATCTGGGCAATGTTGCCACCAATGGGGTCGACGGTAATCCCTCTACCCGCTGGTCAAGCAAATATGCCGACCCACAATGGTATACTATCGACCTGGGTGAACCTTGCAACATTACTAAAGTAATTTTATACTGGGAAACTGCCTCTGCTAAAGAATATATGATTCAGGAATCAAACGATAATCAAACATGGTACACCATTGTCCATAAAAACAACATGCCTGATGGCGCCAGGACCGATCTAATAGATAGTTTGCCCGGCGGGGCAAGGTACATACGTTTCTTTGGTATTAGAAGAACAACCCAATGGGGATATTCTTTTTATGAATTTGAGGTATATGGGTCCAAAAACCCCGATGCTCAACCTGTAGGCGAACTTTTTACTACGATTTCCATGCAAAACCAATATAAACCAGTAGAAATATATCCGACTATTTTACCGCAAAACTCACAACTCATCGTTAAAATTTCGGAACCTTCCGCGGTAAGATTAGAGATTTACGATATGCAGGGACGTTTATATTATCGTTCCCTATTAACTCAAGATATAAATTCATTAGATGCAGGGATATTAAGAAAAGGGACTTATTTTCTAAGAATTGCCACTGGGAAAATCGCTGTAAACCAGAAAATTATGATATATTAATAATAAGTACAAAATAACAAAATGATATCGTTCGAAAAATTACAGGTTATGGAACGAAAAAAAACAGTAAGTGAAAGAAATGCAAAAATCCTCTGGGGTACGGCTTTTATAATACTTTTTGTTTTTGCAGTTTTTGTTTTTACCATTTTTATAAAAGGATCAGCAACCATTACAATTCTGTATCCATACAATAACTTGGTAAGCACAAATAATTCATTGACTTTTTTGTGGAAAAATACTGGCAAATACGACTCATTTCAAATCTGGGTGGATAGTATCCGAATGGATACTGTAAGTGGAAGTCAGCAAAAGTATGTTTCTTTTCCTTTGTCATTTGGAAAACATTCATTGTTTATAGTTGGGACAAGGGGAAATAGATCGGATACCAGTCAAAAAATTTATTTTTCTATTGATGATAAGCCACTTTGCAAGTTACCACCAAAATCGCAATTATTGCGGCACAACTGGTTGGTGAAAGCAGCTTGCGAAGTGCCATATAATGGGCATGAACTTACCAATGGTTCACAAGATTTATCCAATTGGGCGCAAACATCAATTCCGGCTACTGTACTTACAGCCCTGGTACGTAATGGGATATATCCCAATCCTTATTTAGGTATAAATAACTTGCGTATCCCCGATGCCAGTGACGAATTTAACAGTAAATACGATTTGTTGAAATATAGCCATATTCAAGGGAAAAACCCATGGAAAACCCCGTATTGGTACTATCATTCTTTTTATCTATACGATACCATAATAGGGAAACATTATTGGCTTCAGCTAAATGAGATTAATTACAAAGCCGAAATATGGCTAAATGGAACAAAAATTGCCGATACCTCAGAAGTTGTTGGAATGGAACGACGGTTTCGTTTCAATGTTACTCACCTTATCAAAGCTCAGCAGTTAAACAGGCTAGCCATTGCAATTTATCCGCCCGATCATCCCGGAATGCCTGATAATGAGCCTTTGTTACCGCTTGACGAACCGGGTACCAACATGGCCGACGGACTAATCAGTAAAGATTATACCAAATGGGATGTTGTTGGCTGGGACTGGCAACCGCCCATCAGGGACCGTGATATGGGTATTACGGAAGACGTTTTCATTTCAGCAACTGACGATATCGATATCACAAACCTATACGTTTCCTCCGATTTGCCATTGCCCGATACCTCTAAGGCCGAACTTACTACTTCTTTCGACCTAACAAACTATGGCAAATATCACAAGAAGGGGATACTTAAAACTTCGATATTGTTTGAAAATCGAGAAGTAACCTCATTTAGCAAGCCTTTTGAAATTAAACCTGGCAGTACTGCCTCTTTCCAATGGAGTAGCCAGCAAGTAAAAGAGCTTTTGTTACGTAACCCCAAGCTCTGGTGGCCAATAGGATATGGCACCCCCAATCTTTACCAGCTTGTAATTACGGCCGTATCCGATTCAGACGATTATGCTGTCGCCAATACCCGATTTGGGATTCGAAAAGTGGAGACCTATGTGGGGAATATCGAACGAATTTATAAACTCAATGGCCGTGTCATCTACCCCAAAGGAGGCAACTGGGTAATTGACATGATGCTCAATTGGACCGCAAGCCGATATCAGGATGAAATAGCCCTGACTCGCAATGCCGGTATCAATATACTTAGAATTTGGGGGCCAACGGGTGCGCCGCCCACTACCTTCTACGATGCGGCTGATGAACAGGGGGTACTTTTATGGCAGGATTTTCTTAACGATTACTGGGGCACTTTTAAGAATGCGCCCGGATACCTTCCCGACGAAAAACTTTTCGAACTAGCCACAATCGATATTATCAAAAGATACCGAAATCATCCTTCACTGGTAATTTGGTGTGGTGGTAATGAAGGTCCCAATCCTCGAGAGCAACTAATAATGAATAAATTATTACCCCTATACGATGGTCGTGACTCTAAACATTACCTAAGAATCTCTAATGGTGACGGTCTACATGGAGGAGGTCCATACCATACGTTGTTGCCAGAAAAGTACTTTGTTCATCCAAACCTTATGGGTTTTAGCAGCGAAATTGGTCCCAGCGGTGTACCAGTGTACGAAAGTATGACCAAATTTATTACCGATTTAGGTAAAAACTACAAGGAAGGATATTTCCCGCTTAACGGACAAATGGCCTATCACGATGCTACCGATAGAAGTTCCGATGATCGAAAATTTTCCCACTACCATCACATTGTTCAAAATTGTTATGGTAATCCGAAAAATGTAGAAGACTACTTCAGTAAATGTCAGTTGGTCAATTACGATGTATATCGTGCCAGTATTGAAGCTATCAACCGTTTGCTATGGAATAAAGCCAGCGGTATGGCCTTATGGAAATCGAACTCGAGCTGGCCCAGCATGACCTGGCAAATATATGATTGGTACTTACAAGCGCATGCAGGATACTATGGAACAAAAAAAGCAACCGAAAATGTGCATATTCAATACAACCGCGATACCCGTGAAATTGTAGTACTCAATACCCACCACAATGCCATTGATGGCATGTGGGTTAACGCTACTTTGTTCGACAAAAATATCAACATAATCTGGACTAGAAAACAACTCGTATCGCTTATAGCTAATGGTATTACCCAAACCCACATAAAACTAAGTTCGTTCAACGACGTATCGCTGCTTAAACTCGAATTGTTCGATCCGACGAATAATTTAATTTCTGAAAACATATACTGGCTAAGCGATAGCAACAGATTTACAGAGTTGAATAGCCTCAAACCTGGCAGCATAAAGGCAAAAGCAACAAAAGCCATTACCAAAGATCAGATAGAAATTCAACTAACGTTGAACAATACAGGAAAAGGCGTTGTGTTTTTTACCGAAATTGCTTTGGTCGAGCAAAATACGCTTAGTGAGCTACTTCCTACATTTTACAGCGACAACTACATTACCTTATTTCCAAACGAAACTAAAACAATTCGCATAACTTCAAAAATCCAACAATTGCCATTGAACTATGGAATTAAAATTCGTCCTTACAATTTTAAAGAACACAAATTAATTCCCTTACAATAATACAAATCAAAGAACATGAATCAATTAATTGAAAAATTACAGGAATTAGTACCCATCTATTCTTCAAACCCTGAAGATAGCTTTGCAGAGGGCAATGTTGCCGTTTGCATCATTGATGAAAACGGTAATGTGTGTGGCAAGATATGGGGAAACAATAAAGCCAAGGGCTCAAAATTCTTCAAAATAGCCTGCATTAAAGCCATTCAGACATGGATTACAGGCATGAAAACAGGGGAATTTGAACGAAAATTATTTAACGGCGAAGTACAAGAAGAAGATTTCGGCATTCAAGCTCCCGATTTAATTGGATGGGAAGGGGGACAACCCATTTCGTTGAAAAGTGGGGAAAAATTGTACGTTGGGTTTAGTGGATTTAGAGGATTTAATGATTTACAGATTGTTATCGATGCTGTAAACCATATGGAAAATTAACTTAATACCTTTACTATGAGAACAAATCAAATCATCAGGCAAAAAGTCAGTGCAATTCTGGTTGTACTTTTCCTTGTATGCCCATTAATTCATGTGGGTGCACAAAACAAGAAAGCCACGAATAAGGACTGGCCAATCATCGTACGTAAAGGCGATCAGCTATATGAGGGTGATAAACCCTTCCGTTTTCTGAGCTTTGCAGCACCTAATATTCAGCAAAATGAGTCGCAAATTCGGCTCGACAGAACCAATCGCTTTCCCGATGAATATGAGATACGCGATATTTTGCAGGCCCTACATCAATTGGGTGGCCGGGCAACACGCACTTTTTCGTTATCGATTTATTCCCCTGAAGATAATGGCATGCCTGTTTACATTGAGGGTCGTCGTAAATACAATGAGGAAGCCTTCCAATGCCTCGATCGTATTATAGCGCTGTGTCATGAATACGATGTACGTGTCATTGTCCCATTCATTGCATCCCAATCATTTCCGGGCATACGCGGGGTTGACGAATTTTCTGCCCTCGCAGGCAAACCCAAAGGTTCTTTTTGGACCGATCCTGAACAAAAAGAAGACTTTAAGCATCTGCTCCATTTCATTCTCACCCGTGTAAATACAGTTAATGGGATTCCTTACAAAGACGATCCAGCCATACTGGCATGGCAGCTTGGTAACGAATTTGGCAGCTATTACTGGGATCGTGGACTTGACCCAAAAGTATGGGAACCGATTATTCTCGAATGGAGCCTCGAGATGGCTGCATACATCAAAAAAATTGATCCTAACCATCTGGTAATGGAAGCTGGGGGCTGTGATAAACTGGCCTTGATAAACGAACCGAATATTGATGTAATTAGCGAACATCTTTATG
The DNA here is from genome assembly GCA_049968755.1 of Bacteroidales bacterium. Classification (GTDB taxonomy): domain Bacteria; phylum Bacteroidota; class Bacteroidia; order Bacteroidales; family DTGW01; genus JAKPGM01. Next base: position 106,300 of record JBMFQE010000006.1, read on the forward strand.
AATACTGGAATCGAGTTGGCGGTAAGCCATGGCAATTATCACCTTATGCCATCGAAGCGTGGAATATTTGCAAAGGTCGTAAGCCTCTGATGATTGATGAATTTGGACTGGGTTCATACGATAACATAAAAGAACTTATTCAAACAATTGTATACAAGACGAAAATTGTTGGAGGATTAATGTGGAGCATACGCGGTCATCGTCGCGATGGGGGATGGTACTATCATAACGAAGGCGGTACTCCAATTAACTCATTCCATTATCCTGGATTTGCAGCAGGATACCTGTACGACGAAATTCGTATGCTCGAATTGATGCGACATTATGCTTTTATTATTCGAGATGAGGAACCTTTTTCCATTGCTAAGCCAACGCCTGCACCGGTTTTATTCAAGCAGGGGCAAGGATTTACATGGCGGGGTTCAACCGGTGCTGCTTATTATACCATCGAACGTGCCGAATCGCCCTCAGGACCCTGGAAAATACTGGCAACTGGTTTGCACGACTCGGTTATTCAGGATGTTAAATCCTACGAATTTACCCCAGAAGCATCCGAACCTACTATTCTCTTTTATGATGAAACAAAAGCAACCGCAAAAACTTACTATTACCGAATTAAAGGCTCCAATATAGCTGGCGATTCCGATTATTCTGATATTATAAAGGTTAACTGGTAAATTCAATGCAATGACGTACATACCCTGTGAAGAAAGATACTCAAATATGAGTTATCGACGTTGTGGTAACAGTGGCTTAAAATTGCCCCTCATTTCATTAGGCTTCTGGCACAACTTTGGCGATGTGGATATTTTTGACAATTTCCGAAAAATTGTTTGGACTGCCTTTGACAAGGGCATTACCCACTTCGACTTTGCTAATAACTATGGTCCTCCACCGGGTGCAGCCGAAACAAATTTTGGAAGAATCCTCCACACCGACCTTAAACACTACCGCGATGAATTGATTATATCTACCAAGGCCGGCTATGATATGTGGCCTGGTCCTTATGGCGATGGCGGTTCAAGAAAATATTTACTTTCCAGCCTCGACCAGAGTTTGAAAAGATTAGGGGTAGCTTATGTTGATATTTTCTACTCCCATCGTCCCGACCCCTATACCCCACTCGAGGAAACAATGGGAGCACTGGCTTCGGCGGTCAAACAGGGCAAAGCCCTGTATGTGGGCATTTCAAATTATCCTGCTGATCTCACATTAAAAGCCTCAAAAATTTTACGAAGCTTAGGGGTACCCTGTCTTATTCATCAACCCAAATACTCTATGCTCGAACGTTGGGTGGAAACCGAATTGTTAAATGTTTTGGAATCAGAAAGCATCGGTTGTATTGCCTTCTCACCACTTGCACAAGGCGTGCTTACCAACAAATATCTTAACGGTATTCCAATCGATTCGCGTGCAGGAAAAGCCCATGGTGCACTTAAAACTGAACAAATAACCCCACAAACCATTGAACTAATCAAAAAACTTGACATTATTGCTCAGCACCGGGGCCAGTCGCTTGCTCAAATGGCTATTGCCTGGTTACTTAAAGACCCAAGGATTACCTCAGTACTTGTTGGGGCAAGCAGCATACAGCAGCTTCTGGAAAATCTTAAGGCTCTTGAAAATTATAATTTTTCAGCAGAAGAATTAATGCAAATCAATGCAATCCTGGCTAACAAAACTGAAACGGTTCATCCGAAAAACCAGGTTTGATGCGAAAATTATCTATAGCTGCAGGCTAATACACTCAAGAAAAATTTGGTACAACGACAAATTTGTGACTAAAAAATTTACTACCATGAATTATGCACACTCAATTTTTTCAAAAATCAATAAAGAAATGGGTTTGCTGTGCATTGCACTATTTTTTACTTCTTGCCAAACAACAATCGTAGATATCGAACATTTGACCCCTACTGCTGCCCAATATGAGAAAAATGAATGGCAAGTTAAGCTAAAATTTCCATTTTCAAATCCCTATGATGCTGATGAAATAGCATTAGATATGCATTTCATTTCGCCCTCGGGGCAACACCTGGTGCAACCCTGTTTTTACTATGCAGGTGATGGAAATAAAATTTCCATATGGAAGGCTCGTTTTGCAGCTCGTGAAAGTGGCAGATACACTTATTGGTTTACACTCAAGCGCAACGCAAAGGAGATAGCCACGAGCAAACAAAAAGAGCTATCCATAAAACCTTCCAACAAAAAAGGCTTTTTGAGTATCAACAACCTGTGGACACTCAAATACGATAATGGGGAACTATTCAGGGGAATAGGCGAAAATTTTTGCTGGGAGTCGCGTGACGAGGACGACTCGAAATATTTTAAAGAGTTACATGAGAATAAGCGCTTTAATTATCGCGATATGCTTATCAAACTTGCACAAAACAAGGGCAATTTTTTTCGAACCTGGATGATTTACTGGAATCTGCCCATAGATTGGAAAATGGTTAAAAACAACAGTCGCTACCAGAATTCAAATAATTTTTTTAACGAAAGTGCCATGGAACGTATGGATTGGCTGGTTGATTTTTGCGATTCGCTTGGCATTCATATGATGCTTGCACTCGAAAGCCATGTGGGTTACATGGGGATAGGCTGGGAAATCAGTAAATACAATGCAGCCAACGGTGGACCTGCAAAAACGCCTTACGAATTCTTTACCTCGACAGAAGCCCGTCGTCAGTATAAAAATAAGCTGCGTCTGATGGTGGCAAGGTATGGATATAGCCCCAGCATTGCTATGTGGGAGTTTTTTAATGAAATCGACAATGTAATGTATCACGGAAATCCGAATGAGCATATTCCCGATTCGGTTATTACTGATTGGCACAACGACATGAGTTCCTACTTAAAAAATATTGACCCATATAAGCGTATTATTACTACCAGTATTTCGCATCGCGACGTAAAAGGTCTGAATGACTTACCTCACATTGATATTAACCAACGTCATATTTATAAAAATACCGATGCTATTCCTGAACTTATTAATGAATACACCCAGAAACACCAGAAACCTTACATCATAGGAGAATTTGGGTATGAATGGGATTGGAGTAAAAACTTTGATGAATTTAAAGAGGAAATGATTCAAGACTATATAAAAGGCCTGTGGTATGGTCTTTTCAGTCCCACACCTGTTTTGCCGATGACGTGGTGGTGGGAATGGTTCGATGATAAGGGAATGATGCATTACTTCAAGCACATTCAAACCATTCATCAAGAAATGCTTTTAGCCGGAAATGGCAACAATTCGTCTGTTGCTTCGCCGATAGTCAATGCCAAGAAAACTCTTGCTGTACAATGTGGTGAGAAAACATTTGTATATGTTCAACTATCCAGTCCATTACACGAAATCAAGCTGATATTCAATAATCCTGCTTTGTATGAGCAAAAAATATATGCCTACAATACACACAACGGCTCTTATTTTTCTGTTCGAAAAAAGATGATAAATACTAAAATGTTTGAAGCAACGGTATGGTTCGACAGCCAGGTTGATCAATTAATTCTTATTTGTGAATGAGTTTTTTCCATCAGGTGGGTAATCCGAAGGATTAACCCCAAATTGCTTTTGAAAGCATTTCCGGAAGTATTTTAGATCACTAATACCCACCTCAAAGGCTACTTCACTCACGTTATACCCACCTGTTTCTAAGAGCTGGGCGGCTTTTTTTAGCCTGATAGTTCGTATGAAATGATTGGTTGTTTGACCGGTCAACGATTTTAGCTTGCGATATAAGGTAATGTTGGTTAAATTTAGCTTACTGGCTAAAAAGTCAACATTCAGTTCTGGATTGGTAAGGTTGTCCTCAATGATTTTAACTACCTGGTTGAGGAATGCCTCGTCAGGGGGTGTAACAGCTATCTCCGATACGTTCATTTTTATATCGGAATAAAATCGTTTTTGCAACATTTGGCGCGTTTCAATGATATTTTTGATGCGAAGTTCAAAAATATCGGGATTAAAAGGTTTGGCAATATAATCATCGGCTCTTGTAGCTAAACCTTTTACAATGTGTTCGCTGGAATGTAAAGCGGTAAGTATTACAACGGGAATATGCGATGTGTAAAAATCGGCTTTTATGCGCCGGCAAATTTCTAAACCGTCAATTCCGGGCAGCATGATATCGGTTATAACCAGCTGTGGCATATATTTTGTAACCAATTTGTATCCTTCGTTCCCCTCGTGTGCAAAAAGTAGCTGATATTTCGACCTTAAAAGTATCTCCAGCATTTCACATACCTCACGATTATCTTCAATAATCAATATGAGTGGTTTTTTTGTATGCAAAACAAATTCCTCCTCATCGTGGGTATCGTCCAACAATTTTTCATTTTCGTCAAGAATTATTTGCTGTTCAACATTTTCGGCAGATATTTCTATCCCCTTTCGCTCCCAGGGTAAAGATAGGGTGAAACACGAACCTTTTCCCACCACACTTTTGACCTCAATTTTGCCCTGATGCAATTCGGCCAATTTTTGACTCAAATACAGTCCTATACCAAAGCCCGTAGCCTGATTTATCGGATCCCTGGCTTTTCTAATCCGGTAATACTTGTCAAATATCTTTTTTAACTCATCCTGATTAATTCCTATCCCTGTATCCTCAACCGACAGAAACATTTGACTATGATCTTGATTAACTCCAATTGTTACAGTGACTTTGCCTCCCTGGGGTGTATATTTAATAGCATTGGATATCAGATTATAAATAATTTTTTCAATCTTATTATGGTCAAATTCCATCCATAATTGATTTACAAGGGGGGTAAACGACAGGGTTATTTTTTTATTTTCGGCCAATGGGTAAAAATTTTCGACCGTATGCTTTACAAACTGAACCATTTCGCCAAAAGCCAGATTGAGCTGTTCCCTACCCTCATCAGCTTTTTGGAAATCAATAAGTTCATTTAACATACGAAGCAGCAGATGAGCATTTCGTTTAACCAGTTGCATTAAACGTGCATCAAACTTTTGCTCTTTTTCCATTTTCTCAATGGGAGTAATGATAAGGGAAAGAGGGGTATTAAGTTCATGAGAGATACTCAGAAAAAATTCCGATTTCATCTGAGCAATTTCCTCAGCTTTTTCGGCCTTTAGATGTTCAATTTCAAGGTCCTTCTTGTATCTAACTCTTAGCAAGGTTTGATACCAGATGTAAACGATTAACGATACAATTAGGATGAAATATAAAATGTATGCCCATACGGTTCGCCAGAGTGGTGGCAAGATGTGAATGGTAAGAGATGTTCCCTGTTCGTTCCAGACATTATCATTATTTGACGCTTTTACCCGAAAAACATAGGTGCCAGGAGCAAGATTGGTGTAAGTAGCTACCTGTTGATTGCCTATTTTTCGCCAATCCCTGTCGATGCCTTCCATATAAATGGCATACTGGTTTTTTTCGGGGTTTATATAGTTAAGTGCGGCAAAATGGATATTAAAAGCCGATGCCATCGAATATTTGATTTCGACGCTGTTTCCTGGTTCACGTTGTATGGGGATTAGATTGCCGTTGGCATCGGTAAATGCGGTAATATATACGTCGGGAGCTTTTTCATTGATTACGATTCTGGAAGGGTCGAAAAATACAAGTCCGCTTGTGGTACCCCAAAAAAGCATCCCCTGCTGGTTCTTATAATAGGCGCCGTGATTAAAATTATTGCCTGGCAAACCATCGCTTTGATAATAAATTATGCTTTTGCGGGTAAATGGATTATAACGAATCAGGCCATTGTATGTGCTAATCCAGAAAGTTTGCTCCTTATCTTCAACAATTCCTCCGATTACTTGATTGGGGACCCCAATTAAACCAGTAACGTCTGTAAAATCGTCAGTTTTTGAATTGTATTGGTAAAGTCCCAAATTTGTGGCCACCCAAATTTTACCCTCTGAATTCTCAAGAAACGCATATATCCATTCGCCTTTTAACTTGTCGTTACGTGAGTAGCTAAAGATCTTTTTTCTTTTAAAATCTAATCGGGAAATCCCGCTATAGGTTCCAACCCACATATTCCCCTTTGAGTCTTCCAACAATGTGAGCGTATAATTGCTAACCAAAGGGAATATACTGTCCGATGTTGTTAGGTGTTTGAAGCCGTCGATTGACGGATCGTAAATGTTTAGCCCTCCTCCATTGGTAGCAACCCATAGGTTACCCTTCGAATCTTCCATGATCCAACGGATATCATTATGGCTAATGGCAGTGGGATCCTCGGAATCGGCCATGTAAATTTTTACCCTTTTTCTATCGGCAGATATTCGTATTAAGCCCGAAAGATATCCACCAGCCCATATTTCCCCTCTTTTATCGATGTATATGGTCAGGATGCTTTCCTTGTAATTCCAGTCTTGCACTGGTCGGCCCCGATACAGGTATTGTATCGTATTTTCCCGGGGGTTATAAACATTTATTCCCCCGCCATCGGTACCTATCCATATATTTCCCTGCGCGTCCTGATTGATAGCAGTAACACTATTGTCGGATAGCGATATTCTTTGAAAAGGTTCACTACGAATGCTTTTAAAAACCGTTGAATTATTATTTAAACAATAACTGACTCCTCCTCGCTGGGTACCAATCCACAGATTACCCTGAAAATCCTCCATAAAACACTGTACAAAATTATCATTCAGAGAGTTAGGGTTGGTTTTATCATGAGCGAAGGTAACAAAACGAAAATCTTTATCTATCAGCTTACTTATTCCTTTCCCATTGGTGCAAAACCACATGTCATTATTGCGGTCATATTCAAATCGCCAGATGACGGGATGGGGTAACGAGCTCGCATGAGCCGGATTACATTTGAAGGGAGAAAAGCTCCTATTATCGGCATCATATAAATAAACATTTTCCGAGGTCCCCACCCATATTCTTCCCCATTTATCCTGCCCGATAGATAGCACATTAAATTCACGTACATATCCCTGCTTATACTTATCGGAAAAAGGAACAATACTTTTCTGAGTAAAATCATAGCAAAATAAACCTTTGTTTTGAGAACCAATCCATAGCTTGTTTTCATTATCGACATAAAGCGTGGTGACATTCCCCAGGTTAATCTCTTTTCCCCATTTATCCAGGATGGTCAATGGGTTCAAACGACGTGTTTGAGCATTCAACTTCCATATTCCATGCTGACTCCAGCTAATGTAAATATTCCCATGTTTGTCTTTTACAGCAGTAGGCACTACTATTTTGTACAATAGACTTGTGCCTTGTCCCGATTTTATTTCTATGGGAATATGTTCAAATTTTTCTGTTACAGGATTGTAGTAATCGAAACCAGCATAGGTACAAAGCCAGAAACCTTTGTCGGCCGGTAAAATGCGATACACTACATTGTCGGAAATAGAAGCACTATCAGCAGGATCATGGGTAAAGATTCTAAAATTTTTCCCATCAAACCGATGTAGCCCATTTTCGGTAGCAAACCAGATTAAACCCGTATTATCCTGATAAATAGAAAAAATACTATTGTGATTAAGCCCATTAGTTGTATTGAGATGTAGAAATTTCAAATTCCGACGAACCTCGTCATCTGCCTTACAATGAATGGTGGATAATATAAGGCTACTAAATAATGCTCCAAATAATAGCGTTGTTTTTGTCATTTTATTGTTCTTCATTGAGCATTGTCACTGCATTACAGTAAAGGTACAAAATATTTATTCAGTTTGCATATCATCCATAAATTAAGCAATTGAAACAATCAAATAAAAATCTTTTGAGGTTTTTGTAAAATGATTTTTAATGAACGACATTAAAAAAGTAGGGTTAATGATTAATCGGGGTAAGGATGATTTTATTGAGCACAATCAGGAAAAGACTAAAACCCCACGTCTGATAGCATTTTCTACTATTGACGTGGGGTGGTTAAAACTAAACACTTACTAACTACTTGAGCTGAATCTTATAATCTGCCGACAGGCTATATTTTCCTTTCACATACACATTGCCATTCAGGCTGGTATCGGGTACAGTTGAATAAATTTTGTTTCCATTAACCTGAAATGCAGCATCGAGTTTTGCAGTTTTTACACGTCCCCTGCTATCAACATAAGTATATTCAAACTGCACAGTAGTTATAAACTTTCCGTAATCTGCCTTATCAAACAATAGCTGCACGGTTTCGCCTTTAACAGCGGTATCGGGGAATTGTGCAAGGATTGTAATTTTTGGCAAGTCGGCAAAAACAACTAACTGCTTATCAACAAAGTTGTCCTTATGCTTGGTTACAAAGTTGATGGTTGTAAAAGATTTTGTAAATTTTACAGTTTTAAAATTAAAGGTTGCCGATGTTTTCCCCAAACCAGTTACCGGAATAATTGTATCAGCGATAGCTACACTGGTAATAAGGTCAAGGTTGTTGCCCTCGATGGTAAAGGGTTGAGTAGCAAAAAGCGTATCGGGCACATGGGTAATTTGGGTGGCCGGAAAGAGGGGTGTAAATTCCGTCTCAGTAAACGGATTTACGCGAGCATCGGCTGTAAAATAGGAATATACTTTTATTTTTCCCTTTTCGGCCGTACGTGGCACTATCACTTTAACACTGGTTGGTGTTTTGGTTCCAGGCACCTGAGGCATGCTATCGGCACCAATGAAAATCTTAAGTGTAGGATCATCGAGATTTTCACCAAAGAGCTGAATGGTATCTTCGATATACGCCGAGGTTGGGCTAAAACTCAAAACCTTAGCCGTTTTAAACTGTATATCATAGGTTTCATCATAAATGTCCTTACGGGTACAGCTTATTACCAATGCAAGGACCAAAACCACATTTAATATCTTGTTCATAGCCAGATGAATTAGTTATTGAAAAATTTTTAATTAGCAGGATAACCCGGATTTTGCTTTACGCCATAGTTGAGCACTTCGTTGCGGGGTATGGGCAATGTTGGTACTTTTCCGTCAATCAGGTGGGAACGGTAATTGGCTTTAACGGTTTCGGCTCCTACACTGCTGATAAGCACATCGTTAGTCACATAGGTTTCAATAGCTTTTTCATAATCGCCCCACCGAATGAGGTCCCATAGGCGGTGTCCCTCCATGGCAAGCTCAACACGACGCTCGTGCTTGATGGCATCAAGCAAGGCAGTACCTGTAGCTGTTACTGGGGGTAGCACATTAGCATTGGTATTACGAGCTGGATAATCGGCATTGCCCAGCTGAGACCCCTTCGGACCAGAACTATTACGGGCACGTTCCCTTACCATGTTTACATACATTCTGGCTTCATCCTCTTTCCCCAGATGATAAGCGGCTTCTGCTGCGGTGAGCAGTACTTCTGCATAGCGTACCAGTCGCTTATTCAGGTTTGAACAAATGTTACACGAAGGTCCCGGAGGGGGCAATACAGCTTTACGGTTAAAATAGCCCGTAGGACATTGGGCACTTCCCTCATCGATGATTATTTTTTCATCGGTTGCAGGGTTACCATCTTCGTAAATAATGTCACCCGATTTAATAATGGTATTGGGTAAACGGGGATCGTCTGCTTCAAATGCATTGTACAGGTCTTGCGTTGGCAGCTGAAAACCCCAGCCGCTAACAATATTCTTGCCACTATTCTGCTTCGAAACGGTCAAGCGTGGGCTACACATAATTTGCTGGATATTTCCACCTAATCCACCCCAACCCTGATTAAAATCGGAAGCTTCAATTTCCAATACAGACTCTACACTCTGTTCGCCTTCCAGGGTAAAAATCTGTGCATAATTGTTCACCAGCGCATATTGACCCGACTTAATAATATCGGAAGCCAGATCGTACACCTCCTGCCATGTTTTGCCATTATAGCCAAATCCTATTTGCATCATAATTACCCTGGCTAAAATTGCTTGTGCAGCTCCTTTGGTAGCCCTACCGTTGGGTTTAATGTTAAAATTGAGTTTCATTTGATTCTTGGTAGGCAAAAGGTTGACGGCCTGTCGCAAATCTTGTTCAATCAGCCGATACATTTCTTTAGGTTCGGGCTGAGGATAATTCTGTCCCTCCTTTAATTCGGTAGTATCGATATAAGGCACGCTACCGAATAATTTGGTGAGATAAAAATAGAAATAACCACGAATAAAAAGGGCTTCGCCCAGTAATCGATTATACTGCAAAGTATCAGCAATATTTTCCTTTTTGGAGTAAAGAAGCTTTAAAACATCATTGGCGCGGACTACACCCGCATAGCCAACAGCATAGGCCGAGGTTTGGGGGCCACTACTTGGCAGGGTGCTCCATTTTCTCCAATCGAGCATAGAAGGATAGTCGGCCGCTCCATCCCCACCTTTTTCTGCATCATCGGTAATAATGTCCCACATCCATTCTCCATGATGGCTAACACCGCTGGCCTGACCTTCGTCAAAATTAAACACATCATAAGCCCCTTTGAGCAGCTTGTCAATTTCATTTACCAATTGATTGTTACCCGATTGAGAAAGTTTATCGATGTCTTTTTGGATCATCTGCCCCAATGGTTCACGGGAAAGGAAATCATCCGTACAGGCACCCATCAGAACCATGCTTAGGGAAATTATATATGTTCTTATTTTCATATTGCAAACAATTAAGGTTAGAAACTCAGATTAACACCAAACATAAATTTCTTTGCCAACGGATAGGTAGCGACATCTATACCCTGTTGCAGCGGATCATTATCGAGGCCGCGGCCCACTTCTGGATCAAAACCGCTATACTTCGTAAAAGTAAACAGGTTGTCGGCCGATAGATATACTCTGCAGTTGCTTATACCCAGCTTGGCAAGAAAATCTTTAGAAAAAGTGTAACCTATCTGAACGTTTTTAATTCGTACATAGCTACCATCTTCTACGTAGTAGTCGGTAAAGTATTCCTTAAAGAAGCTATTTTGGTCAATCAGCTTGGGCAGTTTTGAGTTGTCTCTCACTCCCTCCTGGTATCCATTTAGCACATCTTTATGAAGATTTCCCCTTCCTTCAACAGGAGCTTTAATAAAGGCATACAACGAGTTCATCAATTCATTGCCCTGGACTCCCTGGACAAATACTTTAAAATCAAAACCTTTATAGGCTAAGGCAATGTTGATTCCGAAGGTATAATCGGGGTTGGGGCTACCCAGGAACACCTTATCGTTTTCGTCAATAACGCTATCGCCATTGGTGTTTACAATTTTCAGATCGCCAACGTAGAATTTGCCCTTATATTCAGGTTTCTGTAGATCTGCCTGGGTAATTAAACCATTGGTTTTGTAACCAACGAATCGACAAAGTTCATAACCCTCTTGTGTCCATACCACACCGCCAACCTTTCCGACGCTGCCAAGCTTCAGAGCCTTATCGCCCAGCAATTTTGTTACTTTGGGATGTTGCATAAAGGCAATATTGCCACTGATCTCATACTTCAATTCGCCCAACATGCTTCGGTAACCGAGGGTAAACTCTATCCCGCTGTTTTCCATAGCACCAATATTCATGCGGGGTTGCGGTTTCTCTTTTTCCGATTGCGGGGGCTGAACAATCATGTCTTCCGTTTTACGAATGTAGTAATCGACCGTAGCTGTGAGTTTATTATTAAGAAAAGCCATATCCACAGCGTAGTTTTGCTGCTTAGTAATTTCCCATTTTAAATTGGGATTGTATAGTGTTTGGAAAGTCGAGATATTTATTTCTCCATTTTGTTCGGAACGAACCGTGCGATAGCGGATATAGCCCGAATATGGGTCCGAAACCGAAGATTCATTTCCGGTTATCCCGTAGCCTCCCCGGAGCTTAAGATCGCTAATAAAGGTCACATCCTGTAAAAAGGCCTCTTTCTTAAGATTCCATCCAAGGGAGAAAGAAGGGAATGTGCCCCATCGATTGGCTTCGGATAGTTTCGACGATCCATCACGTCGTATACTTGCCGTAAAAAGATATTTTCCATCGTAAGAATAATTGATACGACCAAAATAGGAAGCCAGGGCAACCTCACCCTCGTAGTTTCGGAATGGATCACGAGTTTCTATGGGATTTACCTTGGGGGCAATGGTTCCACTCGCATTAGAAATATACCGTAAACGCTCCTCGGCTGGAACGCCATATACGGTAATTTCCGTGTTGAACCAGCTTCCATAGCTTGCCTCCTGACCCACCATGAGGTTAATACTATTCTTTCCAAAAAGCTTACTGTAGTTAAAATAATTTGAGGTATTCCAGCCCTTCCCTCTATTTTTATTGATATACAGAGAGCTTACTGCATTTCTGTCTTTGGGTCCGATGTAATATTCGGGATTATAGCTGTAAGGGTCATCGTATCGTAGGTCGATACCATTTTTTGAGGTAAAAGTTAAGCCTTCCAGCAGTTGAATATCGAGCGAAAAGTTAGCAACAAACCGTTCTGAGCGCCATCTGTCGTCAGCCATTCTTTCGGCTTTGGCAACGGGGTTTGCGGTTTCGTTGATCTGCAGATAGGAGTACAAATTGGTATCTTTTTGATATACAGGGGCTACTGGTTCGGCCACCAGCGCAAGGGGCAAAATGCCGCTGTACAAGCCATAATCGTAGTTGGTTTTTTCTGTCTTTGTGTAGGATACTATCAATTCACCCTTAATGCGATCCGTAAACTTATACTGATTGGTGGAACGCACGAAAAACTTTTCCAGCCATGAGTTTTTAATAATTCCGTCTTCACGATAATAGGTTGCATTCAAATCGTACGTTAATTTATTGGTACCCCCCGAAACCCCTAGTGAATAATTGTTTACGGCACCCCGTTGCATAACTTCCTTTTGCCAGTCGGTACCTTTATAATTATTGGCAATAATGGTTTTGTAAAGGCTATCGTAAGCAGCATCACCCAGCTTGATTCCGGCAATCTGGGCAGGGGTTTTTCCAATGGTATCAATAGCATAACGATTTTGTGTAGCCAGCAGACGTGCCTGTGCGTATTCAGTTGCATTAAGTACCGGAACAAAATGGTTAAAGGTCTGCACACCCGAGTACATGCTAAAATTTACGGTTGTTTTCTGCTCTTTCCCTCTGCGGGTGGTAATAAGCACAACGCCATTGGCCCCACGATTACCGTAAATTGCAGTAGCCGATGCATCTTTAAGAATTTCCATCGATTCAATATCTGAAGGGCTAATGTAGCTAATGTCAGAGGTAGGGAAACCATCCACTACATACAAGGGATCTGAATTATTGATGGTACCCACGCCACGGACGCGTACCTTTACGCCAGCGCCAGGTTCGCCCGACTCATTCATCACCATCACGCCAGCAACCCGTCCCTGTATTGCCTGTTGGACATTTACCGTAGCAAGCTGGGTGAGCTCGCCTGCTTTTACTGATGATACAGCGCCCGTTAAATCGCTCTTTTTTACCGTACCATACCCAACAACTACCACCTCTTCCAGCTTCTTTATATCTTCTTCCATCGTAATTTCAATGAAATTTCTACCCGCTATCGGTACCTCAATGGTCTGAAATCCAATCATTGAAACTACCAGAACATCGTTCTGAATATCTTTTACAGATATGGTAAATTTTCCACTTTCATCGCTTAAAGCGCCCGTAGTGGTATTTTTTACCAGAATGCTAGCCCCTGGTATGGCCTGATTTGTATTATCTTTTACTATACCACTTATTTTTACCTGCGATTGAGCACTCAAACCGCTCAACAATAGCAATATGGCAAATACTAATATGGAATGAAAATACTTATTTATCATAATTATTATTTTTAGTTAGCGTGTTAGTGAGTCGTCTTGTAACACACAAAAAGAGGTTGCCTTTACCGGCAATCCTCTTTTTGAACTACATGTCAACTACATACTAATCAACTATTTAACCATTATTTTTTCTACCCTATTGTTTGTCTGGATAAAGTACATACCGGCAGGCAATTGAGAAACATCAATCCGGGTGGTATTGGTGAAACGGACAACTACCTTACCCGTAATGTCGACCACTTTACCACTGGCAGCACGTTTCAGATAAACAACTCCTGAGGCGGGATTAGGATATGCGTTCGTGTTTGCAGCAAAGACATTTGAAACTGCAGTACCACCACCGTCTACCGTAGTTCCACAGGGTCCCGAGGTGGGTGTATAAGGACCATCACTCAATACAACCTCAGCTATAGCATAAGTAAAAGCTTTGTCTTCCTGAGGTGCGTAGTCCTGCTTGGCCTGTGGGGAGAACTTAAAAAGATTAACCCCTAAGTCAACCCCTGAAATCTGGTCGGGGGTAACACCGCTAAATTGCAGCTGCGACAAATCCACCGATACCCACGTCCAGGTATTGGCAGGTCCAATTTTAAAGGCAGCATTGGGCCAACCCATTTTTCCGCCATCCATATTCGTCCCGTCAATTTCAAAAACGATTACCATAGAGTCGTTGGCATTAACCCCATCAAGCGGATTAATCCACATTCCCATATGTAAATTTGTTTTAATGGCATCCCAATCCTCACCTGTCAAAGTAATCTTAAGGTCGGTAGCCCAATTCCAGGCCTTCAAAGTATCCACCAGGTTGTAGGTAAATACCGCATAATAAGTCCGCTGAGAGTTTGCTTCGCAATAATCATAATCCCAGCTAGCAGCTGAAGGATTGCCCACCCACCAGGTAGGAATAGCTGCTGTATCTGCTTCGGTCTTATAAACTACCTGTGCAGAAGCATACATAGCCATGCATGCGGCTATGCCTGTCAAGAGTAAAGTTTTTCTCATAACATTTACATTTTAAAATTTAACATTATTTGGTTAGTAGTTAAACGCACTTCTCAAGGGTTGCCATTGACTTGATATGCTTGTAAAAGAGTAAGTACATGCCGTAACAACACGACTTACTCTCTACTCCTGCCAAGCTATTAACCAAACCAACTTTAGAATTAACTTAAAACTCTCCACGAATGTAGTACCCCTCACTATGAATTATGGGGTATTCCTTTGACAATCAGAAGGGATAATTATGACATCATAAAAAATTTGGCGGGGATATTCTTTCATTTTAAAGGGTCAAATTTTTCAACGGTATCACAATTTCTTTTATATTGAGACACTTTTAAGCTGATACGACCCATCAACGCATCATATAAATATAAATCTTGACGCAAATTAGCTGGACAAAATTTAGCAAAAACCCAGTCCTGTGATTCGACAAAAATTTCAAATGACAGTCAGTAGAAAAATTGCTTGTAATACTCCATTAAAAATATTAGGAAAATGTTGCAATGATTGGGCTCAGCTAATGTATCGAGGATAAAAAAACCGGCAGCATTGCCATGCCACCGGTGATAGAGCTATGGGAGAGGGCCAATTATTATCCATTTCCGCCACCATCGATGGTTACAATGGTTCCATCGGGGTTATATTCCAATTCTATTACCTTGATGCTTCTCAGCCATGTTTTTCCGCCAGAGGGTACGCTGTCGTGATGGAAAAGGTACCATTTACCTTTGAACTCGCAGATGGAGTGATGGGTAGTCCAGCCTACCACAGGAGTAAGGATAACGCCTTTGTAAGTGAAGGGGCCGTAAGGGTTATAGCCGATAGCGTAGCATAGTTTGTGGGTATTTCCCGTGGAGTACGAAAAGTAGTATTTGCCCTGGTATTTGTGCATCCACGAGGCTTCAAAGAATCGCCGGTCGTGATCGCCAGCTTTGAGCGGTTGGCCATTTTCGTCGAGGATGACTACGTCCCTTGGTTCTTCGGCAAATTCGAGCATATCGTCGCTTAGCCGTGCTACCTTGGCACAGAGTGCGGGTTCGTCGGGAGCAGGCTCATGTCCGCATTCTATAGCTTTGTTGTTGCGGTATCGTTGAAGCTGTCCGCCCCAAATACCGCCAAAGTACATGTAATAGTTGCCATCATCATCTTGCAGTACAGCTGGGTCGATGCTATAGCTACCCATGATGGGATTTTTTTCGGGGATAAACGGACCTTCGGGTTTGTCGCTTACGGCAACGCCGATGCGAAAGATGTCGGTTTTGTCTTTAAGCGGGAAATACAGGTAGTATTTGCCATTTTTATGGGCGCAGTCGGGTGCCCACAGCTGTCGGCCAGCCCAGGGAATATTTTTAATGTCGAGGGCTATCCCATGGTCGGTAACAGGACCATCAATATCGTCCATTGAAAATACATGGTAGTCGCGCATATCGAAATGGTCGCCGTTATCGTTTTCAGGAATACCGGCATCGATGTCGTGCGAAGGATAAATGTATATTTTTCCGTTAAATACATGGGCCGATGGGTCGGCGGTGTAGATATGGTCAACCAGATATCTTGCCTTTTTCATAGTTTAAATGTTTAATGTTTTACGATTATTTTTCTTTAGCCATCCTGATGATTTCCTGTACAACAGGTTTGGGTTGGTACTGGCGGTCAAACAGGAGGGGATAATCGGTACGTCCCATAATGGGCCAGTAGTTGCGCCAGCTCTGGGTGTCGTGTACTCCCCACAGGGTTACACGGTCAATTTTGTCGGCATGCTTGAGGAAAAGTTTAAACAGACTGGCGTAACGTTGGGTGAATGCTGCATTAACCGTATCGGGCAAACCGTTGGGGTAAGGGTTATATTTGGCCATAAGTTCAGCTTTGTACGATACGTCGGCAGTTAGCTTTTCCGATGGCCAGGGGAGTAGGGTCATGTCGAGTTCGGTAATCATAACTTTCACGCCCAGGCTGGCATATTTGACAATAGCCTCCTCGTAATCTTCGAGGTTAGGCGAGTCGAGGGCAAGATGCCCCTGCATACCAATACCATTAATAGGAACACCTTTTTCCTTTAAGCCTTTGACCAGATTGTAAATAGCATCGCGTTTTGCGGAATGCCATTCGTTGTAATCGTTGTAGTATAGTTCGGCTGCTGGATCGGCCTCATGGGCAAACCTAAAGGCCAGCTCGATATATTCGGGTCCAATGATTTTGTACCACTTCGATTGGCGATACATTCCATTGTCGTCGATGGCTTCGTTAACCACATCCCATCCATGCACCCGTCCGCGGTAACGACTGACAACGGTAGTAATATGATTCTTCATGCGGGATATGAGTTCATCCCTTGTAACGTCTTTGCCTTTTTCGTCGACAAAAATCCAATCGGGAACCTGAGAGTGCCAGATAAGGCAGTGGCCAATGATTTTCATTTGGTGCTCTTCACCAAATTTTACAAAGGCATCGGACACTTTAAAATTAAAGGAATCCCTGGTGGGATGAATATTCTCCATCTTCATGCAGTTTTCTGCTACAATTGAGTTAAAATGCCTGGTCACAATTTTAATTGCCTGCGTGTCTTTACCCATTATTTGAGCCTCGTTAAGCGCAGCACCAATATAGAATTTACCTTTTAATGCATCTTTCAGACCTTCCTCGTGTTGCTGTGCCGTGCAAGCGGTAAAGAGACTTAACAAGTACGTAGAGATAATTATCCGAATATTCGTAAATTTTTTCATCGTAAACATTTTTAAAATTCTGGTTTTAACTATTGCTGTGTCTGCTTTTAAGATCCTGTTCAATCTGTACTTCCATTTTTTTGTTGATTTCATAAAAGAGCAAGCTAACAATAGCCACTCCAAAGGTAAGGGCAGGGAAAACACTCATAGCCAGGCGGATGCCCTGGATGGTAGTGTGGGACTGGATGGGGTGCCCTTCTTGATAACCAAAAGCTGCAAGAATGGCGGCAACCAGAGAACCGCCTATGCTCAATCCAGCTTTTAGCCCAAATATCATGGCCGAAAATATAATAGCAGTCGCACGGCGATTGTTTTTCCATTCGGAATAGTCGGCAACATCTGCAATCATCGCCCACAGCAGAGGAATAGTAAGCCCATAGAAAAATCCATGCAGGATTTGGGTGATAAACACCAGGGTAATAGAAGTGGGTGGGTAAATGTAAAAAGCGAGCTGAGTAAGAGCTGCCGTAATAAGGCCAAAGCCAAACACATCGCGTTTACCGTATTTATCGGCCAGACCTTTCGAAAGGGCAATACCAACGATCATAAAAATAATACCTCCTGCATTGAAAAGGCTAAAAGCTGAGGTGGTAGCGTCTTCGGGCCAGTGGAAACCTACAAGTCCCATTTTTCCAAGAAATACATTAAGGCTGGAAATGAAATGGTTAAATCCTATGGTATTAAGAAAAGCGGCCAACGAGTCTTTTTCGAGATAATAGTTAAAATAATACACATAGTTACCCCCTTTAAGGGCTAGCGTAATAAATATGAATACGGTAACGATAAGCATGATAATCCAGGGCTTGTTGTGCAGCAGGTCGGTTAAGTCTTGCTTAATACTTGAGGTCTGCTCGGGTTTGGGTATAATTCTTTCTTTGGTGGTTAAAAAGGTGATAATAAAGCAGATTACCCCCACGACAGCAAAAATGCCCATAATTTTTTCAAAACCTGCGGCTTTATCGCCATGGCCTGCAATCAATACCAGTGGTAGCAGCAATACTTGAATGATGAACTGGGCTACCATTACGGCAAAAAAACGATACGACGATATGCTGTTCCGTTCCGACATATTGCCCGTGATCACCCCACTCAGGGCCGAATATGGCAAATTATTGGCCGAATAGATTATAACCAGCAGAATGTAGGTAATTAACGCATAAGCAATTTTGCCGGAGGTACTGAAATTGGGGGTGGTAAAGGCAAGTATAGCCATAATACCAAAAGGTACGGATGTCCATAGGATCCAGGGGCGGAATTTTCCCCAGCGTGTATGCGTACGATCGGCAATGATGCCCATGATGGGGTTAAAAAACGCCCCTAACATGCCCCCAATGAATATGATAACCGATGCTACGGCTGGTGGAATCTTTGAAACATCGGTATAGAAAAATGCTAAAAATGTCATCAGGGTTTGAAAAATAAGATTAGCTGCAAGGTCGCCCAGGCTATATCCTATTTTTTCCGATAGCTTAATCCTTTCTACTTCTGAGCTCATACATAAAGTTATTTAATTAGAACATCGAATTTGTTCACAAAATAACGCACATACTATCGGCTGCAGGGCATACATTTTTTGCAATTAGTACCGACAATTTGTGCGAATGCGTTGGATTTTTTGAATACTGCATATGAAGTTTCCAAAAAGCTTTGTCACCTGTAGGTCGCTTATCCTGTAGCTTAAAGGTGGTTTTATTATTTATTATTCCAGGATTTCACAATTGTTGTTATCTTTAAGGGTATTTTTTACATTTACGCATGGGGTTTAAAAATTGGATATACCTGTTGATATTGTCTTTAAACATCTCTTTATGGGGACAGGCAAATTATTTTCTTTTTCATCAGCTTACCCTTGAACAAGGGCTTTCGAATAATTCAGTAACCTGTATTTTTAAGGATAGCAGGGGTTTTATCTGGATTGGCACCATCGATGGGCTCAACCGTTACGATGGCTATACATTTGTTACCTTCCGGCATTCGAATAACGACACCAACAGCATTTCCGATAATTTTATCAGCACTATTGTTGAGGATTCGTTGGGCAATCTTTGGATTGGCACGCAGGGGGGAGGGCTCAACTGTTATAATCCACGACTCGAGCGTTTTACAACTTTTTACAGTGACCCCAGAAACCCCAACAGCCTTCCCTCAAATTTTATTTTTCATCACAATTCGATGCTGATAGACCGTAGGGGTAACTTATGGATAGGCACAAACAACGGTTTATGTAGTTATAATCTGTCTGCCAGAATATTTGAACGCTACACGTTAAAGCCTGCCGGTCGACCGGCTGAAATGGCCAGGGATATTCGTACCATATTTCAGGCCAGCGACCAAACCTTATGGATAGGTACTGACAAAGGCCTTTATCAGTTCGATCCCCACCAAAAAAAAGTAATCCGATACCTCACTGCAGGAAATAGCCCTCTTTCATTGACCAACAATATTATCACCGCAGTGGTGGAGAACATTCCCCATCAGGAACTATGGATTGGTACTGAGGAAGGGCTGAATGTGCTTTCGCTAAAGCAATCGACCATGATTCATTATTTTGCAGGTAAAAACGACGGACAGTCACTCAGCGATAATTCCATTACAGCCCTCGATGTTGATGAAAAAGGCAACATATGGATTGGTACCAAATCGGGGGGACTCAATCAATACAATTATGCCAAAAAACGATTTTTTTGCTGGAAACAAAATCCGGTTGATAGGAATAGCCTGAGCGATAATTATATCGATAATCTTTTTGTCGACAGGGCAGGTTACCTGTGGATAGGCACAGTCAATAATGGGGTAAATCTGGTAGATATCCGACCCAAAAAATTTCGCTGGTTAAAAAATGAACCCGGCAATCCAAATTCACTTTCAGCCAATACCATCCGATCGGTATACGAAGATTCCGAGGGCATGCTCTGGATAGGTACCTATGGGGGAGGGCTGAATCGGTATGATGGACAAAAATTCATGCATTTTTACCATCAGCCCAACAACAGCAATAGCCTGAGCCATAATATTATCAGCGCACTCTTTGAAAGTGATCGTACGCTATGGATAGGGACCTGGGGGGGTGGCCTATGCAAGATGAACACAAAAAATTTTAGCATCAGTCGATTAAATCTTAATTTACCCAACTACATTAATCAGATTACTGCCGACCAGCTTGGCCGGTTATGGATTGCATGTAATGGGGGACTTTTCGTGTATTGGCCCAAAACGGGTAAACTCATCCGCTGCGACGACGACAGTATTGGACCGAAAAAACTGACAGCCAACTCGGTTAATCGTATTCAATGGGATAACTCGGGGCGATTGTGGGTGGCAACCTTCGATGGATTGAACTGCATGGTATTTAGCGATTTCGAAAATATCACCATTGATACCCTGTACCATTTTCGAAAGCAGGTAAACCTGCCCAATAGTCTGAACGATAACCGAATCCTTTGCATTGGCCAGGATCGAGCGCATAACATATATCTGGGAACTTATACGGGGGGTATCAGCAAAATGCAGGTCACCTGGCAGGGAAACAGAATAAGTTCCATACAATTTTTGCCATTTACCGACAATGAGGGTCTGGCCGGTAATATTGTATATGGTATGCTCACCGACCGGCAGGGTAATCTGTGGATAAGTACCAACAATGGCCTATCGAAATTTGATCCGGTCAAGAGCGTATTTCAGAATTTTACCATCGACGATGGTCTGCAAAGTAATCAGTTTTACTGGAACGCTTATGGCATGGGGAAAA
Source organism: Bacteroidales bacterium (assembly GCA_049968755.1). Lineage (GTDB taxonomy): Bacteria > Bacteroidota > Bacteroidia > Bacteroidales > DTGW01 > JAKPGM01. Next base: position 127,456 of record JBMFQE010000006.1, read on the forward strand.
ATTCCAGGATGTACTTTGGCGGCATCAATGGACTAAATATTTTTTATCCCGATAGCATCCTTGTTCAGCGCAATTTTCCCAAAGTATATATTACCAATTTTCAGCTTTTCAACCAGTCGGTGAAGGTTTCTTCCGACAGGAATGCGCTGCTGACGCAGTCGATCCTTTTTACAAAGCATATAACCCTTCGCAGGCACGAGTATCCTTTCACCATTGAATTTGCTGCGCTGGTGTTCCGTTCGCAGAATAAAATTCGCTATGCCTACCGGCTCGATAATTTCGACCACAACTGGCTATATACCGATGCCAATCGTCGTTATGCTACCTATTCGCATCTTCGTCCGGGGAAATATGTATTCAGGGTAAAGGCAACCAATGAAGATGGAGTATGGAGCAACGCCCCGGTGGAACTACACATAACAGTTTTACCTGCCTTTTACGAAACCATCTGGGCATTTATGCTTTATGGTTTCGTGCTTCTGGCGTTGCTGTATTTCTTTCGTCAGCAAATATTGGCACGTGCCCGTTACAGGCACGAAATCCAGCTTCAGCGAATGGAACGAAAAAAGAGCGAAGAATACAATGAAATGAAACTGCAATTTTTTACTAATATTTCCCACGAATTTCGCACACCGCTTACGCTCATCATGGGTCCACTGGAGAAACTTTTATCCCGTAACGACCTTGAAAAAACGGTCAGAGAACAGCTTATGCTCATGCGTTCAGGAAGTAAACGTCTGCTGCATCTGATCAACCAATTGCTTGAATTTCGAAAAGTAGAATCGGGCGGCTACGAGCTTAAGGTAGCCCGCAGGGATATCATTCTGCCCCTGAAAGAGATTGTGGAATTGTTTAAAAGTACTGCCCAATCTCACAGGATAAATTATACAGCTGCATTCCCCCTCAAAACTGCAGTGCTGTGTGTCGATGATAATGTGCTGGAAACCATCGCCTTTAACCTGCTATCCAATGCCTTCAAATTTACACCGCCTGGGGGGAGTATTCGTTTTGAGATCGAATTTCTCAACGTAAATTTTGAAAAAACCCTCATCGAGGAGGAAATACATTACCTCGTCGTGCGGGTGGTTGACACAGGCAAGGGTATCCCAGTTGATAAACAGGAAGATATTTTTAAACGTTTTTATCAGCTGCCGGCTGCCGATGTAAATAACCTCAAGGGTACGGGCATAGGTCTGACGCTTTGCCGTGAACTGGCCACCTTACACGGGGGCGATATAACGGTTGAAAGCACTGAGGGTAAAGGGTCAACTTTTACCGCAATGCTTATTGTCCACCCATCCTTCTTTATTCAGAAAAATATCCCCGTTCTCGTCGATAGCAGTAGTTCAGTGGCATTGGAGCCAGGCAGTTCCGAAAAGTTTATGATTTCGCTCAGTGAGCCAGACGAGCTGCAGTTCAGTAGCCCCGAACATGCAGATTGTCCTGTAGTACTCATCATTGAGGACGATGTAGAGATTATCAGGTATATCGGTAAACTCATTGAGCAGCAATACCATATATTATTTGCTTTTAATGGCAACGACGGTTTACAGCTGGCTCTCGAAAAAGAGCCCGACATTATTATCTCCGATGTGATGATGCCTCAGATGAGCGGCTTTGAGCTGTGCGAGAAAATCAAGACCGATCCTCGCCTGAGCCATATACCCATTATTTTACTTACGGCACTCTCGAATATCGATGACAAGATTAAGGGATATCATCTGGGCGCCGATGAATACCTAAACAAACCTTTCGATCATAGACACTTGCTGGTTCGTATGGAGAAACTTATTGAACAACGAAGGCAGTTGCGCCGTTATTTTCAGCAGCAATTTAGCATTGATGCTGAGTTACCTACACTTTCATCGCTCGACAGGCAGCTTATCCAGAAAGTAATTCATCTGGTCGAGGAGCGTATATCGGACCCCGACCTTTCGGTTGAGGATCTCAGCCGGGAATTGGGTATCAGCTCAACCCATCTTTATAGGAAAATCAAAGCGCTTACTGGACTGTCGACCCATGATTTAATTCGGAAAATTCGTTTAAAACGCGCCGCTCAGTTGCTGGTACAGGGTCAAGGAAACATTTCACAAGTCATGTTTGAGGTCGGTTTTACCAATAGCTCTTACTTTGCTCGTCGTTTTCAGGAAGAGTTTGGTATCACGCCAAGCGAGTTTATTCTTCAACAAAAGGGAAATTAGACGGGGAAGAAATACCCGAAAAAATCTTTAAAAGAAATTTGTGAATAAAAAAATAGTTGTATTTTTGCAGTCCACTTTTTGAAAGTGGTTAATTGCATACAGTTCAACAAAAAAAGCAAAGAGAAGTGAATACGCTTAGTTATCGGACAATATCGGCCAATAAGGCTACCGTTCAGAAGAACTGGGTTATAGTGGATGCACAGGGTCAGGTATTAGGTCGTTTGGCCTCGAAAGTGGCAAAATTGCTGAGGGGTAAATACAAAACCAACTATACCCCCCACGTGGATTGTGGCGACAATGTAATCGTCATCAATGCAGCAGGCGTTCGCCTGACCGGTAAAAAGTGGACCGACCGTGAACATTTTTTCCACACCGGTTATCAGGGAGGGCAGATCATTAAAAGCCCGCTCGATATCTATCGCAAAAATCCTTGCGACCTGGTTGAAAAAGCTGTACGGGGCATGCTTCCCAAAAATCGTCTGGGCGATGCCATTTTCAGAAACCTGCACGTATATGCAGGTAGCGAACATGCCCACCAGGGTCAGCAACCCAAACTTATTGATATCAACTCACTTAAATAACAAACATGGACGTAATTAACGCAGTTGGTAGAAGAAAAACCGCAGTAGCCCGTATTTATGTTTCGGAGGGCAAAGGAAATATCACCATCAACGAACGTGCTTTTGAAAATTATTTTCCCACCATTCAGCTGCAAAACACGGTAAAACAACCATTGATGCTGGTAGGGTTATCCGATAAGTTTGACATCAAGGTTAACCTTACAGGGGGTGGTTTCAAAGGTCAAGCCGAAGCGTTAAGGCTGGCTATTGCACGTGCACTGGTGAAATATAACGAAGAATACAAATCCTTGCTTCGTAAGAATGGATTGCTCACCCGTGATCCGCGTGAAGTGGAAAGGAAAAAACCGGGCCGTCCCAAAGCCAGAAAAAGATTTCAATTCAGCAAGCGCTAATGGGCAATGTCGTGCCGAGCTAAGTTTAGTATCTAAACTCGCTGGACTCCCGACGGACTACCAGTGGGTTGCATAATAATAGAAGGTAAACTTAAAAATTAAAGAATGTCAAGAGTAACTTTTGAACAACTGTTAGAAGCGGGTGTACACTTTGGCCATTTGAAGAGAAAATGGTGTCCAGAAATGGCGCCGTATATTTTCACCGAAAAGAATGGTATCCACATCATCGACCTGCAAAAAACCATTGTCAAGCTTGAAGAAGCCGCTAATGCCCTGAAACAGATTGCCAAGTCGGGGCGTAAGATTTTGTTTGTAGCTACCAAAAAACAGGCTAAAGACATCGTAAGCGAAAAGGTTAAAACCATTAACATGCCCTATGTAACGGAACGTTGGCCGGGTGGTATGCTTACCAACTTTCCAACTATACGTAAGGCGGTTAAGAAAATGGCTGCTATCGACCGGATGATGACCGATGGTACGTTTGATACCCTATCGAAAAGAGAACGGTTGCAAATAACCCGTCAGCGTGCCAAGCTGGAGAAGAACCTGGGAAGTATTGCTGACCTGACACGTTTGCCTGCGGCTCTTTTTGTGGTCGATATCACCAAGGAACATATTGCAGTAAAGGAAGCCCGACGTCTGGGTATACCCGTGGTGGCTATCTGCGATACCAACTCCAACCCCAACCTGGTGGATTTCCCCATTCCTGCTAACGACGATGCATCCAAGTCAATTGCACTTATCACCGATGTAATCTGTCAGGCCGTGCAGGAAGGCCTCAACGAGCGCAAGGCCGAAAAAGATACCGAGCAGGCCGAAAGGAAAGCCAAAGAAAACAAAGAGGCTAAAAAACCCAAGGTAGTTAAAGCTTCCTCTGCCTCGGTACTGGACGAAGATGTTGAGGAAACAGTCCTTTCTAAATTAGAAACGGAAGTTAAAAAAGTACCCATCAAGAAAAAAACCATTAAGGAAGAGGAAGAATAGCTTTTTTGTCTTAAAAATAATTCGGGCGTAGCCAGAAAGGCTACGCCGATTTTTATAAAAAGAAACCAAAAAAAATAAGATTATGGCACAGGTTACCTTAGCCGACATAACCAAACTGCGTAAAGCTACAAGTGCTGGAATGATGGATTGCAAAAAGGCACTGGAAGAAGCGGATGGAGATTTTGACAAAGCTATTGAAATTATTCGCAAAAAGGGTCAGTTAGTGGCCAGCAAACGTGCCGACCGTACTGCAACGGAAGGGGTAGTATTGGCCAAAGTTGCCGATAACGGCACGTATGGTATTGTAATAGCCCTAAATTGCGAAACCGACTTTGTTGCAAAGAATGCTGATTTTGTTGCACTGGCCGAACTCATTGCACAAACGGCTTTGAACAATCGCCCTGCCTCGGTCGATGAGCTGAAAAACATTGAGGTTGATGGTCGTCCCATCGAAAATCATATCTCAGAAAAAATTGGCGTCACTGGCGAAAAAATGGAGCTAAGCTACTTTGCTTCACTTTCGGCAGAGAAAGTGGGTGCCTATATTCACCCGGGTAATCAGCTGGCTTGCATTGTCGGCTTCAATAAGGCCGGCCTCGACGAACAGGTTTACAAGGATATTTGCATGCAGGTGGCTGCTATGAATCCTGTGGCTGTCGATAAAGAGTTTGTCAGCAAGGAACGTATTGAGAAGGAGCTGGAAATTGGCCGCGAACAGGCTCGTCTCGAAGGTAAGCCCGAAAATATGATTGAAAAAATTGCTGAAGGTAAGCTCAATAAATTTTTTAAGGAAAATACGCTGTTGAATCAAGAGTTCATTAAGGATAACAAAAAAACCGTGCGGCAATATCTTCAGAGCGTTGATAAGGACCTGGTTGTGACCGGTTTTTGCCGTTTTGCCCTGAAGGATTGATACCCCCCTATTTGAATTTCTGCCGGTTCGTTGAACTTGACAAAACGATTATCACACTCTATAAAATTATAAACCACCCTTTTATGGGTGGTTTTTTTATTGTAAAAAGGGAGTTAGATGAAGGCTATTTTTTTGCACCTGCCGACAAGTACCGATAAATGATATGTGCCTGTTTATCATTTATTTTGGCGGGTTTTTGCATTCGCGCCACAATGTCTTTCCACTGGTCCCTGGTGTATTTTTCGGGTAAATACAGGCTGTGACACGATCCACAATTGCGAATGTAGAGTTGTCTGCCCATCAGTAAGGTGTCGAGTGTTACCTGCTCACGTTCGGCATCAAGTGCAGTGGGCGCATATAACGCTCCACCGCACCGGTATGCCAAAATTCCAATAAGGCATGTAAAAACAATGATTGTACAGATTTTAGCTTTAGAATACATACGAAAATAGTAAACGACATTGAATTTTCTCAAACTCCTTCAAATCTAATGAGCTGCCTGCCTGGGCGCCTTTAAAAGCTTTCAGTTGCGGCAGCACGGTAAAGTTAACCCAAAATTTATCGCTTACATACGAAAAACCTGCACCCGCAAACAAAGCACTATGCTCTAATTCTCCTTTTTCAAGGACATTTTTCCAAGCCCCCTCTGCGGTGAGAGCAAATGTTGGTGATACCGACCACGCAATGCCTAGGTAACCATCAAGCTTATGCTCTTTTTCCCATTCGGTTTCTCGGTTTTCAATTTCGGGTTCTAATTCTAACTCATAAACACCGTTTAGGGCAATGGTAAAATTATTAATACGTTTGTCGAGGATAAGTTTGCCTTCCAGCTCATACTCCTTGCTACTAATGGTATATTCTCCATACAGTGCAAGTCCAATGGGATTAGCAACCGGATCGAGAAGCTTTAGCTTCCACTCATTGGAGAAACCAATTTCGTTTTCTGTTACAACTTGTATGCTATCTGCCGCCGACTTAGCAGTAAGATTTAGGTAAAAAGCCGTTTGCAGCTGATTGCCCAGTCCCACCTCATACTCGGTTCGGTGATCTAAACGTGCATAATAGTTATCCCGCCCGGTGCGCAGGGTGTTCCATACCTCAAGCTCTTTCTGCCCCTTGTTTAATACCGTACTCTGATAGGTATAGGTAAATAAGCGGTCTTGTGCAACTATTGTAGTGCAACCGAACAAAAAAATGGAGAGTATTCTCGTTCTCATATGCTTTTACTTTTAATGATTTATAAAACTGACGCAAAACTATGGTTATTCAGCCCGGTATACCATCCTTATTTGTTGGTATTTTTTACTACCATTGCTAAATAACATCCTCATTTTTGAGGATAAAAATTTTTTCTCGATGGAAGAATAGCAATAATTGCCAAACACGAGTGTGTCGGGAATAAGTAATAAAGAATCCTGCTGGTATTTTTCGGAGCAATGGTATAAAACAGCCAAAAATGGGGTAAAAATATACCCCGAACATTTTTAGGCCGGAAAATGAAAGGAAATTTACCCTGTTTCGTAGATATTCACGTTAATTTTAACCACGTAAGTCTTATAATCAAGATCAGATTAAGGCTGATTGAATATATTCCAAAGCCTTTTTAAGGGCATGCGGTTCTAACCGGTTTTGAATTTAAAGTTTTTAAGTGATGAAACGCCCATGTTCCTGCAAACGCAAACGCAAACACAATAGTGATACAATTGCGGACATGGGTGTTCCATCATACCTTTAAAAATCAATTTTATTATGATGAAAAAATACGTAATTTTCTTGTTATTATTGCTTTTGGCATATTTCCTAATCCGATGTGATGAGAAGTTTAAGCCCGAGTTTGAGGTAAGTAAAAACTCAATTGAATTAGCCCCCCTGGCAAACAGTACGGATAGTTTTACCATACATTCGAATACGGAATGGAGCGTCTCCTATGATGCCAACTGGCTTTCGGTTACTCCTGCCACGGGTACCAAAAATGCCACGGTGGTGGTAGAAGCATTTGCTAATACGGAATTGTCGGTGCGAACTGCAACGATTACCATTAAGGTCAAAGGGCTTGAGGATCATACCATACGGGTCACGCAGGGAGGGAAGCTATATGCTTTGCCCCGGAGGATAGAGCTCGACTCTGCTGCTAACAGCTGCGATACCCTTCAAATTTATAGTCCGGGTGAATGGACGCTTAGCGAATCGGCCGACTGGTTTTCGGTGACTCCTGCCGCGGGAACTCAATCGGCGAAGGTAGTAGTGAAAGCGTTGACAAACAACAGCGATACAGCTGCCCGCAGAAGCTTAATAGTTCTTAGCTCGAATATCGCAGGCACCGATACCCTGGAGGTGCTGCAGCAGGGCAGTCGGTATTATCTTGCGCTATCGACTACTACACTTACCTTGGGGCCAGAAGCAAATAATACTGCTACCTTTGCTGTTTCGTCAAATACCCAGTGGGCTCTTTCTTCCCCCCAGAGCTGGCTTTCGGTAGCTCCCCTTACAGGCACAGGCAATGCTATCATTACGGTTAAAACCAACGAAACAATGACCCTTTCTAGACCACGTGTGATAACGCTTACCTTATCCAGCAACCGGGTAAAGCAACAACCCAAAATTAAAATTACGCAGCAGGGTATTCCCTGTACCGAAAGCGATGAAGCCTATTGCGAAACCCTTGGTTGCTCGCCTATACTGCTGCCTGCATATGGCGAGTTGACCTCCAACCCATACCTGCCCGACCCCTTTACCTTCCTCGATGGATCGAAGGTAAGTACAAAAGCCGATTGGACCTGCCGAAGGGCCGAAATAGCAGCATTGGCACAAAAGTTTGAGTTTGGCAACAAACCCTGCACTCCTTACTCGGCTACTACGGCGTCGTTCAACAGCAGCAACAATACCCTGACGGTTACCGTTACCGAAAATGGCAAGACCATTTCTTTCGATTGTATCATCATCTATCCTTCGACAGGTAGTGCACCCTATCCAGCCATGATTGGGATAGGCTACTCTTTCCTTAACAACACCGAGCTATCCAATATGGGGGTGGCTATCATTAATTTTCCCAGTGATCAGATAGCTGAGCAGCAGAGCACGGGTTCGCGGGGAAAGGGTAAATTTTATGATCTGTATTGCAGCAATCATTCGGCTGGGGCACTCATGGCCTGGGCTTGGGGCGTAAGCCGTTTGATCGATGCGCTGGAAAAAACACCCGAAGCTAACATCGATCCCAATCGATTGGGAGTAACTGGTTGTTCGAGGTATGGAAAGGGCGCTCTGGTAGCTGGTGCTTTTGACGAACGAATTAAGCTAACTATCCCACAGGAATCGGGGTCGGGTGGGGCGGCCAGCTGGCGGGTATCCGACGCCCAAAAAGCAGACGGACAGAATGTGCAAACCCTCTCGCAGATTGTCACCGAAAATTGCTGGTTCCGCAACGACTTTGGACAGTTTAGTAATACCGCCAACAAACTACCCTTCGATCATCATCTGATTATGGCCCTATGTGCACCACGTGCCCTGCTGGTCATTGAAAATACCTCGATGGAATGGTTGGGCAACCTGAGTACCTGGACCACAGCCAATGCCGCTCACTACGTATGGGAAGCACTCGAAATTCCCGACTACATGGGATTTTCGCAGGTAGGTCATGCCGACCATTGTGGATTTCCAACAGCACAAATCCCCGAATTACAGGCTTATGTTAAAAAATTTCTCGTAGGCAATGGATCGGACAATACGCATCTGATGAAAACTGATGGAAATTTTACCTTCGATAAGGATAGATGGGTAAACTGGACAGTTCCCGATTTGCCGTAGTTCCCTTTTCCAGATTCTCTTTTTAAAGAGCTGCCTTTTTGGGCAGCTCTTTTTCTGATATCATACTTTAAAATTTAACCCATTTTGAGTTTTTGACTTTGCGGCACAGCATTAAACAGCCTTTGCAATTTTTTTTCTTGTCACATAAAGTAGTAAAAAGTTAAGACATGCATAATTCACGTTACTTTGTTGTGAGCTCTTTCAATTGTCTATCAAGTTCTTCCCAACCTGGCAAAAAACATTCATATAACTTTTCCAAAGGGGACCATGATTGGCTACTCTGAATGCAGAAGCTCGTGAACAATCACATTTTCCCCTATTTTTGCATTCTATAACCAAAAACCGGAATACCGTTAATCAGAAGATAATATTTTCCCTGTTGCCATAGCGACCGTTAAACCAGTAAAATTCTTCTGAAACTTCAAAGACATTATTTTTGGTTTAACACCCTATTTTCTGGACATTTTTTAAAAAATGGTTTAGGACAAATTCCTTGTCATCCTGTTGAGCAAAGATAGCCCACGCTGGCGAATTTGTTCAAGATTAAAACGAGTGATGATACGTTGTTTGACTTTTCAAAGGTATCACCGTCCCCGAAAATTCTCACTTACGGCTTTGGATGGCTCGCGCAGGATGACAAGGAAAAGTTGTATCTAATAATTAGCAGGACTTATTTCGGCCCAGGGCATGACAACGTTTTTTGTGATTATGCCAGCTATCGTTGGAAAGCGTAATGGGCTTTGTACAATGCAAAAGAAGAGGGAAGCCTATTGCTAGCAATGGCTAAATTGGCCGCAGAAAACCGTGCATACCCGTGTACACCATGTTGTTACGATGAATGGAAAAACTCATTCAGGTAGTGAAAAATTATTTTTAGAGAAAATTTATCATAAGACTCAATTTTTCTAATGAACTTGATTGAAAAAAGTCTGCCAATGACTAATATGGGTTTATGCCTGCGTTTAATTAGCATATAGCGTGATGGGTTAGCTAACTTTTAGAACTTCAGGCATATTTTTTTCTTATTTTTGCTACGTATACAATAAATGGCCATTTTTACCGTACTAATTTTTAAACTTAAAACATCTTGAGAACGTTATTCAGGCTCCGATTCCTGGTTTTGCTGTTAGGTATAATGGTTTTGCAGCTTAGCTGTAGTACCAAGCGGAATACCTTTATGTCGAGAAGCTACCATACTCTTACTGCTCATTACAATGTATATTTCAATGGCAACGAAAGCTATAAGCGAGGAATTAAAAAGATGACGCAGCAACATAGGGACGATTTTACCGCCTTGCTGCCGGTTTTCATCTATCCTGGTACAGAGGCTGCCAACGGCGTTTCTACGGATATGGATAGAGCCATTAAAAAAGCCTCAAAAACCATTGTGCTCCACTCTATTACTGCCAAACCCGATTACAAAAAGGGTGTAAAGACGGAACGTCAAAAAGCATTCTACAACAAGCGCGAATATAACAAATGGATTGACGACGCGTATCTGCTTATGGCAAAGGCCTATCTGGTTAAAGGTGAGCTGGGATATGCCAACAATATCCTTCGCCAGATGCTTAAGGATTATCCCCGGGAAAACACTATTATTGAGGCACAGCTTTTTTTGGCCCGAAAGCTTATTCTCGAGGATGAATTTACCGAGTCGGGGGAAATACTGGAAAAACTATCTGAACAAAAAAAATTCTCTAAGAAACACCTTTCGCTGTTAAATGCTATTTATGCCGAATATTATATCCGGCGTAAGATGCCCGATAAGGCAGCCGAAAAATTGGAGATTGCCGCTAAAAGTGCTCCTAACAAGTTTTATCGACTCCGATATACCTTCATTTTGGGACAACTGTATCAGCAGATGGGCAACAACGCGAAAGCTAGTGAAAAATACAACCAGGTAATCCGCATGAATCCGCCATACGAGATGACCTTTAACGCCCGGATCAACATGGCCAATGTATTTGAAAAGGGAAAAGGTAATGCTGCTGAAATTCGTGAGCGTTTGTATAAGCTGTTGTCGGATGAGAAAAATATTGAGTATCGCGATCAAATATACTATGCACTTGGGAATTTATACCTGGCCGAAAACGATAAACCTAAAGCCATTGAACATTATAAGCTTTCTGTAGCATCCAGTACAGGTAATAGTCAGCAGAAGGCCAGAAGCTATCTGGCTATTGCCGACCTTTATTATCAGGACAAAGATTATCTTTCAGCACAGGCCTATTACGACAGTTCGCTTACCCTGCTCGATACGAAATATGCCGATTACGAGCTTATTAACAGCAGGGCACGTAGCCTTACCTTGCTGGCCAAAAGTCTTCAACGGGTTGCTTTTGAGGATAGCGTTCAGTTTGTAGCGCGAATGAGCGAGAACGAACGCAATATGTTTATCGACCAGATTATAGCTAAGGTTAAGGAAAAAGAGGCCGAGGAGGCTCGTAGGCAGCAGGAGCTGTTGCAGGAGCAGCAGAACAACCTGATGGCCTATAACGAAATGCAGGGTCGTAGTATGACATCAAGCGCTGCAGTTGGCGGAGGCTGGTACTTTTATAACCTTTCGGCTAAAAGCAGCGGTGAGGCAGAGTTTAAGCTCAAATGGGGCAACCGCAAGCTGGAGGATAACTGGCGACGCAGTAATAAAAGTGTGATAACTGTAGAGGGTGATGAAACTGCTGCCACAGATGAGGGCAAAACCGGCGACGCTGATAAAAAAGATGCTCATAAGGGACTCAGTAACAAAACGCGCGAATATTACCTGGTCGACCTTCCGCTTACCGACTCGGCCTTACGCGTTTCGCATGAGCGAATAATTTCGAGCCTGCTCACCTCGGCTTCTATTTATAAGAATGATTTGCACGAATACACGCTTGCAGCTGGTCAGTACCAGGAAATTGTCCGGCGTTATCCCGACAGACCCGAAGCAGCCGAAGCCTACTTTCAGCTATATATGCTGGCCCGTCAGCAGAACAATATGGCCAGAGCCGAAGAGTATAAAAGCAAGCTCTTGTTGCAGTTCCCCGAAAGCGCCTATGCCCGTATGCTGGCCAACCCCAATTTCTTGAATGAATTGCAGGAAAAAGAACGCCAGGTTAGTCAGCTTTACGAACAGGCCTATCAGCAGTTCAACCAGGGTAATTTTCAGCAGGTTTTGCGACTTTCACAACAGGGTATTACGCAGTATCCCAACCATAGCCTGAAGCTCAAGTTTACCTTTTTACAGTCACTGGCCAAAGGACGCTTGCTTGGAAACGATACCCTGCGGATTGAGCTGGCCAGTTTTATTCGTGCCTACCCTAAATCGGAGGAAGCCAGCATGGCAAAAGATATCATAGCTGCCCTCGATGCCATTCATCCCGAAAGTAAGGCCGAAGCCGAAAAACAAATGGCCAGAACCATTTTCCGTCAACCGCAGGAAAACGACAGACACTGGATAGTCGTTGCCCTGAAAGGAATGAACATCAATCCTGCCAATCAGTTAAGCTTTAATCTTATCAATTACAACCTCGATCATTATCCCAATATCAATCTGAATGTAAAAATTGAATCGCTGGGGAACAAAAACCAGCTGGTGATAGTTCGTGAATTTAAAACCCGAACCGAGGCTATGAATTATCTCAATTCTATTTCAGCCGATGCCGAGGTACGTCGGGATGTCAACAATATTGAGGATATTTTTGTGATTACCGAAGCTAATTATCCCCTTTTGCAGGGAGAAGGCAGTATTGATACTTACCGGGTTTTTTATAGGGAAACATACAAATAGGCGGATATGGTAGCACAAAAAGATATAACGGTGCTTTGGGCCGACGATGAAATAGACCTGTTGCGTCCGCATATCCTTTTCCTCGAGTCGAAAGGATATCGTGTCATTACAGTAACCAATGCCAACGATGCTTTGAGCATGGCCCTGCAGCAGAAGGTAGACATCATTTTTCTCGATGAAAATATGCCGGGCAAAAGTGGCCTTGAAATTATTTTACCCCTCAAGCAATCATTACCTTTTGTGCCGGTAGTGATGATTACCAAAAGCGAAGAGGAGAACGTTATGAACAATGCCATTGGGGCTAAAATAGACGATTATCTGATTAAACCAGTTAATCCCAATCAAATTTTGCTTTCGATAAAAAAACATATCGAGAATCGTTCGCTGGAGGTGAGCGCTACTACCCAGTCGTATCAGATAGAATTTGCCCGCCTGGCTGTGCAAATCAATAATGCCTGGCAGTTTGTTGATTGGGTAAATATTTACCGACAGCTGGTATTCTGGGAGTTACAGCTCGAACGAACCGAGGTTCAGCTGCTGGAAACGCTTCAAGCTCAAAAACAGGAAGCCAATGCTGGCTTTGGTCGGTTTATCAAGAACAATTACCAGAGCTGGTTCGATGCCCGACAACAAGACAAACCAATACTCTCGCCTACCGTGTTTGTCAGAAAAATTTTTCCTCTACTTGAAAAAGGCGAAAAAGTACTGGTCATCCTCATCGACAACTTGCGATACGATCAATGGCGGAGTATTATGCCTGTTCTTGCTGATTTTACCACAATAGTCAACGAAGATTTGTATTGCAGCATTTTACCTACAGCTACGCAGTATGCTCGCAATGCCCTATTTTCGGGTTTGATGCCTATGGAAATTCAACAGATTTTTCCCCACCTGTGGATTGCTGAGGATGAGGAAGAATCGAAAAATGTAAATGAGGAGGAATTGCTTGCGTTTCAGATTAAACGTCATGCACCTTCCTTGACTTTTCATTACGAAAAAATCAATAACTACAAATATGGTCAGAAACTTTTGGATCGATTACCGAACCTAAGGAATATTCCACTCATAGTATCAGTTTTTAATTTTGTTGATATCCTTTCGCATGCGCGCACACAAACAGAAGTGCTAAAAGAATTGGTGCTCGACGAGGCTGCCTATCGTTCGGTAACGCTATCATGGTTTCAACACTCGATTATACCCGAGCTGATCCGTCAGGCCGTGGGATTTGGTTACCGGGTGGTCATTACTACCGACCATGGCTCGATACAGGTAACTAACCCTGTTAAGGTAGTAGGCGATAAACATACAACCAGCAACCTGAGATATAAAAACGGAAAAAACCTTAACTATAATTGGCGCGAAGTGTATGAGGTAAAAAAACCTGCGCAGATTCACCTACCCAGTAGCAACGTTTCTACCACCTATATATTTGCTCTTAACACCGATTATTTTGTCTATCCCAATAATTACAACCAGTTTGTAAACTACTACAAAAATACCTTTCAGCATGGGGGCATTTCGATGGAGGAAATGCTGGTACCTTTTGTAGAACTGGTTGCCCGATAGCGAGGTTAACGATCTATCGTATCTTTAGCCTTGTCCCGGTGGAGGGGTTTAAGAATAAGGCGAACCTTTGAGAGCTCAGCCAGCCTTTGTTTGTTGGGCAGAGGAACGTAACCCGAGGCTCGCACAAAATGTTGTCCGTCGGTGAGTACCCATTTAAGAAATTCTTTTATAGCATTCGAATGCGGTTTGCCTTTCGACACAAAATAGAGCATACGGGCAGGTGGACTCGGATATCGGCCTTGCTGAATAGCATGCTGCAGGCTGTCGAGATGCTCGTAAAAGTCTTCTTTACTTTCAATTATACCGTTTTCATTCAGGTCGATAGGAAGGATGGTGATGCCTGCAAAGGGGCGTTTGGTCTTTAAATCGTAGGCAAAGATCAGATTGTTGTACCCGAGGGATAGCGGATCGTTTTTAATGGCAATGGTGATACCGGGATCGCCATATACGCCAACTCCTGCAAGCATTTCCTGACGAGCGTGGAGAAATTTTGCCCACATTTCGGCGGCTCCACAGGCATCGGAACGGGTGTAGACGTTAATATTCATCTCATTTTCCGATATGCCGAAAATGTCGTTCCATCGTGTAATAGTTTGCTTAACAAAAATTTGCTGCAGCACCTCTGGCGTAAGTCCTCTGGATAGTAGAGAGTCGATAAACGGATTGGATGAGTTAACAATGGGAACAACGGCATCCATGACAACCCCGATTTTCCATGCTCCTTTTGCTTCTTCTTCGGGCGAAATATCACGTGAAACCATAGCCAGATCAACCATACCCGAGAGCACATCGGTAATCCCCTTGCCCGAACCACCTGCAGTAATGTCTATTTCTACTTCAGGATAAAGTCTGCGAAACTCTTCTGCCCACAGTGTGGCCATGGGATACAGCGCAAAAGCTCCCGAGATGGTAATATGTCCCTCGAGCGAACGTTTTTTATGATACCTGGGACTGGGTCCACAGCTCCAAATTACAATACCCGCAAGGGTAACAGCAACTAACAGGCCAACAGATCGTTTGCTCATCGTTCATGCTTGTTTCAACTGTAAAAGTAGTATATGTTTTTTTTTTGTGGTAGAAATTTCCGAAAAAGGAAGATAATTTGAGGCAGTTTCGAATTGTGGAAAAGTTTGTTAAGACAACAATTTGAAAATTTATTTGGTTAACAATTAAATAGTTATCTTATTATTTTATAATTCCTTCCTTAGCCCAAAAATTTAAACTCATTTTACAGTTCTATGCTTAAAATGTCATAGGATACTCGATTCATTTTGCGAATGAATCCCATAAGATGCGATACCCTGAATAAATAAAGGGCAGCCTAAATCGGCTACCCTTTCAGATTGAAAAAAAAATCTAATTATTGCACCATCAACTTCGACACAAAGTTTGCTCCGTCATGCTGGATGAAAATCATATACATCCCTGCTTTCAGAGCTGTAAGGTTGAGGTTATTTTCTGCATTGATGGTACTTAGCTGTAAAACAGTTTTTCCCTGTAAGTCTGCGATTCGTATATCAGCCTTGCCAGCAAGATTAGCAATTTGAATACGCAACCATCCATCTGTAACGGGGTTGGGATACAACTGAATTGACTCTCTGCTGTTGGTTGTGGTAACAGCTACTGGTTCACGCGACGAACCCGTGACTGGTTCGAGCAGCCACATGGCACTCCACCAGCTGCTGTTGATTGTGCCATACTGTGCCTGATTCTGCAGATTTTCAATGTGAATGTAGTAGCTCGACTGCCATACATTGCGTATGCGAACGTAACCACTACCTGCATCCTCGAGCGACCATCGCGAACTCATCCAACCCGGGGTACGTGCTGTGCATTGTACATATCCCAGCAAATTCTCAATATGCATATACTCACCGGTCGATACATTTCGAATTTCATACTGTCCGTTACCCAGGCTTTCGAGCTGCCAGTTGTAAGTTGCATTAGTTGCTGTCGCTGCATAACGAACCCGGTCGCCAGCATCGTAAAGGTAGGTGTTTTGCCAGCGGTTTTTGATTCGATATGTATTGGCTAGTGCCTGAGCCGACGAAATGATTATTTTGTCGAGATTGATCCCTCCATTGCTTTGCACCTTGAGAATATGAGTACCTGCTGTAAGATTTACATTTGTTTTCGTTACACTTTGCCATACCTGCCAGCCGCCGGTATTGGGTACATTTAAACTTCCCGATATATCTACGTTATCGATATACAAAACGAAGGAACCTCCTACGGCCGAAGCTATGCGACAATCAAAATTATAACTTCCGGTTGACATTACATTAATAGTGTATTCCAGCCATTCACCACTATACATCCAGCCCACATTATATCCGCCAGCCGAGCAAATCTCAATATCCACTGCTTCATTGGTACGGTATTGACCTCCGTTATTGGCAGCATCGGTATCGTAATAGGCTACGTTTTGTCCCCCATTGTCGAAGTTTTCGGCCTCTATGGTTCCGGGAATATTTACAGGCGAACCCTGATAGGGAGTTTGCGACGGGGCTGTAACCGTAACAGAACAGGAAGCTGTCTTTGCTCCATCCTGCGTGGTAACCGTAATGGTAGCTGTTCCAGCCGAGACTCCGGTAACCAATCCATTGCTGTTGACGGTAGCCACTGCTGTATTGCTGCTGCTCCAGCTTACTGTTTTGTTGGTGGCATTGGCGGGCGATACGGTGGCCGTAAGCTGTACTGTATCCCCCACCGATATGTTAGCAGTGGTAGGACTTACCGTTACTCCCGTGACAGGAACGGTCGTTGCTGTAACCGTAACAGAACAGGAAGCTGTCTTTGCTCCATCCTGCGTGGTAACCGTAATGGTAGCTGTTCCAGCCGA